>NZ_CP150297.1:6000000-6886280 GCF_045040645.1 Paenibacillus sp. FSL H8-0261 | reverse complement strand
AGACTGTCACTCCTTTAAATCTTCCAAATGTGGCATCAGCCATGAAGTGGAAATGTCGAAGAAAATAGGTTGGTGCTGATATTTATCCCCAGTAGGCAATATGAAGAGACAAAAAAATATGGATAAATTTGATTTGTTCACAACTTTATCCACAGCTTGTTGATAATTAAGAGAACAAACAAATCTATTCACATTCAAAAGTAATACCATCATAGCAAAACGCCCCTTATTTTTCAATGAGCAGGGCTATTTTATCCACAAATTCAAGCACTTGTGTACAATTATTAGGAACACCACTACATATTGTTGATAATTTGTTTACGGTTCGACACTTTACGCCAAAGCTTCGATAATTTTATACACAGGTTGTGCTCATCTGTGAGTAGTCGACTTTATTTTTTGATCACAGGTGGATAACTGTCATATCTTGTGGATTACTTTTTTTCTAATGGGAGTTGTGGATAAGCGGCTTGAATTAGAGGGAGGGTCTGGAGCCAGCAGTAGGTTGACTTTTGCGCATAAAATATGTTTAAATATATAAAGGTGTTTTCTGTAAGGATATGTCTCGATAATTAAATGATGATTCATGTAGATACTGTCCCTACTATAAGGACGGCTTAGACCGTTTCTGCTTATATGACAGTAATTAAGTTCCTGTAAGGGAGGTGCAATTATGAGACCGACATTTAGACCAAATGTGAGCAAACGCAAGAAGGTTCACGGTTTCCGTAAAAGAATGAGCACGAAAAACGGCCGTAAAGTGCTGGCAGCTCGCCGCTTGAAAGGCAGAAAAGTTTTGAGTGCGTAAGTTAGGCCACTAAGGGACCACTCCGGTGGTCTTTTTTTACTGCTTTTTATTATTATTTGCTCTGCAAACGACTAGGATCTCGCTTAATGCGCTAGCTACACTTTGCGGGGCTATTTAACGTATATACAGAATTATTTTGTGAGAAGTTGAGAATATTTTTCTTTCTATAATATAGAAGGGAAATTTCAGCGTTGTAGTCGCGGTCGTTTATGGCGACATCCAAATGACTATACTATTAGAAGAAAAAAATTCGGAACGATACTTTTAACCGGATTTATGAAGGAGATTCCCGTGCACAAAAAGTTACGATTACGAAACCGTGCCGACTTCAGTCGTGTATATCGCCATGGGAAGTCATTTGCGAATCATCAATTTGTAGTGTATTGGTTTAGCAAAAAAGAGGTAGAGCGATTTAGAGTTGGGGTATCGGTCAGTAAAAAGGTTGGAAACGCGGTTGTCCGTAACCGAATGAGAAGATTGGTGAAGGAAATCGTTCGTCATCATGAACCTGAAATTGCAGGTGGACTCGATATGGTGTTTATCGTAAGAAAAGGAGCGCTTTCCATGGAATACGCAGAGCTCGAAAAAAGCGTGCTGCATGTACTGCGCAAAGCCAAGCTACTCAAGGCTTCCCGCAAATAAAGGACGCATAAGAGGCTTGTTTATTTGTATTCATAATTATGGTATGATTTACGGTGGAATGGAATGTTCAAGAGAGGGGTTTTGAAGTGTCTCTAATGAAGACTAGACGGGGAAAATGGTTTCTCCTCATCACAGTGATGGTGTTGTCGTTAGCTGTTCTGTCGGGATGCGCTCCGTCAGCTGCTGTTACGCACACTACGGAGGATTTAAAGAATGGAGGCTTCTGGCAAAGTAATGTAGTGTATTATTTCGCCATTGCCTTGGACAAGTTTGCTGATTGGTTTAACGGAGAATATGGTTTAGCCGTACTTGTGATGGTTATTATTGTCCGCACGTTGATTCTTCCGCTTACGATTAAACAGGTGAAGAGCTCGCGGGCAATGCAAGCCATTCAACCGGAACTCCAAAAGATCCAGAAAAAATATAAAGACACACCTGAAAAGGTGCAGCAAGAAACGATGCGTTTGTTCCAAGAGAATAAGGTTAATCCAATGGCGGGTTGTTTACCGCTGATCGTACAAATGCCTATCTTTATCGCTCTCTACAACTCGATCTACTATAATCCACATCTACGGGAGCACTCCTTCTTATGGCTGGAGCTAGGTAAGCCGGATCATCTGTTTATCTTACCAGTGCTTGCAGCATTAACAACATTTATACAAACTAGAATGATGACTAAAATGAACCCGATGCAACAACAAGGGCCAATGCAGTTCATGATGATGATCTATCCAGTTCTGATTTTCGTTATGTCCTACAACTTCCCAGCAGCATTGCCGCTATACTGGGTTTACAGTAACATTTATACTATTGTTCAGAACTATTTCTTATATCGCAACAACGATAAACATAAATTGGCAATCGCAAGTGCTGTGAAAAGTACAGATGACTCAACTGCTGTGAAGAGCAAAGGCGGCAGTAAAGCATCGAAGGGAGCCAAAAAGTCAAAATGAGCAAAGTCGTCGCAACAGGGAAAACCATTGAAGAAGCTGTAGAACGGGGACTAACCCAGCTTGGAGTTCAAAAGGACCGGGTAACGGTCAACGTACTTGAGCAGCCATCAAGAGGATTCCTGGGATTGATCGGTGCGAAAGGTGCCAAGGTTGAGTTAACCTTGATAGCCGAAGCCGCACCGGCATCAGCGGCGAGTGCTCCGTCACTGCCTCAGCAGTCAACAAGAGAGAGCAAACAGGAGGCTAACGGCGGTGTGCCACGCCAAGATTCCGGACAACCGGTGGAGGAAGCTTACCAAGAAGCCGTTCATTTCATTGTGGATGTCGCTAAGAGCATGGGGCTCGAAGTGGAAGTCGAAATCGTCCACACTAAGGAATCCACGATTCTGCAGATATCAGGTCCAGATTTGGGACTGTTGATTGGTAGAAGAGGACAAACTCTCGATGCTCTGCAGTATTTGGCTAATATCGTAGCTAATCGTTACTCCGACAGTTTTATACGGCTTGTGCTAGATGCGGAGAACTTCCGTGAGCGGCGTAAAAAAACTCTCGAAGAGCTGGCTGATCGTTTAGCCAGTCGTGTCATTCGGACTCGTAAAGAGGTAGTACTGGAACCGATGTCACCTCAGGAGCGGAAAATTATTCACTCCAGATTACAGGATCATCGGCAAGTGAATACCCTTAGTAAGGGCGAAGAGCCAAATCGCCGCGTCGTTATAACTTTGAAGTAAAGACTATATGATGCAATGACTCCTTGACCAATGTAAGGGGTCATTGCTTTTTTAACAATATAAGACCGTTTATGATCAAAAAAATATAGGTTTTGGGGTGAAAAACAGCATGCTTAGTGACACCATTGCTGCCGTATCGACGGCATTAGGCGAGGGAGGAATTGCTATTATTCGGGTAAGTGGCCCTCAGGCTATTTCCCAAGTGGCGCCTTTGTTTCGTAGCCGAGTTCCGTTAACTGAAGCGGAATCGCATACCGTTCATTATGGGCATATCGTTAGTCCGGATAACGGAGAGAAGATGGAAGAAGTACTTGTAACCGTAATGAAGGGCCCACGTTCTTTTACGACCGAGGATGTAGTAGAGATCAGTGCTCATGGTGGTGTAATTTCTGTAAGAAGGGTGATGGATTTACTTCTTCAGCAGGAGATAAGGTTAGCCGAGCCAGGTGAGTTCACCAAGCGTGCTTTCTTGGGTGGACGTATTGATTTATCACAGGCTGAGGCGGTTATTGATCTCATTCGCTCGAAGTCGGATCGTGCGTTTTCTGTGGCTTTAAAGCAGGTTAGTGGATCATTGTCGGATCGAATTCATGCTTTGCGCCATACACTTATTGAGATGCTGGCTCATATCGAAGTAAATATAGATTATCCAGAGCATGATGTAGAATCCATGACAGCTGAATTTATTAAAGATAAAAGCAGTGAAGTGATGGAAGGAATCACAAAGCTTCTTAAGACTTCTAATGAAGGAAAAATTCTTCGTGAGGGGATAACGACAGCTATAGTTGGTCGTCCCAATGTTGGTAAATCTTCTTTATTAAACGCGTTAGCACGTGATAACAAAGCGATTGTAACAGATATTCCCGGAACAACACGTGATGTCATCGAAGAATATATAACGATAAACAACATTCCGCTTAAGCTGCTTGATACGGCGGGAATTCGTGAAACGATGGATGTAGTGGAGAAGATTGGCGTAGAACGTTCCAAGGCGGCAGTTAGTGATGCGGATCTGATTCTACTTGTGCTAAATGCTAACGAAGAGCTGCATGAGGACGAATTGGCATTGATGGAACAAATCCACGGTAGACAATGCCTAGTGATCATGAATAAAATGGACTTACCGCCCAAACTAGATAAGGATAAGTTGCTCTCGTTCTTTGAGGAGTCCAACATCGTACCGATGTCCGTTCTGGAAGAGGAAGGTCTAGACAAACTTGAAGATGCCATTTCGACACTCTTTTTTGGTGGAAAGCTGGAATCGGGTGACTTGACATATGTAAGTAATGTGAGACATATTGCACTGCTTAAAAAAGCCTATAAATCACTACAGGATGCATACGATGCGGCGGAACAGTATATTCCAATTGATATGATTCAAATCGATGTACGGCTAGCATGGGAACAACTCGGTGAAATTATAGGCGATACGGCAGCGGACTCGTTGTTAGATCAAATATTCTCACAATTTTGTTTAGGAAAATAGGTTTTACATTTTAATATAACATTAGGGGGAAACAGGACATGAGTTATGATGGAGGCAACTATGACGTAATCGTCATTGGCGCCGGTCATGCCGGTTGCGAAGCAGCTCTAGCGTCAGCACGAATGGGCTGCAGCACGTTGATGATCACAATTAACCTGGATATGGTTGCATTCATGCCCTGCAATCCGTCCATAGGCGGACCTGCCAAAGGACATGTGGTGCGTGAGATTGATGCGCTAGGCGGAGAAATGGGCCGTAATATAGATAAGACTTTTATTCAGCTTCGTATGCTTAACACAGGGAAGGGACCTGCGGTGCATGCATTGCGTGCACAAGCTGATAAGTTCTTGTACCAACATACAATGAAGGAAACGATGGAGAAAACGCCTAATTTGACGCTTCGTCAAGGGATGGTTGAGCGTTTAATCGTTGAGGATGGACGTTGTGCGGGTGTAGTTACGAAGACAGGAACGGAATACCATAGTAAGACTGTTATCCTGACTACAGGTACTTACCTGCGTGGTAAGGTGATCATGGGTGAACTGACATATGAGAGTGGACCTAACAATCAACAGCCATCAGTGAAGCTATCTGAGAATTTGCGGGAGCTTGGTTTTGAATTGGTACGTTTTAAGACAGGTACACCACCACGTGTACATCGCGATACGATCGATTTCTCGAAGACAGAAATTCAACCCGGCGACGATGAGCCTAAATTCTTTTCGTTTGAAACGAAATCATCCAACAATGAACAGCTTCCTTGTTGGTTAACTTATACCTCTGAGGTTACTCATCAGATTATTAATGACAACCTTCATCGTGCGCCGATGTTTACGGGTATTATTGAAGGAACAGGTCCACGTTATTGCCCATCTATTGAAGATAAAGTAGTAAGATTTAGTGATAAATCTAAGCATCAGATCTTTTTAGAGCCAGAAGGAAAAAATACATCGGAATACTATGTACAAGGTCTGTCGACTAGTCTTCCTGAGGATGTACAGCTGGCGATTCTGCGTTCCATCCCTGGTATGGAAAAGGTAGAGATGATGCGTAACGGCTATGCTATTGAATATGATGCAATGGTTCCTACACAGCTATGGCCATCTCTTGAAACTAAACGTTTACCTGGTCTTTTCACTGCTGGACAAATCAATGGTACTTCCGGTTATGAAGAAGCAGCTGGCCAAGGTGTAATGGCTGGAATTAATGCAGCACGCAAAGTGCAAGACAAAGAACCCGTAATCTTAGATCGTTCACAGGGATACATTGGTGTACTCATTGATGATCTGGTGACTAAGGGCACTAATGAACCTTATCGTCTGCTTACTTCACGTGCAGAATATCGTTTGTTGCTTCGCCATGATAATGCAGATCTAAGACTTACACCTATCGGTTACGACATTGGTTTGATTACACAGGAACGTTTCGATAACTTCACGGATAAAAAAGAACGGGTGGAGCGTGAAATTGTTCGTCTGCAAGAGACAAAGGTTAAACCTGTTGAGGTAAACCATGTACTAGCGCAATATGAATCGGCACCTATTGTAGACGGCAGTAATTTGCTTGTTTTGATGCGGCGTCCAGAGCTTGTATATAGCTTCGTAGATCAAGTCTCGCCATCACCGGAAATGCTGGATGCAGAAATGAAGGAGCAAGTGGAAATCCAAATCAAATATGCCGGATATATTGAAAAACAGCTCCAACATGTGGAGCGCTTGCAAAAGATGGAGAAGAAGAAAATTCCAGATGACATTAATTATAATGAAATCCATGGATTAGCGATGGAAGCGCGGCAGAAGCTGACTAAGATCCGTCCAATCTCTATCGGGCAGGCTTCTCGGATTGCGGGAGTCACACCTGCCGACATTTCTATTCTCCTCGTATATCTCGAGCATTACAACCGGGTAACCGCGGCGAAAGGATAATCTATGGATAATACGGAAGTTCAATTCACACAGCTTTTACAAGAAAGAGGCATTACACTTACAGCAGAACAATTGGAGCAATTCGATCTTTACTATAAGGAACTCGTATCCTGGAATGAAAAAATGAATCTCACTGGAATAACAGAGCGTGAGCAGGTTTACACGAAACATTTTTATGATTCGATCTCTCTAGCCTTTTTCCTTAATATCAATGAGATAAACAATTTAGCAGATATCGGTTCGGGAGCCGGGTTTCCAGGCATTCCGCTTAAAATTTGTTTTCCACATTTGAAGCTGACGATCATTGATTCACTGAGTAAAAGAATCTCTTTTCTACAGCATGTCTGTACTACGTTGAAATTAACGGATGTGCAATTGATTCATGGTCGTGCGGAGGATATTGCCCGGCAATTCAAGCATCGTGATGCCTATGATTTGGTGACTGCGCGTGCGGTGGCAAGATTATCCTTGTTGAATGAATTTTGTCTTCCTTTTACACGTAAGGATGGAGTTTTCGCTGCCATGAAGGGAAGCGATCCTTCTGAAGAATTAGATGAGGCAAAGTACAGCTTAAAGGAACTTCGTGCTCAACTCGGCAAAGTAGATTCTTTCAGCTTACCTGTGGAAGAGTCGGCGCGACATATTGTCATTATTCGTAAGACAGGTGCCACTCCTTCTAAGTACCCACGAAAAGCGGGAATTCCTGCCAAAACACCACTTATCAAATAATGTTTCACGTGAAACATTATAGATTGGAAAATATATTTAAGGTCATCCTCATTTTAGAGGGTGACCTTTTTTTGAGTGGAATTAGGATAACGATCTCAAATGAACTTTAATTAAAAGATAAACTAAATTGATATGTTTATTAAGCGGCTATCATTATGAAAATGCAGGAAAAATAGGTCTTTACGGAGAATATGATTATGTAGAGAAAAGTGATAGAATAGCATAGTAGACTTTTAATTTTGTATATAACTCCTTCTCTGTACTCTTGTTCGAAAGAAGGAGAGATTATGATGCCTGATAGCTGCAGGCCATTTCATAATATCAGAATGTTTTTTATTGCTGTACGATACGCTTTCCGAGAAGAGGGTCAAGAAGATCGTACTATAACGAAATTAGGTGGTTATGAACGGAATGAAAGAACAATTTACCAAGCTATTTGGATTTACCGAGCGGAGCAGCGGAGAAGAGATTAAACAAATACCAGTTCATGAGGTCATTAGCAGTCCTTACCAACCACGGACGATATTCGATGACGACAAGATCGATGAGTTGTGCCAGACGATTAAAACTCATGGGGTCATTCAACCCATAGTTGTACGCATGCGAGATTCCGTGTACGAGATCATTGCAGGTGAACGACGCTGGCGTGCGGTCAAAAAGCTTGGTTTAGAGACGATTCCAGCCATTGTTCGTGAATTCAATGATTCACAGGCCGCATCTATTGCGCTTATAGAAAACTTACAGCGTGAGGGCTTGACCTCTATTGAAGAAGCTGTTGCTTATCAAAAGTTAATTGATCTTCATCAATTGACGCAAGAAAGCTTAGCACAACGACTAGGTAAAAGTCAGTCTACCATAGCTAATAAAATTCGCTTACTTAATTTACCTGAAGAGGTTAAGATGGCGTTAATGGAGCGTCAGATTTCTGAAAGACATGCACGTTCATTATTATCACTCGATAGTGTGGAGATGCAACTGAAAGTGTTGGCAGAAATCATTTCAAAAGGCTTAAATGTTAAACAAACAGAAGCTCGTATTGCTTTCTACAAACAAGTCTCACAAACTAAAAAATCAAAGCGGGTCTCCTATACCAAGGATGTTCGTCTAGCTCTTAATACAATTCGTCAATCTATTGATATGGTGTCAGGCTCAGGGATGGAAATCAAAACGTCAGAAAATGACCGTGGTGACCATTACGAGATTGTAATCCAAATCCCCAAAAGATAAATTGTTTCAAAAGCTGAAGGCGGCCTTGAGGTGATTGGCCGCCTTTGGTGTGGCTAGAACCGGGATGTGTTGGCCAGGCCTGTAATTTAAAGTTCCAGTATATAATAGTTGTCTATATTCTTCATAAAGTGTGACGCTATATCAGCGTCAGGAACATTTGTACTTGCGATCTACGAGAAGATTCTTCCTAACTATTCGAGGTGAAATAAGTGTCCAAGATTATTGCCATAGCAAATCAAAAAGGCGGTGTCGGTAAAACAACAACCTCCGTGAACCTAGGTGCCGGTATGGCTACATTAGGAAAAAGAGTGCTTCTAGTTGATATCGATCCTCAAGGTAACACTACTAGCGGCGTTGGCGTCAACAAGGCGGACGTGGCGAATTGTATATATGACATTCTTATAAATGAGGTAAATCCTCTAGAAACCATACTGGAAACTCAAAATGAAGGACTGCATATCATTCCGGCGACCATTCAATTAGCGGGTGCGGAAATCGAGTTAGTATCGACGATTTCCAGAGAGCTAAAGCTAAAAAAGGCGCTGAATGCGGTTAAAAACAATTATGATTATATTATCATCGATTGTCCTCCTTCACTTGGCATTTTAACAATCAATTCCCTTACGGCGGCGGATTCGGTAATCATCCCGATCCAGTGTGAATATTATGCGCTTGAGGGTTTGAGTCAGCTCTTAAACACCGTTCGTCTGGTGCAAAAAAATCTCAATCCGCATCTGAAGATAGAGGGAGTATTATTGACTATGCTTGATGCCCGGACCAATCTGGGAATTCAAGTGATAGAAGAGGTTAAGAAGTATTTCCAAGAAAAAGTATATAGAACGATTATCCCTCGGAATGTCCGGTTAAGTGAAGCGCCGTCACATGGACAATCCATTATTACTTATGATCCTCGCTCTAAAGGAGCGGAAGTGTATTTAGAGTTGGCAAAGGAAGTGATTTCTTATGAGTAAACGATTAGGAAAAGGTCTGGATGCGCTAATTCCATCTTTATCAATTAATGAAGATGATAAAGTAGTTGAGATCCCTTTAGCTCAACTTCGGGCTAATCCATATCAACCGCGCAAAGATTTTAATGAAGAGGCCATTCAAGAACTAGCAGAATCTATCAGACAACATGGCGTGATTCAGCCGATCATTGTTCGTAGCGTATTGAAGGGGTATGAGATCATTGCCGGCGAACGCAGATTCCGTGCCTCGCAATATTGTGGCAAAGCTACAATTCCAGCAGTCGTTAGAAATCTTAGTGATCAGCAAGTCATGGAGATTGCATTAATCGAGAACTTGCAACGTGAGAACCTAAATGCAATGGAAATTGCAGTGGCTTACCAAGGCCTAATGGATCAGTTTTCACTTACGCAGGAAGAACTCTCGCTCAAGGTAGGAAAGTCCAGATCTCATATCGCCAACTTCCTGAGATTGCTTTCTTTACCTGAAGAAGTAAAAGAATATGTTTCACGTGGAACAATGTCAATGGGGCATGCGCGGGCAATTGTTGCTTTAAAGGATCCAGAAGTGATTAAACAACTGGCCGAACAATGCGTGGAACAACAGTGGAGTGTAAGAGAGCTAGAAGAAACAGTGAAGAACTTGGACCGAAAACCTACTAATGGAGTTAAAGTCAAAGTTGTTAAACGTGATCCCTATATTGATAATGTAGAGGAAGTATTGCGTGAACGTTTTAAAACAACAGTGAAAATAAAACAGGGTAAGGAAAAAGGGAAGATTGAACTGAACTACTATAGTGCTCAGGATTTAGAAAGATTGTTGGAATTATTGGGTAACTAAATGGGTATCTATGCCAAGAACATATCCTGAGATATCCTTAATCGGATAATTAGGGGTATGTTTTTTTGAATAAGTTGATTAAAAAAGGGTAATAGACGAGGAGCGAGGTTATGGAAGACTTCGTATATCTGGATCATGCAGCTACTTCCTGGCCTAAACCACCAGAGGTTGCAACTGCGATGTTGAATGCTCTGCAGTCAGGGGCAAATGCTGGTAGAGGTAATTACTCGCTAGCGATAGGAAGCGGTCGAGTGTTAGTAAAGACGCGGAGTGTGCTGGCGGGATTGTTCGGTGTATCTAATGCGCAAAATATAGCTTTTACCCATAATACTACGATGAGTTTGAATATGGCGATCAGAGGGACGCTTAAAGTGGGAGATCACGTGATTTCAACGATGACAGAACACAATTCTGTGAGACGGCCGCTGGAATACTTGCGTAAGACACTAGGGATAAAAGTTGATTATCTAAAAGTGGATCGTGAAGGGCAATTGGATTTAAAAGAACTCAAAAATGCTTTCCAGCCGAATACCAAAATGGTGATCTGCAATCACAGCTCTAATTTACTAGGAAGTATACTCCCTATCGGTGATATTGGCGATATCGTTAAATCGCATGGTGCTGTATTTCTGGTGGATGCTGCTCAAAGCGCAGGTTCAATTGATATTGATGTTAAAAAAATGAATATAGACTTGTTGGCATTTCCGGGGCATAAAGGACTACTTGGACCACAAGGAACCGGCGGACTTTATATATCACCTGAATTGGACCTGGAACCCCTGATGCATGGAGGAACTGGTAGTCAATCGGAAAACAGTGAACAGCCCTCTGTTCGTCCAGATCGGTATGAAGCGGGAACGCAAAATACGGTAGGGATTGCCGGTTTACTAGCAGGTGTTCAAAAGGTACAATCTTTAGGGACGAGCGTTATTCATGAGAGAGAGTGGGCGTTAACTCAAAGACTGATGGAGGGGTTGTCCCACATCCCGAACATTAGACTATTAGGGCCCTCACTAGGGGCGCCAAGAACCGGTATTGTATCGTTTGTAGTGGATGGAGAAGAGTCAGCAAATATCGCTCATCGCCTAGATCGTGATTATAAAATAGCGGTTAGAGCGGGCATGCATTGTACCCCTTTAGCACATAAAGCGGTTGACACGATAGAGAGTGGTGCTGTTCGGGCGAGTGTAGGTGTAGATACGACAGAGCATAATATAAGCAAAATGCTGGCTGCTATGGATGAGTTATATGGCAATGCCCGCAGCAGATGAATAAAAAGGATGGTCCATTCATGTCTGAATTAAATCAATTAATTAGTGAGCAGTTGCAGTGGTTTGTGTTTGGTTTTACAGTAATTATGTTGGTGCTGATAATCACTGTGATCGCCCAGGGGGCTAAGCTGCGTGCTATGCGGCGTAAATATGAGGCCATGATGGCTGGGAGCGGTGTGGAGGATCTGGAAGGCCTTCTAATTGATCTGAAGAACCAAAGCGACATGCTGGAAGAAGAACAACGTGAGCAAAAAACCGTATTAGAAGCAACTCAAACTAGAATGCGTGGCATGAAGTCCAATATTGCGCTGAAGCGTTATAATGCCTTTGGTGAACGTGGCAATGATCTGAGTTTCTCAGTGGCTATACTGGATGACAACAGTAGTGGTATTGTATTAACCAGTCTTCATAATCGTGAGAATTCTTACATTTACTCTAAACCTATGCAGAATGGCGAATCACAATATGTCTTATCACCTGAAGAAAAAGAAGTTGTTACTCTCGCGTTGCAGCGGACCTAGCATGAAGATTCCACTGCTTTAAGGCAGAATATAGACTCGTAGCTATAATATCAGATAATCGCATAACTAAACTTAATCGCGTGTTCTGTAATACAAAATACTCCATAAAGCCGCCGACATTAACGATTCCCGTCAAATGGATATCACCTACCGGCGGCAATTGTTTATTTACGCCAGCACCTGGTCTCAAAGGCCCTTCAACGACTTGGATGCATCCTACACTAGTAGAGTGACCTAAACAAGCATCTATACCGATGATAAAGGGGTTACTATATCTTTCGTTGATTAGGGATAGAGTTTCCTCAAGGTTAACGGCATGGACAGGCTCCTCAAGAGTTCCATATAAATGAAACAGCGGACTATGAAAACGTGACAATGCAGTGCCAACAAGAGGGCCAAGAGAGTCTCCTGTGGATCGGTCCGTACCTACACAAATGACGACAATCTGTGTTTCCGGGCGTGTACGTGCAAAGTGAAACAGTAGCCGGTGGGTAATAGCAGAATAGATATCGGGATCGGTATGTGATATTTTTAAACAGGACGTTTCTTGCGCTGATGTAGCTTTGGATGAAAAATTCATACCATCTTCCTTTCTGAAGTTGATTCTATTTGATGGTATCTAGTATATGGATAGAAGAGGGGTTTTATACTACAGCGGCAAGAGATAGGACGATAAACCTATGGGAGGCGTAACGTATATGCAGGAAGAGATGTTGATCGCGTTTGACTCTACCCAGCAGGCGCTTCGTGCTGAAATGCTGCTTGAGTATGCGGAAATTGAAATTGATATATTTCCAACCCCGAAAGAGATCACGGCAGGATGCGCGATATCGATCCAGTTTTATCAAAGTGCACTGGAAGAGGTACAAAGGATAGTAACGGAACAGAATATCGAAATACGCGGCATCTACGGAAAAGACAACGAGAACTACATACTGATTGAGAGGTAGGGAGGACTATACAATATGAATAGGTGGATATTAGAGGCTACTACTCCCGGTGATGCTGTAAAAGATGCCTTGCGTTTTAAAGATAAGGTGTGGAATTGGTTTACCGATGCTGATATGTGGGCCAATGTCTTATTCTCAGGACTACGAATTCTTATTATTTTTCTCTTAACTAGGGTTATTATTAAGATTGTTTCTAACATTATTGATCGTTCGCTTGAACGTAAAACGGGTGGCAGAATTCTGTCTAACACACGAAGGTTTACTACGGTAGGGGAATTGATGAAAAATGTAGTAACGGTTATCTGTAATTTTGTGATGATCATGCTCATTCTTTCAGAGTTCCACTTCGATTTAGCACCCTTGTTGGCCGGAGCAGGTGTACTTGGTCTGGCAGTAGGTTTTGGAGCACAAAGTCTGGTGAAGGATGTTATTACAGGGTTCTTTATTATTTTGGAGGACCAATTTGCGGTTGGTGATGTAATTCAGACAGGTACTTATAAAGGGACTGTAGAATTAATCGGATTGCGAACAACAAGACTGTTAAGTGCAACCGGAGAAGTATTTATTATCCCTAATGGACTAATTACGAATGTGACGAACTATTCTCTTTCCAATGCATTGGCTGTAGTTGATGTTCCTGTTAAAATGGAGCGAAGCTTGGAAGTCACGTTAGGATTAATTGGCGAGGCGCTAAAAGGAATAGAACAGCGTAACTTCAATGTGCTTGCTTACCCTAATGTGCTCGGAATACAGTCCATGAGTACCTCGGAATATGTGATTCGTATAGCTGCCAGCTGTGCTCCTAATGCAAGAGATGCAGCGGAGAGACAAATTCAAAACGACATAAAGCAGGCATTAGAGAAACAGAGCATGCTGGAACTGGCTCAAGCTGAAGAAGAAGCACGTAAGAAGGCAGAGGCAGAGGCGAAGGCTCAAATAGATCTTGCAAAAACAGAACATGCACTAGAAGTTACAGGGTCGGCAAGCACTGGATCAAGACGGCAAATCGCAGCTACACAAGAAGGAGAAGAGGGGGAAGAATAGTGGAACGTAAAGTTTTTCAGCTTGGGGATATAGTGCAAATGAAGAAGCAGCATCCTTGTGGATCTAATGAGATGGAAATCATTCGCATGGGGATGGATATCCGAATTAAATGTACAGGCTGTCAGCATAGTGTTCTGATTCCCCGTGCTAAATTCGAGAAGAATATGAAGAAGGTACTGCGCTCTACGGAGGAAAATACAGACAATAATTAAGCTTGCAAATGGCATGTCTGCATGATACAATTATTTTTGCTGCGGAGAGGTACCCAAGAGGCCCAAGGGGGCTGACTCGAAATCAGTTAGGCGTGTCAAAGCGTGCGTGGGTTCGAATCCCACCCTCTCCGCCACTTCAGCATATATAACATTTAATGAATCCTTCGTTCCTGTAACGGAGGTTTTTTTGTGTCTATAGTAGCCGATATACAGGATAATATATAACGCAAAAAGAAGGGCCCTTTCGGGTCCTTCTTCAGGAGGCAGTACATCAATGATGTTTGGAATTTCTCTGTTTATAGCGACTAAAGTGATTTAGGCGTTGCTGAGGCTAATGCTTTTTTAAGGCAATAACCCACTACTCTTCCCAGCTTACAATAGATGCTGAATCAGATCTCCTGTGATTGTGTTCGTCTACGACGGCCAACGGAACCACACCTCTCTTTTGTACTGCCTGAGTATAGTATGTGTAATGTCGTTTTTTTTATACACATTTATTTTTTTAATATGTTCGAACTAGTGTACGCGTGCTTTTTCAACCTTTTTCCACTTTCGATTTTTGTTGGTGGTCTCAGGAAAGGTATCCCCTTTTTCCATTTTAATGTGCTGTGGATTCGAAATCTCAGTATGGAAGCTTCGCGCTTCGCCTACCTCTGTATACATGCCTGGATTGGGGGCTTTGTCGCCTTCTTCATATTCCGTCTTCTCACCCATTATTATTCCTCCTTTTTTAGTGTAGATGAATTCGTAATTATTGTGCGCAGGTAGTGATTTTTTCATGTAAAAAGAGGGGGAAGAGTTGTCCTGTATTAATATTGCTTGCACTCTGCTGTTCATTTTGGTATATTAATCAGGTGCGAGTCTATGTTTGTGCTCGTTCCTTGCTCCTGACGTGATTAGGGGCCTCAGACCATAAGGAGGTGAAAATTATGCGCAAATATGAAGTGATGTACATTATTCGTCCTGACATTGAACAAGAAGCCGTTCAAGCAGCAGTCGATAAATTCCAAGGCATCATCTCCAATGGCGGGGAAATTACAAAGCACGAAGTGCAAGGTAAACGCCGTCTTGCGTATGAGATCAAGAAATTCCGTGATGGCGTTTATGTTTTGGTTAACTTCAATGCAGAACCTGCAGTAGTTACTGAATTAGAACGTCTTATGAAGATTTCTGACGAAGTTATTCGTTATCTCATTACGAACGACGTTGCTTAAGATCTTGACAAGCTTTGTAATGAATCGCTCTAAAGGAGGGGACCAGAATTGTTGAACCGTATCATTTTGATCGGACGGTTGACCCGTGACCCGGAACTTCGTTATACTCCCGCTGGTGTTGCCGTAACGCAATTTACGCTAGCCGTAGATCGTAACTTTACGGGCCAGAACGGTGAACGTGAGGCAGACTTCATCCCGGTTGTAACCTGGAGACAGCTAGCAGAAACCTGTGCCAATTACTTGCGCAAAGGTCGTCTGACAGCAGTGGAAGGACGCATCCAAGTGCGGAATTATGAGAATAACGAAGGCAAACGTGTATACGTAACTGAAGTTATTGCTGATAATGTTCGTTTCCTGGAATCTTCACAGAGCCGTGAAGGTGGAAATACTTCAAGTGGTGCAAGTAGTATGCCTGAAGAGCCAGCATATGGTGGCGGTGGTAACGCTGGACGCGGAAATAACAACAATAATTTCTCGCGTAACAACAATACTCAAGATCCTTTTTCGGGCGATGGTAAACCGATTGATATATCGGATGATGATTTGCCATTTTAATTAGGAAGGACTGAAAAGAATATGGCTTTTAAACCAAGAGAAGGCGCTGACAACGACAAAAGACCAGCACGTCGTGGTGGACGCAACAAGCGTAAAAAAGTTTGCTTTTTCACTGTGAACAAGATTACTCACATTGATTATAAAGATACCGAACTTCTTAAGAAGTTCATCAGCGAACGTGGAAAGATTTTGCCACGTCGTGTAACAGGTACAAGTGCAAAATACCAACGCGCTCTTACCATTGCTGTAAAACGCTCGCGTCAAATCGCGTTGCTTCCTTACACAACGGAATAGGACGTTTTATAAAAGCAGTCGGGAAACCGGCTGCTTTTTTTGTATGCAAAAAAGGAAGCATTAATAGTAGGGTAAGCATGAAATCGAATTATTTGGGCGTTGAATCGTTTGACGTTGGCACTTTATTATGTTAAATTACAGCTATCCTATAACTAAAGGGGAAATTTTGATGTCGGTGACCGTTCTTAACTAGCAATTTCATAACACTTGATTAGGAAGACTTTAGCAGGCTTGTCATGAGGCGATTACGTGCTCTATTTGAGTTCGTATTATGCAGCAGTCTGTTGTTCCTTACGGGTGGATGATTTAGTTAAGAACACACGAAGCGTCAAATGGCCTCTTTACGGCTGTTGTTCTCTTTGTAATTAACCGTGCTCTTATTGCACGGTTTTTTTGTTTTTCGGCACCTGTTCTCATTTCGGGGCCTTAGGACGATAGAGGGCATCAGTATAAAAAGAAGGGCAAGGACTGCCATAGTGGCATTCTTTGCCCTTCTTTGCGTTATGGAGAATTAGGTCCAAACCAATAGAGATTTGAAGGAGGATTTGCTGTGAATTTACAAAGTCTAAACACGCTGGAATACGAAATCATTAAAACAGAGCTTGGGCGCCACGCAGTATCTTATGTAGGAAAAAAAGCTGTAGAAGAGCTTATGCCAATGACCTATTTGCCGACGATTCAAAGAGCAATGGAGGAAACTTCTGAAGCTAAAGAACTGCTGGAACGAGGATCGAGTGTACCCATTCCTTCATTAGAAGGCATTGAGTGGATCATGTCATTAATGGGGACTGGATATTTGTACAGTGAGCAAGATTTCACTGCGGTTGCTACATTTCTTAAGAGCTGTAGTCAACTGCGCAAATATATGGCCTCTAAAGAACAGAGTGCTCCACGGATTGCTGCATATGCATCCTCGTTGATGGAGTTAAATCACGTGAGGGAGGCTATTGATCGTTGTATCCGTTTTGGTGCGATTGATGATGGAGCAAGTAAGGGTTTAGAGCGAGTTCGTAAACGGATTGTAGTGGCTAAAGAACGTCTTCATAAAAAAATCGACGGAATTATGTCACGCCATCAATCGATTTTGCAGGAGAATATTTATAGTCAGCGAGGTGGGCGTTACGTTATCCCCGTAAAACGGGAATATCATAAACAAATAAAAGGATCGGTGCTTGATCAATCCACAAGTGGACAGACGGTGTTTATTGAACCAGACGAGATCGCTGCTCTCCAAATTGAGCTTGATTTACTTTTGGGTGAAGAGGCGCGAGAAGAAGCCGTAATCCTCAGCATGCTGACTAGCTTGGTAGAACAGGAACAGGCTGCCCTGCACCTTAATATTGAGGCTACGGGCACGTATGATTTTATTTTTGCTAAAGCTAAATATGCACGAACGCTGGGGGCATCTTCTGTTACGCTGAATGCGAAAGGCTTTCTAAAGATGAATGGAGGCATGCATCCCATGCTGAAGGGGATGATTCCGATCAATCTGGAGGTTGGTAAGGGGTATAAATCCCTCATCATTACAGGCCCAAATACAGGTGGTAAAACTGTGGTCCTTAAGACACTAGGGCTGCTGACGATCATGGCTCAATCGGGGCTGTTGATTCCGGTCGAGGAGGGTAGCGAATTCACTGTTTTTACGGATGTAATCAGTGTAATTGGCGACGGACAAAGTCTGGCACAATCACTCAGCACATTCTCGGCGCAAATGAAGAGTATTGAGGGAATGCTGAGAGATGCATCTAAAGGGGTGCTGCTGCTCATTGACGAGCTGGCGGCTGGTACGGATCCCGGGGAAGGCATTGCGCTCTCTATCGCGATTCTGGAAGAGCTGAGCCGTAAAGGGGCGAATATTATTGTTACTACACATTTTAATGAGCTAAAAGCCTTTGCAGCCGCAACGACGGGCTTTCAAAATGCGCGAATGGAATTTGATAAAGAAACGCTACAGCCGTTGTATCGATTGACGATTGGAGAAGCGGGGGAAAGTTACGCTCTGCAGATCGCTAAAAAGCTGGGGATACAGGATAACGTTATTAAGAGATCATGGGAAATCGTAGAGGCGCAGCAACTAAGGCTACAGAAAGGCAGCGGAGAGGCATGGGGAAATCTTTTCAGCAAAGATGGAGAACAGGAATATGATGCACTTCCAGTAGAGGAACATGGCAATGCAGAAGAAGAGGCTACTCCATCTGACCGCAGCAAGGAGAAGCTGATTCAATTTGAAATTGGAGATGCAGTTGTGGTAACGTCACTCGGCCGCACAGGGATCGTTTATGAGAAGAGAGATCATTTAGGAATGGTTGGGGTGATGATCCAGAAGCAAAAAATGAAAATTAACCATAAGCGGTTGAAGCCCTATCTTTCAAAAGAAGAGCTATACCCGGAGGAATATGACTTTGATATTATTTTTGAGAGTAAGGATACACGTAAAAAGCGCAAGTTGATGCAGCGTAAGCATGTTGAGGGTTTAACGATTACGCACAGAGATGAAGAATAGATTCAATGAAGATCTGTCCACGAGACAGGTCTTTTTTTATAGATATAACGAAATAAGTGAATTTCAAGCAGGAGTAAAGGCCTAGGGCTTAGAAGTTATTGTAACCACCATAAAACTTTGTTACAGTAAAAATATTTATGTTCCATAACTTAAATGTAGATATACGTTCAACTAGAGAAGGGAAGAAACACATGAATAATAAGAAAATATGCAGGTTGTTGTTAACGCTGCTCGTGATGGCAACTCTATTGTCAGCATGTAGTAGAACAACTTCTAGCAGTAATCCATTATCTTCGCGCCATAATATAGTAGACGATAAGCCACAAGCTGGTGGAGTAGTTACCTACGGATTCTCCTCACCATTTACGGGTTTGTTTGAGCCTGCTTTTTATGAAGGTGAAGATGATTTTCATGTGCTGGAGTTTATTACTGAGCCGATGTTTCAGGTAAATGATGAACTAGTGACGGTTCCTAATATCGCCTCTTGGCAGGAATCTGATGATCATAAAGTATTTACCTTTAAAATTAAACCGGGAATCCGTTGGCATAACGGTGATGAATTAACGGTAGAGGATTGGAAATTCGCAATTGAAACTATTGCTAGTCCAGATTACACGGGCTCGCATTATTATAGTGTTGAAATGATTCAGGGTGCAGAGGCCTATCATGAGGGAGAAGCGAAGGGCATATCCGGATTGAAGGTTATAGATCCTTATACTTTGAAAATAACTGTAACTGCTGCACGGGTAAACACCATCGATAGTCTGTGGCCCTATCCGATGAATAAAAAATACTATACTGGAATTGCTGTTAAAGATATGCCTGAAAGTGACCAGATGCGAAAATCTCCTATAGGTATTGGCCCTTTTGAGGTTGAACATATTCAGCCTGGCCAGAGGGTAGAAATGAAACGTTTTGATCAATATTACAAGGGCAAAGCGCTATTGGATGGGATAGTGTATAAGGTATTTGACGATAAGGAAGTGGCTGAACGCTTTCAAACAGGAGAGATTGACATAGAGTCAGCCCCTCGGGATGCTTATGATGATCTAAAAGAACTGGATAATATTAACATCCTGCAAACTGCTGAGCTAGGCTATGAATATATAGGTTTTAAATTCGGGCATTGGGATAAGGAAACCGAGACCATCGTAATGGATAACCCTAAATTTGAAGACAAAAGATTACGGCAAGCTATGTATTATGCTTTAGATCGTGAAGGGATCATCAAAGCATATTCCCACGGTTTAGCTGAGCCTGTAGAGACTCCAATATCTAGCACTAGCTGGGCGAAGATCCCTGATACTGAGATTAATGCTTATCTGTATAATCCTACAAAGGCCAAGGAACTGCTGGATGCTGCTGGGTTCTTGGATCTAGACGGTGATGGATTACGGGAAGATCCAAAGGGCCAAAAGCTGATGATCCATTTTGATTCTATGCTAGGCAGTCAAACAGCAGAGCTACGTACTAATGCCATTTTAAGAAATTGGCGTGATGTTGGACTCGATGTACAGCTGAACGGTGGAGCATTAAAGGAATTCCATGCTTTCTACGACGCAGTGGAAGTCGATGATCCGTCTATCGAACTATTTTACGGAGTATGGGGGTTAGCGAGTGATCCCGATCCAACAGGTCTATGGAGAGAAAATGATCTATGGAACTATCCCCGTTGGTCTTCCGAGCGGAATGAAGAGCTGATTCGTGAAGGCGTAAGTATGAAGGCATACGATATGGATTATCGTAAAGAAATATACTATGAGTGGCAGAAGCTGGTTAATGAAGAGGTGCCTATGATCTTTTTTGCCGAACGAAAAGCGATAGTTCCAGTAAATAAGCGCCTACAGGGCGTTCGCGTGAATTCTATGAGTACGATTATAGACCCTTATAAATGGTGGATTAAGGAAGAGGACGAAAAATAAAATAATAATTTTTTGTGAAAAGTGAAATCAAATTGTAGTTTCATTCGTCATATATAGTATGGAGGATGACGACGATGAAGAGACGGATAGTAGTGGGGGCAATCGCAGCTGTATTAGTCGTTGTCTTAATTGCGGTATGGAGGCCAACTGGGCTTGGTTTTAAACCGAATATTGACGCGGAATCAGCAGTGCTTCTAGATATGGATACCGGAGATATATGGGTGGATATTAATGGTGATGTACCCATGCCACCGGCCAGTGTATCTAAATTAATGACAGAAATGATTGTGCTGGATCAAATCTCCTCTGGAATGATTAGATGGGAGGATAGAGTCCCAATTAGTGCCTATGCAAGTAAAATGGGCGGCACAAGTCTCTCATTGAAGCGGGGAGAATTCTATACTATAAGAGAATTATTCGAAGGAGTCACTATTTATTCTGCCAACGATGCTACTGTTGCATTGGCTGAGTATATGGCTGGTTCAGAAGCCTCTTTTGTGCTCATGATGAACGACAAGGCACATAGTCTAGGCTTATCTTCTCGTACAATATTTACTAATGCAACGGGACTATCAGGTAAGGATCTTGGTTTCACTGATCCGAATATGCATATCAGCGGTGAGACTATGATGACAGCTCGTGATACCGCTAAATTGGCTGCCGCACTAATCTATCATCATCCGGATATTCTCAATATTTCCAGCCGTACACAAATGCATTTGAAGAATAAGGGGCTATATGTAAGTAATAGCAATTTCATGTTGCCAGCTATGGGTGGCATTTACGCTTATGAGGGTACAGACGGTTTAAAGACTGGACACAATAACCGGGCAGGGTACTGTATTGCAGGCTCGGCTCAGCGGGATGGGCATAGGCTTATTGCAGTCGTTATGGGGGCAAAGACTTATGAGAGCCGATTTGAAGGGGCAGCAAAATTATTTGATTACGGATTTTTCCGTGGTTTACAATCCGGTGATCGGGTTAAACATATGATGAATCCGCTCAGAATTAGGAACTAAAGTCGGAGCGCCATACCAGTATTTATTACTTGGTTTGGTGCTTTTTCCCTATTCATGTCGTTATTTGTGGTTTCTTTTTATCCATTTAGTGATTACAATAGAAATATTGTTTTAGTGCACATTATTTTAGAACCGCAAAAAACTTTTTTTCTATAATTTTGAATGACCTGAATTTCTTGAAAGGGGGGACAATAAGATAATGGAATAAGGGTCAGTTGATCGCCGTGAGAAATAAAGTCATGACTGCCTGATAAAGATTCAGGAAGCATTATATATATGGCAAGCAATTATTCTACAATAAAGAAGGAATCAAAAATGAAGGAATCAAAGATGAAAAAAATAAAGAAAAGATATATCGCCCTCATTGTTCTTGTTGTTATTATAGCGGGAGGCTTTCTGTTTCGTAATTCCCTGGCTGTATTAGCCTTTGACCTCTTTTTGTCTGATCGGGTTGAAACTAAGCTAAAGGAAGAATCTTACCAGCCGCTTAAGGATGATAATAAGGTTAAGCCAGAACCGGTTGTGTACAAGAGCGATCCGTTCTCAATTATGTTGCTAGGTACAGATCAACGTGATAATGAAACGGCACGTTCAGATACCATGATGTACGCTGTTGTTCGGCCTGAGGACTATAAGATCCTGCTCATTTCTATTCCGCGTGATACGTATACGGAAATTATAGGTCATAAGGATAATAAAAAGGATAAGATTACACATGCCTATGCTTTTGGGGGGCAACAGATGGCCAAGGATTCTCTAGAAGCTCTGCTTGGTCATGATATTCAATATTATGCGACAATAAATTTCCAAGGACTCAAGGATGCTGTAGATGCTATTGGAGGCGTTCCGCTGCCGATTAAGAAAGACATTGTGAACAAGGGTAAGGATCATGAAAAGTTTACAATTGAAGCTGGAAAGTCGCTTTATAACGGACAAGAAGCACTGAACTATACGCGTTATCGTGAGGATAGTGACTTTAATCGTACCAAACGCCAACAGGTTTTTATTGATGTTGTAGCGAATAAAATGTTATCGATCAGTCAAATTGGCAACATTCCGAAGTTGCTGGATATTATGGGAGATAATTTCAAAACCGATATAGAGCCTTCGATGATCATTAGTCTAGCCAAAAAATTCATGGGCGGAAAAGGCATGGATATCTCAAGCTTCACAGTTATGGGTGAAGGTAAACGTATGGATGGTGTTTACTATGATATCGTTGATGAAGAGGATTTGAGTGAAGCTAAGGCGATGATCGACAACTGGATGAGTGCAGCAACACCTGTAGATCAACTAATTGAGCCGGGAAAAGCAAGCAATGCACTGGAGCCTAAATCAACAGCAGTTACGCAATAATTCTAAAGTGGAGTTCAAACTCATATAATTAATTGCAGCAGCCATTCACATTCTTATGGCTGCTGCTTACTGTCTTCATGCTATAATGTATTGGAACGATTATTAAGCTGCCACGTATTAATAATTTTGCATGGTAGTAAAAGGAAGTTAAAGAACCGTAATTCCTTCGGAACTCTTTGAGGAGGATCAAGAGATGAATATTGCATTTTTTTTACTTCCGAAACAGGAAGTCGCTTGCGTAACGATCGATTCAACGCTACGCCAAACGTTGGAGAGGATGGAGTATCACCGTTATACGGCTGTCCCTATTCTGAACCGAAATGGAGAATACGCTGGTACGGTTACAGAGGGTGATCTGCTCTGGTATATGAAGGAATCCGAGGGCAAGGTTACTTTCGAGAACGCTTCAAAATTCTTGCTTAAAGATTTGCCGTTGAGGATGAATAACAGACCTGTCTCGATTGATGCGGATATGGAAGATCTGATTAATTTGGCTAAGGTACAGAACTTTGTTCCTGTAGTCGATGATATGAACCGGTTTATTGGCATCGTTCGCCGGAGTCAAGTCATAGAATATTGTGAGAAATTTGTATCAAAACAATCTCAAGAGTCATTATAGCCCAATTTATTCGCGGTAATAGAAGCAATCGGAACAAGGCCTGTATTTCCGGCGATAACGGAAAGCAGGTCTTTTTTAAAAATGTAAGAAGTACTAGTTCATCCCTTGTTGAAGCATACTTAAGGTGCGTGGGGCGCCTTTGTGTGACACGGAATTTTTTATGCTATAATGGAGAATAAAGCTTTTTGCCGGAGGTAGAGAGACGTGTCCAATGTGCCGAAGGATCTGGATGTCGCTAAACGCGCCAAGGTAATTGAATGGCTAAAAACAGAAGTGATTGACCAAGTTTCAAGGTTATTTAAAGCGTTATGGGAAGGCAGTACTACCCGTGTGGGCGACAGCCTGGCTAGTTTGATTATGAGCTCTTATATTTTGGGCCGCAGACTAGGGATTCCCTATCGTCAATTAGATGACTTGCTACTCGAGAAGCTCAGAAAGCATAAGCAGGAAGGGCATCAACTGGAAGAATGGTATCAAGATATATCTGCTTTAGAAGAACATATGCGTAAGAGGTGAATACTGTTGAAATTTCGCTGGTCATCTGTGGTTTGGAGCGTAGTATATTTACTTTTGCTGCTTAGTTTAACGACTCCACTGCTCATCATCACTACCCTATTTATGATTGTTCCGGCAGTAGTGTTATTCACTACGCTGAACACCAAACAATTCGTTCTACACGTATTGCCGGTGTTGCTGATTGTTGGTCTGATTACACCTATTTATGTGCTGATCGCGGCGTATTTCTTAATACCTGCTCTGGTTATGGGACGTTGGTATAAAAGACATGCTTCAGCAGTATCTACCGTGATTGCAGGTACGGTTACGATTCTTGGAGAATTCCTGTTACTCTTATTACTCGGTACGGCGTTATTTAACTTTGATTTGTCTAGCTATGTGAACGATGTGCTGCAGATGGTTAACTCGCCTCTGTCTGATCTTGGTACTGCTAATCCACTGTTTACTGATCTTGGATTTACGACTGAGGATGTAAACAAGCTAAGTCATATGACGGTTCAAATGATCCCAATGACTCTAATCGTAAGCTCTTTTATGATAGCTGTCATTACGCATTCTATTGTTCGTCCGATTCTGAACAGTATGAATTATGCAGTGCCTAAGATGAAGCCTGCTCGTGAATGGAGACTTTCGAGATCGTTTATTTGGTATTATTTGATTGGTGTGGTTCTTCAGCTCTTCTTCTCAGGATCAGAGAATAATTACATCCTCATGATTTCTGCCAATCTACTGCCGTTGCTACGAATTGGCTTTATGATTCAGGCGATTGGATTTTTCTTCTTCCTGGCGCATGAACGCAAATGGAACAAGGTGGTTGCCATTCTGCTAGCAATACCGGTCATTTTGCTGCCGCCGCTACGCATTATCGGTATTATTGATCTTGCTTTCCCACTGCGGGAGTATGTGACGAAATCGAAACGATAGGGTGAGAGTTCATGCCTAAATTTCTGCAAAGACGCTGGCACGGCTATCATACCGTATGGGCGTTCATGCTGCTGTTGGCCCTTATTATAATTGTTAGTATTTATAACTGGGCTCTTGGGGTCGTTAGCCTGTTTCTGGCAGGTACATTATGCTTCTATATGCTGAAGACGGAAATTTCGTTCCGCCGTAATCTGGTGGAATATATTAATGGATTAACTTTTCGTATTAAGCGAGTGGAGGGAGAAGCAGTGAGTATGCTGCCCCTCGGAATCATTCTGTTTAGCGAAGATCGAACAGTAGAATGGAATAACCGCTATGCTGGTGATATTTTTGCGCGCAAGTCTTTAGTTGGGGAACCGCTACTGGAATTGCTGCCGGATATGCAGTCTTTTTTTACGACGAATGTATCGGGAAAAAGGGATGTTCACAAAGAAGGCGTATTGCATGACACTCGCCTTGAGCTCACTGTGGATGAACGATTTTACCAAGCTGTCATTATTCCAAGTGAACGTATTCTTTACATGTATGATATCACTGAGCTTGTGGTGCTACGTGAACGTTATGAGGATGAAAAGCTGGCGATTGGCATAGTGATGATGGATAATCTAGATGAATCTGCTCAAGGAATGGATGATCAACAGCGTACTTCTCTGATCGCTAAGGTAGCGAGTGAGATCACCGAATGGAGTAAACAGTTTGATGTTTATCTACGTCGTCTGTCGTCTGAGCGTTATTTAATGCTACTTAATCATCGTAGTCTGCAAGCACTGGAAGAAAGTCGATTCGTTATTCTCGATGAGATTAGGGAAATGACAGCCGACCTTAAAGTGCCTATGACACTGAGTATTGGTATGGCATTTGGAGCGGACTCTGCAAGCGAGCTAGGTGCCTTAGCACAATCAAGTTTGGATATGGCGCTCGGCCGAGGTGGAGATCAGGCTGCTGTAAAAGCAGGTCAGAGGTTGTCTTTCTACGGTGGAAAGAGTAATGCTGCGGAGAAGCGTACACGAGTGCGGGCACGAGTCATTGCGCATGCGCTACGTGATTTAATGCAGGAGAGCGACCGTGTGCTGATCCTCGGCCACCGCACACCAGATATCGATGCTGTTGGTGCTGCGATTGGCCTTCTGAGAGCCGCACAGATGTATAATGTAGAGGCTAGCATTGTGATGGAGACTCCTAATCCTTCCATAACGAACATGATGGAGCAGATTCGGAAAGATGATGAATTGTTTAAGTCGTTCATCACAACGGAGCAGTCTTTACAAGTGATGACGGAGCATACACTGCTTATTGTTGTAGATACCCATAAGGCATCTATGACAATGGAACCGCGGCTTGTGCAATATGCGAGTAGAATTGTGGTCGTGGATCATCACCGTAGAGGTGAAGAGTTCATCAACGATGCTGTACTTGTCTATTTAGAGCCTTATGCTTCATCGACCTGTGAGCTGGTGACAGAGTTGCTTCAATATATCCATGAGAAGGTAAAGATTAGTCCATTGGATGCTACAATGCTCTTAGCGGGAATTACTGTAGATACGAAGCACTTTGCACTGCATACAGGCTCACGTACATTTGAAGCTGCAGGGTTTCTGCGCCGAAATGGTGCGGATACCGTTCTTATTCAGCGTATGCTGAAAGAGGATTTACAGGAGTATATTTCAAAAGCCGAAATTATCAAACATGCGCGTATGATTTATGATCAAATCGCATTGGTCGTTACGGCACCAGGTATGAAGATTCCACAGCTACTTATCGCTCAGACTGCAGATACATTACTTGGGATGACGAACGTAGTCGCTTCATTTGTCATTAGCGAGCGACCAGACGGCCTGATAAGCATTAGTGCTCGATCACTTGGGCGTATGAATGTACAGGTCGTGATGGAAAAAATGGGTGGCGGTGGGCATCTATCGAACGCGGCGGTACAGCTAGAAGGAACATGTAAAGAAGCAGAAGCCAGACTGCTGCAAGTGCTGGCTGAAATCGAATCGAAAGAGGGTTTATTCGAATGAAGGTCATTTTCATAAAAGATGTTAAGGGTCAAGGTAAAAAAGGTCAGGTTAAAGAGGTATCCGAAGGTTATGCTTCGAACTTCCTATTACCACGTGGATTAGTTCGTCCGGCAACGGAAGGCAATGTGAAGACGCTTGAGAATCAAGCAGCTGCTGAACAACGCCGTAAAGATAACGAAAAAGAAGAAGCTCAGCAACTGGGCAATAAGATAGATGAGCTTACCCTTACTATGAAAGCAAAAGCAGGTGAAGGCGGCCGTCTATTCGGAGCAATCACGAGCAAACAAATTGCTGAAACGCTAGCTTCCACTCAAAGCATTTCCATCGATAAGCGCAAGATTGAGCTAGGAGAGCCGATTCGTCATTTGGGAGTGTTTCAAGTAAGTATAAAACTACACACTGAAGTAAAGGCTACCCTTAAGGTTCAGGTAACGGAGGAGTAACATGGGTGGAGATCTCTTTTTCGATCGGGTTCCCCCGCAGAATCTTGAGGCGGAGCAAGCGGTAATTGGTGCTGTTCTGTTGCAGGATGAAGCGCTCATTACTGCAATGGAACGGGTGAATACCGAAGACTTCTACGATAAAGCGCATCAAATGATTTTTGAGGCGATGGTGCAGCTCGGAGAAGAGAGCCAGCCGATTGATCTTGTTACGCTTACTTCTAGACTGCAGGACAAGGGAGAGCTCGAAGATATTGGTGGTGTTAGCTACCTAGCTAAGCTGGCGCATGCTGTGCCTACTGCGGCTAACGTAGAATACTACGCACAGATTATTGAAGAAAAGGCTATGTTACGGCGTTTGATTCGTACAGCGACGCAAATCGTAAGCGAGGGTTACACCGGCGGCGAAGATGTAGCCGATATGCTTAGTGATGCAGAACGGCGAATTCTTGAAATCTCTAACCGGCGCAGCGGCAGTGGATTTATCGCAATCCGCGATGTTTTGATGGAAGTATTTGATAAGGTTGAACTCCTCCATCAGAATAAAGATAAGGGCGGCATGTCAGGTATTCCAACGGGATTTGTGGATTTAGACCATATGACTAATGGATTCCAGCGCAATGATTTGATTATTGTTGCAGCCCGTCCTTCTGTAGGTAAGACAGCATTCGCGCTAAATATTGCTCAGAATGTGGCCGTACGTGCCAAAGAGACGGTTGCCATATTTAGTCTGGAAATGTCTGCGCCGCAGCTAGTACAGCGGATGATTTGTGCCGAAGCTAATCTGGATGCGAATACTATGCGTACCGGTGACTTCAAGAGTGATGATGATTGGTCGAAGCTGACTATGGGCATTCAGTCCCTATCGGAGGCGGAGATTTATATCGATGATACAGCAGGGATTACTGTAACGGATATTCGTGCGAAATGCCGGAGGCTAAAGAAGGAAAAGGGCCTGGGGATGATCGTCATTGACTACTTGCAGCTCATTCAGGGCCGCGGTAAAGGCGGGGAAAACCGTCAACAGGAAGTATCGGATATATCCCGTACATTGAAGCAGATCGCTCGTGAATTGGACGTGCCGGTTATCGCCCTGTCGCAGCTTAGCCGGGGTGTGGAACAACGTCAGGATAAACGACCGATGATGAGTGACTTGCGTGAATCCGGTTCTATCGAGCAGGATGCCGATATTGTTGCGTTCCTGTATCGTGACGACTATTACAATCAGGACACTGAGAAGAAAAATATTATTGAAATTATTATAGCTAAACAGCGTAATGGTCCCGTTGGGACAGTAGAGCTTGTCTTCCTCAAAAACTTCAACAAGTTCGTTAACTACGAGCGAGCACATGCAGAACCATTTGCTGGGTAACCTGTCATGTATGATATCCGAACGATTGCACATTTCTTTGTGTAATCGTTCGTTTTATTTGACTTTGAAAAAAACGGCTGTTACACTGAGTATTGTCCTTTAGTGGGTAAATCCGCTTGGAGTCCGGAGGGCTACGTACATAAGAATGACGTACAGGGCCCATATTATGAAAAATAATGGTGCTTGCTAGCACCTACGGAGGAATGAACATGTCAACGGTAGTCGTCGTGGGAACACAATGGGGAGACGAAGGTAAAGGGAAAATCACTGACTTTCTAGCGGAAAGTGCAGATGTGGTTGCCCGTTATCAAGGGGGCAATAATGCCGGTCACACGATTCTGATTGACGGTGAGAAGTTTAAGCTCAGCTTAATCCCTTCTGGTGTATTTTATAAAGAAAAGACTTGTGTAATTGGTAACGGGATGGTTATTAATCCAGCTGCCTTGATCCAAGAAATTAATTATATTCACGAGAACGGATTTGACACTAAAAACTTAGTGATCAGCGACCGGGCTCATGTTATTATGCCTTATCACATGGTACTGGATGCTCTGGAAGAAGACCGTAAGGGTCCGAACAAGATTGGTACAACACGCAAAGGCATCGGTCCATGTTACATGGATAAGGCTGCACGTAACGGTATCCGTATTGCTGACCTGATGGATGCTGAGGAATTCGAATTGAGACTTCGTCACTTGATGGAAGAGAAGAACCAAGTGATTACTCAAGTATATGGCGCGGAAGCTCTTGATGTTGAAGAGATTCTGACTCAGTACCTGGAATATGCGGAAGTGCTACGTAATTATGTGACAGATACGTCGGTCATTCTTAATGAAGCTATTGATGCAGACCGCAAAGTATTGTTTGAAGGCGCACAAGGGGTAATGCTTGATATTGATCAAGGTACGTATCCGTTTGTTACTTCTTCTAACCCTTCTGCAGGTGGCGTATGCATAGGTTCTGGTGTTGGACCTTCTAAGATTAAACAGGTTATCGGGGTTGCTAAAGCCTACACTACTCGTGTTGGAGATGGCCCGTTCCCTACAGAACTGAACGATGCAACTGGTGATTATATCCGTGAAACAGGTCATGAATATGGAACAGTTACAGGACGTGCTCGCCGTGTAGGCTGGTTTGACAGTGTTGTTGTAAGTCACGCTCGTCGTGTGAGTGGAATCACAGGCTTGTCTCTTAACTCGCTGGATGTGCTGAGTGGACTTGAGACTGTGAAGATCTGCACAGGCTACAAATACCGTGGTGAAGTAATCACGCATTACCCAGCTAGCCTTAAGATGCTGGCAGAGTGCGAAGCGGTATATGAGGAGCTTCCAGGTTGGAGCGAAGATATTACTTCTGCAAAAACATTGGACGATCTGCCAGCAAATACACGCAGATATGTTGAACGTGTATCTGAGCTTACAGGGATTCCGATCGCCATCTTCTCAGTAGGCCGTAACCGTGAGCAGACGAATCAAGTAACGCCAATTTATATCTAAATAAATTTAGTCATTTATAAGGGACCTCGCGAGAGGTCTCTTTTTTATGTTTACTTTTATGCGTATGTTTCCCGAAGCCGGTTCTAGTCAATACTGGGAGTATAGAAAAACATGGAAAAAATATACCAGATAGACTTGAACATAGGTGAGAGGAGAGAAGAAATGAAGATCGTGAAGCGTGCACTGGGAGTATGTCTAATTGTAGTACTCGCAAGTACACTTTCAATTCTAACTACGGGCGTGGTTGTAAATGCTTATATTCAGTCGGTGCTGGCGAGCTTCGATATTAAAGTGGATAGTCCAGGCCCAGGTTTAGGTGGGATGGTCAAGAGTATTATTGGCATGGATAGCCAATCGGACTCCAATAAAGCGAATAAAGAAGCGACGACAACAGGCAGCGCAGTAAACAAGGATAAAGATAACAGTAAGGATACACCTGAAAAAGGGGAGCCGGTGGAGGAAAAAGCACCCGAGGATGCTTTACCGGTTATGGGCCAAGCCTCAAATGAGTCTTCTACTAACGAAAGCCAGAGTGGAAGTTTAGAGGACCAGAAATTGGTAATGACACCTGAGGCAATAGGTGACTTAAAAGATAATCTCCCTTCGGCGGAGAAGGTAAATATATTCAATATCTTGATGTCCAAACTACCGCAGGATGAGATGCAGAAAATCTCCACGGCGATGGAGGATGGTCTAACGGAGGATGAGGTTAAGGAGCTGCAACAAGTCATTGCCAAATATGTTGATCCCGATGAATACGAGAGTATAATGAAAATGCTTACACCAACTACAGAAACTCTACAGCAACCATAGTAATTGTCAATTTCTAGACACAAGAAAAAGGCTAAATTTTCATATTTGCGCAAAAAACCCGCGTATTTCGTGGGTTTTTTTATGTGTACAAAGTTGAAATTTTCCGCTCAGCTATGGTACATTAGATAAGGATGTTCAAAGGGTTAATTTTTTGTAACCAATTGTAACCTTTTTGAGGGTCCATTAGAAGCAGGAAATTAGAACTAGGATAAGTGGAAATATTCATGGTCGTAATCTATATACTCGAGATCGTATAACTAGCTTGGCCGCTCGTCTCGGATGACCGAGCGGACTGAAAGGGAGAGTTTCATGAAGGGATTTAAGTTCATGCGCCGGATGGGGAAACTGCAGGATAGCGACACAGCAGAATCCGGAGCAGATGTTCAGCAGAGCCACAATTTCGATCACGACTCCACACACTTTCATCAAGAAAAAGGAACTCGTAGATTCCGGCACTCTTGGATTTTGGGAGCTGTTGGTCTAGTACTTCTAACCACTGTGTTAATTGGTGCAGAGAAAAAGTATGTAGCAGCCAATACTGAAACCTTCTATCAAGTGTTGGTGAAGGGTAAGGAGATCGGGAAGCTTAACGATCAGGCACAGCTTAATCAGCTGTATGATAAGAAGCAACAGGAATATCAGGACAAGTATCCAGATTCAACGATGGTGCTTCAGACAGAAGGCATTACAATTAAACAGGAGAAAGCGTACAAGCCGGAAGTTGATAGTGAAGCAACGCTTAATAAACTAGATGGAATGCTGAAGGCCTATGCCGTAGGTGTACAATTATTGGTAGATGGCAAGGTGGTTGGCATTGTTAAGGATCAAGAGACCGCAAATGCGGTGCTTGAAGGGGTAAAGAATCATTATGTTCCGCAAACTAAAGTAGCAACGGCTAGTAAGCTCACAAGAACAGCAGCCTCAAGTTCAAGTGCTGCGAAAGCAAAAGCTCCTAACCAAGTGGAGTCAGTCAAAATTAGTGAAGAAGTTGCTATTGTTCCAGTGAAGACAGATCCTAACAAAGTGTTGGATGTCGAGGAAGCGGTCAAAACTCTTACCGAGGGTAAAGAAGCACCACTTCTTTATACCGTTCAAGAGGGCGATACGATTTCGGGGATTGCCAAACGGTTTGAAATTACACAAAAAGAGATCTATAGTAACAACCCGGATGTGAAAGAGCTAACGTTGAAGATTGGAGATACACTGAAGCTGAAGGTACCACAGCCAGATGTTACAGTTGTTACTGTAGAGCAAGTGTCAGAGCAGGTGGTTACTGAGCCTGAAGTGATCGTGCGGAAAAGCGACCAGTTACCAGCAGGCAAAAGTAAGGTCGTTCGTCCAGGACAAACGGGCCTTAAAGAAATGCAGTATCGGTTAACAAAGAAAAACGGAATGGTCGTACAAGAAGAGTGGTTGGGTCAGACCGTTATTAAATCTTCACTCCCTGAAGTGGTTTATCGGGGTACGAAGGTAGTTGGTGAAGGAACAGGCATGTTCAGTTGGCCAGTAAGCGGAGCAACCCTTACTAGTAGTTTCGGTGAGCGCTGGAGCCGTGCTCATAAGGGTCTAGATATGGTATCTGGCAACCGAAGCATTAAAGCCTCTGATGCCGGAACTGTAATCTTTGCTGGTGTGAAGAGTGGATATGGAAATGTGGTTATCGTGGATCACCGTAACGGATACGAAACCTATTATGGCCACTTAAACAGCATCTCCGTTTCTACGGGACAGCGTTTGGAACAAGGCGCCAAAATTGGTGTAATGGGCAATACTGGACGCTCGACGGGAACACATCTGCATTTTGAGATTCGGAAGAATGGCACTGCAGTAAATCCAATGAAGTATTTGCGATAATTCATATTTTAACCTCAACTGCTCGATTAAATTCGAGCGGTTTTATTTTTTTTGATATAGGAATGACGATACAGCTGTTTCTTTTTGCTGGGGAAGCCGATTCCTTATTTCGTAGGATGTGACGGTAAGACAGGTATGTTAAAATAAAGGAATGATCTTTAAGTAGGGATAGGAAGGTGAAGCTGAGACATGCAGATGGGAACGATTCTGGTAGTAGACGATGAACAGCCTATTGCTGATATATTGAAGTTTAATCTAGAAAAAGAGGGCTACGAGGTTATTTGTGCTTTTGATGGTAACAGTGCAGTAGAATTGGCATTGTCCAAAAAGCCTGATCTTATGCTGCTTGATCTTATGCTGCCTGGTAAGGACGGGATGGATGTTTGTCGTGAGGTTCGTTCTGCGCATTTGGACATTCCTATCATTATGCTTACTGCCAAAGACGGAGAGATTGATAAGGTGCTTGGTCTAGAGCTTGGTGCGGATGACTATGTGACCAAACCTTTTAGTACACGTGAGCTACTCGCCAGAGTGAAGGCCCAAATGCGGAGACAGCACAAACCGTCACCGCCGGGAATGGCGAATGAACCTGCAGAGACCAGACAGGGTATTTACCATTTTGATCTATTTATTGATACAGATATGTATCTGGTTTATAAGGGTGGGGAGCCGCTTGATTTGACCCATCGTGAATATGAGCTGCTCTACTATATGATTAAACATGCGGGTAAGGTGATGACCCGGGAGCATTTACTGCAGGCTGTGTGGGGATTCGAGTATTTCGGCGATGTGCGGACCGTAGACGTGACGATCCGTCGTCTAAGAGAGAAAATTGAGGAGAATCCCAGCAAGCCGGAATATATTTATACTCGGCGCGGACTTGGCTATTTGATGCATAGCCCTAAAAGCGGAGGACTGTGATGAAGTGGTGGTCCTTTTTCCGGACAATTCAGGCCAAGCTTATTATTATTTATGTGCTGCTGATTCTGATAGCTATGCAGTTAATTGGAGTCTATTTTGTCAGCTCGATGAAGAACTCGTTAACGGATAACTTCACGAAGGATCTTAAAGCACGTGCGGAGATGCTGTCCATCCTGACTGCTGATAAATTCGGTAGTGAGGCTGGTACCGTTGACGAGGAAACGGCTGTAGAAAGTCTGCGTGGTATGGTTAATAATCTTTACATTAACGGGGCTGAAATTCAAGTACTTGATGCTAGCGGCAAAATCATCACCACCTCCGTGCCCTCGCAGAATGACTATGTCGGACAGCGCAACACTCAGACCGTAGTCAATCGCGCCTTGCAGGGGATCAGCGATAATGAAGAATATATTATTGCCGATGATAATGTGCGGAAAAAGGTTGTGGCCAAGCCGGTACTTTCCGGTGACAAGGTAGTAGGTGCAATCTATATTGCTGCTGACATGAAAGATTTATATGCGACCATGGGCAGGATCAACAGTGTATTCATCTCTGGTTTGCTGTTAGCCTTGGGACTGACAGTTGTCCTATGTGTTATTCTTGCACACACCATTACGCAGCCGATTAAAGAAATGACTAGGCATGCAACAGCTGTTGCTGAAGGTCGGTTCAATCGAAAAATGCCCGTACTCGGCAACGATGAAATTGGACAACTCAGTCAGGCATTCAATTATATGACCGGCAGATTGCGTGAGGCGCTCTCTCAGAATGAGGAAGAGAAAGAGAAGCTCACCTCTATTCTGACGAATATGAGTGACGGTGTGGTAGCCACGGATGAGAATGGTGTAGTCATTCTTATGAACCTTCGAGCAGCACTTATGCTGGGAACAGAAGGTCCGTTGCCGGAAGGTGCGCCACTGGATAAATTGCTAGGTCTTGATTATGAGCAGAGTGGTTCCTTGGCTAAAGGAAATGCCCAGTCTGCAATGCTTCATCTGACACATATGGGTGGAGAAGATTCTAATATCGTGAGAGTTACGTTTACTCCGATTCATCGCCGTGAAGGTGGGATTGCCGGTACTATTGCCGTGCTGCAAGATGTAACTGAGCAAGAGAACCTGGAGGAATCACGCCGAGAGTTCGTCGCGAACGTTTCGCATGAGCTAAGAACACCACTTACAACGATTAAAAGCTATGTGGAGGCACTTGATGATGGAGCGCTTGAGGACCCGCAGTTAGCGGTTCGTTTTGTTGGGGTTATTCGTAACGAAACCGAGCGTATGATTCGTTTGGTTACGGATCTACTGCATCTGTCGCGTCTGGATTCCAAGGAGGCACTTCTCAGAATTCAGCAGACGGATATTACTGAAATGCTAGAGGATGTAGCAGACCGCTTTTCTTTTCAGATTCGGCAGAAGCGGATCGACATTAGTACAAGGGTCCGTAGGGATGTCAGCACAGCATGGCTCGATCGTGATCAAATCGATCAGGTCTTGGGGAATTTGGTCTCCAATGCATTAAAATATACGCCAGAAGGCGGTACGATTGAATTGGAAGCCTTGAAAAGTGAGGATGGAATGCTCTCCATTTCTGTACGTGATTCCGGGATTGGTATTCCGAAGAAAGACATCGAGCGGATCTTTGAACGTTTTTATCGGGTGGATAAGGCGCGTTCACGGAATATGGGAGGCACCGGACTTGGCCTTTCCATTGCCCGGGAAATTGTGAAAGCCCATGGAGGCTCTATTTCCCTGCAATCCGAGCTTAATGAAGGCTCTAAGGTAACCTTTACACTACCTCTGAATGCGCAAAGGGGGAGTGAGGCATGAAGGAGAGATTGAAGTCATGGATTCTAGCCTTGCTCGTGCTGGGAAGTCTTGTTGAGAGTTACTATTTGATTTATCGCTTGCCTGGTGCAGACTCAGCGGTACTCTCCGAGAATCTATATGTGAAGACAGACAATATGGGACCGGAGGAAAAGGTCGAGAACCTGCTGTACCCTGATAAAATGATCATCCATATGGGCGATAACAAACATACGCTTTTTTATCCAGACTCAACGTTCTATAGCTTGATTATGAATCGGTTAAAAGGGCGTGGATTTGAAAGCTTCCAGCGGCACTCGGTACAGGATTATGATTGGGATAAGATTCGAAATGAGAATCCGGGGATTGAGCTTTCGTTCGGATCCGGCATTCCGGTAACGTTACTGCAGCGGGTTATGCAGCTGTCACCTGATTCCCTATTTGAAGGAGAAAGCATTGATCGCATTTGGATCTATAACATTAAGAATGACTCCAAAGCGCATGCCATTTTCTTCAGTACGAGAGGCGACATTATATATGAAGCGGCAAAAGCGGATTTAACTGTGCAAGACGTGCAGCAGCATGTGGATTTCGGCAAGAACTGGACGCCTTACAAGTCCGTAGATGGTGATTATTATGTGCCAGACAGCAAGATTTCTCTGGTTCAGGTTGAGATGCCTTCAGGCATGTATACCATAGAACAAATGCAGAACAATCTTTTCTTCGATGTTGGAAGCACTAGATATATTCGCGAGAAAAATGGCTCGGAGATTTATACGGATAGCAAACGGAGTCTTCAGGTCGATAAGGAACGGAATTGGATGAGCTATAGCGATCCTGCCGCACTTCCAGCCGGAGACAGTACACCTGCCAAGGATGCGCTTGAAGCTGTAGAATTTGTGAACCAACATGGTGGATGGAATGGAACCTATCGTCTTGAAGCCACCGAGGAGGGGAGACAGGAGAGAAAGGTCTCTTTTCAACAATATTATGGTTCCTATCCATATGGCTCCTATCCGATCATGAGTAACTCGCAGCTGCAGTATGGTGTAATTAATCTGGAATTGCAGCAAGGCACCGTATCCTCTTATGAACGCTCGTTAATCTATATTGATGAGAGTAAGGCAGAAAAGAAAATCGTAGAGCTATCTGGAGGCGTGGAGCTAGAGAATCAATTGTCTGCGGTTAGTAAAACTTCGGCAGTGAAGGATTTAACGCCTGCGTATGTACCTGTAGTGAAAGAAGAGAAGCTGCAACTACTTCCAGTCTGGAAGGTTACGCTTATTGACGGCAGCGTTCTTACATTAAATTAATGTACAAGTTGTTCATATAACATTTAGGAGGTAAGGGTATGGATTGGGGAAGAGCCAAAAATGTACTAATTTGCGCCTTTTTAGGTCTAAATCTGCTGCTATGTTATCAGCTGTGGATTGATTTGCGCGATCAGGTTAGTGCCAATCTCGATTTCACTTCCCTGTCCGAAGAAACCCAGGCGGTCATGGAGCAGAAAGGGATTCGTGTGTTGTGTCCCATTCCGGCTTCTACCCCGCAGCTTCCTAATATAACTTATCGATATTCTGCTGAAGAGCAGAATGAACCACCCATTAAATTAGATGTTCCTATAGACAGCAAGCTGATCTATTCTTCCTTCACTGACCTTAGCAAGGCGCTTGAGAGTCAAATACCGGATATCGCAAATTATCGTTTTGATTCTCAAGAAAGTGAAGTTGGGAAGTTCGTGCTTCACCCGCTAGTTCAGAATCAGTGGTCGCTATTCCGAGTTAGGTTAGAGTTGATTAATAGTGATCAGAAGATTGTAGCTTTCCGCTCACCTAAGATTGAGATAGGGGCAAGCAGTAGCGATAAGGAACAGAAGGTACTGCCGGCATCGCAAGCGCTTAGCAGTTTGATTGAAAAATATTTTCCGGCAGACTCCGTAGTAAAGGAGATTGAGCTTGGTTATTATGGTGAGTTGTTCAACTCCGAAAGTCAGGTAGCGTCGCCAATGTGGCGGTTCATGCTGGAGAACGGCAATGCCTATTATGTGGATGCTATAAGTGCGGACATCATCAGTCCGAAGACAACAGATTAGAAGGAGTAAGGAAAATGGGGATTTCATTTACAGTACTGTCCAGTGGTTCTACCGGAAATGTAACGGTGGTTCGGAACGGGGAGACAACACTTATGATTGACGCGGGACTAAGTGCCAAGCGGATCGATGAGCTGTTGGCCATGCGCGAGCTAACGGGTAATGATATAGACGGGATTCTAGTCACACACGAGCATTCCGATCATATTAAAGGACTCGGGGCAATGGCCCGTAAATACGATCTTCCGATTTATGCGAACACCAATACCTGGGGAGCCATTGAAAAAGGCATTGGAAAAATACCCGACTATAACCGAATCATTATGGAGTCGGGACAGCATAGGGATTTTGGTAGTCTGCGTGTAGAATCGTTTGCAATTTCTCATGATGCGGCGGAGCCGGTGGGTTACAATTTTTATGATGGAAAAGAAAAACTGTGTGTAGCTACAGATCTGGGGTATGTTAGCGACAAGGTAAGAGATGCGATTTCAGAGGCGGACGTATTAGTGCTGGAGGCGAATCATGATATTGAAATGCTGAGGATGGGACGTTATCCGTGGAATACGAAACGACGTATACTTGGCGACATGGGTCACCTTTCTAATGAAGCAGCCGGAGCAGCACTAAGTGAAATTCTCACAGGACGGACTAAACGTACCTATTTAGCGCATTTAAGCCGGGATCATAATATGATGGATTTGGCTAAAATGTCGGTACGTTGCGCAATGGAGGATCGGGGCTGTTTCTTTAAAGATAGTGAGTTTAAGCTTTGCGATACGTATTATGACCAACCTACGCCATGGGATAAGTTGAGCCAGTTGTCATAAGCTGATCAAGCTCGGCAGTCTTTCGTTCTAATTCTTGGCGGGAGATCAGGCCTTTATCGATCATCAATTCGATCATAGCACTGAAGGCAAGGGTCATATGGTAGTGTTCATCCTTCAAATCGCCAAGCTTACCGATAAACTCCACCAGATCCATACTTGTGGAAAAAGAATTCATAATTATACCTCCTTATGTAGTAAAAGCAGAACTGGAGTTGTAAAAAATTCGCAGGCTTTTTACCTCAGGAAAATCACGAATTGAGGGTTGCCTGTGATACAATTATAGACGTGATAAGCAAACTCTAAATTTATGGAACCTTTCTATTAGTGTAGTCTTTTAAGTTGCAAAATATTCCTAGTAGAGAAGATATATTGAAAGATTCTAAAATTCTTTCGATTAACTGAAACTATTGTGTGGTTAATGGATAAAGTGAAACTTTTTAGTGATTGTTGGAGTCTAAAGGATGCAGAGGTATATGCTTGGAACGTGATTGCTAGAGGTTCAGGTTTTAGATACTGTGAACGGTTGGCAATAGAAGGGGGAGATTTTCGGTGGGATTGTTTGATGACGATTTCTATTCAACTAAAGTATCACGGTCCAGAGGGGATGAAGCATCAAAGGGATCATTTGCTAACCGCAAGCATTCTGTGCGAAGATCGCGCAAGGGCTTATCCACTTGGCAAATATCCGCCGTCTGCTCCTTAATCAGTGCTGTGGTGGCAGTGTTTTTATTCAGTATGCTTACTGGACAAATGAGTCACGAAACTGCCCCGAAGTCGGTAGTAACAACTGGGGAGGTTGCCCCAAGCAGAGATCCGTTTGACCGTATCATTCAAGCCGCTGCTACGGTTCGTCCTGCAGTAGTAAGTATTATCAATCATAAAGAAGATAATAAAGAATTGAACATTCTGGATGAGTCAGCATTAGGCTCTGGAGTGATTTATAAAAAGGTAGATAATAAAGCATTTATCATTACTAATAACCATGTCATCGAAGACTCTAGCAATCTTGAAGTCGTAACAGTAGATGGCGAGACACGTAAAGCTACACTTGTTGGAACGGATAAAGTGAGTGACATCGCGGTGCTTTCGATTGATGCCAAGGGTATCAATACAATCGCAGAGCTCGGGGATTCCTCGAAGCTTCGTCTAGGTGAAACGGTCATTGCCATCGGAAACCCGTTGGGACTTGGTGACACATTGACTTCAGGAATTGTCAGCTATACTGAACGGAAGGTTCCCGTATCCTTGAATCAGGACGGCGTATATGATTGGGAGCAAGAGGTCATTCAGACCGATGCAGCAATTAATGAAGGCAATAGCGGCGGGGCGCTTGTGGATCTGGATGGTAAAGTCATCGGTATTAACACGATGAAAATCTCCGATGCAGGTGTAGAAGGGCTGGGTTTTGCTATTCCAGCTAACCATGTGATAGATACCGCTAATGAACTGGCTGAGAAAGGGCGGATTGCCCGTTCCTACTTAGGAGTATATTCGGTAGATTTAAACAATCCTTACATTCCTCTCGCAGAGGACCAACGCAAGGAACTGAACCTACCGAACAATGTTAAGGATGGGGTTGTCGTTCTGGATGCTGTTGGACCTGCACAAGAAGCGGGAATACAGTTCAATGATGTAATTACGAAATTTAATGATGAACCGATTACATCCACGCTTTCCCTTCGCAAGTATTTATATAATCAGACGAAGATTGGTGAGGATCTGAAGATTACCTATTATCGAAATGGGAAAGTCAATCAGACCACAGTAAAACTTCTTGAAAAACCAGAGGAATAATATGCTGGAAGTCGGCATATAATGATATAGCAGTAATGACAAGTAGAGCGGACTACCCCTTCGGTTGAGAAGGTAGAGCTTCCTGAAATAGCGATACTCTGTATCGCTATCGGGGATCTATTTCTTCTAAAGTTTTGATAAATATGGCAATTATAAGCTGATTTAATCAATTTTGGGCTGACTGGCAACCCTTACATTGGAAGGTAATACTTATTAGGGTAGAAACGGATATATACGGATGCCAGCTTGCCTTTGCTAATCAGGTGTGGTAATATGATATCAATCATACATTTAGTCCCTAATTTTCGCATTGAAAAGGGCTGTTATATTCGGTAATACAACCTTTTTCAATGTGTGAATTTTTTCTTTGTTTGAAGATAAAAAGAACATATTAATTTAAATTTGTGGAGGTAACACACATGCAAACAGGTACAGTTAAATGGTTCAACGCAGAAAAAGGATTCGGATTTATCGAAGTTGAAGGCGGAAGCGACGTATTCGTTCACTTCAGCGCAATCACTGGCGACGGCTTCAAAACTTTGGACGAAGGCCAACGCGTTGAATTCAACGTTGTTCAAGGCAACCGTGGACCACAAGCCGAAAACGTTGTAAAACTGTAATAATAGAAGAAACCGTCCCAGCTTGTGAAAGTTGGGACGGTCTTTTTATATCTAGTTAGTCACTATTGACTTACAGGATGGGAGGAACGGCAATGAACTACCGGAAGAAACCTTTGGAAGAAATACCGGAAGAAAATACCGCGATTTGGGCGTGTACCAATGATGGATGCAACGGATGGATGAGGGATAATTTCGCATTTGAACATGCGCCTTCTTGCCGTCTATGTGACTCTCCAATGGTTCGCAGCACGAAGATGCTACCACAATTGCTTAATTCGAATGGCGATCTCAAATCGCTGAAGAAGGGTATTTCCATTACCTAACCAATGCCTTTATGAGTCAAGCTTTATAGAACAGTGAACAACTTCAAGACGGTCAAACCGTCTTATTTTTTTTGCTTTTTTTAAGGTAAATTGTGATTTTTGTCACAAATCATTTGAATTTCACCGTTAAAAGCACCCCTTTGTGTGACATTTATCACAAAATGACGTCTAAATTTTTGACACAATATAATTAACGAAAAGGGGAGAAGGAAGGGAAAAATATGGATACAGTAATGCTGTCGCGTATACAATTTGCGTCGACGACAATATTCCACTATTTCTTTGTACCGGTATCAATCGGACTAGCGCTCTTGATTGCGATCATGGAGACCATGTACGTTAGAAAAGGCAATGAAGAGTACAAAAGAATGGCACAGTTCTGGGGAAAGCTGTTTCTCATCAACTTTGCAGTAGGGGTAGTTACAGGTATTTTGCAGGAATTTCAGTTCGGGATGAACTGGTCTGATTATTCACGTTTTGTGGGTGATGTCTTCGGGGCTCCGCTTGCAGTTGAAGCATTGGCAGCCTTTTTTCTGGAGTCTACTTTTATTGGGATCTGGATATTCGGCTGGGACAAAGTGTCCAAAAGAGTGCACTTGTTATCCATCTGGCTGGTAGCATTCGGTACGATGTTATCCGCTTTCTGGATTCTAGCAGCGAACTCCTTTATGCAGCATCCTGTGGGCTTTGCGATAAATAATGGACGGGCAGAAATGAATGATTTCTTCGCGCTCATTACGAACGGACAATTGCTGGTTGAATTCCCGCACACGGTTCTTGCTGCGTATGCAACAGGCGCCTTCCTCGTAACGGGTATTAGTGCGTATAAGATATTGAAGAAACAAGATGTATCTTTCTTTAAGAAATCTTTTCAAATTGCAGCAATCGTAGGGATCATTTCTTCTATTGGTGTAGCCGTGGCAGGCCATGCGCAAGCACAGTATTTGGTTGAGACTCAACCTATGAAGATGGCGGCTTCCGAAGGACTGTGGGGTAAGAGTGGTGACCCGGCACCTTGGACCGTATGGGCAAATATTGATCCTGAGAAGCAAGAAAGTACTGGAGAATTTCAAATTCCGTATATGCTGAGCTTCCTTTCATACAGTAAATTTTCCGGTGAAGTTAAAGGTATGCTTGAACTGCAAGCTGAGTATGAGCAAACCTATGGCCCCGGTGACTATATCCCGCCTGTACGTACGACATTCTGGAGTTTCCGGATCATGGTTCTAGCAGGAACATTGATGATTGTACTGGGTATGTACGCAATGTATTTAATGTGGCGCAAAAAGATGGACCGTCCAAACACTTGGTTTATGCGGTTTATGTTATGGGGACTATTGCTTCCTCCAATCGCGAATACAGCGGGTTGGGTAATGACCGAATTCGGGCGTCAGCCATGGACGGTATTCGGACTGATGACAACGGAAGACAGCGTGTCGCCTAATATTACGAGTGGTCAGGTTCTATTCTCTGTTATTTCTTTTACAGCGATTTACGCCATTCTCGGATTAGTTCTAATTGGTTTGTTTATGAAAGTGATTAAAAAAGGTCCTTATGCGATGGATAACGATCACGGGGATTCGCATGATCCATATAACGAGGAGGGCGCCCAATGATGTCTCTTAATGAATTGTGGTTTGTGCTCATTGCAGTTCTGTTTATAGGGTTCTTCTTCCTGGAGGGTTTCGATTTCGGCGTAGGGATGGAAACACAAATTCTCGCTAAGAATGATACAGAGCGCCGGATATTGATTAACTCGATCGGACCCTTCTGGGATGGAAACGAGGTATGGCTAATTACCGCTGCAGGTGCAATGTTTGCGGCTTTCCCTGAGTGGTATGCAACGTTGTTTAGCGGATTTTACATTCCCTTTGTCTTTGCTTTATTAGCTTTGATTGCACGTGGTGTTGCTTTTGAATTTAGAGGTAAACGGGATTCCGTAGCTTGGAAAAAAACTTGGGATGTGTGTATCTTTTTCGGCAGCTTCCTCCCACCGTTCCTCCTAGCTGTGGTGTTCGCCAGCTTCATCAAAGGTTTGCCGATTGATGGGGATATGCAAATGTACGCAAGTTTTACAGATATCGTAAATGTGTATACCGTAGTAGCTGGTGTGACTGTTGTCCTTCTTTGTTTGGTACATGGTCTCATGTTCACAACGTTGCGTACAGTGGGAGATCTACAGGCTCGCGCTCGAAAAATGGCGCAAAGATTGCTTTTGCCACTTGGGGCTTTATTGCTTGCTTTCGTGGTAATGACTTATTATATGACTGATATTTTCGAACAACGTGGTTTAGTTCTTATGATTATAGTAGCGCTGGGAATTATCGCGTTTATATTATCGGGTTATTTCATGACGAAGAAGAAGGATGGCTATGCTTTTGGTATGACAGGAGCGGTAATAGCATTGTCCGTAACTTCTATCTTTGTAGGATTGTTCCCACGTGTTATGATTAGTTCAATCGATCAAGCCTTTAATTTGACAATCACCAATGCGGCCTCGGGACATTACTCTTTAAAGGTAATGACGATTGTGGCACTGACCATCCTTCCATTCGTATTGGGATATCAAATTTGGAGTTACTTTGTCTTTCATAAACGCGTTCACGAGAAGGAGCATCTTGAATACTAATGGATAAAAATTTGCTTGGGTATAAAGGAGTTAAGCCGGTATTTCTGATCGTTGGGCTCCTTACCCTGGTGCAAAGCATGTCCATACTTCTGCTGGCCAAATGGCTGGCAGAAGTCATCTCTGCGCTATTTGCAGGAGAACCTCTGAAGGAACAATGGGCTACTTCGCTATTGTTCCTTCTTGCATTTCTAGTGCGCCATGCTTGCGCCATGCTGATGAGCCGTATCTCTTACCGCTTTGCGGAAGCAACGGGCAGCAACATGCGGAGGGAAATGATGGATAAGCTCTTCCAGCTTGGACCCAGAATGGTGGGCGGGCGTGGAACCGGGGATCTTGTCACACTTGTGCTGGAAGGCGTAACAAAGTTCCGCACATATTTAGAAGCGATTATCCCTAGAATGGTAGGGATGTCAATTACACCGATTTTGGTACTTATTTATATCTACAAGATGGATACCGCGAGTGGGATAATTCTAACGATCACCATGCCGATTATTATTGTTTTTATGATCTTGATCGGGATGACGGCTCGCAAGCAGATGGACCGTCAGCTGAAATCTTATCGCACCTTATCTAATCATTTCGTAGACTCCCTCCGTGGGCTAGAAACGCTGAAATTTCTGGGCCGCAGTCGTAGTCATAGCACGAGCATTGCCACCGTTAGCGATCGATATCGCTCGGCGACGATGCGTACACTGCGAGTGGCCTTTTTGTCTTCGTTCGCGCTAGACTTCTTTACGATGTTATCCGTTGCTTCCGTCGCGGTAAGTCTCGGCCTGCGTCTGGTCAACGATCAGATGACCCTTGTTACGGGTTTAACCATTCTGATCTTGGCACCGGAATATTTTTTGCCTGTACGATTGGTAGGTTCGGATTTCCATGCTACTCTCGATGGTAAGGAAGCCGCTGAGGCAATGAAAAGCATTATAGATCAGGATGAAGTGAAAGCTGAAGTAGTAGGTTCTAATGGTGACCAAGCATTGAAATCAGCATCGAAAACACCAGAAGAGATATTCACTTGGCATAAAAATAGCACACTTACATTAAATGATGTCAGTGTGAAATACGAGGAAGCTGGTCTTTCTTCGCTGGAAGCGGTGAACCTGCAATTTAAAGGAGCAAGCAAAATTGGGATTATCGGAGAGAGTGGGGCCGGTAAATCTACGTTAGTGGATATATTAGGGGGCTTTTTGCACCCTACTTCAGGAAGTATCACGGTTAACGGTACAACGGTTAGCGCATTAACGGATGAGGCTTGGCGAAAGCAGACCTCGTATATCCCGCAGCGCCCTTATATTTTTAGTGGGACATTGGCTGATAATATTCGCTTCTATTACCCTGAGGCTTCTATGGAAGCTGTGGCTGCAGCTGTGAAAGCTACCGGATTATCAGAGCTGGTGGCAACCCTTCCGAATGGCTTGGATGAGATGATCGGCGGCGGAGGTCGTTCGTTCAGTGGTGGACAGGAACAGCGGGTTGCGTTGGCTCGAGCTTTACTCAGCAGTCGTCCAATTATGTTATTAGATGAGCCAACGGCACATCTGGATATTGAGACGGAATATGAGCTGAAGGAGACGATGGTGCCTCTTTTTGAAGGAAAGCTGGTCTTTCTGGCTACACATCGCCTGCACTGGATGCTTGATATGGACATTATTGTAGTAATGAAACAAGGAAAAGTAGCAGAAATCGGTACCCATCAGGAGTTACTTGCCCGCAAGGGTGCGTATTATGAGTTGATTGGGTCGCAATTGGAGGGAATCCATTGAAACGTGAAGGATGGTTTGCTCCGTATGTATCGTCGTATTTTTGGCGTTTTGTGCTTATTATCGTGCTTGGGGCGTTGACGATTTTTACAGCCTCATCATTAATGTATACTTCAGGATTTCTGATCTCAAAAGCGTCTACACCCGTCGAAAATATTCTAATGATTTATGTACCGATTGTAGGTGTGCGTACGTTCGGAACGAGTCGGGCTGTCATTCATTATGTAGAACGTTTAGTTGGGCATGACACGATTTTGCGAATTCTATCTAAGATGCGTGTGCGTCTGTACAATATTTTGGAACCACAGGCTTTGTTCCTGTCGTCACGCTTCCGCACTGGGGATATTCTCGGGATGCTTGCGGATGACATTGAATATTTGCAAAATGTATATCTGCGCACCGTTTTTCCAAGCATTATTGCTTTGCTGATTTATGGAGCAGCTGTGATTGCACTGGGTACTTTTGATATCGCCTTTGCGCTATTGATGGCTTTGTATATATTGGTGTTAGTAGTGGTGTTGCCGTTCTTATCTCTATTGTTCACACAGAAACGCCAACGTGAAGTGAAAGTAGAGCGTAATCGTCTCTATCAAAAGCTGACTGACGCCGTACTTGGTATGGGTGACTGGGTCATTAGTGGACGACAAAGCCAGTTCGTAGACACTTATGAAGCAGATGAGAGAAAAGTAGCCAAAACCGATGCAGCGCTGCGCAGCTGGGCACGTATTCGTACGTTCATTGGGCAAGCGGTAATTGGGATTGGCGTGCTTTCTATGCTGTATTGGGCCGCTGGAGAGTTTGCAGATGGTGCTATTGCGGGTACATTGATTGCGGCGTTCGTACTGGTTGTTTTTCCTGTAGCAGATGCCTTTCTTCCAGTGTCTGAAGCGGTGGAGAAAATCCCGCAGTACCGTAACTCCTTAGAGCGATTGTCTGGTGTAAATGGAACTGAGCAGAACATCGTCTCTGAAAAAGCAACTGTAGTCGATGCTCTGCCTCAGGCCATGAAGAGTGCTCACATCAAGCTCGAAAATGTAGGTTACCACTATGGTTCAGAGGCTAACTGGTCGGTTCGCGATCTCAGCCTCGATATTCCACAAGGTAAAAAGATTGCGATCATCGGCCGAAGTGGTGCGGGTAAATCGACGTTATTAAAGGCTATTCAAGGTGTTATTGAACCTTCTGACGGCTCGGTTACGATTAATGGAATCGCTGCAGATGCCTATGGCGAGCATATTCCTTCTATTATAGCGGTGCTTAATCAGAGTCCACATTTATTCGATACTACAGTAGCTAACAATATTCGTATGGGTGATCCGAAGGCTTCCGAACAAGCCATTAAAGAAGCTGGTGCCTTAGCCAAAATGGATACGTTGATCTCCTCGTTGCCGGATGGATATGATACCTTTGTCCGTGAAGCAGGGCAACGATTCTCTGGTGGAGAGCGTCAGCGGATAGCGTTAGCTCGTATTTTGCTGCAAAATACACCTGTTGTCATACTCGACGAACCGACTGTAGGGTTGGACCCGCGGACGGAACGTGATCTTTTGAAGACAATGTTCGAAGCCATGAAGGGTAAGTCACTAATTTGGGTAACGCATCATTTGGTCGGTGCGGAGCAGATGGATGAAGTGATTTTTATGGAAAACGGCTCGGTAGAAATGCGTGGAACCCATGCGGAGCTGATGAAAAAAGAACCACGTTACCGCAGATTATATGAGCTGGATCGTCCGGTGGAGTTTCTAGGGTAGGATGGAGAGTTTAAAATAATATTTATAGAAAATAGAGAGAGAGAAGTGATGAGATTCCTTTTGCCCTTCGGGGTGGGAGGAATCTTTTTTTGGTGAAGGGCAAGAATATAGATAATGGATGAACAGATCGCTGGAATGGATAGATAGGAGTTCCATTTTCGTGGGAAGTATGGTAGAACAATAGAAGGAGTATTAGGCCGTAGCGGCACAGAAAGGGATGCTTGGTTGAATGTATGTAGTATGTAAAGAACATGTAGAATTAGCTATTGATTTGTTTGTGGACGAGTATGAGGATGCACCAGATGTAGTGGATTTGAAGGAAACGGAATTCTCTGACTGGGACCCGCCGGCAAAGTGCACCCAATGTGAGAAGAACGCTGAATATTTGGTGGTCTAAAGGACCTTTAAGACTTATAAAAAAACACCTTGCAGTCCCGGAAATGGGCCGCAAGGTGTTTTTGCGTGGAATAATTATAGGTGCATTGGAGGATTAATCTTATGCATCTGCTGCATCTGCCATATTGGTCAGGGAGCTACCTCGGTTATTCTTGCGGTAGACAATGGCTGAGATGATGGCAAGCATTGCAGCAATAGAAAGTCCCCAGTAGATGTTCGAGTAAGCGGCCCGGAGCGGCAGCCCACGCTGCCATTCCAATGCACTTGCGGCCATAGCTACGCTGAAGGCGCCGCTAAAGAATTGCAGTAGCTGGAACAGTCCCATCCCCGAGCCGATTTGTGAGGAAGGCAGAATCCGTGAGATTTCATTGGATACACTACTGGACAATGTAGTGAATGCAAGACTCATAATCATATAGATCAGCATAACGGCAATCCAGGACCGCCCAGCGAAAAATGCGAACAGGACGGTAGCGGTCAGCACAAGCAGTGGAGCGAAGCGCAATATCCCCGCATTGCCATAACGGTCGATAATTCGCCCGACGGAGCGGGAAACGAAAATGGCGAGCAGTGAACCCGGAAAGATCACAAGCCCGGCATGACTTGCACTGAAGCCAAAGTGATGAGTTAAAATCTGTGGCAGCAGGAACAAGGTGGCGAAGCTGCACAGATAGGAGGCTATTCCGACCACCGCCAGCACGAGATATGAGCGGTTACGGAAAAGCGCGGGCATTACAAATGGGTCGGGCGTGCTGCGGATGCGGCCAACAAATAAAGCGATGGCGACAAGTCCGGCGACCAAGGCCACCCACAGCCCACTAGTCAGGAACAGCAGTAGACCGGTGGTGCCGACGCCCAAGAGCAGCCCACCAAGCACATCAAAGGAGCCGCGGGTGGGCACCTCTTTAGGCAACAGGATAAGGAACAACGGTACGAGAAGCAAAATAGCTGCCGTTACAGCGAACAACCAGATCCAGCCGAGATATTCGACGATGGCTCCGCCCGCGACCGGACCAAGGCCTAGGCCGAGTGAAACGGCTGACATAATCGTCGCCATCGCTTTGCCGCGACGGGCTTGCGGGACATAGCGGGTAAACAGAACAAGAGATAAGGACATTACTGCGCCCGCGCCCGACGCCTGTAGAATGCGCACGATAAGCAGAAAGATAAAGTTGGTGCTGAAGAAGCCGGCCACAGCCGCAAAGCCTAGCGTCAACAAGCCTATCACCAGCAGGCGGCGGATCGGCAGAAAATCAGAGAGCCGGCTGTACGTGATTGAGGCAATCGAAAACATAATGGAATACCCGGTAACAATCCAAGAAGCGGATGCGGCTGAAATGCCGAAGGCTTCGGTTACATCAGGCAGTGCCAGATTGAACATGGCTGTATTCATGATGACGAGAACCACAGCGATGCTGAACAGCAGAGTCAGCAGGCCTTCCCGTGGAAGAGTCGCTTCCGGAGCGGAGGCTTCATGATCCGCATTCGCGGAAAGGTTATTTACAGAAGTCATGTGCGAAGCACTCCTTTTATTATTGTTTAATAGTTCGATTACTTACGAACAATTGAAATATAGCATGCGTTGATATAAAATGCAATTAGGAGCACCAATATTTTTTCGCATTAAAAGTAGGACAAAGGGGATAATCATCCATGAAAATACTATTTCATCCAGACCGCAAGGACATTCAGCTTGCTTCCGTATTGTATGCGCTCAGCGATCCGATTCGCCTCCATATCGTATCGGATATTCATAGAAATGGAGAACAGGCTTGCAACGCCTTCAACGTTCCGATCGCCAAATCCACCATGTCTCACCATGCCCGTACGCTGCGCGAGTCAGGGGTTGTGTTTACGCGGGTGCAAGGAACCCAGCGCATACTGTCGTTGCGGACGGAGGATCTTAACGCAAGGTTCCCAGGTTTGCTGGATTCTATATTGAGTGCTTACGAAGCTGGGGAAAAGCCGGATTTTGCGATGGAGGAGCGGGAGGAGAGTAAGTAGGGGATGGATTGTCTGAAGAATAGGACGTTTAAGGAATGCGAAAGATTAGGAAGCTACTTACTAAAACTACAAGGGACGCCCAGTGCGCGTCCTTTTGCTATTTCAATAGAGGACTATAACAGGAGGCACTTATGCTTATTCAAATTATTGGCGTAGGAAAATTGAAGGAAAAGTACTTGATCAATGGCATCGCGGAGTATGCTAAACGGCTGACACCGTACCTGAAATTTCAGGTGATTGAGGTGGCAGATGAAAAAGCACCCGACTCTCTAAGCGAAGCAGAGGTCGGTATTGTTAAGGCGCGCGAGGGGGAACGCATCCTCGCGCACATAAAGAGCGAGGCGCATGTCATTGCGCTCGCGATTGACGGCAAGCTGTGGAGCTCGGAAGAGCTTGCCGCAGAAATTGACCGGCTCGGCACCTATGGGACGAGCCATGTCGTGTTCGTCATCGGAGGGAGCCACGGGCTCTCCGATGAGGTCATGCGCCGCGCGCAGCAGCGCATGAGCTTCGGGCGCATGACGCTGCCCCATCAGCTCATGCGCCTGGTGCTGGTGGAGCAGATTTATCGCGCGGTGAAGATAAATCGGGGGGAACCGTATCATAAATAAGGGCAAGTTTTTTGCTGACTTTTTCGTGCAGAAATTGCAAGGTATTCATTTTTTATTTCCGATAAAATTACCTTGAAGGGAGGGAATACGATGGATTGGTTGGACAGGATGAATAGTGCCATGGAATATATCGAAACAAATCTAGCGGACACTATTTCATTTGATGAAATAGCACAGAGAGCCTGTTGCTCTACCTATCATTTTCAAAGAATGTTTCCATTTATTACTGGCGTATCGTTATCGGAGTACATTCGACGTCGACGGTTGACATTGGCGGCATTCGAACTGCAGACAACAGACTCAAAGGTTATTGATGTAGCTATGAAATATGGATATGATTCGCCGGAGGCGTTTGCACGGGCCTTTAAGAATCTTCATGGTATTATGCCGACATCTGCGCGCGATACAGGCGTTTCTCTAAAAGCCTATCCTCGAATGTCCTTTCATATTTCAATAAAAGGGGATGTCGAAATGAATTACCGTATTGAGCAAAGAGGTTCTTTTGAGATGTTTGGAGTATATGGATTTATAAATGCAGAGCAGAAAACAGCGTTCTCTGAAGTTCCTCAATTCCGTATAAAATGTGATGATGATGGCAGCGTTGATCTTATGAACGACTTACTGGGACGTTTTGGTGACACCATGTTACACGCCGCCCTTTACGATCACACTAAAGAATCTTTCAAATACATGGTCTGTTATCATTTACCTAAGGGTCTTGAACTTCCGGAGAGATTTACAAAACTTTCTGTCCCAACATTAACGTGGGCGATTTTCCCGGAGCCGCAATGTGATATGCAAAAACTATGGCAACGAATCTATTCTGAGTGGTTTCCGACATCTGAATACGAACAGGTTGAGGGCCCTAGTTTCGAAATGTATTATGGAATGGCACGGCATGGGAATGTTTCAGGAGAAATCTGGATACCGGTGAAGAAAAAATAACGTCTTATGCGAGCGAAATGTAGGCGTTAACAAAGATGACAACTGAACAAATCTAGATTAATAAAGGGTCATCCCCACAAAGGATGGCCCTATAACTTGCCGTTACAGACAGCGCGGTGAGCCTTATCATAAGTAGGGCCAAAAAAAAGGAAGTGACCACTTAATTTGCCGTCTTATTGACAAAATCAATCTCATTTCTGATCCCTTTATGGGCGTCATTCCACAGGCCCTTTGTTAGGCGAATGCGCAGCAGGCATGTGTTAGGGTCTTCGTCGTTATTGGCTTCGTTATACCACTCGGCGAAAATTGTGCGCAGCTTTGTCATCATCTCCGCGTTCTTCTCGTCACATACCCAGCCCAGGTTTTGACCGATACCATCGGCCCCCCGGTTCCAGCGCGATGGTGGACAGAGAGATTAGGCCGTCCTTGTTACCTACTTGTTCTTCCAGCAGCTTCATGGCTTCGTCGTACTTGCTCATTATATTACCTCCTAAAGTATCATAAGGCATACAATGTTAAGCTTATCATTGTGAAATCTTAGTGCATGTGAGGAATAATACGATAAAATATTAAATCGCTATCATAATCCTCTGTTCGACTTAGGTATGGTTCAACTGAAACGAGCATGAAATAAAAAAACACTAAGAATCAACTTAGTGTTTTTCGTTATACAAAGGAAAGCCTCAATTGCCCTCAAGAATCCACTTGCTTAGCTCTTTGTCAAAGGTTCGAGGTTCTTCAAACATCGGATTGTGACCACTATGCTCAAAGATCACTTTTTTGACGTGCTTATAGGCTTCATTAACAGAATTCCAAAGTGAAACAGGCGCTACCAAATAATCATACCTGCCTAAACCGATAAATACTGGTTTGTTGAAGTTAGCGAGTGATTGTATAAGATTCAATTCTCCGAATGCTTCTCCCCACAGATAATCGATAATTGGCATATTCGTATATACATCTTCCCACATGTAAGCTGCGTCAAATGTATAATCATAAAAGCTTTGGGCTCCCATCCGAATACACATGTGAACGAATCGCCGTTCAGGATCTTTCTGAATGTCGCTTTCTAACAAAGCAATATCCATCTCGAACTGTCTTTTTCTCTCCGGACTTGCTGTCTCATTAAAAAATGCAAAACTTTGACGCTGTCTTTCCCCGCTATTTGTAGGTGCTGAATTCAATAAGGCAACTTTTTGGACATGGTAGGGATATTTTTTAGCATATTCCAAAGCCATGAAAGCATGTCCTGAATGCCCTAATAAGATGAAATTTGTTAAGTTAAGATCTTGCCTTGCCGTCTCTATATCATCTAATACTTTCTCCAATCTATAATCTTCCGGTTGCAGAGTTCGGGGCGGCTTCACAAATCCTCTATGATCAAGGAAAATAAACTGAAATGTATCATATAAATCTTCTGAGAATAATTGAGGATAATAAACACTGCTGCCTATCACCAAAATAGGTTTCCCAGTTCCTTTTACACAATAATTCAGTTCAAATCCATCGCTATTTATAGTTTGGTATTTATTCATTGTTATCATCCTTTTTCATTTTTATTTTACACATCACTCCTTCCCTTCACGGATTCCATTACATTCTCCATGGAACGTTCTAACATTCCGATCACCTCAGATTTTGTGGCTTGTAATAAATATTATGGTAGCATACTTTTTATTATTGATCATTTCGTCATATCAAGGACGATTCGACCATTGATTTTGCCTTCTAACATAAGATCGTAGATCTCATTAATATCTTCTAATTTACGTGTCTCAATAATGGTTTTTATTTTTCCTTCTGCAGCGAATTGTAATGTTTCTTGTAAATCTTTGCGAGTGCCGACAATCGAACCGACTACCTTTGTACCGTTTAATACCGTATCAAAGATCGGGACATCCATGGATTCAGGAGGCAGTCCAACCATGACGCAGGTACCGCCGCGACGAATGGCCCGGTAGGCTTGGTCGAATGCTTTTTTCGCAACCGCCGTACAAACGACACCATGTACTCCACCGATTTCTTTTTGAATCCAGTCTGCGGCATCTTCTTTTAATGCGTTTAGGGTTTTGTCTGCGCCAAGCTGTTTGGCAAGCTCCATCTTTTCATCCGACGTGTCGATGGCCACTACGTTCATTCCCATCACCTTTGCATATTGTACACCAAGATGACCCAATCCTCCGACGCCGAAAATGGCTACCCATTCACCTGGCTTTACACCTGATACTTTCAAAGCTTTGTAGGTCGTAACGCCAGCGCAAAATAAAGGTGCCGCTTCGATGAAGCCTAGATTATCAGGAACCTTCACTACATAATCGGCAGCTGCCACACAATATTCTGCATATCCACCATCTACGGAATATCCAGAATTTTGCTGATCGAGACAAAGAGTCTCTCTTCCTGTAAGACAATACTCACAATGACCGCAGGCTGAGTACAGCCATGGAATTCCTACTCGGTCTCCTACCTTTAAGTGTGTAACTCCTTCACCTATTTCTTCAATGATCCCAACGCCTTCATGTCCGGGAATAAGAGGGAGTTTCGGTTTTACGGGCCAATCGCCATGAGCAGCATGCAAATCAGTATGACACACTCCGCACGCCTGAATATGGACAAGGATTTCTTTGTGTCCGGGTTTTGGTTTAGGTACGTCTTGTATCTCTAACTTTTCTTTGAATTTCTTTACTATAGCGGCTTTCATTAGCATACTCCTTTAGTTTTTTGCTTTTCAAAAAGTAGTATGTTCATGAGGCTAACTTTAAATTCTTGAGACTTTTATCACTGATTAACACTCACATCACAAGTAATATGTTAGAATATCAGAACAGCTTTACTGCGTTACCGCTTTATCAACTTCATAATTCACGAGCTATGATGGCTAAGGATTACACTTTAGCTGGAGCAGCTTCTGGAGAGACTGCGGAAATTCCGCGGCGCCGAAGGGTTCACAATCTCAGGCAAAAGGACAGAAGAGTACTGGATATGTATTTGTCATGCTGATCGCCATCAGTAGGGCGAATATTATTTGATATTCTTACGATCTGGGAGATTGGATGACATCCAATCTCTCTTTTTTATTCCAATTTATTGTACTCACAAGGGGGAACTAGGTATGGCACAACCAGAATTAAAGAGAGAGCTGGCTAATCGGCATGTTCAGCTTATTGCTATTGGCGGCACCATTGGTACAGGATTATTCTTGGGGTCAGGCAAGGCGATAGAGAAGGCAGGGCCATCCATTATGATCACGTATTTAATCGTGGGTATTGCTGTGTTTTTTGTGATGAGAGCACTGGGAGAACTCCTATTATCTAAAGCGGGCTATCAATCGTTTACGGATATTGCTGAAGACTACCTTGGATCACGGGTCGCATTCATTACCGGTTGGACCTATTGGTTTTGCTGGATCATGACGGCTATGGCTGATGTCATTGCTGTTGGCGTATATGTACAGTACTGGTTTGATATCCCGCAGTGGGTTCCTGCCATCGCCTGTCTAGTCGTGTTATTAGGACTTAATCTATTAACTGTAAAGAGCTTCGGGGAACTCGAATTTTGGTTTGCTTTAATTAAGGTAATTACGATTCTCGCCTTGATTGGTCTTGGGGTCATTTTACTGATCATTGGATTTAAGACGGATGCAGGATCGGTGACGGTACGAAACCTATGGGAGCATGGGGGATTTTTTCCGAACGGCATATCAGGCTTCTTATTTTCTTTTCAAATGGTTGTATTTGCTTACGTGGGTGTGGAATTGGTCGGGGTGTCGGCAGCGGAAACAGCGGATCCGGAGAAAAATATCCCATCGGCGATTAATAAAATTCCTTTACGGATTCTATTCTTCTATGTTGGTGCGCTTTTCGTCCTGCTATGCATTAACCCTTGGACGGAGCTCAGTCCGGCAGAGAGTCCTTTTGTAAAAACCTTTACTTTAGTAGGGATTCCAATTGCCGCAGGGATTATTAATTTTGTCGTATTAACTTCAGCCGCTTCCGCTTGTAATAGTGGGATGTTCTCGACCAGCCGAATTCTCTATAATTTGAGTAGAAATAACCAGGCGTCACCTCGTTTGGGCAAACTGAATAAAAACCATGTACCAGGTAACTCGTTATTCATTTCTACAATTGTTATATCTGTGGGTGCTCTTTTGAGTAAACTTATTCCGGAGCAGGCTTTTGGAATCGTGACAACGATTAGCGCCATTTGTTTTATATGGGTGTGGGGCATTGTTCTTATCTGCCATATTAAGTATAAGAAAACCCGGCCAGACTTACAGGCGAAATCCAAATTCAAAGCACCGTTCACACCGGCTATTAATTATATTGTCTTAACCTTGTTCGCTGGAATACTGATCATCATGCTGTTCGCTGGAGAGACGCGCCCGGCTTTATTGTGTACTCCATTATGGTTTGTTTTATTATTCATCCTGTATTCGATTAGAAGCAAAAAAGGAAAAAGTAATCAAGCCTGAGTTAGGTCAACATCAACTAGCGGTAAGCCTAGTGTTAACTGCAACTTGGGGTTGCGGGGCTGCAACTAAAGCGTTCTTTACTTCTGCATACGATTAATCCAATATAGGCTTATGAATTGCAGAAAGGTAGTTGCTGCTATGATCTTTGGGGAGAAGTTAAAAGCGGAAAGAAATAAAAAAAGTTGGTCACAAGAAGAACTGGCCGAGAAGCTGTTTGTAAGCCGACAGTCGGTTTCGAAATGGGAGAATGGTCAAAACTACCCAAGCATTGAAATCATTATTAAAATAAGCGATCTTTTTGGGGTAACTATCGATGAGTTACTAAGGAGTGACGAGGAGTTGACCAAAAAGGTGATAGAAGAAGGCAAGAAATTGGCTCACCCGAAATTAAAGTTTGTATTTGATGTCTTCGTAATAGCAGGCATTGTGCTATTAGTGATTAAACTCTGTGTTCTCTTTCTGAACAAAGTAACGGCACTAGAGATTACCTTGAATGGCGGGTCATTCTTTTGGAACTTCGGTTCTTTGATTTTAATGGTTAGCGGGGGAATCGGCTCCAGCATCCTGAAAGAAAAATATAAACAAGAGTAAGCCGAAGAGCCGGGAATAGCTATTAATAATGTAAAAGGACAGCTGATCGCTGTCCTTTTTACATTCCACGTTATAAGGTTATTCCTTGTTAACTAGATTTGCTTTCTTTTCAACCATGATCTTGCTCTTCATCGGCATAAATAATGTTATAACAAACGCGGCGACGGATAAAATCATCATAAAGTAATAGGCGTCACTTGCCCCAAGAATGGATGCAAGGGATTTAAGGATCTCAGGAGTAGTAGAGGGGTTGCTCTGCATCACTGTGGCCGCATGACTTGTTGCCTGTACTGTATAAATCGTAATTACGACAGCAGTACCGATGGCTCCGGCAATTTGGCGAACGGTATTGTTCACAGCTGTACCATGCGTGCCGAGTTGTTTGGGCAGTGCATTTAGTCCAGCCGTATTGAGTGGCATAGTGATGAAGCTTAATCCAATTCGCAGGCCAATGGTACGAATCATTAGATACATATACGTTGTAGATTCAGATAGATCAGTTACCGCCCACATAGATGGAATAATAAACAGTAAACCAATAATGAACAGTGGTTTAGCACCAAAACGGTCGTATAATTTACCGGTGACGGGTGACATGAACGCATTTACGAGCGCCCCTGGCAGCAATAGTAGTCCTGCATCAAATGCTGTAAAGCCACGGCCATTCTGCAGATAAATAGGCAATAGAATCATATCTGCGTACATCATCATCGTGATTAATACGTTAATAAGAGAAGTCATCGTAAAAACTTTATTTTTGAAGACAGACAGGTTCAGCAGTGGATCATCAGACTTGATTTGTCGAAGACAGAATACGGCCGTAACAGCGATCCCGATCCCTAAGGTCAGAATTACTATTACATCGTCCCAGCCTTTACTGCCTGCACTACTGAAGCCGTATAAAATTAAGCCAAATCCAACGGTCGATAAAAGAACACTTACTACATCAAGCTTAGACTTAGACGTCTCGGATACATTCACTAAATACTTGAATGCCAACGCTATAACAATGATGACGAGTGGAATGAGGCCGATAAATAACCAGCGCCAAGAGTGATATTCAACAATAAATCCCGCAAGCGTCGGCCCAATAGCAGGAGCAAATATCATCGCCAGTCCAAGCAGTCCCATAGCACTGCCGCGTTTTTCAACAGGGAAAATAGCGAGCACAACGCTCATCATGAGCGGCATTATAATACCGGCACCTGCAGCTTGGATCATCCGTCCGACTAAGAGTAGACTAAAGCTCGGCGCTGCTGCACAAATGATTGAGCCAATTAATAAAAATGACATGGCACTTAGAAATAATTGACGTGTTGTAAAACGTTTCATTAAATAGGCTGTAATCGGAATCAATATCCCGTTGACCAGCATAAAACCCGTTGAAATCCATTGTACAGTTGTTGCCGTGACATCAAATACATCCATCAGACTACTTAAGGCGACATTTAAAAGCGTCTGATTGAGTGTAGATAAGAAACAACCAAAAATTAGAATGGTTAGTAGGATTCCTTTATTTATTTCCTTAATATCTTCTTGCATGGTGCAGGCCTCTCTTCATTGCTTTTTCGACACAGTGTCGATAAAATAAATCATATCAGCATTTAAACGGTATTCCTATTTGCAATTTTATTGAAAATGTCGACTAATCGACAGAATGGGTAAATTAGTTGATGAAATACTATATAAACGATAATAGAGGGATGAAATGTCCGAACATAAAAGAGTTGATCCACGAGCCATTCGCTCAAAAAAGATGCTGAAAAATGCTGTTTTTTCATTATTGGCCGAGAATGTGGAGATTTCTCAATTGACTGTCCAAAAAATCGCCAACCGTGCTGAGCTGAATCGTGCAACGTTTTATTTGCATTATGAGGATATTAACGATTTATTGCGCCAGATCGTACATGAAATCTTTGATGACCTGTCCATGAAGGTGGAACCGTTATTACAAGTGAAGAGCAGTATCGAGCAGGAGCAGTTGGTCACATTTTTAAGTTATTTTTATGAATACCGGCAAATCTTTGCTGTATTGGTAGAGCACAAAGGCTTCAAAAACCAATTAACCAACCTATTAAAAAATACTATCGAAAAGCGAAGAAACGTGAGAAACATAGATTCCACTAAGGAGGTTGTCTCCCTTGATATTATTGCAGCATCACTATTAGGGATTATTATGTGGTGGATTAAGGATGGCAGCCAATATAGTGCGGAATACATAGCAGGCCAAATTACCTTGATGTATAAAAGAAGGTATTTATAATCGCTAGACTATGCTACAGGAGGATATGGGTAAAAACCGTTGTATGATGTAGAGAGACAAATTTCAAGATAACGGATATTCTCCGCACCAACCTTAGGTAAAACTATAAAAAGCGGCAGTCTAGGACGCTAATTCTCGTCCAAAGGCTGTCCGCTTTTTTTAAAATCATGCTATTAAAAATCAACTTTAATTTGTGCTATCTCACTGTTCGTACCAATGCGTAATGGCGGTCCCCAGGTACCCACACCTGATGTAACAATAACTTGAGGACTGTCTAAATTCTTCTGATAGTGTCCGTAATCTACTGTGAACATAGCATTGGTGATTAGATTTGCAGGAAATACTTGTCCTTGATGCGTATGTCCGCTAAGTATCAAATCGACGTCATCTCCGTACTGAATCATATTCGTGGGTTGATGATCCATTACGATAACGGGCATAGTTGTATCAATGTTACCCATCACTTCAGAAGTAACTGCTCTAGCATTTCCTTGATCACCAATCGGTGATGAATCTCTCCTGCCAACTACAACGAATTGATTATCAATAACGACATGCTCATCATTTAGAAGTTTAATATTACTCTTATCTATAAAGTTCACAATCTCATCGTATGATCGTCCTGCATCATGGTTACCTAAACAAGCATAAACCCCATAGGTGGACTGAATAGTATTTAATAACTCTATTCCTTTGGAAGGATTAGAGAGCGCATAGTAGTTACCATTAAATATATCTCCTGACATCAACACAATATCCGGTTGCATGTTATTAATACGATCAACAACGTCTTCAATAAACTTTACATCATTTACGTAGCCTAAATGTAAGTCGCTGATCAGAACAATATTTAAATGCTCTAATGAGGTGCTTTTGTGTATTTGGATCGGATAAGTAACTTCTTTTATCTGATTCGCATTATAAATCCCATAGGACACCAACCCTATGACTAGAATTAATACTACTGACCTTGTATGAAAAATAACACGTTTTGGCGCAGGGGAGGGGATGATTTTGATCCATTTAATAATAAGTAAGATTACATCGGAAAGGAGTAACAGCAAGAACAAATAGAAGTAGATCCCCATCCAATAGTCCCCGAATTGACCAATAAAATTAACAATACTTGAATCGTTCGTCATAGCTGAAGAGGACAATAGTAAATTAATAATGATTGTTACCGCACACAAGCTGTAGATGACTCCGTATATAATCCCATTAATACTTGGAAATACATGTTGTAACCATTTAAAAATTTTTCTTGCGATGTAATAGTTACTTGCCGCGTACATAGCGAATATAAACAGAAATGCAAATACCATATGATGCACCGTCCTATTTCTTTAGATTTCAGAGAGCAATCGTTTATAATCAATAATTATGAGCAAATGGTCAGGTACTCAGTAACAGTAACATATTTTTTCATGTTGGAAGAGGAGATTGTTGATTTTGAATAAGAAGAAAAATGGATCAGATCAAATCCTACTAGCCGCAATCGAAACGATTGAGGAAGTGGATTTTCTACTTATGACGGAGTTAACGGCATGGTTTGTTCTTTCTGGTTATCTGGAAATTATGCGAAACGGTTCGGATATTTTGATTCGGACAGGCGATATTTTCGTTTTCAATAAAGGTGATATTGTTCGTGTAATTGGCAGTGAAGAGAATGCGACGCTCTCGGTAAAGTTTCTAACCAATGAGTATCAAGAGGAGTTTCCGGCATTTAAGCTTAACATTCCACTATCGATGGTGTACAAAAAAGATGGATATGAGCTTGTGAAGAATTGTATGGCGTACTTGTACGTCGAAAGGATATATCCGGGAGCCGGTTCTGATTATATCATCGAAGGGTATTCGAAACGTTTAATCGGATTGCTGTACCGATATCTTGGGCCAGAAGATGAAAAGAAGCAAGTTCATACTGCTTCGGATAAGGTAAAAGAAATTGTATCATATATCAATGTTAATTATGCGGACAAACTCAGCCTGGATGAGATTGCTGAAAAGTCTTATAGTAGCAAATACTACCTGGCACATTCCTTTAAAAATCAGCTAGGGATTTCAATCGGAAATTACATCAAAGAAGTGCGATTGTTTCATAGCTTACGTATGCTGGAAAATACGAACGAGAAGATTGTCACGATTGCTTTAGCTAACGGCTTTCCCAATGTACGCTCATTTAACGAGGCATTTAAAATAAGGTATGAGCTTTCACCTGCTGAATTTCGTGAACAGCGTCAAATAAGAGCGGTGCAGAATCGTGTCGATGCGGAGCTGTCCCAAGATGTATTAGCCTTACTATCGCCGTATGTGCCGTTAGGTGAATTACCGGCTGGCCCATCTATTGCCCCCAATCGCATCGAGGTTCAATTAGATTTGCATAAAACGATCGGCCAGTACTCAAAGGTGAATCATGTTCTTAAAATAAAAGGTAAACTTATGGATAGCCGTTTGCTCGAAGTGCGTCAGCGTCTAGGGGTGAAGTGGGTAGCGGTCAATCGTATTTTTAAAAAAGTGGATATACGGTTGAGCGAAGGGAAGCTGGTCTGTTCATTTAGTGAGTTGGATCGAATATTGCAGCAGATCGTGTCTGTTGGCATGATTCCCTACCTTCAATTTCAATCTATAGATTTGGATGATTGGGAGGAGCGGGGATTTCATAACAATGAATGGTTTCAAACGGTAATGACTGAATTGAATCTCCATCTGCAGCAAAATTATATGACAAGTCAGGATTGGATGTACGAGTTCCGCTGCTTCTATGAAATGAAAAATAGCAGGCAATTGCGTCTGTCGCTAGTGAATGCCATTTCAATTTTTAAAAACTATAAGAACGTGGTCATTCATTTTCCCATCCCGCCAGAAGATGCGGTGTTGCTTGATATAATCTGCCATAATGCCGTTTATTGCATTGATGACTGGACCCGTATGCGCAAGATTCCACTTGAAACTGCGCTTAATTATCTATTTGATGAAGACTACATTCGGGTCATTGGTGAGAATACAAACATACAAGATCAGAACCGTATTTTGGATCGAATGCTGATTTACGATCAGGATGATTATCTACACGCCTATTCGGATCTAGCGCAAGCAAATGCAAGCATTTGGCAATATATAAACCTAATGAATCAAAACGAAATTGCAGGTCACTATTTCCCCCCATTATCACTCGATTCTGCGAAGCTGTTTGAGTATTTTCCAGATGAGCTGGCAAGTAAGCTTTCATTACTTACACCGGATGGTCGTTACAAGGACAATTGGTATGCGACAGAGTTTGTGAGTCGCTTGTTTGATGAGATTGTGTTCAAAAACAACTCATGTATCGTGACAAAACAGCAAGATAATTACCGCATTTTAACTGTTTATCCAGAAGAAGAGCAGCATCTGTTTATCAATGAAAATAAGGAAAAACTGGAACTAGCTTGGCATAAGGCAAAAAGTCCCTATGTTTTTGTGAAGATGGAACTTACAAACCTTGAAGGGACATACCGATTGATCAAGCAACGATTAACAACTGAGCAGATAGATCAGCGATTAGACCTTGCTGATTTAAGAAAATGTAAAAAGTTGTCCTTCGAAGATATTGCGTATTGGAATGCGATTAATCGACCTTCGAGAAGCGTAGAGCAACTGAAAATAAAGGGAAATCATACACTTGAGTTCGAAGTCCCGATATTCGGAATCTTTATGATCGACCTAGAAAAGACTAATGATTAATGCTAAATATTGCTCACTCGATTTCTTGATAAATCGAATGAACGCAATATTTAGCTTTTTTTTCGACAAGATCCTCATAGTTAAAATGTAAGCGCTATATTATGATTGTGAAAAAGAAAGACGATACCGGAGGGGGTCGCCGTGGTGGACAATTTTAATACTAAACGCGTTAAGAAAAGTGAAATTGTGCAAAAGGTGAAGGAAGATAAAGCTAAGCTGCGAGCGCGAAAGCAAGAAATTAAAGCGCTACCGGAAGCAGAACGAACAGCAGCGATTGAACAGGACAAACAATTAAGAAAAGAGCAAAAGCAACAAACAAAAATGGAGTTGAAAGCTCTAAGTCGCAAAGATCGTAGAGCGATGAAAAAAGAAGCGAAACGCTACAAGAAAATTAAAAATAGACCAAGACGTTTCACAGGCTGGTCGATCGTAGCGCTTGTTGTCATATTGTTGTTCGTACAATTCGGTGCAACCGCTTCTAGCATCATCGATGCGCTGACAGGAAAACACATTACAGCCGTAACCGATTCCCCTGAGGCGCTTGCAGCACGTGAACAAGGTGGGAAAATAGCTGAAGAAATTGCGAATGAAGGCATTGTTCTATTGAAGAATGATGATAAACAGCTGCCTTTGAAAGATAAAAAGGTTAACGTCTTTGGATTAGCTGCATTAGAGCTACGTTATGGCGGTGGAGGATCTGGTGCGGGGGATACTTCCCGTGCGGTTAATTTATTTAGAGGTCTAGAAAATGCAGGTATTTCGTACAATACCGAGCTTCATGACTTGTATCAAGAGGTTGGTGCAAAAGCAGGAGTGGGCAGCAAGGCGAGTACCGGAGTCATTCAAGTTGTAAAAGGCATGTTAGGTGGAAACTCTAGCGATGAACCTAAAATCGATTATTTATCGGACGAAGCAATAGCACAAGCGAAATCCTATTCGGAAAATGCAATTATTGTCATTGCTAGTGAGAGTTCAGAAGCTAGTGATGCGACCGCTGAGCAGTTGAAATTGACAGCTAATAAACGCGCTTTGATTGAAAAGGTTGCACAGTCATTTGAAAATGTCACAATCGTTGTAAATGCGGGGAATGCCTTAGAGCTTGGTTTCGTAAATGAATTTAAATCTATTAAATCTGTCTTGTGGATAGGAACACCTGGGCCTTATGGTGCCAACGCATTAGGAAATATTCTTGCAGGAAATATTAATCCATCAGGCCGTATCACGGATACGTACGTGTATGACAATTCATCGGCTCCAGCAAGTGAGAACTTTGGAGACTACAAATACGATAATTTGAAGTATTCATTCCTCAATTATCAAGAAGGTATTTATGTAGGATACCGTTTCTATGAAACCTTCTTTTTAAATGACCAAGCAGGTTATCGAGATACGGTGTTATATCCTTATGGACATGGATTAAGCTACACAGATTTCGAGTGGAAGGTTTTGAATCAGTCATTGTCGGAAGACAAGATTGAACTACAAATCGAAGTGAAAAATGTTGGCGACAGAGCCGGGAAAGATGTTGTTCAAGTATATTATTCAGCTCCGTATATTGCAGGCGGCATTGAAAAATCGGCCATCGAACTGGCCACTTATGCAAAGACGTCTCTGCTGGAAGCAGGTCAATCCGAGGTGCTTACTCTTTCGTTTGCTACCGATGAGATGGCTTCCTATGATATGAACGTAGAGGAAGCGTATGTATTAGACCCAGGCACATACACGATTAAAGTGGCTCGCAATGTCCATGATATCGTGTCAAGTTATGACCTTGAGTTGGCTGACAAGAAGGTTTTCAAACAAGATAAGGATACCGGAACAACTTACGAGAATCGCTTTGAATTAGCAAAAGGTGAAGTTACGTATTTGTCCCGGAACGATTGGGAGAAGACATACCCTTCAGATGAAAATATTAGTCATAAAGCACCCCAAAATGTGGTCGACGCATTCTCAAAAGAGCCGGAAGCTTCAACGATGGAAATGCCAACGGTTGGCGCTGATAATGGCTTAGTACTGGAGGATTTGAAAGGTTTAGCCTTTGATGATCCGAAATGGAATGAATTCATGGATCAGTTTACATTGGACGAAATGATTGATTATGTAGCAAACGGCGCTTATAGAACGATGGCAGTAGAGCGTTTGGGTGTTCCTAAAACGTTGTTGATGGATGGACCTGCTGGATTTAGTTTCTTCTTTAAGCATATTGAAGCAGCGTCATATCCGTCTGAAATCGTCATTGCTGCAACATGGAACAATGATCTAGCCTATCAAATGGGAGAAGCGGTTGGTAAAGAAGCGCGTGCGTATGGCATTCAAGGCTGGTATGCACCGGGGATGAATATTCACCGTACAGCACAAGGCGGCCGTAACTTCGAATACTTCTCAGAAGATCCTGTGCTTTCAGGAAAAATGGCGGCATCTATGATAAACGGCGCAGAAGACCAAGGCATTATTGCCTTTATGAAGCACTTCGCGTTAAACGATCAAGAAACCAATGCTCGTTCAGGAAATCTGATCTGGGCCAACGAGCAAGCGATTCGCGAAATCTACTTGAAGCCGTTTGAGATTACGGTTAAAGAAAGCAGCCCTCTAGGCGCAATGTCTAGCTTTTCGATCATCGGGACAAAGTGGGCAGGAGCGAATTCTGTCTTGTTAAATGATGTTCTGCGTAAGGAATGGGGCTTTGATGGATTTGTTTCCAGCGATGCAGTCTTTGGGTTTATGAAAGCGCCGGATGCGGCTGTAGCTGGCAATGATCTCATGCTCGATATTATGACACCAAGTAAAAACGAGAAATTATTAAAACAAGCATACAAGAAGGATCCTGCAGGAATCACAAACGGGGTTCGCACAAGTGTTCAGCATGTGTTGTACACGATCCTGCAAACCTACTTATTCGAAAAATAGGCGTAAGCAAGCGGGGTGAAGAGATTGAAGTATAGAGCGTTAATCGAAAGTATGACCGTAGAAGAAAAGGCATCTTTAATGTCTGGCGCAAACTTTTGGAATACAAAAGCAATCGATCGAGTGAAGATTCCCAGCATTATGCTGACAGATGGACCGCATGGTTTGAGGAAGCAAGGCGGAAAGGCAGACCACTTAGGCTTAAATAAAAGTCTGCCTGCCACTTGTTTTCCGACGGCGGCAACCTTGGCTAATAGCTGGGACAGACAATTGATCTATGAGGTTGGTCAAACGATTGGAAAAGAAGCAGCTAGCGAAAAAGTGAGTGTGTTGCTTGGTCCTGGATTGAACATCAAGCGGAATCCGTTATGCGGACGAAATTTTGAGTATTTTTCCGAGGACCCTTATTTAACGGGAGAATTAGCGAGTGAGATGGTCAAAGGCATTCAGGTGAACGGCATTTCTGCATGTCCTAAACACTTTGCGGTCAATAGCCAAGAACATATGCGAATGACGATTGACGAAGTCGTGGATGAACGCTCGTTAAGAGAATTGTATTTAGAAGGATTTAGACGTGTAGTTGAGAAGGGTCAACCGAAAACCATCATGACCTCTTACAACAAAGTCAACGGCACGTTCGCCAATGAAAATAACGATTTGTTACAGGATATTCTGTACGGTGAATGGGATTTTAATGGCGTAGTCGTTACGGATTGGGGCGGTAATAATGACCGTGTTGCAGGATTGAAAGCAGGCAATCAATTGGAGATGCCTTCAACCAATGGAATTACGGATCAAGAAATCGTGCAAGCCATTAAGAACAATGAGCTAGACGAAGAAGTGTTGGATGACGCCGTCGATCGTCTGCTCGGATTAGTCTTTACTACCCAGCTGCATGATCAAGACACACCGCGCATTGATTATGAGGAGCACCACAAAAAAGCGATAGAAGCTGCCAAACGTTCAATTGTGTTATTGAAAAATGACGATAAGATATTACCGCTTAAACACGGCAATAAAGTTGCGATTATTGGTGATTTCGCCAGTAATCCTCGCTACCAGGGTGCTGGAAGCTCGCTTATTAATCCTGCCAAGCTATCCAATGCCTGCGATGTGCTCGGTCAATCTGGCTTATCGATTGTGGGATATGCGAAAGGCTTCAAGCGAATGGGTGGAAAAAATGACCGTCTGTTAAAGGAAGCTGTTACGTTAGCTCAGAAAGCAGATACCATTTTGCTGTTTTTGGGGCTGGACGAAGGCAGCGAAGCCGAAGGTGTTGACCGCGTAAACCTTAGCTTACGTGATAACCAGCTCGAACTGCTTCGTTCATTAACAGAAGTCAATTCCAATATTGTGGTGATTCTCGCTGGCGGTGGTGCCATTGAAATGCCGTTTATAAAGAATGTCAAAGCTATCGTTCATACCTATTTATCTGGACAAGGAAGTGCTGAAGCGTTAAAGAGTGTTTTACTTGGAGAGTACAACCCAAGTGGTAAGCTCAGCGAGACATTCCCGATCAAGTATAGTGATGTCTCTTCTGCTCCTTATTATCCAGGTAAGGAGGCAACCGCAGAGCATATCGAAGGCATTTTTATCGGTTACCGTTATTTTGATACCGTGAATAAACCTGTGTTATTTCCGTTTGGTTATGGGCTGTCCTATACAACCTTTGCATATACGGATTTAACGGTTAATCAGCATCAGGTTTCATTTACCATCACCAATACAGGGGCAGTCGCAGGGGAAGAGGTTGCGCAGCTCTACATCCAGAAACAAGATTCATCGATATTTAGAGCCAAACGAGAATTAAAAGGTTTTGAAAAGGTGAGCTTAGAGCCGGGCGAAAGCAAACGTGTCACAATGATTTTGGAGGAACGTGATTTTTCGTATTATAATCCGACGATTCACGATTGGGCGGTCGAGCCTGGCGCTTACGACATTCAAATCGGAAGTTCGATCCAGTCTATTCTTTTGCAGGAACGTGTTATGCTTACGGGCGATTCCGTTTCTTGTGAACATACAAAGGATCAATTCCCGCATTATTTTAGCGGACATGTTCATGAAGTAACGGCAGCGGAATATAAGGGGCTGTTGGGTTATGAACCTCCTTCTCCTTATTGGGATCCAAAGCAGGACTTGGGGTTAAACGACACCATTGCTCAAGCCAAATATAAGAACGCACTTGGAAAAACAATCTATCATATTGTCCTTTTCTTTAACAAGTTTTTTGAAGCAGTCAATAAACCTCTGCTAGCGAATAATGTCTACTTTGTTCTGAATATGCCTTTTCGTCAAATCGACCGTTTTACTGGCGGGAAAATTAGTCGAAAGCAAATCTTGAAGGTATTGAAATGGATAAACCGATAGGAAAATAGTAAGCGAGGAAAAGGGGATACTACGGTATCTCCTTTTTCTAGGCTTCAAAGGAGAAATAGAAGAGTATGAGCGAAGTAAATATCGAGAAAAATACAGGAATGATGGGTGTTTGGAATACATTCAAGGGACAACATCCGAATATTGCACAATTCATAGTATTTTTTATACTGAGTGCTGGAATGACGGTATTACAACTTGTTCTAATGCCTTTATTTAAACTCATATTTGCACAGACATCATTACTATCTACAAGCTTTCAAGTTTTTCAGTTAGGACATAACTTTGATGGAAGTGCTTATTATATATTCGATTATGCGGCTGGTTCGCTTACATCAGGAGGTGGAGGAGGACTTGGCTATTTTCTTGCCGTTCAAATCACGCTCGGCATTGCACAGATCATTAACTTTTTCGCACAGAGAAGCATTACATTTAAATCAAACAGTAACGTTTGGAAGGCTGCTTTCTGGTATGTATTAGCGTATATTCTTATAACCGTTGGTGCTGCCGCGGCGCAAGGATTTTACAAGGCTCCTATCTATAACTTATTAATTAACACATGGGGAATGGGTTCAATGGGGGAGACAACAGCGGATATTATTACAATGATTATCAATAGTACAATTTCGTTCTTGATATTCTACCCTATTTTTAAAATCATTTTTAAACAGGATCCTGCAAAATAAGCCTAGTAAAGGCACACCTTTCCTGATTTACGGGGGAGGTGTTTTTTTTATTTAAAGCGTTTATTTATCTGAAAGCTTTATAAAAATGTAAACAATAACATTTTACGACAATATTCACCTTACTTTTACATGGGAGGTATGATATATTCTGGTTGAAAATGGATAATAGGAAAAATGAAAGGAAGAATGCGTATGGAAGCGCTGGTGTGGACATCCAATGATAAGCTAGAGCTCTGCGAATGGGAAGAGCCACAGATTGTAACCCCGGATGAAGTTAAGATTCGGATTGAGATGACAGGCATTTGTGGAACAGATCTAGCGGTCATAACCGGTAAAGAGGAAGGAGTTCCAGGAATCATTCGCGGTCATGAGGCTGTGGGGACCGTAATTGAAATTGGCAGTAATGTTGACCGTGTTAAGGTGGGGGACCGAGTAGTTATCGATCCGAATCAAAGCTGCAATGAATGTTATTTTTGCTTGAAAGAACAGCCGCACTTATGTATAGGCTCCGATGGAAATGGGATGCCTATTGCTGGTTTGAATCGAAATGGGACATTCACTTTTTTTTTCTCAACTGTACAAACGTTTGCACACCTTTTGCCTGATCATATGAGCTGGGAGACGGGGGTATTAATCGAGCCGCTTGCCTGTGTGCTGCACAATTTCAAAGAAGCTAATGTCACGGCTGACGATAAGGTGCTCATTCTTGGATCGGGTCCAATGGGGCTGTTAAGTCAAATGGTGAGTAAATCAAAAGCTGCGCTCACGGTAGCGACGGAAATTAATCCCTATCGGTTGGCATTTGCTAGAGAGATCTCGGATTTTGCTCTAACACCATCCCAATTAAATCAAGCTACCGTAGATGAAATCTGCGCGGGACATAAGTTTGATGTGATTATCGATACGGTGGGCACTCAGCTCGAAGTAGCGGAGGAATGGATTGAGCGAGGAGGGCGCATCGTTCCTTTTGGAATTAATGCGAAGTATCGGTACACCTTTTCCCCTACCAGATTCGTACAGCATGCAATCAAAATTATCGCAGCAGGCGAATACCGCTACATGTTCGAGGAAGCTTTGCGGTTTGCCGCTGAGACACCTGAACTGGAGAAACTGGTGACCAGAAAAGTTAAGCTCAATCAGCACGAGGCAGCAATAAACGAGTTGATCGGCTATGAATTGAACTCTTTGAAGGTGGTTGGGAGTGACACCGTAAAGACGGTTTTTGTTCCCTAAATGTAGAACTGCAATCAACGAGAGGTGGATCTGTTAATGAGCAAAGAAAGCAAATTTAGACTTGTTCAGGATTACTTGTCTACACACAAAGATAAAGACGTCGCGCCAATTTGGATTCCTGCTGTGTGGAATGAGTGCAAATATGAGTGTGTTCTTTTCGAAAAAGACGGTGAAATTTGTGTACATCCGTATGATTTTTTGACAGAGCATTTGAAGTATGTAGACAAGCTATCGTGGAGATATACGCTCAAGGAACGCACGAATTTAGACGACAGCGCGATCTATTCTTCATTAATTCGTTATTCGACGGCTTGGGATTACAACCATGATGGAACAATTGAATCCGGCACTTTTTTAAGATTCCTTATTCTTCTGCCGCTGTTAAAAAAAATGGGCATCAATATTCTGTATATGCTTCCAGTGAACCAGTACAGCAAGTTGAATCTGAAAGGAGATATCGGGTCACCTTACGCTGTGCAATCGTTATTCCACTTGGATCAGAACCTACACGACAGCCTGCTGGATGGTATGGAGGAGTTTACGATCCACGATGAGCTCAGCGCTTTGGTAGAAGCTTGTCATTTGCTTGATATTAAGACTGTTGTTGATTTCATTCCCCGTGTAACGGCGAAAAACAGTGCGTTCATTACCGACCATCCCGAATGGGTGTATTGGATCAAAATGCAGGAATTAGAAGGCTTTGCACCGCCATCGATTCCTGAGCTTGGATTCTTTGAGGAGTGTACGCCTGACAAATTGGAGACGGTCTACCACAGCCAGGAAACCGCAGCATTTCTGCGGAAGTTCTCGCCGCCGCCCAATGAACTTCATCCAATCCTTTGGCAGCAGTTAAAAGAGAGGGCTGCTAAAACTGGAGATGAGCTATTAACTTTGGTGGAGCAAGAGATGGGGATAACGACTGCTCCCGCGCATTCGGATTGGATTAACGATGTACAGCCGATTTGGACAGACATTACGTTCTTGCGCCTCTACAAGGACTTTTCTCCGCAAGTGAGACATCTTATAAGTTCGGATCAGGCACCATATGTTCTTTTTGATACGATTAAATGCAATGACTACCCGGGTGAGGAGCCGAATCTGGAGCTGTGGGATGTGCTGGAGGAGGCCGTACGGTTTAATCTCGAAAAGTATGGGATTGATGGCTTCCGCATCGATATCGGACATGTACTTCCTATTCCGCTGTTGACTCGTATTTTTGACACGATTAAAGAGTTGAATCCGAATGCAATCTTGATCAGCGAAGATTTGTTCAATCGTAATCACAAGAAGGCGGCGAGCACCGGCTACAACATTATGCTTGGCAGCGGATGGAATGTCATGACGCAAATCAATAAGGACAATCTCGTTTCATTCTTAGAGGATCTGCCTGAGTTAAACATTCATGTGTTCGCCTGTGCAGAAACAGCAGATACGCCTCGGATCACGAGCCGTGGCGGTGTTGAGGTGGCTCGGATGATTGCGGTATTTAATCAATTTCTTCCGAATGCAATTCCATACGTGACGACTGGCTATGAAATGAATGAGGAGCAGCCCCTCAACTGTGGTCTTGGAGACAACACGAACGGAGAGGAGATTTCCCGCGCTTTTTTTAACGTCATGCAAATTAATTGGACTAATCCTGCACCGATGCTGCCGCTGCTGACGGAGCTGAGTGAATTCAAAAAAGATTGGCCTCAGCTAGTGAAGCCAGAAAACTTTTTCGTGGCTCAATCACCGGAAGGTACAGTTCTGTACGGGTATATGCATGGCGAACAGACGCTGCTCTGCTGCTTTAACTTGAGTGCTGATGTTTCCTGCCAAGTTGATTTGAAGGCTGCGGTACCTGGGCGGTGCCCAATGACCGTGACACTGGATAGTTCCTTAACGGGCAGCATCGCAGGTCAGACGTTAGACAGCTTACTGCTTGCACCAAATCAGGCTTTAGTGCTCGTAAACAATCATAGACAAGTTAGTTAAGGGAGAGAGGCAGCGATGGAAAAGAAGAACAAAGAAATTGTGTTATGGCATGAGTTTGACGGTCCGGGAGATACCTCGATTGAGGTGTTGGAGGGAATTTGCAAGCTGTATACAGAGCGCTTCGGCGTACAAATTACGCCACAAGTGATGAACATTACGGAGTTGACTGCGCGCCTGAACCAAATTAAGGACACCCATCAAGGTCCGCATCTGGCGATGGTTCCTGCGGATATGTCCTCCTACGTTGAGAATGGCCTTTACTCTGAAGTACCGGGCTGGCTGTTTGATGATGCACTCACTGAAGGGGCACTTTCAACGATGCAACTGAATGGTGTTCAGTATGGTATTCCGGTATTACGGGGCAATCATCTGGTTGTGTATTACAATCCGGAGATTTACGCCAGTGCGCCGACGACATGGGAAGTGTTCGAAGAGGCAGCAGAGAGGTTGTCCGCTCAAGGGATCATACCGATTGGAGCAGATTTACAGCAGGGTTATTGGTTTATTCCGTTTCTTACAGCTTTCGGTGGTTGGCCTGTTCAGGATGGAAAGCCGAATATCGTCACCCCTGAAATGAAGCAAGCACTTGAGTTCATCCATGACAAGATGGATCAAGGCGTGCTTGTCAGTCTCGATGGGTCCACAGGGCTGCTAGAGCAATTCATTGACGGTAAGATTGGCGCCATTATTTGTGGAGAGTGGATTTATAACCATCTGGACAAGCAGATGAACAACAGGCTTGCGGTCTGCCAGCTTCCGGTCATAGAGGGCCAGCAATCGCTATCCATGTCTTCTTCTATCGGCCTGATTTACCCGAATCATTCGTTAACGTCGGAGGAGCGGGAAGATATTTTGTCGTTCACGCATTTTATGCTGAGTGATGAGTGCCAAACCATGTGGACGCTGGGTGTACAGCGGATTCCAGCTCAGGAAGAGGTGCTGAACCGTCTAGCTGCCTCTGCTACGCCTAACAAAAAGATGATTATATCGCTGTTGGAGCACGCACGGCCGATGCCGACTTACCCCTTCATGATTCATGTATGGGAGGCGTTAAATGCGGGTCTAACCGAGCTGCCCTTAAGCAATTCTGAACAAGCATTGAATAAAATTGAACAGACCATCCAAGCATTCTGGGGCGCATATAAAAGCTAAAAAGAGACGGGGAGAAGACAAATGAAAACAACGATATTCAGCCAAATTTCGATTGACGGTAAGCTCACTATGGGAGCTGGTAATTCGAGTAAGGAGCTTTTTTCTTTGTTTTCCAGTGAGGATATGGAATTCATTCATCTATTCCGGGGGAATGTGCAGGGCATTATGGTCGGCAAAAATACAATCCTGACGGACAATCCCTTTCTTACTAATCGGTATGAGGAGAACAAAAATCCAATCCGGATCATTCCGACGTCCACCTTGGATATTCCGCTGGATAGCAATGTGCTCTCGGATGAGGGGAGGACGATTATTGTCACAACCGAGAAAGGACGGGATGAATATAAAATCAAGCAGATCCGGGAAAGAGGGAAGGAGTGCCTCATCTGCGGTGAGGATAAAGTCGATTTCGTGGAGCTTGAACGTCAGTTGGAAGACAACTTCGGGATTACCAGCTTGATGGTCGAGGGCGGCGGCTTTTTGAACTGGCATATCTTCGATCAGGACATTGTCGATGAAATTATTCTGATGCAGCTTCCGATCATCATAGGCGGTTCCACGAACATTACTTTAGTGGATGGAGACGGGTATCAGCAATTGTGCTTTGCGAAAAAGTTCAAGGTTGTAGAAATTCAGCCAAAAGATAATTATACGCTCATGCGCTACAAAAAAGTGATATAACCTCACACGAAGTCATAGACTGCGAATGGCTATGGACGCGGTAAAATCGAGAATATGGGGGTTGTGAATGATCCATGTCAGAGAAAGAGAACTTCTACAAAAGTGTGTATAAAATCGCTGTACCTGTTACGCTTCAAAGCTTACTGATGGCATTGCTCAATTTGACGGATCAGTTGATGGTCGGGCAGCTTGGAGATGTGGCGATTGCCTCGGTGGGGATGTCCACCAAAATATATGGGATCATCGCGGTTGTCTTGGCTGGTTTATCGACGGGTGTATCTATTTATGCAGCCCAGTTTTGGGGGAACAAAGATTCCAAAAGCGTCTCCCAGGTGCTGGGCCTTGGACTGATCGTCGGCTTCTCGTTCTCGTTCTTATTCTCTGCGGCTGTCTTCATCGATTCGCCGCTTTTTCTGAGCATGTTCACGACAGATGCGAATGTAATAGATAATGGGTATATTTTTCTGCAGATCATGTCGATCGGCTTTGTACCTATCATGCTCACGATGATGTATTCCGCGATTTTGCGTAGTACGGGCCATGCCAAATGGCCGATGTATGTAAGCTTAATTGCTGTTGTTTTGAATATTATACTGAATTACGTACTTATTTACGGGAACTTCGGCGCTCCAGCGCTTGGTCTGAAGGGCGCAGCTATTGCAACCCTTATTTCCAGGGTAATAGAATGTTTGTTGATCATTGGTGCCGTGTACCGATATCGTTTACCGGGCGCTGTTGGGTTAAAGAACTTGTTCATCATTCCTAAACCGCTCATCCGCAAGTTTTTTGGAACGACGTATCCATTGCTGCTGACTGAATTGATCTGGGTATTGGGTGAAACGGCATATGCGATCATCTATAGCCGTATGGGGACGATGGAGATGACGGCGATGACCATTACCTTCCCATTGCAAGGGCTTTGCATCGGCTTATTGTCCGGTCTGGCTAGTGCAGCTGGGGTTTTGGTCGGCAACCGTTTGGGCGCGAACGAAACGGATATCGCACTCGATCATGCGAAAAAGTTCATTCGTCTTGGCATTATCATCTCTCTAATTGTCGGGGTTATCATTGCAGCAGGCTCGAAGCTGTATGTCTCCGCGTTCAATATCTCCGAGGATGCTAAACAGATGAGCATATATATCGTTATCGTATTCGCTGGATTTCTTTGGGCCAAAGTTTCCAATATGATTATAGCAGGCGGCATTCTAAACAGTGGGGGAGACAGCAAGTTCGTGTTCAGTATGGAATCGACCGCGACATGGCTGATAGGTGTCCCCTCCGGGCTATTGCTATCATACGTCTGGAAGCAGCCAGTCTACCTTGTATATCTCGTCATATCACTTGAGGAGGTTGTCCGTTTTGGCTTCGGTTACGCCCGGATTTACTCCCGGAAGTGGATGAGGAATTTAGTTAACGATTTGGCTGAAAAGGCGATGTAAGGTTCTCAGTCGCTCAAGGCTCCCGTGTATTCCCGCCTAAGGGAAAGTCACGGGAGTCTTTTTATAACTAATGATATGATTGTCGTATGGGGTGGCTTTGAACGGGTGATAATTAATTAAAAATGTCTAGTCAGAAAGGAACTGCTATGCAAGAGACTTCTAGAAACCTTAGGTTCAATTATTTTTTTGAAATGATTCTCTACCTCATTTGCGGAGTATCAATTGTTTATTTTGCCCTGATTGGGAATTATGATAAAACATTTCAAGCGGGTCTTATCATTGTCGTCCTGATACTCTTTAGGGGCTTAATCACGTGGACCAAAAGTGAACTGCCTCCTGCACTACGATTCTCGGTGCTGGTCTTTATCGCGATTACGATGATGCTCGCCAATTTGTTCAATATGTATGGTGTTATCCCTTATTTAGACAAGATTGAGCATCTGCTGTCTGGAGTTATTTTATTCTTCGTAGGACGATTCATCTTGATCAAGATGGCTAAGCGTAAAGGGCTGGGCGGTCTGCCTTCCAACATCATCATTTGGTTCGCGTTTCTATTTGCTGTTGCAATGGCTGGAATGTGGGAGATTTATGAGTTTACGGTGGATCATCTCTTTGAGCTTCATTCGCAAAATGGTAGTTTGACCGACACGATGATGGATATGATTTGCGGAACATTGGGCGCTCTCGTCGCCTCCTTCTATTTATTCGTAGAAGCACGCAGAAAAACGTAGCTTTGATCGACGTTAATTTTCATGTTCACTAGTAGACTTCTTAGGAATTCTAATCTGAAAAATGGTTTCCGTCACAGCTTCGTCCAGCAAACGCACGCTGCCATGGTGCAATTCCGCGATTTCCTTGACGATCGAGAGCCCGATGCCAAGTCCCTCGCCTTTTCTTCCACCGTCGGCGCGGTAGAAACGCTCGAAGATACGCTCGCGATCCTCTCGTGCGATCCCTTTACCCCGGTTTTTGACCGTGAGAACCACTTCCTCTTGTTCCTCCGTCAATCCAATTCCCAGATAATGTCCTTCTTCACCGTAACGAACGGCATTGTCCAGCAAGTTGCGCAAAGCACGTTCGATCAGCGGTGCGTCGATCATAACCTCGATATCTGTATCTTGGATGTCTGCCTCCAACACGATGTTCTTATCGTCCAGGAATAAGAGGTACTCGGCTGCAATCTTTCGCATTAATTCCGACAGGTTATGTGGAGCGAGCTGAAGCCGAAGTAGATGCTCTTCTTGACGGGTAATGTCGAGTAACTGATCAAGCAGCTTATCCATGTAGCGAGAGCGCTGCAGGATGATTTTGGCCCCGGACTGAAGCTCATTCTCATTCTTGTACGCGCCGGTACGGATCAACTCGGCATAACCCAAAATCATAGTTAACGGCGTTCGCAAATCGTGGGACAGGTCCGATAAGAGCAGTCTTCGCCGATGTTCTAACTGTTTGATTTGGGCAGACTGGCTCTGGATACGCATTGCCATTGAATTGTAGTGATGGGTCAGCTGAGCGATCTCGTCCCTCGACGTATCTTCCAGCACGATGACATCGCTTCGGATTCCGACTTGGTTCAGCGCGTTGTTCAGTTTTGTAATGCGACGATCGGTGGAAGAGAAGAACCATAAGGAAAGGAGATAGGGAAGCAACAACGCCAGTAACAGAGGTAAAATAAATGTTAGTAAAGCCTTATACGTTCGGAGAAAAAAATATATTTGTCCAGATGTCATGTCTTCGCTGGATAAACTCAATAACATGTAATAGGATCGATGATCATGGGCAACGGAATAAGTAAGAGTGATCGGAGTATTTTCACCCCAAAGATTATTTGGCATATGGTCAACACGGTCGGCTAATTTGCGGAAGTCGTAGGAATTATTCTCGCCGGCGGAATCATACAGCGTCGAACCGTCCTCAGCCAGCCACTCTAGGCGGATCTTGGAATGCGGGCGTAGTACTTCTTCCAGAATGGGTTGAACCTCTGGTCCCGAGTAGGCGTCTTGCCGTTCTATAGCCGTAAGTACTTCTTGTGAGATGGCGTTTAACGTCTTCAGATCATATCCCGGGGTCCAAGTCTTCCCGGTCATTAGGGTAATCGTAATAAACAAGACGATGCTTCCTGCGGCACTGGATAGCATCATCAGCCATAGCTTAGTTCGTCTCTTCATCGTCCGTCACCTGAGAGGCGGTAGCCGATGCCGCGAATGGTATGAAGATTAGATTGGGACCCGGGTGCGCTTTCAAGTATTTTTCGGATGCGGCTGATGAAGACGCTGAGGTTGTTGGCGTCATAGTTTTCATGCTGCCAGACTTGTTTGTAGATTTCTCCTTTTGTTAGTACGCGATCAGGATTGAGCATGAACACTTGCAGTAGATGGCATTCGACTGGAGTCAGTCCATGTTGTTGCCCATCATTATGTAGCACATAATTGTCGATATCCAGAATAAGTTTATTCAATTGAATCACATGGGGCCGGTTGGAGGTCTCAGGATGGCGCCTGCGGAAATGGGCCTGTATCCGCGCCAGCAGCTCCATTGGACTGAAGGGCTTGGTCATGTAATCGTCGGCTCCCAGTCCAAGTGCGTCGATTCTGTCTTCCACTTCTCTTCTCGCACTAAGCGCAATGACCAGCGTTTCCGGACGATGTTCCCGCAAGTAGCGTAGAACTTCGAAACCGTTACCGTCGTCCATCATGATGTCCAGAACGATCAGTGAGAAAGGCTGCGCTTGTAGCTGTAAGATCGCCTGCCGCCCAGACTCCGCTTCGGCGATGTCCCATCCGGCGCGTTCCAGATGTAAGCGAATAAGCTCACGAATGTCGGGTTCATCATCGACGATCAGAATCCGGTCCATGTTTTCATCACTCTCCATTTTTTGCTAACTATGATTTCATTATTATAGCAAAATTAGGTAAAATTAGGATCGGAATATCGGATGGGGATTTTGATAAGTAGAAGTCGGTTCTTAGATAAACGTATAATGGGTACATTGAAAAGGACAAAAGAGGGAGCTACATACATCGTAACTTAGGTCATAACTGAGGAGTGGTAGGCATGGCACGTGTCTTATTTATTAATGCTGGATCAGAGGGACATATCAATCCAACGATTGGCGTTGTACAGGAGCTCATTTCTCGTGGAGAAGAGGTAGTGTACTTCACTATAGAAGCTTTTCGGGAGCGTATGGAGGAGACAGGTGCTATAGTACGGACATTGGACGCTCAACAATTTATAAAAGCCTTTATTTCAGGTGGGAGAGATTATCTGCTTGAAAGAGTCAATGGGCTTTTACTTACGGCGGATATCGTTATACCAAGCGTTCTTGAACAGATTAAGGGGGAGCATTTCGATTACATCATCCATGATTCGATGTTTGGTTGTGGACGTTTACTGGCTCAAATTCTTAATCTTCCTGCAATCAACTCTTGTACTTCTTTTGCACAGACAAAGGAATCATTTGATCAAGTCATGGAACGATTCTACACAGAAGCCCCTGAAGAAATAGTAAAAGCTGTAGACGATAGATTTCAAAGTCTGACCATAAAAATAAAGGAACAATATGGTGTGCAGATTCACTCTCCTTACGAAGTGTTCTGTAATCCTGCACCACTTACAATCGTGTATACGACAAGGGAGTTTCAACCTTATGGAGAAGCCTTCGACCCATCGTATAAATTCGTTGGTCCTTCCATCTCTTCACGATTAACGCCAGATCATTTTGATTTTTCTGCAATTAAGGGAAAGGACCTAATTTACATTTCAATGGGTACGGTCTTCAACCAAGCAAGTGATTTCTATAAGCTTTGTTTTGAGGCATTCGGGAATACGGATTATACGATTGTTATGTCCATTGGGAACAAAGTGCAAATCTATGATTTGGGAGAAATTCCTCCCAACTTCATAGTTAAAAACTATGTTCCACAGACGGATATATTACAGTACACAAAAATATTCATTACACATGGTGGAATGAATAGTGCGCATGAGGGTCTCTACTATGGGGTTCCGCTAATTGTAATCCCACTAAGTGCGGATCAGCCGATCATTGCGGAGCAAGTGGTCAATATTGGAGCGGGCATTAAATTACAAATGCAAGGATTAACTGCAACTGAACTGCGTGAAGCTGTAGAGCGTGTGCTCACCCTTCCGTCATTCCAAAAAGCTGTTGCAACGACTAAAGATTCCTTTCGAACATCCGGTGGATCTCATCAAGCTGTTGATGAGATTTTCAAATGGAAGTGTCAATATCTTGGTTAGTGTGCATGGCCATCCGTTGAAGGATGGCCATATTTGTTTAACTTTCGAGACAAGCCTATCGCGTACTCTCCACATAATTAAAAATAGCATCTCTCAACTCAAACTCGTACGTCAAACCATTCACAAGTCCCACCACATGATTGCTGTCATACAGATCGAGCATGAAGCCAGCCATTTCCTTTGCGGTATGGAATTTCCGCACAGCGCCGTGATATTCGAAATTCGTGACATCGAAAGCACGTTTCGCGAATTCTGTTTCTGTTGCGGCAGGTGCCAACACTTTAGCCTGCATAGGTGCACCTTGACTCTTCAACTCATGAGATAGTCCTTCAGTAAATGCACTTACATAAAACTTGCTCGCACAGTACGTTATAGCATTGCCCACAATCGTATAACCGCCACCAGATGAAACGTTAATTAATTGCGTGCTATCAATAGTGGAGTAGTCTCGAACGAATAAAGAGGAGAGTATAGTCAACGCTTCTATGTTCAGATGTAGCATTGTAGTTATTTTATTTAAATCTTGCTCGGCCACTGAAGCAAAGTTCCCAAATCCGGCATTGTTGATCCAGGTTTCGATGGAATATCCTTGCAGGCTTTCATACAATGTATAAGCATTCTCGATAACGGATAAGTCAATCGTTTGAATGACAACCTCTACATTAGGATGAATACCAGCGATTTTAGACTGTAATTCCTCTAGCTGTTCCTTTCTGCGGGCCACAAGGATTAAGTTTTTTCCACGAGAAGCAAAAGCTAGGGCAGCTTCATAACCTATCCCTGAACTAGCCCCGGTAATTACAGTATATTTCATGTGATTTCCTCCTATTTTTTCTACGAGAATGTAATTCGATCTTACAGCGATTTGATTATATAGGTTAGAGTTTACTCTAAGGCAAATGTTTTTTATAATCAGGGTGACTTTCAAAATAAAATAGATTAGAGGATTTGCATGTACACGATTAGCGAGGTATCCAAGTTATTGGAGATAACCACATATACACTGAGATATTATGAAAAAGAAGGGATCGTTGCTCCGTTACGCAATGCCAATGGAGAAAGGGTATATGATGATACTCATCTTGCTTGGCTGCGATTTGTACTGAGGTTGAAACAAACCCAAATGCCCATCTCACAAATCCGGCAATATGCCCAGTTATATTTAGAAGGAGAACATACAAGCCAAGCCCGCTTGAATCTTCTGGAAGATCATAGAAGCTCAGTTCAAGATCAAATCAGACATTTAACAGAGACAGAGAAGATGCTGAACGACAAAATTGCTAATTACAAGGTCTTCATTAGTAAAGGGAATACACTGGATTTGTCTATGGATGATTAGTTGTAAAATTACGCTTCATCCATGAAAAAGGGGATTACCTCAGGCCTCACGGCCAACAGGTAATCCCCTTTTCCTCATACATATGGATCTGTTGCAGCGTTTATTATTTCAGAGGAATTTTGATCTCTAGTTGCTTGTTGTAATTTTTAACTACATTACCTTTGGCATCTACTTTATAAGCCCCTGCAGTGCCTTTTTCAAACACCGCTTGATAAGGTCTGATAATGAGATATTCTGCGGCCGGGCGAAGCGCCTCGAACAATAAATCTTCAGAAACCGTATTATGGGTTGTTGCAACAGATTCCCGTGCAATATATTCTAATTCGTTTCCCAGATTATCATAAATATCATATCCTAAAGCCTGTGCTTGGGTAGCAACCCCTTTAACTGCTAAAGCAATGCGCACAGAAGTCTCTCCCACAGCAACACGATTAGTTTTGATTTCAAATTGGTTGTCTTTCTTTAAAGCTGGTAGCTGAATGTTACGCGCTACTCCTGATTGCTTAAGAGAAAACTTTAGTACATACGGATCTTCGATTCCGTTAAGCTTCACATGGATGCTCAATTCAGAGGAAGCCAGGCTTGCCTTTTGCTGCTCAGTTAGCCATCCGGTCTGCAATACAACAACCGCCTTGTTGGCGTCACCATCACTGATCCAGCGTGGTGATTTAAAATCAATTCCACCTGAATTAGTGAGCTTGGCGTCTACTGCCATAATGGTTCCTTCTGCAAGGTAAGGCTCACCTTTATCGTTCAAGGTTACACCTGCGAGCATTCCTGAGAACAGGGATACCTCACGGCTCAGATCGATCTTAATATAATTACCGTCAAACTGTGCACTGCCCTTTAAAGTAAGCTGATCGTGTGAATCGGCGACTTTTGTTGTATTCAGGGAAGCTTCAGCGGCGGTTTGAACACTGGCTGCTTGGGTTAAAGCCGGCATTCCCAACGCTCCAAGGCATACAGCAGCACTTAAAATTACAGACAATTTCGTTGTCATTTTCTTCATGATATCATTCTCCTTAGTGTTTATTTAACTAGCACGTTTATTTCCAGACCATCGATATAATGCTTCACAGGATTTCCGGAGCTGTCTGTTTTGAATGCGCCACTCTTACTTTTTGGATCCTCGAACTCATAAAGATAGCCACGGATTGTGAGCATATTGGGATGTTTCTCGAACGGCTCTACAAGCAGATTCAGATCCTGTGATCTATTGGATGAAAGGAGTGCTTTTTGCGATATATTTTCCAATACCAGTCCCTGTTCATCCGTCACTTCAAAGCCCAATGTATTAAAATCTGCGTAATCCCCGTCAGTCTCTTGTTCAATGTTGAGTAACAGGCGCGTGGTTAATGGGCTATATTCCAGCTTTTGCAGCGTCAGACTCCATCCCTCTGCTTGTGCGCGCATATCAGGTACGACAATACTATTTTCTGTAACCTTACGTGCAGGAATCTCCAGAATGTATGGTGTATCTATACCGTTTAAAAGAAGGGTTACAGTCAGTTCAAATTGATCAGGGAAAGGCTTGGTGATCCCCAAATTCGAAGAATCCACCAGTTGAAAAATAGCTGTACTCTGCTCCTTGCCTTCCATCCAGGTTAGAAAAGGAACAGCTTCCCAATGACCATCTGAGAATTCCTCCATTGAAACCCCATCGATCAAAACTTCTGCGGACATTATTGAACCTTTGCCTAGAAAAGGCTTCCCATCCGCTCCAATCGTCACGCCGGTGAGCTTCCCGTCCAGCCCTTCTCCCTCGCGCTTCACTGAGAATGCCAATCGGTTGCCATCAAATACAGCCTCTTCGGCAGACAAGGTGATTCCATCATGCGTATCACTACTATTCGGTCGGGTAATCAGACCCAGACGCTGAGCAGCTTGCAATCCTATATCATCTGCCCGTTCAAAAATTCCGCCTATCCATGGAAGCTGCTTGAGTGCATTGGCCAACGTTGGCGGATAGACGGCCGTTAGCATAACACTTAGCACTATCGCTGCAGATACAGCAGCTGCGATTTTTGGATATATCCGTTTTTTCTTTTCCTTTTCCACAGGATCCTGGACAATTGTGGCGAGTGATGCATAAATCGAATCCTGCCGCGACCGCAGTAAAGGTGGAAGCTCCTGTATATTAGCCTTTCCTAGCTCCCTGATCTGCTTTTCTAAATTGTTATTATTCATTAGCAAGACCCTCCTCCCGCACAGGATGTATCTGTTTGGACAACAATCTCCGTGCGCGATGAAGTCGTGCCCTGACCGCTCCTTCGGAGATGTCGAGCACATCTGCAATCTGCTTAATGGATAAATCGTCATAATAAAAAAGCACGATAGCAAGCCGCAGGGATTCGTCCAACTGATTAATGAAGCTTTGCAGGTCTACGTTGCCTGAATCTTCAAAATGCACATAGGAATCGACCGGTTCTTCGGGAATTTCCGCCACAGCTATAGTTCGCTCTCGCATACGAAGTAACTGATTGCATTCATTAATCAGGATGCGTATAACCCAGGTTTTAAAAAACTTAGGCTGTTTAAGGTTGGCCAACCCTTTATACACCTTCAGTGTCGTCTCCTGAAGAGCATCCGCGCAATCTTCATCTTTTAGCAGAATGGTTTTGGCTAATCTGTACAACTGGGATTCCAGTTGCCTGAAAAGACGGGTAAACGCCTCGTGGTCGCCTTTCTGCGCTTTTTTGATATCCAGTTCGTTTTCCAGCAAATGATTTTTCCTCCTTGAGGGCCCTCTGTATGATTAGATGGAGAAGGCATACAAAAAGTTATATTTGGATAAAAAAATCTGAAATCTATTTAATATCATCTATTCCAGAATAATGGAAAACGAAGATTAAAGCCTATAAAGCTTGCTTAAGCATACAAAATGTTATCTTTTCATCCGTTACTAAATATTTTAACTATTGGTATATTGATTTGTAAGTGCTTACATAACTTGGGACGCACACATATGCATCTGAAAATTTAGAATGGAAGGTGATCAGAACGTGAGAGTTAATCAAAAGGGTATCTCTGCATTTTTAGCAGTGTTGTTGCTGCTAAGTTCATTCTCATTCAACATGAGGAGTGCTTTGGCTGCAGATTCGAACAGTTCTTTAATAGTAAATGGCGGTTTCGAGGACAATTTCTGGGATGATGGATCATGGAGTGTCGATACGGCAGATTGGAATCATGTAGAAATTAAGCATTTTGCATATGCCGATGATACTTGGCTAAATCCAGATGAAGGAGCTCATGCTTTCAAATATTGGATTAACAAAGTCGCTACTGGAAACCAGACCATCTCGCTCAAGCAGACTATAACGAACCTCCCTGCGGGAAGTTATGAGCTCTCAGTCAAGTCGATGGGCGGTACTGACAATGAGACGGGGAATGTTGAATTGTTTGCGGGTGACGAGAAGGCATCCGCTGTTGCTACCACTGGCTATAATGCTTGGGGAACGCTCACCCTGAAATTTATCTTGAAGCAGGATACCCCGAGTCTTGAGGTTGGTGCGAACATAAGCGGCGCTCCAAGCGCATATGGATTTCTGGACAGCTTTGAGTTGAAACAGTTGAGTACGGATACGACCCAGCCGGTGCCGGCGGATATTTTTGTAAAGAAGGTGGAAGGACTCCAGCCTGATTTTATTAAGGGCGTGGATATCTCCAGTATTATTTCTTTAGAGAATAGCGGAGTCGAGTTTTACAATGAAAACGGAGAAGTGCAGGATATTTTTACAACCGTACATGAAGCGGGGGTTAATTACGTTCGGGTACGGATATGGAATGATCCTTTTGATACAGCTGGAAAAGGTTATGGTGGTGGCAATAATGATCTGGCCACCGCGATTGAAATTGGGAAAAGGGCGACCGCAAACGGCATGAAGTTGCTAGTGGATTTTCATTATTCTGACTTTTGGGCCGATCCGGCCAAGCAGCATACGCCTAAGGCATGGGCAAATTTGAGTTTTGAAGATAAGAAGACAGCGCTTTACGAATATACCAAAGTAAGTCTGCAAGCTCTGCTTGATGCAGGTATTGATATTGGTATGGTTCAAGTAGGCAATGAAACGAATGGACAATTCGTTGGTGAATCTAATTGGACGAAGATGAGCCAATTGTTTAATGAGGGAAGCAAAGCCATTCGGGAGATCAATCCTGATATTCTGGTTGCTCTGCATTTTACAAATCCGGAGTCAGCAAGCAGATATGCCACTATAGCGAAGAATTTGCAAGATAACAATGTGGACTATGATGTGTTTGCAAGTTCTTATTATCCATTCTGGCATGGTACATTAAGCAATTTGACATCCGTGTTGAAGCAAGTAGCTGATACTTATGGTAAAAAAGTAATGGTAGCCGAAACCTCTTACGCGTATACCGCAGAAGACGGGGATGGACACGGAAATACAGCGCCGCAAAGCTCAGGTCAAACTTTAAACTACCCTATCAGCGTTCAAGGTCAGGCTAACTCGGTTAGAGACGTGATCGAAGCGGTTGCGAATGTGGGTAAAGCGGGAATTGGCGTGTTTTATTGGGAGCCTGCTTGGCTTCCGGTAGGTCCGAAAGACAATCTGGAGCAGAATAAGTTGATATGGGAACAGTACGGTTCCGGTTGGGCATCCAGCTATGCGAAGGAATATGACCCTGATGATGCAGGGGAATGGTATGGCGGAAGTGCCGTTGATAACCAGGCTTTGTTTGATTTTAACGGACATCCGCTTGCCTCGCTGAATGTGTTCAAATATGTGAATACAGGCGCAGTGGCCCCTATTGCTGTAGATGAAATTAAGGATGTTTCGATAACGGCGATTGCTGGGGAGCCAATCCATCTGTCAACAGACGTAAGTGTTACTTACAATGATGGAAGTTCCGGCAAGATGTCAGTGGTTTGGGATCAAGTTGCGCTTGAGCAAGCCATTAGCAAGGGCGCGGGCAGCTATGTGATCGGTGGAACGGTGGAAGGCGGTCAGGTGGTAAAGGCTCTTCTAGTTATTAAAAAAGAGAACTTTATCGTCAACGCAGGCTTTGAAAATAGCGATAGAAGCATGTGGAAAATCACCTATGCTGACGTTAATGCTCCACATACAGACTACCAAAATAAAGTTACAGATGCCAAAACAGGCAACTATTCACTACATTTCTACTCTGCGAAAGCAGTGGATTTTAGAGTAGAGCAGACTATTTCTGGTCTGAAGCCGGGATATTATAATCTTTCGATGTTTATTCAAGGGGGAGATGCTGCCAACCCCAATATGAATCTGTTTGCTGTAACGGATGGTAAGGAAGTAAAAGTAAACACCGGTGTGAAAGGATGGGCACAGTGGAATAATCCTGAGATCCAGGATATTCTCGTTACCGATGGAACCCTTACAATCGGAGCTAATATCAAAGCAGACGGCGGCGCATGGGGATCGATTGATGATTTCTATCTAAGCTTTGTCAAAGGTATTGAGGAACCTGCTATTGTTGATACGGATGCAGAAGTACAAAATATCACTTCTATGACAGCTACGGTTGGAGGAAATATCACTTCGGACGGTGGCGCTAAGGTTACAGAGCGAGGAATCGTATATTCTACTAGTGCCAATCCGACAATTGAGGATGGTAAAGTTATAGCTGAATCAGGTGGAACAGGTGCCTTTTCAGTAAGTCTTGCAGGACTTCAATCTGGATCTATCTATCATGTACGTGCCTATGCAGTGAATGCAACCGGAGTAAGCTATGGACAAGAGATTACGTTTACAACATTAAGTTCTAGTGCAAGCTTGAATAGCTTGAATTTGAGCGGCATAACATTGGATCAAACAGTGAGCGGAAGTGTATACGACTATACAGCGAGTGTACCGTATTCTTTATCTAACTTCACAGTGACGGCAACGGCCAGCGATGCTGTTTATGGTACCTTGACAGTGAGTATGTACAATAGTGCCAATACACTTGTGGCCGGTCCGATAAGTTTGGCAAGTGGGGCAACAAGCATAGAGCTTCCCCTTGAAATAGGTAGTAACCGATTGGAGTTATTCGTAATTGCCCAAGATGGCACAGGTACGAGATACACAGCAACAATAACGAGAGCTGCGCAAGATAACGGTTCTGATGGTAATGGAAACGGTGGTAATGATGGTGGTAGTACCTCTAATGTCGTACTTCCGGTTATCTCCTCCAATGGGAAACTGACGCTTCCTGCAGGTCAAGCGGGTGAAGTCAGATTGGATAATGGGCTTGTGATTTCAATTCCAGCTAATGCTTCAGGCAAGCAGTTGGTATTAACGATTGAGAAAGTGCTTGATTCGCAGAATCTTCTCAGCAATCATGAGATTTTCGTAAGCCCGATCTATGAAGTTCTAAAAAACTTCGCGGAGAACTTTAGTAAACCAGTCACGCTAACCTTTGTGTTCGATTCAGGACAAGTGAAGAGCGGCCAAACTGTAGCGATCTTTTATTATGATGAAGTGAAGAAGAGCTGGGTGAAAGTTAATGACGGCAAAATAGATGGAAATCGCATTGCTGCAGATGTGGATCACTTTACGAAGTTTGCTGTACTCGTAGTGGATCAAGCGACTGGATTACCGGTAACCAATGTATCTACTGAACCGACGACAGAGGTTCAATTTAGCGATATCTCGGGACATTGGGCACAGGCTAATATTAAGAAAGCGGTGAGCGAAGGGATCGTCAAGGGTTATGCCGACGGAACGTTCAAACCGAATGGTGCGGTGACACGCGCTGAATTTGCGGTGATGCTGATGAATGCGCTGAAGCCAACTGGAAACGGTGTGGAATTGGGCTTCACAGATACAATCCCTGCTTGGGCTGAGAAGTCCATTGCACAAGCCTTAGAGGCGAAGATTATACGCGGCTATGAGGATGTTACCTTCCGTCCGGCAGCGAGCATAACACGTTCGGAGCTAGCAGTTATGATCGCTAGAGCAGCAGGGGTAGATTTAACAACGGCGGCATCAACAGGCTTTGCTGATGATAGCCAAATTCCTGCATGGGCAAAGGATGCGGTTGCAGCCGTGAAGAAATCAGGCATTGTGAGCGGACGTAACGGCAATGTATTTGCACCAAATGAGACCGCAACAAGAGCAGAGGCAGTAACCATCATTATGAATCTGCTGCAAACTAAATAGTAAACCTACTGTAGTAAGAAAAAAGACCGTCCTTAGGACGGTCTTTTTGTCTATTCTCTATGTGCGCCCAAGCTTGGCATTCAAAAAAAGAAGAACCAGCAGAGTCTGCTGGTTCTTCTTACTTATATAAATAATTTGCATGCAAAGAAAGATCGTGATATTATAAAATAATCACTGTTGATTTCTCTAATTTAAACATAAGTGTAACATCATATCTACACTATTATAATACCATGTGGATTAACAGTTTGTCAAATTTTAATTTTTGCTTCTTTATAACAAGAATGAAAAGGAGCGTGTTCGTGAAGATGGTAAACGTAATGGATTGGCAGCAAGAACAAGATCGGCTTGATTTGGTTACGGAAAAGCTGCAATCAAGAATCGCAGAACTAGAACCAGAAGTGACTGGGCTACGTGATCAAGTGGTGGACATTCGCAAGCGGTTTTGGGAAGAAGTCACGGTCAATACGAGCACAGACGAAGATTTCGAAGAGACCTTCTACAGTATAAAGCAGCAAGAAGCATTGTTGTCGGAGCGGGAGCGCAGCCACCGGCAGCGGGTGCAGCGTTTTAAGAATATGAAACGGCTACTGCCGTCTCCCTATTTTGGGCGAATGGATTTTCAAGAAGATGGTTTGGGCTTGAGTGAGAAAATTTATATCGGAGTGGCTTCTTTCGTTGATGCAGACGGTGTGGAATTTCTGGTGTATGACTGGCGAACGCCTATTGCAAGCATGTATTATGATCATTCCCCAGGGCCATCTACTTACGAAACGCCGGGAGGACAGATTACAGGTGAGATGATGCTGAAGCGGCAATATCAGATCCGTTACGGTCAGCTCCAGAACGTGTTCGATACGAGCTTAACGATCGGGGACGAATTGCTTCAGCAGGTGCTTGGTAAAGGCGCAGATTCACAAATGAAGAGCATTGTGGCGACCATCCAGAAGGAACAGAACGCCATCATCCGCAATGACAAAAGCCGTATGCTTATTGTGCAAGGAGCGGCTGGCAGCGGAAAAACGTCCGCAGCGCTGCAACGGGTAGCGTATTTATTATACAAACACCGTGATAGGCTCAAGGCCGACCAGATCGTTCTTTTTTCGCCAAATCCGATGTTTAACAGTTATGTATCGACGGTGCTCCCTGAGCTCGGCGAAGAGAATATGCAGCAAACGACCTTTCAGGAGTATCTTGCTTATTGGCTTGGATCCACTGTTCAACTAGAAGACCCCTTCGAGCAGATTGAATATGTACTGACGTCACAATCCTCGCAGGGGTATGAAGCACGGTTAACGGGGATGCAATATAAGGCTTCTGAGTCTTTCCTGCATGCTCTTCAAAGCTACGCGTTATGGTTAGGCAAAGAAGGTATGCTGTTCCACAGTATCTGTTTCCGGGACCGCGAGTTGATTACTGCGGAGCAAATGAAATCGCAATTTTACAGCTACGACAGCTCTATACGATTGGCTAATCGCGTTGCTTTACTACGTGAATGGCTGCTGCGTGAGCTGACTAAGCTAGAGCGTCAGGAAATGGAAGCGCCCTGGGTTCAAGATGAAGTCGATTACCTCGACAACGATCAATATGCCGAAGCTTACAGTGAGGTGCTTAAGAAGTACCGGCGAGAAGAAGCTGTCTTCGATTTTACAGAGCAGTATCTTGAAATCTATGGCGATTTTCGTACTCAGAAGGACGGGGAAGAGAATGTCTTTGATTTTAGTTCTCAGGAAGATGAGCTGCTGCGTCGTATGATCGTGAAGGAACATTTCAAACCGCTAAGACGGGATGCCAAACGTTTGAAGTTCATAGATACGGTTGGATTATACGAGCAGTTATTTAGGGATGAAGCCACTTATCAGAAAATGACGGGTGAGACCGAAGTACCTGATCAATGGCCAGAAATCTGTATGCAAACGAAGGAAACGTTGAGCCATACCGAGCTGTTTTATGAGGATGAGACCCCATTCCTGTATTTAAAAGAGCTTATCGAGGGTTCTCGCACGAATACAATGGTGCGGCATTTATTTATTGATGAAGGACAGGATTATTCGCCGTTCCAATTCGCGTTTCTCAAGCAATTGTTTCCCCGCGCCAGCATGACAGTACTCGGCGATTTCAGTCAAGCGATATTCCCGCAAGCGACGAATCTGCAAGAGGTAGATTCTCCTTTGATCCGGCTTTATGGTGAAGAGGAAACGAATCTATTTCGTTTAATCCGAAGCTATCGTTCGACTCGCGAGATTGTGGAGTTTACGAAGGCGCTGCTACCTAATGAAGAGATCGTGCCTTTTGATAGGGGCGGCAAGAAGCCGCACCTATTGAAGGCTAGCAATGAGGTGGAGCGGGCGGTACGGATAAAAGAGGAGCTTGCGGCGCTTATGGCCGAAGGTCTCGACTCCATCGCCGTTATTACTAAGACTGCTACGGAAAGCCGTGAAGCCTATGAAGCACTGCTTGCACAGGGGGGCGAGAATCTGCGGCTTATTACGAAGGAGACGCTCACCTTTGAGAAGGGAACGCTGATTATTCCTGCGTATCTTGCTAAGGGCGTAGAATTCGACGCCGTGCTAATTTACGATGCTTCTACTCAGACTTATCATCGGGAGAGCGAACGTAAACTCTTTTATACAGCTTGTACGCGCGCGATGCATCGACTTCTGCTGTACACGACAGGCAATTGGTCGCACTTTATTCAAGCCTTGGATACCTCTTTGTATGAGGAAGTGTAATTAGATTGTCCGCACGGCTTGCTGTTGACGAACGGATGTCAGGTTCTTTTAGTGTTTATTTTCTCTAAACTTGTTGGGTGTTTGGGAGTAGACTTCTTTAAATTTTTTGAAGAAGAAGGAGACGCTTGAATACCCGACTTCCTCTGCGATATCAGGAATGGGAAGTTCTGAATTGGACAAATAGATGACGGCCTTATTCAACCGTTCAATCTGGAGAAGTTCCTTAAACGACTTCCCGGTCGCTCTTTTGAGCATAGCCGAGATATAGTTAGGGTGATATTTATAGTGCGCAGCCATTTTGGTGAGGGTGCAATCACGATGATTCTTTTCAATATATCTTAGAAAGTCAATAACAATAGAATCTTTCTGACTTATATTTCCGGCCTCAATACTGGTCTTGGTGTTACTGTTCCGAATTAATTCTGTAAAAAAAATAAATAAATAAGAGTCAATCATATCCGTAGAACAAAAGTCTCGATCGAAATATTCACACATTATATTCTGCATGATTTCTACGATTTTAGAGCCGTTTTCTAAGGGGAAGTGGAGATAATTATTTGCTCTTCGAGAATCGATCAGAGAGTCTATCAACAATTGAGAGATAGTGCTTTTTTGTGTGAAACGGCTAAGAAAACCTGAGTTCAAGTAATCATGTTTTAGCTTGATATCGATGACAATATCCGAGTTCGAAATTCCTTTTAGTGTGTGAGGGGTTTGCTTATCAATGATGATGACTCCGCCCTCATGCATGTTGATTTCCCCATTTTGCATGACCACTGTGCATTTTCCTTGGTAGACGTAAATCAATTCGATGTATTGATGAATATGCAGCGGGACTACCGAGGAAGGCACGGATTGAAAAATAACAATGTTATCCTCAATGGGTGTATAGGCCATATCAAAACTCAAGTTAAATATATAAACCGTCTGACCAGCTACCTCTATCGTTTCAGCGTTATATGTGTTTTTAATAAGTTCCCAATCTGGCACATCTCTAAGGTTGTTGGATATCAAATAGGATTGTAATTCACTATTATTCATTGGAAGGCTCCTATTCTTTGAAACCAGCATGATTTATCTTTTTTAAATTATAGTTCAATATATATTTTACCTCAATAGCGTGATGAATTAGTTTACTTGGAAGCTCCTAAGAAAGAGGGGAGCTTCTTTTATTTTTATGAATGGCTTCGAAACAGTAAAAATAAAATCTTTGAAACGAGCACTAATGTGCTTGGATTTTAGCATTAAAATAAATGAAAACGCTTGCTAAAATAGGTGGTGAAGGAGGGTTTAATCACATGAGGTGAAAGGTTCAATTTGAAGCTAATCATGATTTTAGGGGGACAAAAGATGGCTACACCGGCGATGGGAACCGAAGCGATTATAGTAGATAACGGAGCTCAGGATGCTTATACAAAGATATCGTTGAAAGAACGTTTTGGATATGCGATAGGTGATTTTTCTACAAATATTATTTGGACGGCTATTACAACCTTTCTCACCTTTTTTTATACAGACATTGTTGGAATTTCAGCAGGTATTGTAGGTACAATCCTTCTGGTTACTCGACTCCTAGATGGGGTAGCTGATGTAGGCATCGGTGCTTTGGTTGACCGGACGAAGAGTAAGCATGGCAAGGCTCGACCTTGGATCAAATGGATGGCTGTGCCGTTCGGCTTGTCGGTCATGATCTTGTTTACAGCACCAGAATTAGGCCACACAGGAGCCATTGTCTATGCGTCGCTCACGTATTTCATTGTCAGCTTAATCTATTCATCCATTAATATTCCCTATGGTGCTTTGAATTCGCTTATGACACAGGACCCTTATCAACGTTCTTTGCTTAGTATAACTCGGATGGTCTTAGGCATTTCAGGAGGAGTTCTCATTAGTTTTTTCGCCATGCCTATGATAAACACATTCGGTGGTGGGAAAATGGGTTGGTTCTTAACTTTTGTAATCATCGGGGTGATCTCCCCTCTCCTATATGCCATTACGTACAAAACAACGAAGGAGCGCGTAAAACCAATTGTTGTACAGAAGGCTATTCCATTCAGAGTGGGTTTTAAGGCTTTGCTGCGGAATAAGTTCTGGTTAATTGTTATTCCATTCTCCACGCTGATTTTCCTAAGCTCGGGGGTTAGCGGGGCGCTAAATATCTATTACGCGCAATACATTCTGCATAATCCGGCCCTTGTCGGAGCCTTATCTCTTGCTGGATTGGTGCCAATTGTGGTCGGCATGATCATCTCAACACCTCTCATTAAGAAGGTTGGAAAAAGAAATGCAGCTCTAATTGGGGCTTGTATCTCCTTGGTTGGATCATTACTGATTCTTGTAGACCCCACAAGCTTTCAAGTCATTATGATCAGTACAATATTGAAGACACTTGGAATAGCTCCAGCCGTTGCCACAGGTGCAGCCATGCTTGCTGATACCGTGGATTACGGAGAATGGAAAACCGGAGTTCGCACGGAAGGCTTAATTTATAGTGGACACAGCGTAGCATCGAAAGTCGGTAGTGGGCTGGGAGGAGCGGTTGTTGGATGGACATTAGCCTTCGGAGGATATGTAGGTGGGCTTGAGGTTCAATCGGATATGGCTCTATTATCCATTAAGAATTTGTTTATATATGTTCCAATGGTATTGGCTGTACTGCAAATCGTGTTGATGTCTATTTATAGTCTGGATAAGAAATATCCTGCAATTATGGCCGAGCTGCAAGCTTTGGCTAATGATAAGAAGGCCTAGACCTTAACGGAAACTGCAAGAGCCATTTACGTGGTGAGGTTCGTGCAGTTGTCCGAATCGGGGCTTTAAAATATAGAATAAATTAGGATTAGGAGTGTTGATTGTGGAGAATTTATTTCCTGTAAACTTTATTTGGGGTTCATCTACGGCAGCTTACCAAGTAGAAGGTAACAACACGAACAGTGATTTTTGGGCAGAGGAACATGCAGAGGGTTCTCCTTATTTAGATAAATCAGGCGATGCTGTTGATCACTATCGGTTGTACCGAGAAGATATTGCCCTTATGGCTAGTTTAGGATTGAAAGCCTACCGTTTTTCCTTGGAATGGTCGAGGATTGAACCGGAATCCGGACAATTTTCACGTTCTGCTATCCTTCATTATCGAGATGTGTTGCAGACCTGTCATGAGTTTGGACTTACACCGATTGTGGCATTGCACCATTTTTCTTCCCCCAAATGGTTAATGAGACTAGGAGGATGGGCTAACCCGAATATTCCTGACCTTTTCTCAGCCTATTGTGAGGTTGTTATCCGTGAACTGGGCGATTTAATCCCCTATGTATTGACTTTCAATGAAGTGAATCTTCCGATCATGTTACGGGATGTTTTCTCAAATATCGGAGTTATTCCCCCTGTAGGAATTGATACCAAATCCTGGTCCTCGCCTAAATGGAGAGAATCTGCGGCTAAGCTCTGTGGAACTACAGTGGACCAATACTTCACGTTTCATATGATCTCTGATGAAGCAAGTATCAGCATCCTTAAGGAGGCACACCTGAAAGCACGTGAAGTTATCAAGGGTATACAGCCTAACATTCAGGTAGGCTTATCCATGGCCCTTTCCGATTTTCAGTCGATCCCGGGTGGTGAAGCACTCGCCGAGAAAAAATGGAAAGATAACTTTGGTGAGTATGCAGATATAGTGAAAGGGGATGACTTCTTTGGGCTTCAAAACTATACCAGGGAGGTTTACGGTCCGAATGGTCTGGTCAAGCCCGCGGATGAAGCAGAGCTTACACAAATGAAATATGAGTTCTACCCTGAAGCGCTTGGGAATGTCATTCGAAAAGTAGCGAAAGAGCTAAATATCCCCATCATTATTACGGAGCATGGAATTGCTACAGATGATGACAGTCGTCGTATTGAATTTATTCGGAGAGGACTGGAAGGCGTACAGGCTTGTTTGGCAGAGGGGATCGACATAAGAGGATACATGTACTGGACATCCTTTGATAACTTCGAGTGGAATTCAGGGTATTCGATGACATTCGGGATTATTGGAGTAGATAGAGGCACACAAGAACGTAAAGTTAAAGAAAGCGCTGAGTATTTAGGACGGATCGCACACAATAATAGTTTGGATTTTTAAAATTAAGGCTAAATGATTTAACCAAGAGAGCAACTGAATAATTATTAGAAAGGAGCCATCTCAACATGAGAAGGCTCCTTATTTGTATTCTTGTTATTTGCCAATGTGCTGAGTGGATACATTTTAGTTTACATTGGTCGTACTAGACATATCAAAATCAACCTCTTCAAGAAATTCGATAACTTCCCCATTGGGGCTGTGAACGATCGCGTTCTTGATCAGAAGAGGAGGTTCACCAAGAGAAAGCGAATCTGGTGCTATAAAAGCCTTTGCTCCATGAGCAAGGGCTTTTTGGTACATTTCATCGACATTATCGACGTAGAAGGCGAAATGTAAGAGTGCTCCGTGAGCTATATCCTCTTCAGACAAGGCTTTTTTCCCTTGGGCGGCAATGACTGCATCGTTATCAAAAATCTCTATGCAAGTTCTTTGATCAGGTGAAATAAGCATCGAAGCTTCTTTGATTTGAAAGGAGGGCAGACTCCAATGATGACCTAACTTAAATCCTAAGACGTCAATGTAAAATGAAATTGTTGCTTTATAATCTTTGGCTTGAATCGCTATATGTGCAAGACCTTTTACGCTCATTATTAATCACTCCTATATCTAATGTACTATTTATTATAGTTGGATTAAAATAGGAGATACATATATAAGATAAGTGTTTTATCCTGACATGGTTATTGAATATAAGGTATTTTAGTTGAATGGGTTTATTTATTAAAAAGAGCTAGGAGGCGCTTGATATGGAACATCTTATGGATGATATTGATAAAAAGATTATGCAATTATTGCAGTACAATGCTCGTATGCCCATTTCACAAATCAGCAAAGAGGTTTCGATGTCACAACCATCCGTTAAAGAAAGAATCATTAAGTTGGAGGAAAGGAACATCATATCGGGGTATCATACAGCTTTTAATTTGCGGGATCTGAACCGGGGTACGACTACTTTTATTCTAATCAAAACAGAACATTGCCAAGAGCTCACCGATTTTTGCAACGATGCTATGGAAGTTACCGATTTGTTCCGCATTAGTGGAGAATATAATTATCTCATTAAGGTACAGACCTCAACGATTGAGGCGCTTGCTGAATTTCAAGATCACCTTATAAAGTTCGGACCTTCCAAATCGCATATCAGCTTGAAAAATATTTTGGAGAACAGAGTGCTACTCTAAAGCGAAGTTTCCAAATACAAGATATAGTAACCGCTTTCTTTTCGTTGTAAAATGGGTCGAAATAGCAGTCGTATTGATACGTATATAAGGGAGCATGCGCATGGAGAGGAAACTGTCTGGTAAAAAGTATATTCCATTCACATACAAGATGATGATTCCGTATCTCATTCTTGTATTGCTGACAGATGTGCTGGTTGGCTATATAGCCTACACAATGCTCGTAGAGTCCAGGACTGAAATGGCGGAAACGAATGTCCGGACCGCATTAAAGCAGACGAGGAACAACATCGAATACCAGACAGATGAAATCAAACGTATGACCAACTCGCTGTTTCTAAATACGAATTTTCAGAATGCCCTTCAGTTCAGGGGAGATCCTTTGGAAAATATGCTCAAAATGAGAGATGATATCGTTCCTTATATGAAGGCCCCTCTGCAACTGTATGGGAACAAGCTGAGACTTGCGCTTTTTACGGTCAATGAGACGATGCTTGAAATTACCGGTGATGATATGTCGACATCTATCGGTCGAAGTGATTATTATGTTCTTTCTGATCAGGTGATCGAGAATACGGAGTGGTTTAAGTCGATTGTTGCGAATAATCAAGACAGTTTCTGGCTTCAAGCGGATACCGACCGTGAGCTAGGTAATATTTCATATTTCCGTAAGCTTGTATCTTCCAAGGCAGCACCTGCGATTATCGGATATATTCGCGTTACGGCGAGGATTGATGAGCTATTTGGTAATTTTGATACTTTTCCGATTGAACAGGGGATTGAACTTCGTCTGTTGGATAGGGCTACAGGAATGACTTTGTATGAGCAAGGTGTTGCTGCTGAAGATACGAAACTAGATGCTTATTTAATTATTAGTGAAGATATTCCGGTATCAAGCTATGTCATTGAGGCGCGCGTACCTCACTCTTATTTGAACAAAGATGCTAGTAGAATGCGGAAGGTGATTAGTACCGTTTGTTCCATCAGTTTTTTGGTGATGGCTATTATCGGTTTTCTAGTTGCACGTATATCTGGCAAGAAAATCAAGCGGATTGTGTATTTGGTTCGATCGTTTCAGGAGGGTAATTTTTATAAAAGAATCGGATTTCCGGGGAACGATGAATTTGTCTATATCGCTAATAGCTTCAACCAAATGGCGACCAGCATTCAGGAACTCATCCGGAACGTCTATGTGCAGGGCATTCAGAAAAAGCAAGCGGAGCTGGATGTGCTTCAAGCCCAGATCAGTCCGCATTTCTTGTACAATACGCTGTCGACCATCGGCAGTCTGGCCAATTTGGGGGAAGTGGAGAAGGTTACGCAGATGGTACAAGGTCTCTCCAAATTTTATCGACTCACATTAAACGATGGGCATGTATATATCTCCCTTGAAAATGAGCTGGAGCAGGTGAGGATGTATCTGGAAATTCAGAGAGTGAAGTATGCGGACGCCTTTGAGGTTTATTATGATGTCGATCCGGAAATTTTACAGGTGCCTATTATTAAGCTGATTTTACAACCGTTTGTGGAGAATATATTCAAGCACGCCTGGTTCGGGGAGACCATTGCGATTCGTATTACTGGAAAGCGGCTGGGTGACCGCATCGAACTCAAGGTCATTGACAACGGGATCGGCATGCGGCCGGAGACACTTCAAAACATGCGATCAAGCGCATATCAACCAGGCAGCTACGGTCTGAGAAACGTGGAAGAACGAATTAAACTGCGATACGGGAGCGATTTCGGCATTCAAATCGGTAGCTATTTTGGAGCGGGAACGACAGTTCAAATTATTTTACCGGTGGAAAATGCAGAGATCAGGGAAGTGATGGGGGAGTGAGGAGTATGGCGATGGAGATCAATGTTCTGCTGGTGGATGATGAAGTAATCGATTTGGAATGGCTTAGACGGCGTGTAGCCGGCAGTGATCATTTGCCTTTGCATAGCGTGAGAACTGCAACAAGCGGGTTTGCCGCTTTGAAAATGATGGAGCAGCACCCTGTAGATATCATTCTCTCTGATATCGGTATGCCGATTATGTCAGGCGTGGAATTTGCACGGAAAGCGAAGGAGATTAACCCAGATGTCCATATTCTATTTATTAGCGGACATCAGGATTTCAATTATGCCAAGGAAGCGATTCAATTGAACGCATACAGTTATTTGCTTAAGCCTGTGGATGATGACGAGCTGAACGAGACGCTGACCGAACTCTGCACAAAGATTGAGAAAGAGAGGACGCAGCGTACTTCCTTGTCGGAAACGCTGACGCTTGTTAATCAGGAGCTACTGCTGCGTTGGTTTAACGAGGCTGCACCGGGACAGGTTGAAACGCACATTCACAACGTTCTCACGCCATACTTACAAGGTGCATCAGCGGTTGCCCTCATTGAGATCGACGACATGGCGCGAAAAATCCAAACCTGGACGGAAGAAGAGCGGAGTTTGTGGAGCAGCACTGCCAATCAGTTTATCCGAAAGTTTGCACAGGATCAAAATTTGGGCATGGTGATTACGACTTATGACTATCACTTTGTGATCCTTGCTGCGGTTCAGGAACAATATTTTACAGCTTTGCTGGAAGAGTTGATTCGGGCGTTCTATCAGGAGTTCTCCTGTTCGATTACGATCGGAAGAGGAATGTACACAACCGACCCGGTCAAGCTACATGATTCCTATCGGCAGGCGCAGGCCGCTCTAAGCATTAAATGGATCGTAGGGAAGAATAGGTTGATCCAAGATGCCTCGGAATGGTCTCCAAAGGAAAAGATGGCTTCGGACTTAGAGGTTATTGTGGATCGTATGCTTAAAGCTATGCTCGACTACGACCTTACCACTATTGATGATTGCTTGCTTCAGCTATTTGCCGGAGACAGCCCGATCTCCCAGAAAAACGACATCTACGATATCATTATCCGGATTACCTCTAAGCTTCATGCTGATCTGCAGCAAATGAATGAGCATTTGTACGAGATTTTGAATTGGGATTCTCATCATCCTTTTGTGCTGTTTCAGTTCGAAACGGTGCATGATATCCTTTCGTGGCTGAGAAGAAGATTCTTTGAACTGTCGGAGCTGCTTTATTTGAAACGCCAAAGACAAAAGCGCAAGTTAATTGATGAAATCACGGAGTATGTGAAAGAAAGATTAGATCAAAAAATAACGCTAAACGAGGTCGCCGCACATTTCGACTTTACCCCTAACTATCTAGGGCATCTGTTCAAGGTCGAAACCAATAGTCTCTTCAGCGATTTTCTAAGTGAATTGCGTATGAAGCGGGTATGCGAGCTGCTCGAGGATCCTACGAAGAAAGTATATGAGATTGCGGAACAAGCCGGATATAAAAATATTATTTATTTCAATAGGCAGTTCAAGCAATATATGGGCATGTCGCCCGGCGAGTACCGGAAGAAAAATAAAATCTGAATCGATTACTTATTGAGGAGGCTCATGTTCTATATGGAACAGGGGCTTCTTTTTTATCGAAATTGTTTATGAATCGTTGAATTAGTATTATGTTTAGTTGTTTCGCTGAATTATCTCACCGCCGCCGTCCTTTTATAATGAGAGATATAGAGAAGAAAGGGGTGCAAAGATGAAAGGGCATACATTTTGGAGCGATTTAAAAAACTATAGGGTTCTGTTGCTGATGCTGGCTCCGGCGGTTGCTTTTTTTCTTCTGTTTGCCTATGTCCCAATGGCGGGCATTATTATTGCCTTCAAGCATTATGATTACGCGGGCGGTATTTTTGGAAGTGCCTGGAACGGGCTCGATAACTTCCGCTTTTTCTTTGAATCAGGAGATGCTTGGCGGGTAACACGGAATACAGCATTGTACAATATTGCATTCATCGTTGTAAATAACTCTTTGCAAATTTTTGCAGCCATTATGTTGTTTGAGGTCGGTGGCAAATGGTTCCGCAAAATTACGCAATCGGCGTTGTTTCTTCCCTACTTTATTTCATGGGTAGTTGTCGGCGCGATTGCCTATAACCTGCTCAATTATGATATTGGTACTGTGAACGCACTCCTTAGAGGACTCGGGCTAGAACCTATTGATATTTACAATACGCCTGCCTACTGGCCGTATATCCTAGTTCTCGTTTCCGCCTGGAAAGGCCTTGGATACGGAACAGTAATGTACTTGGCCGCGATTACGGGCATAGATACTGAACAGTATGAGGCAGCTGAAATCGATGGCGCCAATATTTTTCAGCGGATCCGGAAAGTGACGATTCCAAATCTTTACCCGACGATTATTATTTTGGTGCTGCTGGCGGTCGGGAATATTTTCCGCGGTGATTTCGGGATGTTTTATAACATGATCGGCAATAACGGTTTGTTGTTCTCTTCGACGGACGTTATCGATACTTTCGTGTTCAGATCGCTGATTACTTCGAATGATATCGGCATGTCGGCTGCGGCTGGCGTTTTCCAGTCCGTTCTTGGCTTCGCAACGATCATGACTGTGAACTATGCTGTTCGTAAATACGATAAAGACCGCGCCTTATTCTAACCGCATCAGAGGTACAGTTTTCATAATGGAGGTAACGATATGAAGCAGCTCGATCGTAAAATATTCTCGGGTATTGGTTATGTATCCCTAATCTTTCTCGCAATTTTATGTATATTCCCGTTTATACTTGTCGTATCTTCATCGCTGACGGAAGAGTCAAAAATATTAACAGATGGCTATCAATTTATACCTACGGCCTTCTCAACAGAAGCCTACAGCATTTTGTTTAAGTATCCCGACCAGATGATTCAAGCCTATATGGTGACCATAGGCGTTACTATAATAGGCACACTGTTTGGTTTGTTTCTGACTTCAATGACGGCTTATGCGCTATCCAGAAAAGATTTTAAATGGCGTAATAAATTTTCATTCTTCTTTTTCTTTACAACTTTATTTAACGGCGGTCTGGTTCCTTGGTATCTGCTTATGGTCAATTACCTCCATATCAAAGATACATTGCTGGCTTTAGTGATTCCGATGATGCTCAACGTCTTCTACATCATTGTTATGAAGTCGTTTATGGGCAGCATTCCGGAAGCAATCGTAGAATCGGCTAAAATTGACGGTGCAGGCGATTTTAAGATCTACGCTCGTCTAATCCTGCCTCTCTCCAAGCCGGCGCTAGCGACTATTGGTTTGTTTCTGGCTCTTGCCTATTGGAACGACTGGTACAATGCCCTTCTATTTATTTCCGATGAGAAGCTGATGCCGCTTCAATATTATTTGTACAAAATGCTTGGCAATATGGATGGCATGCGAAAAGCCATGATGGGTGCAGGAGCAGTCGTAACCACATCGATCCCAAGCGAGAGCTTGAAGATGGCAATGACGGTTGTAGCTACAGGTCCGATTCTGCTCGCTTATCCATTCGTTCAGAGATATTTCGTTCAAGGCTTGACGATTGGCGCTGTAAAAGGATGAACCCGGGGAAATCCGGTTTATCAATATAATTAATACAAGGGGGAAGGCTTGAAATGCTGAGAAAAAATAGATTCATTATGCTCGCACTCGTTTTAACCTTCGTAATGATTTTGAGCGCATGTGGTGGTGGCAACAACGCCAATACATCCGCTAAGGCTACCAATAATGCCGCTGAGGTAACAAGTGAGCCTACAGAAACAGCGAGTGCAACGAATGCAGCCGAAACTTCAGATACCATAGACACCTCTAAAGAAGTAAAGTTGAAAATGATCTTCGTTGGGCCTAAACCGATAGACTATGATAGTGTTTTTGCTGAAATTAATAAGAAACTGAAAGAAAAAATTAATGCGACCCTTGAGGGCGAGTTCTTGGACTGGTCTGACTGGGCTCAAAAATATCCACTGAAGCTGGCGGCAAATGAAGATTTTGATCTCATCTATTCGGCAAACTGGGCTGGTTATAATGATCAGGCGCTGAAAGGCGGATTTCTAGAATTGACCGACGAGCTGCTTACCAAATATATGCCGCAAACTAAGGAAGCTATGTCAGATGTGAGCTGGGATCAGGCAAAAGTAAACGGTAAGCTGTATATGGTTCCGCAAAACAGAGGAGAGTCTGTTGAAAAGCTGATTCTATATCGTGAAGATTTGCGTAAGAAATACAATCTTCCTGAAATCAACAGCCCGGAAGCATATGCTACCTATTTGAAGACGATAGCTGAGAAGGAAAAAGGAATTACACCTTTCACTCCGGAAACGGGAGACTGGAAGTATCATAATTTGGACCGTGTATTACTGAAGCAGCAAAACGAATGGAATATGTTTGACCTAGATCTTCCATTTGCCTTCAAACTGACCGATGAAACAGGTAAAGTCTTTAACGTCTATGAAACGCAAGAGTTCAAGGATCTACTCGTGTATTATAAAGATCTTGCTGATAACAATGCCTGGTCGAAAAACGTTCTGAACAGTAAAAATGATCATCAGGCGGATTTTAAAGCAGGTAAAACCGCCTCAATTACGCACAATAACGGAACACTTGGGGCACTCATGGCCTTGATGCGCCAAGAAAATTCTCCTTATGAAGTAGCATTGGCTGATATTAACCAAGGGAAGAAAAAATCAGTGGCGATTTCTACACAAAACGGTACGTCGATTCATGCGACTTCCAAAAATGTAGAACGTTCCTTGATGCTGATCGATCTGCTGCAAAACGATAAAGAACTGCACGACCTGATGATGTACGGAATTAGTGGCGTGCACTATGAACCGGTTGGCGACACCAAATATAAAGCACTCGACAAAAATCCGAACTTTACCGGCTTCTCTAATTGGAACTTCAACTCGCCACTTAACCTTGACAATGAAGCATTCCCTCAAGAAGCTAACGATCTGGCTAAGGGCTGGGAAGCTAACGTCTACCACTATGCCCTTGAAACCTTTGTATTCGACAATAGCAAAGTGAAGACGGAAATTGCCAATGTGGGCAATGTAATGCTCCGCTATGCCATTCCGCTTGAGTACGGCGTAATTAAAGATATCGACAAAGGCCTTGCAGATTTGAACAAACAGCTGAAATCAGCTGGCATTGATAAAATCCAAGCTGAGCTGCAAGCGCAAATCGATGCTTTCTTAGCGAACAAGTAATATACAGGATAAGGGAGGCCCAACAGTCATGAAATGGCTGTTGGGCCTCCCTGTTTTGGGGGATCGTCCGAATATGAGGCTCACTAGTGGACACAGCTGTGCGGCGTATGAAGAGTTGAAAGGTTGGATTTGTCTTTGTATGAGCTAGTATAATAAGGCAAGAAGCTCCCTCTCGGGAGCCTAAATAGCTTCAAGGACATCATAAGCCGGCCATTAGCTTCGGAGATTGGAGAGAGATATGAAAAACATATTGTATAAGTATATGAGTAAATTTACATCTCTTAATGAAGAGGATCAGCAGGATATTGTTGAGGGTATCCTTATAGAGGAATTTAAAAAGGGGACAGTGCTCCTTAGACAAGGAGATGTTCCCACAAAATGTTTTTTCGTGCTAAAAGGTTGTGTTAGGCAGTACTCGATAGATGAATCGGGAAAAGAAGTCACATCTAATTTCTACACAGAAGAGCAAGCGGCTTCGATTTTTAATCGGCATCAAGAAAGTAAGCCCTCTGCGTACACCTTAACCTGTCTGGAAGATAGCACATTGGTGGTTGGTGAACTTAATGCGGAACAAGACATGCTTCACAAACACTCGCAATTGGAAACGATGATCCGCAAAATGGTAGAGGAAAACTTAGGTGAGGTACAGGATGAATTAACTTCATTTATCGCTTCCAATCCTGAAGAACGTTACAAAGCTTTGTTGCGAAAAAGACCTCACTTACTCACTCGCGTACCTCAGCATCAATTGGCCAGCTATCTGGGGATGACACCAGAGTCATTAAGTAGAATTAAGAAGCGGGTTCATTCCAGTGATAACTAAAAAGAAAGTCATACACTTTTGGGGAGTTTTCCTCCTCTAAGCAGCAGCCATATCCCAAAGCCTAGTTCTCCTACAATCATAGGAATAGTGAAAACGTAATTTAATGTTGTAATGACCCCTTCGTATTGTGGAAGAAATATTTTGCTTAGATGAATGATCATATAACCTATTGAAGCAAGCAGCAATAAGATGCCGATTACTTTAGGGATGATGTCAGACTTTAAAGCCACACAGCCCACAATTAACAGATGCCCGCCAAAAACGACTAACCCCATAGACCAAATCCATTGAAATGCTTCCAGAAATAACATCATAATTGCTTGAGTCTGTTCGATTTTTAATGAGGAAAAGTCGATTGTATTTCCCGTGAGCAGCAGCACAACGATCAAGTTTAGTATAGCGATTCCCAATATAGCGGAATAGGTTAGACGAAGCCATGCGCCGAGTAAGGAGAGCTTTTGGTTAATCGGTTCTAGAAACACATAAAACGCCCAGGCGACCAGGATGTCAGTAATCATAATGATGATCCAACCCAAAATTTCACCTTTGAAAAGGTTAGTCGATGACACAAGGTTATTGAATGTGACGCTGGCATCGCCCTGAACAACAAGATTCTCATGGACAAAGCCATACGAAAAAAATGAGGCAAGGGTCATGATAATAAGTGAGATTCCAGCAGTTAAAGCGGACTTTCGCTGATTCGATAGATCTTTTTCTGAGATAGCCATAGATAGCCTCCTAAAGGACTTTTTATTTTCATTGTAATTAGGAGTAGTATGGCGGGCATTGACTTAAATCAAGAGTGCATCATCAGACAGAAAAAAATGCTTATTATCACAATAACGGAAGTTCATCCAGCCGTTCGTAAATCAACAATCCTTTCTCTTGCGCAACCTGTACCATTTCATCGGCACCCTGAGATGATCCTCCAACTCGAAGCACGGCATCACAGTAATTAAGCAGGCGAATGGAAGACGGATGGAAAATCCGGTTGAAAACGTCGTCTCCTAGATTAGTGGAACCGGCTGTAGCAATAAGAGGCAAAGCATACCACTCCCCCAGCACTGGCATATGCCCAGCCTCGTAAACTTGAAGAGCAATTTTATTCATGCATTTGACATTTTCCTCGATTAATACTGGATCATCATTGGTTCCAGAACGATACGGGCCAGCGATAAGGATATGCAGCGGTTTCGATTTTACCTTCAAGAGACCTTGGATCTGAGCGTATTGGAGCAGCATTACCGTCTTAGCATCACGAATCTCGCCGCTTTGGACCATGTCAAGCGCTTGAGCAAACGAAAGTTCCACTACTTCAATATTTTCCTGTTCCTCCTCAAGTCCCCCACCCGGACCTTTTGTCATGACATCACTATACTCAGCTACAAAGAAGTGCAGGGTTTCGGTAACAGATCCTGGTGACATATAGACCTCGCCAACTTTCTGCACTCGGTCGATACGGTACCCCGTCTCTTCCTCCGTTTCCCTCAGAATACTTTCTTCTGGTGTTTCTTTATCGAGTAGCCCCGCGCAGGTTTCGATAAGCATTCCAGTCACATTGCCGTTTAGATAAGTAGGCATTCGGAATTGTCTCGTAAGTACGATGGTTTGTTTGTGTCGATTATAGAGTAGAATGGTCGCTCCGTTGCCTCGGTCATACACTTCACGGGATTGTGTCTCCCATTGTCCATTTTCTTTTTCATACTTGAATGTGATCTTCTTTAAGGTGTACCAGTTATCCGATAGAAGTTCCTCTTTTATGATCCGTACTCTTGGGTTGTAATGCTGTGCCTTCATCTCATTTCCTCCCTAGAAAAATCCCATTTTCTTTAGTCATTTCGAGGGCTCCATTCTCCTGTAGAAGCCGATTGACGTGGTTTCGAAATTCGTCTATAGCCGCACCGACAAGTCGCTCTTTTGCGTTCATCGGGGTCGATATCATATATTCAATCAGGGGTTCAGCTTCGTCGACTAACAGACGGTCGTCGTAACGTAGTAACCGAAGATCGGAGAAGCAAGAAGACAGCAGGTCTCCTCCGTTACCCAGATTAAATCGTTTAATAGCTTGATCCAATACATGAAGGTCGGGGTCGAACGAGACCGCCAATTGTTCAATCTCTTGTAGGTGTTGAGTGCTCATTGTAGAGGTGCATATTATACCTCCTCGCTTTAGTACGCGGTGTATCTCGTGGATCGCTTTAGGGATGTCCGGCACGTGATACAGCATGTTGTTAGCGATAACCACATCGAAATGCTCATCGTGGAAGGGGATTTGTTGCGCGTCAACAGATAAGAGCTTAAACTGTGAACTTTTACTTCCTAAGCGGCAACGTGCTTCTTCTACCATCCCGCTCGAAATATCAGTAAGTGTGATGCGCCAACTGCTTGGAATTCGTTCGGCGTTTCTTATCCAAAAGGTTCCATCGCCGCCACCTAATTCTAGAATGTGGGCTCCAGGGTGCACCTCCAGTTGTTCAAACACCCAATTATGCCAGCCTTGCGGATTTGTACTGAACTTGTCATAAAGATGTATCCGCGTTTGCAAGCGGCTCGCCGTCCGATACTGTTCCCCCCAATCTTGCTTACTCTGCAAGGTTTGAATAACATTTGCTAAGTGGTTCCAATCAGACCGATTGACCGACATTTGCATAGCATCTCGTATTGCATGAACTACATGCTCCGTATGAGTGATTTTTCTCTGTAGAACATCGAGCTGTGCTTGTAATGAATGTCTGATCTCCCCTATGGATAGCGACTCTGCATCTAAGATGTCTTTTATTTCTTGAAGTGATAGCCCTAAGTATTTCAACGTTTGAATTTGCTGCAATTTTTCTAGGTCTTTCATGTTATAAGATCTTATCGATCCCGCATGATGATTTTCTGGAATTAGAAGCCCAATCTGATCGTAATATCGCAATGTCCTGACCGTTATTCCTGTACGCTTTGCAAGCTGCCCTGTCGTTAAATAGTTCTCTTTGTACATCCTTTCTCACATCCAATCGATTGCTCCAGCGTGTTGTTCTCAGTTAGTATAGCAGGTGACGTAACGTCACCTTCAAGCAAAATTTATGCATAAGAAACAGAGGGCAAGCACCCTGACAGCAGTTGGCCTTTCAGCGCCCTCTTGGAAATAATCGGAGCAAATCAACAGGGGTGGAGATTTCGTTTTCCGGGCATGTTACTTAAAACATGTTAGGAGGGGATAAGGGATGTCCAGAAGAAACAGGAAATATGCAGTGCCGGGAGTCAATCGCGGAATGCAAACGTTTAAAGCCGAGGTGATGCGGCGCGAGGGTTATGATGTAGATCCGGAGCGGCCTGATGATGTGAAATATGAAGTCGCAAAAGAACTTGGTATCCCATTGGAACACGGTGAGAATGGACATTTGAGTACAGAATCAGTGGGTCAGATTGGCGGAAAAATTGGTGGATCGATGGTCCGCGAGATGATTCGTCTTGCACAGCAGCAATTGGTGGATCAGGAAAGGGAGTAGCATTTTTTCTAAATCATAAAGTTGCAGAAAATATAGGAGGCGGCTTTAGTCCTGAATTGCCTGGGACTGAGACCGTTTTCTTTGTGTTTTCCCAAAACAACCTAATTAATGGTAGAATTTTACCGATGTTCCACGGTATAGTGAAGAAGGCTATAACACCATTCAATTCTGTATTGGGAGAGGAATCGTCAGATGAATCAGAGGTATCGTAAACGCAACACAGCTGCTTTCACAGGGGTATCGTATTTTGCATTGGCTGCAGGTCTTTTTCTATTCTGTTTGGGGGTGTACAACGACGATTGGGAATTGAACGTGAAAGGGTATTATTTGCTTTGCATGGTGTTAATTACGATTAGCTGTATCGTTGTGCAAAAGGTCGTTAGAGACAACTCAGAGGATAAAGAAATTAAGCTAGAAAATCCGAAACACAGGATGAGAAATACAGGGGCTTTCACAATTATGGCTTTTGCAGGCTTGGTTATTGGGTATGTAATGTTCTTTATTGGTCTGTACAATGCTCCATTTCAATTGAATGTAAAGGGGTATTATATAGCTGTTATTCTGTTGATTTCATATAGCGCCGTTGGCGTTCAGAAAGTGACGAGAGATAACGCGGAGGACAATGAGATTCTCGCCGAGCAAGATGCCAGGAGGGACATTCAAGGGTAAAGAGGGACCTAGATAAGGAGTAGTGAGATGAAATTTTTAAAAGAAAATCTTTTTTGGCAGTATCCAGTAAGCACTTTTTCTATTACAGATGAGAAGATTGAAATTGTAACTGAGCCTAATACTGATTTTTGGCAACGTACCTATTATGGATTCAGAAATGATACTGCACCTGCGCTGCTAATGAGGACTGACGAGAAATACTTTTCTTTAATAGTGAAAACTGATTTTGACAGCGCTCATAGATTTGACCAGTGTGGAGTCATTATTTATCAGGACAGTGACAATTGGTTCAAGGCATCGATTGAATATGAGAATGAAGAATATCAAAGATTGGGTAGTGTAGTTACGAATCACGGATATTCGGATTGGGCAACCACAGATATCGACGCAACAATAAAAACAATGTATTACAGATTAAGTCGGCGTGAGAGTGACTTCTGTGTTGAAAATTCTCTTGATGGGATTACATTTAAGCAGATGCGTATTTTTCATTTGTTTGAAGGGAGTGAGCATATCAACTTTGGTTTATATGCTTGTAGCCCAGAGGATTCGTCATTTAAAGCAACATTTACAGAAATAGAAATCACAGAATGTCAGTGGTTGGAACATAAATAAAGTTAAGGAACTAAGAATAAGCTAAAGGAGCCTCGTGAGTAGTGACGAAGCTCCTTTTTATTTTAAAATCTTTGTATGTTAAAAAAGTTTTGAATGAACTAACTAGGTTGGCGTAGGCACTCTTTTTTTAAATAAGCAGCAAAGCTCTTGATATTCATCCGTATATGCCGATTATTGCCCTCGAGCTTACTCATCATGATGCCGCCTTCCATGATGGAAAGGGAGAAGGTAGCTAGTGCCTCAATATCGAGATCAGGTTTGAATTCACCACTTTGTACACCTTCAGAAATGATTTTCTTTTTGAATTCAAGTGTGCCTATTAGGGCTTGCTGGGCTTTTTCACGTAAGCCTGGATGACTGTCGTCGCTTTCAATAGCCGTGTTGAGCAGCGGGCACCCCCCAATAAAGGGTGGCGCTTCAACTACTTTCTCGTACACATGTAAATAAGCTAATAGCTTGCCAGAGGCCGTTTCTTGCTGACTAATGGCATGAGCTAGTTGGGCCCCCACAATACTACCCGCATAGCTAAAGGCTTCATATGCAATCTCATCCTTACTGGAAAAATGACGATAAATGCCACCTTTCTTAATGCCTGTCAATTCTGTTATATCAGATAAGGATGAGCCCGAATATCCTTTCTGGTTAAACAGTTCAGCGGCTTTAGCTATGATGTAATTGCGAGTCTTCTCACCCTTTTCCATTGTCATCCTCCGTCCTTGATTGTATATGTACACGTAGTATATCAAATGAAATTATTCTGTTGCAAAGAAAAGCATCTATGCTATTATAAAAGATACCGATCGGTATCTTTTATAATAGACAGGGGTGGAAACCATAATGGAAACGACATGGTTTAAGGAATCCAGGTATGCATGGATTGGATTAGGATCTCTCTGGGTTATTGGATTTATTGGTGCATTGACTCGCTTCAGCTTGTCTTTTTTTCAGGTGCAAATATCGACGGATTTACAGATTAGCAGGGGATTCATCTCAATGGCATGGTCCACCAATTTATTCATCGTAGCCGTATGCGCGCCTTTGGGGGGCTGGCTCGTGGATCGTTATGGCACAAAGAAGATACTAATGTTAAGTGCAATCATGAGTACTTTGGGTACTGGTATTGTCGTGTTAGGCCACCATCCTATTGTCTTTTTTATTGGATACGGTGTTATCTCTGGTTTGGCAGGTATTGGGGCGACGACAAATTATATATTGATGTTTGAATGGTTTCGGCATCATCGGGCTAAAGCAATGGCCTTGCTGGCGAGTGCCTCTTCTGTAGGATTAGCGATTATTACACCCATTTTCGTATCCATGGACTGGCTGACTTGGAAAAACGCCTTTGTGGCTTCTTTTATCCTAGGTGTTTGTGTAACACTTCCCGTAATTTGGTTAGGAATTAAGAGTTCACAACAGAAACATACGGAGAGAGCTCCTTCGGATCGTTCAATAGAAGTCGAAGGTCAAGATACATCACCTAGAGTAACTCCACCGTCCAAGAAATTTATTTCTCTTCCTATCTTTGTCGTAGTCGCGATTGCGCTGTTCACCTGCGGTATCAATATGGGATCCGTCGAGATGAATTTGGTAGCCATACATCAGTTGGCAGATGTATCACCAAGCATGATCGCCTTATCTATGAGCATCCTTGGTATTATGGAAATCACGGGGGCACTCATTTGCGGCTATTTTCTGGACCGATACAATAAATTAATGATGATGTCTCTATTGTATGGCATTCGTATTATAGGTTTTGCTTTCCTCTTTATGCACTTGGGAAGTTCACCTATTCTTTTTGCTATAGCGTTCGGAATTACCTACTTAAGTGCATTACCAGGTGGAATGCTTGTCATTAATGAGTTTGCAAAGGGTAAAGGAAGACATACCGGTGTTCTACTTCTCATGCACCAGGGCGGCGGTATAGTAGGTGTATTAATTGGAGGCCTATCCTTCGATTATTTTGGGAATTATCAGAACTTAATTGTAGTTGATGTTATAATCTGTATCCTCGTAACGCTAGGGTACTTCGGATTATTCACGACACATAGAAGGAATCTTCGGATTCAAAATAAGAAGGTTGCAGTAAGTGAGGCACTTTGACTTAGATATGGAGGGATGTAAATATAACTGCGTGCATAATTGGCTATCTTGTCCTTCATATTATAGAGGGTACTCATCTAAGAACAAAGGAGAATATAATTTGCAGCAGCAACCACAGTTAGGAAGTATAACGATGGGCGGACAGCAGCTAGGTCACGGCGCCCACGAAATGTTCGATGTGCACGAGGTATTGTCCTGCCAGATCAATTTACTGGACCAGTTCATGATGTTCAGAACCTTTGTACAGGATCAAGAGCTACTGTCTATCTTGGATCGGCAGTACAATTTCATGCTGGATCAGTACAACTTGACCTGCCAATGTTTTAAGACAGGGCAAAAGCCAAGCCAGGAAACGGCTACCTATCTTATCCCGAATATGACACAGCCGGTTTACGGCCTCCAACCGGCCCCGCCCAAGAAGCCTAACTCGTCACTGGCGGATGTGAAAGATGCGGGCGTCAGCGGGTATATGTTGGGTCTAATCAAATCCCATGCCTCACTGCTGGCCATGTCTTCACCGGAAGTGACGAACCCAGCGCTGCGTCGGGTGCTGGCTTCACAGGTGCAGCATTTTATTGAAATGGGATATGAGTTGTTCCTTTATCAGAACAAACATGCCTATTATCAGGTTCCGCAGCTTCAGGTTTCAGTAATACAGCAGATGCTGGATGCCTATGTTCCCGCTGCCGGATCTCCTCAGATGCCCGTAAATAATTAGGGCGCTGACCATTCTAACTGTAGAAGACCCGACTCGCTTGTTGTTGAACAGGAAGTCGGGTCTTCTTTTGCCTGCCTAAGCCTATACCAGAATAAAATAACACCCGATAACGCATAGTAACACCAGACGGAGGGGATATACATATGGGTACTCCAACTGGCAAGCTACCTTGGTGGCAGCTTACTTTATTTGGTGTAGGCTGCACGATTGGCACGGGATTCTTTCTTGGTTCCAGCATCGCTATCCGTAAGAGCGGATTATTGGTGTTGGTTATTTTTGTGTTGGCGGCTGTGGCAACTCTGTTCGTCTATGAGGCGCTGGCCCAAATGACTATACAAAATCCTCAAAAGGGCTCTTTTCGTAGTTATGCCAAAGAGGCTTTTGGCCGCTGGGCCGGGTTTGGCATGGGCTGGATCTATTGGTACTCAGAAATTCTAATACTCGGCAGCACCTTGACTGCTTTGGGTCTGTTCTCGCGGGTCTGGTTTCCGAGTTGGCCGCTTTGGGTTTTTACCGCAATTTATGCTGTACTGGGTCTGCTGGTCATTATTCTAGGTAGCCAGGGGATTAACAAAGCGGAAAATCTATTCGCCATGATCAAAATCGCCGCGGTACTGATGTTCATCGTGGTCGCCGTGGTTGCCCTTTTGAGGGGAAGGGGGAATTGGGATACGGTTCACAGTTCGGCAGCATGGTTGAATAAAGGATGGATGGGTGCTTGGAAAGGGTTACTTTATGCGTTCTATGCTTTTGGGGGTATTGAGGTAATGGGCTTTATGGCGATGGACCTACGCGACTCAAAAGAAGCTCCAAAAGCAGGCAGGTTTATGCTGCTGGGCGTGACCCTGCTCTATGTACTGTCGATAGGACTCGCCCTATTATTCGTGAGCCCTGAGAAAGTGAGATCTGATCAAAGCTCAATTATTGCTGCACTTGAAGCGATGGGACTACCTATTCTTGTATATGTACTGAACGGGGTAATGATCGTGGCCGGGTTCTCTATTTTAGTGGCTTCATTGTATGCGGTCTCGACTATGCTGGTAACCTTGGCCGAGGATAAAGATGCTCCTTCTTGGCTGGCGGTGACCAAAGGAAAAAGAAAGATGCCGCTCTACGCGCTTGGTATCAATATGCTGGGCCTGTGTGTGACAATTGTACTGAGCTTGTTTCTGCCAAAGCAAATTTTTGAGCATATCACCACGGCGGCCGGTCTAGTTATTTTGTACACATGGCTATTTATCCTTGCCTCTTTCCTTAAGTTATTGAGACCAAAGATGGGCGGTTGGATTAGATCCATGGTCGCTATGGCGCTGATCATTACTGCCGTGGCAGGTACACTTTTTGAAAAAGGGGGCCGTCCCGGCTTCTGGTCCAGCCTTCTGATCATCTGTGTCATTGCGTTGATTACCTGGTTTAGGGAGCACCTCTTGAAAAAACGCGGACAAATCTCATAAGCGCTTAAGAGTGAAATTTAATTCCTATTGCTTTGAACTTGTTCTTCATATAAGTATATGGACATTTAGACGGCGCACTTTCGTCATCTCGCAGAAAATATTGCTTCCATTCTAAATTGCTCTCCTGCCCATACCATTGAAGGGAGGGATGTGCGGGAACACTGTCGTAGTCAGCAAGCTTCTTGCGGATCTGCTTCTTCATATTGCGGCCAAATGCGGTAGAATCATTAATATTCTCGAACACCCAACGCGGCTGAAAAGCAATGACAAAATAAGGGGTATGGCGGCTTCTCCGCAGCTCATGTGCCGGGGTTGCGCAGAACGCGAAATACGGGTGCCCATCAAAGCAGAACTCCCACGAAGGATGGGAGGGATCTGTAGAAATTTCATCCGGCCAGGGCACCGTGTCCACCGCACTGACGCGGCCCAGAGTGGACCAGAACAAATTCTCATATTCCTCAATGGAGAAACCTTCCGCCAAATCTTCCGGAGTTTCAAAAAATAGAACAAGGGAAGCATATTTTCCGGTATCCCGCGAGCATTCCCCATATTGACGAAGTAATTGAGCGACCTCTATTGCAGACTCTTCACTTCGTGGATCAGCTACGAAGCCAAAACGCAAATGATTGGACAGAAATCCCTGACGTCCCGGAATACAGGGATATTTGCCTTCGGGATCTGCAATCATAGATGTAAATTGACGAAAAGCATCCTGCTGCCAGTAAGGTAGCTCAGCCAGATGTTCATCCAGCCAGACCTTTGTGTTCAAATGGGCCATCCAAAAACACCCTCCTCGTTAAGTTCAAAACATCCTATGCGAAGGGAGGGAGATGGGTGAAGGCCTAGGAAAGCTCTTGCTGGTTGAACCTATTAGCCAAACAACTGTATAAATGCCTGAGAACCGAAGTAGATGCCAAAACCAAGAAGGCAAATCCCCGCGGCAAGGGAAATGAACCGGAGCATAGAAGGGCCGGTGAACCGATGAAAGAAGCTAGACAGCATCGCCATCACCACATCCCAGAGTAGGATGCCGACAAAAATACCCATGCTGTTCCACAGCACCTGATCGAAATGTTGATTTTCTATGCTTTTGGCCAGAATGGAGCCGTAGATACCTAACCAGAACAGAATGCTGAGTGGGTTCATTAGTGCCATCAAAAAGCCTGAACGGAAGGCGCTAGTGCCGGTCTGTGCACCTCGTGAGGCGGATCCAGGCACGGCATTGATATTTTTTAAGGTGTCAATTCCGGTATAAAGGAGAACGAAGCTGCCGAATGTCCACAGGAAGGTTTTCATAAACGGGGTATTCAGAAAGTGGGCTAGTCCAAAGTAAATGAGTAGCATATACACTAAATCCGCACACATAGCCCCCAGTCCGATCATCCAGGATTGGAAAAATCCCATCCGCGCTCCCCGGTCGAGCTGGGCTGCATTGATGGGACCAATCGGTGCAGATAACGAAATTCCGAGTACGATATAGGTTAAAAAGCTATTCATGGTCATCGCTCCTTGAATGAGATGTTAACTTGTACAAGTCATTCTATTCAAGAAGTAGGTAAGTTAGAAGACGAGCCATTTGGCACGAACCTCTTTGCGACATACTCTAAAGGATCTCCACGGCAATCGGTGTACATTTATACCCGTTGCAGACACTTTCGGAGCAGGGACAAGCCGATATGGCAATGATCAGATCCATCTCAGCCCGCAACTCAATATAATCCCCAGCTTTAGAAAGCGGTCGCTCCACGCTGACTTTTCCAGAAGGATCAATGACAGTATTCATAAAAAGATTAAACGGATAATGCTGATCGGGAGCGGGCAGGCCAAACTCCTCCAGCGCCTCATTCAGGTTATTGTAGCAGCTGGCGTGATTCTTTTTGTTATACAGCACCTCATACATCTCGGGACGACAGGCAGAGTTAATGAAATCATGGCGGCCCACAGTATCCTTAATAATCGTAAGCAGTGGTCTGTATTGATTGGAATAGAGGATGTCCCCCGGAAGCACATTCATCTTGCCTAGAGCATCTATCGTCACACCAGGGTCAATTCGCTCATTAGGGCGAACGGCGTTATAAGCAGCGAAATCTGCTACTTGCTCTCCTTCTACATCGGTTACCCGGACGATCTGCCCTTTGTCCAACTTGAAGCCCAATCCCTTGGTTGCTGGAATCAGCCATTGTTGTTCGCTCATCAGTACTCTCCTTCGGGATAGTCATAGTCTGTGAGGGTTAGTATGGCTCTTTGCTAAAAAAGTCATACAAAGTATAGAGCTGTCTGGCGGCATCATAGAAAGAGTTTGCATTCAATTCGATGACAGTCTTTGAGGATCAGAATGACATTTATTTTGAAGGAAAACTCATTCGAAAGATAGCTCCACCATGCTCTCCGTTATGAGCGGATATAGTACCGTCGCACCGTTCAACAATTGCACGTGAAATGGCGAGTCCAAGTCCCGTTTCTCCATTCTTACCTTTAATAAAACGCTGAAATAGCTGAGGCAGTAATTGATCAGGAATACCTTGACCATCATCTATGACATCGATCTGCACTTGTCCATCCTGCTCCGAAATTTCTATATCCACGGCTTGTGATGCATGCCTGATCGCATTGCTCATAATATTTAGTACTGCTTGTAATAGTTTTTCCGAATCTCCATGAATATGAAGTTTTCTCGGGTTATCCACTTCGTACTTTACTTTGATGTCAACTTCCTCATTTATAGCTAATGGACGTATTCGATCGGCGGTTTTATCGATTAATTGTTCTACTGACACTTCTTCTTGATCAAAAATACCATCTTCACTTTCAAGCTTGGCTAACAAGATCATCTCTGTAACAATTCCCTTAAGTCGTTCACATTCACTTGAGATGACATCAAGACCATTGTCAGCACGATCCCCGGTGAAAATACCATCTCGTATTCCCTCTGCATAACCTTGAATCGTCATTAGTGGGGTCTTAAGTTCATGAGAAGCATTCTGGAAAAATTGTCTTTGAGCATGATGGTATTGTTTAAGTTCTCCTGCGAGATGATGGACACTTTGGGCTACCTCACCAATTTCCCCGCCAGTTTGAATGAGCTGCACCTCATCGAATTGGCGTTTTTCAACTTTTTTGAGCTCAAGCTTTAATTTCTCAAGAGGAGTAACGAGACGTTTGGTAATAAATAAACTTAGGCCAAAGGCAATAGTGCCCCCAATCACCATAATGAACATCATTCTTGTAAAAAGCTCTGATTGATATGATTTTACTTTGCTTAGCGGTGTAGACAAGACAAGGGTGGCTGCGGTTACAGCACTAGTTGGATCAAGATTCTGTGGATTAGAAGTTAAGGTCTCAACAATATATTTCTCCTGTCCATTTTCCCATAAATCCTGCTGATTGTGACTTGAATGCTGTTCAATGAGCGGTAGCCATGTCTGTGTCTGCGCTTCAGTCATTGTACTAAATAATATATTACGATTCGGCTCTATGAGTAACGCATCGACGGATCTATTAATTTCTTGAGCCGGCTGTACGATAGCTGCTGCTGACTGAGAAGGTGTTAGGTCTTGAACAGGTAACGAATTGACCAACTCCATCATTGCACTGCCTTGTGATCTTAGCTCTTCTCTTTGATTATTGATTAGTGTGTCCATTAGTAGAGGATAAACGAATGTAGCTGTAAGCACGAGTACGCATACCAGTAATATTCCAAATGATAAATGAAGCTTATAGATTAGTTTCATGTTATGTCTTCACTCCATCCACGCGCATTCGATAACCATAGCCCCAAACGGTTTCAAGAGGCAGGTCTTCCATTTTACGACGAAGTCTTTTGACTAAATCGTCAATTGCCCGATCGCTACCGAAATAGTCATCCCCCCACACTAATGTTAACAACTCATTGCGAGAAAAAGCTCGATTCGGTTGCGCTGCTAAGGTATGAAGCAATGAAAATTCCTTCACCGTCATTTCAATTTCTTTAGACCTCCAGTAAACCAGACGACTATCTAATACTAGACGAAGCTCATCGATGATGAGGTTGTTTGATTTAGAAGAGACTATACTCTGTTCTGATCTTTCTGTAAGGCAGTTAAGCCGATGGAATAAACGATTTACTCGTGCGACCAGCTCACGTGGGCTGAAAGGCTTAGTTAAATAATCATCGCTTCCAAGCTCAAGTCCAAGTATCTTATCTACTTCCTCATCACGAGCAGAGATCATAATAATAGGAACTTCGGCTTCCTTACGAATTTGTTTGCAGAATTCATAGCCATTCATACCTGGAAGCATGATGTCTAGAATCCACATATCCGGGCGCTCTGTGTTCCATAACATGAGCGCTTCTTCTGCTGAACCTAACGATAGGGTGCTATAGCCTTCCTTCTGTAAATAATTCTCAACGATATCTCTTATATGACAATCATCTTCAACGATTGCGATTTGATAGTTCTTCATCAACAGACCTCCTGACCAATACATCTATTATTCTAACAAACTTGTCCTTTCAAGCGGGCTTTTCCATACTTTTTCCACAATTGCTCCAAATTAATACCGAAGCTGATCTATAGAATAGTTATTTGTACGGTAAACATGTTGCTTGTATGGAACAAGCTCGAAAGGAGGTTGAGGCTGTGAGAATTTCATATTTGGCTCGCAAGGAGATTCTTGTGGCGTTCTGCTTTCTTGCTCCGAGTTTGATCGGGTTTGCGCTATTTTATTTGATTCCGTTTGGTCAAAGTGTTGTATTTTCATTTGAGAATCCAAGTGGTGAGGCAGGGTTATCGTTTGCCAATTATCAGAGCCTATTAGCTAGCTCGTCCTTTCAAAAGGCGGCAGGGAATACATTCTGGTTCACAATAATTGGTGTTCCGATCCTTATTCTGTTGTCACTTGCTCTTGCCATGCTGCTTAACAAACGAGTCTACCTTCGGAATTGGCTGCGTACCTCTTATGTACTGCCACTGGTTGTTCCAGTAGCATCAATTGTGCTCGTATGGCAGATCCTATTCGACTGGAATGGTTTTTTCAATCATGCATTAGAGTGGATTGGAATGGAGCGGATCGATTGGATGAAATCAGAATGGGCGCAAGGGGTCATTATTTTTATCTATGTATGGAAAAACATTGGCTATAATGTGGTTCTATTCTTGGCTGGACTGCAAAATATCCCAGATCAATATTATGAGATAGCAAACCTGGAAGGTGCAAGCTGGGCTCGTAAGCACCAGATCACCTTGATTTATTTAATACCGACAGGATTTTTAGTGATGCTGATGTCAATTCTGAACTCATTTAAGGTATTTCGGGAAATCTATTTAGTTGCGGGTGACTATCCACATGACAGTATCTATATGCTTCAGCACTATATGAACAATATGTTCTTATCGCTCGATATTCAGAAGCTGTCGGCTGCAGCTTTCTTAATGGTGCTCTGCATTTTAGTCATTGTGTTGATGCTCTTCCGAGTTGAACATAAGTTCCGTTCATTTATGGAGTAAAGGGAGGGGTGTAGATGAACAAGAAACAGATAAGAACACTGCTACTTACTATTTTCTTAGCCGTAATCGCGTTGGTAATGCTATTTCCAGTTGTGCTCACAATGGTAAGCTCCTTGATGACGGAGAAGGAAATTATGCTGAATTACGGCATGTTAGGTAATACACAGATGAATGACTTTGTGAATTTGAAGCTGGTTCCAGATTGGGTTTCGCTGGAGCAATTTTATAAGGTGCTTATTTCAACCTCGCAATTTCTTCGTATGTTTTGGAATTCTGTATTTATGGTGTTTCCAATCATTATAGGCCAGGTCGTGGTGGCAACATTAGCGGCATTTGCATTTGCCAAGCTGCGATTTCCTGGCAGAGAGCCTTTATTTATTGTGTATCTGATCACGATGCTCATGCCGTTCCAGGTCACGCTTGTGCCGAACTATATCATGTCCGATCGACTAGGGCTGATTAATAGTCCAAGTTCCATTATTTTACCAGGGATATTTGCGGCGTTTGGTGTGTTCCTGCTCAGACAATTTATGCTCCAAATTCCAACGGCATATATGGAAGCAGCCCAAATGGATGGGGCGGGCTATTTTCGATCCTTTATCAGGATTGTCCTGCCTATGGTGAAACCCGGCATGGCAGCGCTTGTTGTTCTGCTGTTTGCAGATTACTGGAATATGGTGGAGCAGCCCCTGATCTTTCTGCAGGATGCCAATTTGCAGCCCTTGTCCATTTTTCTATCTCGTCTACAGGAAGATGCGCTTGGGGTATCCTTTGCGGCTGCGGTCTTGTATATGACGCCTATGATTCTCTTGTTTCTTTTGGCGGAACGGTATTTTATTGAGGGCATAGAGCTTTCTGGAATTAAAGGATAGGGGAAATGAGATGACAAGCACATCTAAGCGACAACGATTAACGGCTGCTTTGTTTGTATTGTTCTTTGCGATATTGGCTGGTTTGACTTTCTTTAGCAGCACACTCGAAACGATGACGCTGCCCAAAGTAGTTACGGAGAAACTTACCTCGAAATCATTAGTTCATCAGGTTAGAGGGAGTGGAGTCTTAACACCTCGAAAGCAGGTGGATTTATTGAATGAGGCTGGCTCTAAAATTGTGAAGGTTCATGTAAAAGAGAATGCTGAGGTTAAGAAGGGTCAAAAGCTCGTGACATTCGACAGCTCAGATCAGGATGATCAGATAGACCAAGAGGAAACGGCGCTTAAGAAACAAAAGCTAAATCGGGAGATTCTTGAGGAGGATATGCTCAATGCATTGATAGGTGGTGATGAGCAAGTGATTGCCAAGGCTGAGCGAGCTCTTGAGCTGGATAATATGGATCTTGAACTGGCGCAAAAAAAATTGAATAAGCTGCGTAAAGAAAAAGTGGATAAACAAACGCTGACAGCCCCTTTTGATGGCAAAATCACAAAGATTACAGCAGAGGATAGCATGGCTGCTTCACAAGGGGGGACAATCCTGACCTTACTGGATAGTGGCAAGGGCTTCGAATTTTCATTTGCTATCGAGTCGGATAATACGGCATTATTCGAGATTGGATCTAAGGTTTCTGTTCGATTGGCGAAAGACAATACACTGGTTAACGGTGTAATTGAAGAGATTAAAGCTGCATCCCAAGAGAGCAGTGAAGAAGATTCATCCGATAAATCCAGTTATCAGGTTGTCGTTTCTGTCTCCGATGATGGTATTAAAGGCGGCGAACAAGTCAGTCTAGATATAAAGAAGGAGTCAAATGAAAAAGGTTATGTGTTACCAAAAAAATGGGTTCATAAAGATACAACAGGGAGCTATGTCTTTGTAGTTGAGGAGAAGAAAAGCTCACTCGGCAATACGTTTAATGCACGCAAGGCTTACATTATAACAGGTGATTCAACAGAGGATGAGGTTGTAGCTGTGAGCGGGTTAAGTCCTGATGATGAGATCATTATTGAATCAAGTGAACCATTACAAGAAGGTAATAGAATCCGAGTATATTGAAGGGGATGAATGAATTTGAATAGAAGATGGGTATTGGCCTTATTAGCAATGATAGTCGTATTATCGGGATGCTCTAGCAGCAGCGTGGGATCAGGTACAGAAGGAACATCTAATGAACAATCAGGTCAGGATGGCAAGAAGATTGAGATTGCGACTATGGCGGTAACTCCTTATTTAGAGGAGGCGGTTAAGCAATACAAAAAAATTCGTCCAGATATACAAATTGATATCAAAGAGTATCTAGCTAGACCCCAAACGAATGAAGATGGAATGAGTCAATCAGGAGAAGCATTCTCAAAGGGCGATGTTGAGAAGTATATACAAACAGTGAGCACACAGATGATGTCTGGCAAAGGGGCGGACATGATCGTAATGAACGATCTACCACAGGACAAATATGTCGCCAAGAACATGCTGACTAATTTCTATGATCTGATGGATAAGGATGCTGACTTTGATCGAAATCAGTACTATCAGAATATTTTTGAGGGCTCCCAAGATGGTAATGGTTTGTATGCAATGCCATTCTCATTTGTCATCGACGCGCTAACTGGGAATACAGAGTTGTTAGAACAAGCTAACATTAAAATCGATGATCAGACATGGACATGGGATGAGTTTAAAGATATTTCCAAGAAGCTTAAGGGAAAAGTTGGTGAGGATTATTTCGCATTTGTTAATCTATTCCCGATTCAAATGTTAGCGGAGTATATAGAAGCTAATTATGATAAGCTCATTGATCAAGGTCAAGCGAATTTCGATTCCGATCTGTTTCGAGATATGATGAAGCAAATCAAATCGATGTATGATGAGGGCGTACTTAGTAATGATTTTACGTACGACTATACCAAAACCTTGTTCAACAATGCTAACCTTTTCGATCCAATAGGAGGCCTGTCCCAAGTCCTTGATCCAAAGCTTAAAATATATCAAAAGCCAACAGTAAATGGAAAATATAGTGGAACTTCATTTAAGTCATATTTCACTTTAGGTATTAACAGCAAATCTAAGGTTCAAGATGAAGCTTGGAACTTTATTAAGTTCATGCTTTCCGAGGAAATGCAATCTTCATCAGTCGTACAAGGGTTTGCGATGCATAAGGGAGCTGTGGAGAAACAGCTTAATGATGCTAAGCAGCAGGCAGTAGCGGGAACACTACCTCTTCTAGAACAGAAGTTTGATACTGAGACTGTAGAAAGCAAAATCCAAGAATTACATCAGCTTCTAGATGGTGCAAGCAGGAATTTATCTAGTGATCATAAGGTCGTTTCAATTGCAATTGAAGAGTTTGATTCATATATGAGTGGTCAGAAAACCGCTGAAGACGTCAGCAAGCTGATTCAAAACCGAGTCAACACTTACATTAACGAGTAAATAGGTCCTATTCGTAAGGCGTTTAATCATTTAACGGTGATTGAACGTCTTTTGTTTATTTTGCAGGAATCATCCCATTTGTCGTTGAATATATCCCGGTAACCGTATTGCGTATTCAAGATACGCAGCCACAGGAGGAGAACAACCTTGAAATCGACTACCGTTCAAAGCCTTACGGAAACGTTTAAGCTGGAAGTGCTAGCAGGTGCTAGCTGCATGGATCGTGAAATCACTCGTTCAAAGACGCATAGACCTGGACTTGAGTTTGTGGGTTACTTTGATTTTTTCCCAACGAAGCGGGTGCAAATATTGGGCTGCAAGGAAATCAACTATCTGTTAACCCTAAGCGTTGAAGAGCGTAAGTTACATATTGGTAATATCGTCAACTATCATCCACCATGTTTTATTGTGACGACAGGTCAGCAGGAGATTCCCTATTTAACTCTTTTCTGCGAAGAAGAAGGTATCCCGCTGCTTCGTACGCAGGAAACCACGACAGAGATTATCGCAAAGATTGACACTTATCTGATGAAGGCGCTGGCGCCAGAGCTTTCAATTCATGGGGTGTGTGTAAATGTGTCCGGCATAGGCGTTCTACTCAGGGGCAAGTCGGGGATTGGTAAAAGCGAAACCGCGCATACGCTCATTAGAAGAGGCCATCGGTTTGTAGCAGATGATATCGTGGTGCTGAAGAAGCTGGGACCAGCAACTCTTCTCGGCACACATAACGAGACGACCCGCGAGTTCCTAGCGCTGCGCAGTATCGGTCTGATTAACGTTGTGCGCCAGTACGGGCGTAGAGCCTTTCAGGATGAAACGCGAATTGTGCTCGACATCGAGTTGTCTCCTTGGCGAGAGAATTCTTTGAATAATGAGCTCGAACTTGAACCGAAGTTCACAGACTATCTTGGCGTCCAAATTCCGCATATTGAAATCCAGCTTCAGCCCGGCCGCGACGTAGCCGGCCTAATCGAAGCGGCCGCCAACAACTGGTATCTGAAGCAGCTTGGCTATAGTGCCGTTGAAGAGTTCATGCAAAGGATCGAAGACAAGCAATGAAGGGTACCCATAAATTTCTTTATAGGTAAACAGGCCGCAGAAGAGCTCTGGGGTCTGTTTTTTAACTAAATTTTGCCCTTTGATGCGTGATTGGCTGGGCATAGGCTATAAATGGTATAATTTCTAATAGGTATTTTGAGTGATCGTTAATAGGAGGTATTAATGATGAGTGATGAGCTATTGGAAAAATTGGATGCGTGGCATGAAGAGGACGAATTTCAAGAAATCGTGGATGCAATAACGGAAATTCCTGAAGAGGAAAGAGATTATGTTCTAACTAGTCATTTGGGCAGAGCGCTTAATAATCTCGGGCAATATGAAGAAGCTTTAGAGCAGTATTTGAGCATTGAAGAAGAGGGCGAAGGTGACCCACTCTGGCATTACCGTATCGGAGTTTCCTATTATTATCTCAAGCGGTATGATGAAGCTTTAAAAGCATTTACAATTGCAGACGAGCTAGAGCCTGATGATGAGGACACTTTGGAGTTTTTGGGATGGATCAAACGTAAATTGGCTAAGAAAGCTGCGAAAAAGCCTCTGAATAAACCCGCAAAGAAGCCTATAGTAGCGATCGACTCCACCAATTTTTGGGATGACAGCGAGTATGCGTTCTCAGAATATATCTCTGAACCGCCTACAGATGCAATGATTGCTTCAGTAGAAGAAGAGCTGGTTTTTAAGCTGCCAAAATACTACGTTGAAATGATGAAGCTACATAATGGGGGAATTCCTCATAACACTCGGTACCCAATTCCGGGAACAGAAGAATTTATTACGATTTCAGGGATCCTTGGAATTGGACGAGATAAGAATAAGTCGCTGTGTGGAGCTTCAGGCAGCCGGACTGTGATTGAAAATGGACGTTATCCTGAGGTTGGTGTGGTGATTTGTGATTGTCCTTCTGAGAATGAAGTAATCATGCTGGATTACCGCGAGTTTGGAAATGATGGCGAACCCGAGGTTATTCATGTTGATCGTGATAACAAATACAAGATCACACGCTTGGCTGACAATTTTGAGTCCTTTATCGGCGGACTGGTGAAATAGTGGATTCGGCGATTTAGCTGAATGTGGGGCTGATAAATCAGCCAAATAAACGACCGAAAAAAACAGAGCAACGGTTCTCCTATAATGGAGGCTGCTGCTCTGTTTTTTAATCTGCTCAATTGTCACTATTAAACACCTTGGACTGAAGCACATCGAGTGCTCGGTTGATTTCTTCTAGTTCTTCAGTAGAAGAATCCTTGATCCGGTCCAGGAAACGTTCGCCGATCTGCCCAAAAGCTTTGTTCATCATCGCTTGTCCAGCGTCAGACAACCGAATCATTTGTTTACGCCGATCTTCTGCGACATCCAGCTTTTCGCAAAGATTCTTTTCTGTTAATTTCTTGAGCTCACGGCTCGTGTTCGGCATAGAGATATTCTTACAATCACTAATTTGACTGAGAGTAACAGGCTGGCTGACCGCAATATACTCCAGAATACTATATTGAACGGGCGTAATACCTTCCGGTCTAACATCTTTGGTTAAGTCGAATGTTACTTCATGGACTGCCGTCGTAAAGGTCACTAATTTATGAAAAAACGCTTCTTTGTCCATAACGATCACCTCTTAGTGTAAACTTTAACAAAATAATTATCATAATACAATTATCATTTGACAACTAAATGAAGGTTATGATACGATTTTGTTATCAAATGATAATTAAAGAGGTGGAGCAATGAACGTTTTAGTCATCTATACTCATCCGAATCATAAAAGTTTAAGTTATGCTTTTCTCAATAAGGTCATTCAAGGAAGTAATGAAAATCGAACGATCACGAACATCGAGGTGCTTGATCTATATGAAGAGGAATTTGATCCGGTGCTGGTCTTTAACGAAAATAAACGTAGAAGAGACATGCATATCGATCCCAAGTTTGAGAAATATCGTGAGCAGATTCGTCAGGCCGACAAAATTGTGTTTGTGTATCCGATCTGGTGGGGCCGGCCTCCCGCCATGCTACTCGGTTATATTGATCAAATGTTTGCCTCTAATTTTGCTTATAGAGAAAAGGGCGGTCTTATCCCGGAGGGGCTGCTGAAAGGGAAGTCAGTAGTTTGTATTTCCAGCATGAAGGGGCCAACCCTTTATCCTTTATATTGGTTAAACAATTCCCATAAGGTACTGATGAGAAAAGCATTATTTCAATATTGCGGTATGAAAAAAGTGAAGTTTTTCGAGTTTGGGAATATGGAGAGTCCAAAAGGTAAACATGACAAAAAGCTAAATCAGGTCTACCAATATTTTAAATCTGTAGCTAATTGATGCCTCAAAGATAATAGCTCGATGATCATTTGGACTCGTTATAAAGATAGGCGACATAATCCTGCAGCACTGAGGTGTGGTCCATTTGTCGCAGCATAGTCCCGATATTTCCACGGTGATAGCTGCCATGGTTTACGATGTGGAAGATAGCCCCGGAAATGGATGTCTCAAGTGATCCCATAGTTGGATGATCTAACACAACGGTGGGGTCCTTATCTATTTGACTAGCCAGCACCATTTTATTTTTGCTGGTTAGCTCACGATAGAGGACATCCATTTCTTCAATATCTTTTATAGCTAATAAGGGCTCTAATTGGGCAGCTGATGCTTTAGCTTCATTCCTAGTTCGCCCTACAATCAAGTCAAACCAAATGTTCTCCACGACATAAATATGCGTCACAACCTTCGCTACCGAAGAAAAACCGCTCTGGATATCCTTATGATAAATGTCTTTAGGCAACTCCTTTAAGCGATGGATGATCGTTTGATTAGCCCATACATTGTAGTCATACATTTCTAACGTCGGATGTTTCTCCATGAGTTTCTCCCCCTAAGATTATAGATGCTTTAATTATACCCATTCCAAAAATGTTCGGTACAATTTAGAGATGTATATTATAGGATCCTTTGTCCAAAATAAACCAAAATACAGACGACAGCGATAAAGCAGAGGAGTAACCAATTCGCTAGCTTCATTCCCATCTAAACCGTACCTGCCTTGATCATTGTTAAGTCCTCGCCGCTTACTTGTTTGATTAAATTCATTACCTTATAGGCTCCTCTGCCGTTCTCATAAGGCTTCATCTTATCATTGTAAGTAGAGCGGTTCTCGTATAGCGTCATGATCGAATGAACAAAGGTTTGATTAGTCATCTCTTCTTCAAGTAACATTTCAGCGAGTCCAGTTTGTTGAAAATACTGCGCTTGGGCAAGTTGACCAGAGCGGCTGCCACCATTCGTGTGGGGAATTAATAACATTGGCTTTTGCATAGAAAGAAGCTCCATCATAGAATTTGAGCCTGCACGGGATACGACAACATCCGCCATAGCTAATAAATGCGGCAGCTCACAGCTTGTAATGAATTCATACGATTTGTAGCCTGACATCGAGAGGTGATAATCAACCTTTCCCTCCCCGCAAATATGAACCACTTGAAATTTATTTATCAACTCAGCGAGTACATTGTTCACCATTTGGTTAATGCTGTGTGCCCCTTGGCTTCCTCCCATAATAAGAAGAACAGGCTTAGCAGAGGTGAATCCGCAAAAGGCTAAACCACGTTGTTTATCAGCTAATTTGAATTGCTCCTTCAAGAGCGGTCCCGCATGAACGGCCTTGAGAGAAGCAGATTTGGTTACAGTATCCAGAAAATTTGTACACAGATGAGTGGCAAACGGAAGTGATATTTTGTTAGCTAGTCCAAGATTTAAGTCTGGTTCATAAATAATGATGGGCACTTTGTTAAGTTTGGCTCCAATCACGACCGGTACAGAAACAAATCCACCTTTAGAAAAAATCACACTTGGTTTGATGGTTCGTAGGAGTCGGTAAGATTGAAAGATGCCCTTCATGATTTTGAATACATCGGTCACATTCTTCCAATCGAAATAGCGTCTCAATTTCCCTGTGGAAATGGGATGGTAGGTCACTTCCTCCTTGTAGTCAGACAAAAGCTTACGCTCAATTCCTTGTTCGGAGCCTATATAATGGACGTCCCAATCCTCTGCTAAACACTTAGGGATCAACACGAGGTTGCCGGATACATGTCCAGCGGAGCCTCCACCTGTAAATACGATCGAGGTACTCATGCTAGAAACCCACCTTGTTGTAACATTTCTTTTATCGCAGGTTTGCTCATCAACACATGATTCGAATCATAGCTCTGGAAGTCCACAGGCGGGCAAGAGGCATAGGCTTCTTGTAAACCTTCTATAGGAAAAGGAGGAAGAATCACATAATAGTGATCATCCAGATGAATAGAAGAAGCACTCTCAAATTCCGATATCAGGGCCTCACTTAAGCTTTCACCGGGACGTATCCCCGTTTCCTTGATTTGGATCGTGCTAGTTGATAAGTCGTCAATTAAGACCTGGGCAAGATCCTTAATGCTGCAAGCAGGCATTTTGGTCACAAAGACTTCTCCGCCTCTGCTTTCTTCTGTTGCTTTAAGGAGTAGGGTAATTGCATCATCTATGGTTAAGAAAAAACGAGTCATTCTAGCATCTGTAAGGGAAATGTCTACTCCATCCACAATACTTTGTTTGAAAATAGGCACCACGCTACCCGTTGAGCCAAGTACATTGCCACTTCTCACACATACAAACTGAGTTTTGGTTTGTCTGAGATTGGCATGGACCATTAGCTTTTCACCGAGTGATTTTGTCATTCCGTAGGTGCTCGATGGTTGCGCTGCTTTATCGGTTGAGACATAGACTACTTTTTTTACGCCATGTTTAATAGCGGCTTGAATCACATGCTGAGTTCCGAGTACGTTAGTCTTCATCGCACTGTCTGGTTGTTGTTCGCAGATCGGAACATGCTTCAAGGCCGCTAAATGATAGATATAATCTACCTGATGGCAAGCTTGCATCAGTTCTTGCTTATCACGTATATCACCGATGATGAACGTTAGTTTGGGATTATGATGATATTCCTGTTGTAGTTCTACTTGAAGTGACTCATTGCGGGAAAATATTCTGATTTCTTTTGGGTCTCTTTCCAATAACCGTTTTACGAGTTGTCGTCCCCAAGATCCGGTTCCACCGGTAATTAATATGGTTGTATTTTGCACGGTTTGTTCCTCCTATGATCTTAGCTACACAATAATCATAGTGTTCATATGTTACGTGAATATGGCAAAGCGAAAGCTCTCAAAATCAAAAAAAGGTTAAAGAACCCTTATAACAGGTCCCTTAACCCTTCATTTAACTTCTAATAGCCATCGGTTTGTTTACCGGATTGCTCTGCAATTTCCGCGCCTTCTCGATTATCTGAAGTACCTAGATGCTTGTGGTCGGCTTTGGCTTGAGCAAGACCTTCAGCCACTCGACGACCGTAGTCTGGATCAGCTTTTGTGAAGTGTTCGATCATATTATTTTGAATTACAGGCGCACATATTTTCAGTGCATCGACCAGGTTATGAATCAATTCATCCCGTTCCCAATCCTCGAACTTGCGATAGGTATCTCCAGCTTGCCCGAAGTCATTTGTACGATTGATTTTCTCGCGAACTAGTCTGTCATTATACATCGGTTGATGGTCTTTGCCAGAAGGAGCTGCCTCCTTTAACCCGCCAAGCGAGGAAGGTTCGTAATTCACATGTGGGTTTTGCTCAGGCGCCTTATCCACATGATAAGTCATTTGCCCATCCCGCTGATTCGTCGCTACCCTTGTCTTTGGAGCATTGATCGGTAATTGAATGTAGTTGGCGCCCACCCGGTGCCGCTGAGTATCCGAATAGGAGAACGTCCGGCCTTGCAGCAGCTTGTCATCCGAGAAATCCAGACCGTCTACTAGAACTCCAGTCCCGAAAGCGACCTGTTCGACCTCGGCAAAATAATTGTCTGGGTTTCGATCCAGAACCATCTTCCCTACAGGTAAAAATGGAAAACGTTCATGATCCCAAAGCTTAGTAGGATCGAGTGGATCAAAATCGAGCTCAGGATGCTCATCGTCACTCAGGATTTGCACACAAAGCTCCCATTCAGGGTAATCCTTGCGCGCAATAGCCTCATATAGATCCTGCGTAGCATGGCTGACGTTTTTGGCTTGTATATCCTCAGCGGCTTGCTGAGTTAGATTCTTAATGCCATGTTTCAGCGGCTCCCAATGGTATTTGATTAAGACGGCTTCGCCGTTTTCATTCACCCATTTATAGGTATTAACTCCAGACCCCTGCATCTGCCGATAGTTGGCTGGAATCCCCCAAGGAGAGAACAGGAATGTAATCATATGAGTAGCTTCAGGAGAGTTCGATACGAAATCAAACATCCGCTCTGGGTTTTGCAGATTGGTCACGGGATCTGGCTTGAAAGCATGAACCATGTCAGGAAATTTCAGCGGATCACGGATAAAGAAAATCTTCAGATTGTTTCCGACCAAGTCCCAGTTTCCATCCTCTGTATAGAACTTTGTGGCGAAGCCACGTGGATCACGAAAGGTCTCCGGAGAGTACATGCCATGAACCACTGTTGAAAACCTTACGAATACAGGTGTTTTTTTGCCTGCTTCTTGAAAAAGCTTAGCCCGCGTATACTTCGAGACGGGTTCATCGCCTACTTTTCCATAAGCTTCAAAATACCCGTGGGCTCCTGCACCCCTAGCATGCACAACACGTTCCGGAATACGCTCTCGATCAAAATGAGATATTTTCTCGATAAAGTGGTAGTTTTCGAGCGTCGATGGCCCCCGATTCCCTACCGTTCGTATATTTTGATTATCTGTAATGGGATGACCTTGTCGATCCGTTAAAATCATATCTTCTTTTTCCTTATCCATATGGCAAAGCTCCACCTCTTTTCAGATATGAATAGTATTTTCTACCAGAATTCTGAAAAGTATGCGAAACCCACTGACAAGAGATGTTATGAAAGTTACAATTTTTATTGGCATTTGAAATAATGACTGTTATATTTGAAAATACTATGTGTTATAAGCTTAGCAACTTGGTATCGACAGAATGGAGAGGCGGAATTACATGCAACAATTTTTAGATAGTATGATTAGCGTAACAAATGATTTTTTGTGGTCGAAAATATTGGTGATCCTTCTTATTGCTTGTGGACTTTATTTCACCGTAAGATCGAAATTTGTACAGTTTGGTATGTTCAAAGAAATGTTTCGGGTTCTTAAAGGATCCAATGAAAGGTCAAAAGATAGTATTTCATCCTTCCAGGCCTTCTGCATTAGTATGGCGGCGAGGGTAGGGACAGGTAATATAACGGGAATCGCAATTGCTATTGCCATAGGTGGTCCAGGGGCTATTTTCTGGATGTGGGTGATTGCCATTATTGGATCAGCGTCCGGTTTTATAGAAAGCACTTTGGCACAGGTATATAAAGTGAAGGATAAGACCGGATTTCGCGGTGGGCCTGCCTATTATATGGAGAAAGGCCTGAACAAGCGCTGGATGGGTGCGATATTCGCGGTTCTGATTACATTATCCTTCGGGCTTGTATTTAACGCGGTCCAATCGAATACGGTCACAGTGGCCTTTGAGAATTCATTTGGCACCAATCGGGCCATTCTTGGGCTTGTAATGGCTGCTGCCTTTGCACTGGTTATCTTTGGCGGTGTTAAGCGTATCGCAAGAATGTCCGAATATATTGTAGTGGTAATGGCAGGAATCTACATTGGGGCTGCTCTTATTATTATGCTGATTAATATTACAGAACTCCCAGGAGTTTTCGCACTCATTGTGAAAAGTGCCTTCGGATTTGAACAAGTCGCTGGTGGCTCTCTTGGTGCAGTAATTCTACAGGGCGTGAAGCGTGGTTTGTTCTCTAACGAAGCGGGTATGGGTAGTGCGCCTAATGCTGCGGCAACGGCAACTACGAGTCATCCGGTGAAGCAAGGGCTAATGCAAGCGCTAGGCGTACTCACAGATACGTTACTTATTTGTTCGAGTACGGCGTTCATTATCTTGTTGTCTGATGCCTATAAGCAGCCAGGGCTGGACGGAATCAAGCTGACACAAGCCGCATTAAGCGAGCATATTGGTTCGTGGGCATCCGGATCACTAGCGATTATGATTTTTTTGTTTGCTTTCAGCACGTTAATTGGAAATTATTATTACGGTGAAACCAATATAGAATTTTTGAATTCCAACAAAAAGGTATTACTATTCTATAGATACAGTGTTTTGGCAATGATTATTTTTGGTTCCGTAGCAAAGGTTCAATTGGTATGGGATTTGGCCGACTTATTTATGGGCTTCATGGTTATCGTGAATTTGATTGCCATCCTGCTATTATCTAAAGTGGCCTTTGCCGCCTTGAAGGATTATAAAAAGCAGAAACGTGAAGGGAAGGATCCTGTTTTCTATAAAGACAGCATTCCGGGGCTCGAGAACGTTGAAGGTTGGGACAATTCTTCAGATATAAAAAGATAGAAATGTATTTGAAGGGCTCAGGAGACTGAGCTCTTTTTGCTGTCAGATTACAAAAACGAGCCTTTAGAATTGCTTCTAAGGCTCGTTTTGCGTACAGTATTTTAAATTAGTCCTGCTTAATATAGTTTATCCTGCAGCCCAAACATCTAATTCAATTTTCAATTCAGGTAAACCTAATCCTTTAACATAAGCAATGGTCATTGAAGGAGGCGTCATCCCGAATACTTTATTCCAAATTCCATAGAAATGATCCCAATCGATTTCTTCTGTGGCCCAAATGTTGATTTTGATTACGTTATCGGGAGTCAACTTTTGAGAAGAGAGGACTTCCACAATATTACTCATCGTGTTTGTTACTTGTTGATTAAAATCTGTAGGGATATTACTGTTTTGATCGATTCCAATTTGACCAGAAAATACATACATTTCAGCGTTTCTGCTTATTTTTGTTACATGACTGTAGTTACCAACGGGTTTCGCAATATTTTCTGGATTATATCTTGTGATCACATGATTATTTAAGTTCATTTTTATGAAGTCTCCTTTAAATAGAAGATACATAACGATAGCTAGGTTATATATCTCCACTGTTTTTTAGTTTTAATTTTTGACAGACTTATCCTATCAATCATTAATTCTAGAAAAAAACAGCAGTAGAATACCCAATACCAAAAGATAAATATTTTAGGGATCTCTTTTTCATCAGGTATTCCTCCTTCATATTTAAAGTAAGATAACTTCATCAGAATGATAACATTAATCCATGTGGGACGGCAACTTTGCCTCCTCCGGCACAACATGACAAGGATCTTTTTTTGCTGTATTTTATGAAAACTTCAATGCTTTTTTTGGGAAAAAGTAAAAAGAACTTACATTAACGGATATTATATTGTTATAATTACAAACAGACCGGTTGGTATGTTAGGGGGAATACGTAATTATGGATACAAAATCACTAATGATTGAGAAGGCGACACTCCTTTTTCAACAAAAAGGTTATAAGAGTGTAGGCGTTAGTGAAATTTTAAAAGCTTGTGATGTTACCAAAGGAGCGCTCTATCATCATTTTCCAAATGGAAAAGAAGAGCTATTAATTGCTTGTCTAAAAAGCCTAAAGGAAGCAATAACAATAGATATGGAGGACATTTTCAAAAAGCATTCTTCTACACAAGAGGCCACGCAATTCATGCTTAATAAGTTAATTCACAACTTGGAAACCGAGGGCAAGCTTACAGGCTATACATTTAGCAGTATTGTCAGTGAAATGGCTACGGTCAGTGAGCCTGTTCGCCAAGCATGTAACTCACTTTATGAGAACATTCAGGCTATTTACTACACGAAGCTTGCAACTGAAGGCTTCTCGAATGAACTAGCTTCTGATATTTCTTTACTGATGACAACCTCGATTGAGGGTGCGATCATGCTGTGTCAAACACAGCGATCTACTGCACCTTTAAAGACTATTGCGAAACTATTACCGACAATTTTGAAAGGAAGAACATCATGAATCTAGAAACAAGATTACCGAGAAACGGTAAAGAGGGCGCATTATACGGTGCAATTATTTGTACACTAACCGTTCTGTTTATGTCTTCATTAAATATCATTTTAGCGGTTGGAGAATTTAATGGGGAAGTTGCTTTATCGATCCTTAAGGTGTTTCCGATCATTTGGGTCATTGTTATGATTATAGAGCCTGTTGTTATTGGGCGTATCGCAGAAAAGCTGACAGCTAAATTCACACAACCTAGCGATAGCTTCAACGCCAAAATTCTATTTCGTATTCTTTTCACCGTACTAGGAATGTCATTTGTGATGACCTTTATTGGAGACATCATCGGAAACGGATTGAGTTCTGAAACGTTTAATCACTTCTTAGCGAATTGGCCAAGAAATTTCCTAATTGTACTGATCGCTGAAAGTATAGTGATCCAACCTTTTGCACGATTTGTGATGGTAAAGCTGCATGCTTCTCAGGATAAAAAGAAGTCCAGCGCCGCTGGTATAACTGTAAATGGATTATCGGAACAAAACTCATAACATAAATATGCTCTCAGGCGAAGCGTTTCGTTTGAGAGCTTTTCTATTACCGTATATAATGATATTTTAGTTGAATCATTGAAACCCTCCTATATAACAAAGAAAACTTAACAATGAAAGGTAATATCGAACATGATGATCTATAGTCGTCTTGCCATAATGATGCCCCCATTTCCCTAGCTAGGCTCATATTCTTGTTGTTGTTCGAGGATATAAGCTTGTAGGAGGGCGAATTTAATATGAAAAAATATGCAGCACCATCTTTACTGCTAATGATTGTTCTTGTGGCTTTTCCGCAAATTAGTGAGACGATCTACACTCCATCGTTGCCGGATATTGCGGTAGCACTTGGGGTCTCTAATAGTTCTGTACAGTTAACATTAAGTATATATTTTATCGGATTTGCTTTAGGTGTTTTGTGTTGGGGTTGGCTCTCTGATTTCATCGGACGGAGACCTGCCATGCTGGGTGGCCTCATTGTATATGGTATTGGAAGCTTGATGTGTTTTTACTCGGAATCCATTACTCTACTTCTGGTCAGCCGTTTCATTCAAGCATTTGGAGCAGCAACTGGCTCTATCATTACGCAAACCATTCTTCGGGAGAGTGTATCCGGGAATAAGCGGCATGCCATGTTTGCCCAAATCTCGGCGGTGATCGCTTTTACTCCAGCAGTAGGGCCGCTTATTGGCGGATGGGTGGATCAAGCTTTTGGTTTTCGAGCGGTTTTCTTTACATTAGTGATGATGAGTGTGTTGTTATTTGTGTATGCTTTTTGGAAGCTGCCAGAAACGACTGATGTTTCCGTGAGAAAAAAGGTGGCTATTCTACCTATCGTTAAAAGAATGCTCTCATTGCCACGTGTACTAGTGTTTGGGTTACTGATCGGGGGCATCAATGGAGTTTTATTTAGCTACTATGCGGAAGCACCCTTTATATTTATTGAACACTTTAACATTTCACCGGGAGTATATGGTTTTTTAGGCATTGTTGTGGCTTTGGCATCGATAGTGGGAGCAATGATGTCCAAGAGATTATTGAGTCTCTATGCCGCAGAAAAAATAATTCACATCGGCTGTTTAGTGATGACCAGTGGGGCTTTGCTATTAACAATCGTAAGCAGCCTTGTCTCGTTGCCGAATATGATGTTGATGGTATGCATTCTAATAACCCTTTTTGTCATGTTAATGGGGGCCGGTATCGCTTTACCTAATTGTCTAAGTCTTGCGCTTGTCAATTTTCAGGATGTTGTGGGAACAGCAGGTGCGATCTTCAGTTTGGGATATTACTTATTAGTTAGTTTGGCGACATGGGGAATGAGCGCCCTGCATAATGGTTCATTACTGACGATGCCCATCTATTTCTTAGGGATTAGCGGCGGAATGTGGTTATTAAGTAAAAAGTTTATTGTAGCGGAATAGAATTTACTTCTTAGTTATTTGATTAGAAGGAGATATGGAACGGGGTATCCATAAATGAATGGCAGTCTGGAACTTTTTGAGTTCCGGACTGCTTTTTATTTGTTAGTCTACTTCCGGCACAATGACTTGGATATGACGAGGGAGAACACTTAGCGTAATTGGTAAAATCGGACCTTCTTCACCATCCACATTGGTTCTTACGGCTTCTGGAGAGCTCACAGTCACATTTTGGGTCGTGAAATAGACAACGTCTTTATGATCCTTAAGGCTGCCAAGTAGTAAAGAAATACTGGCTGTAATGGTATTGAGTATACTGAGGTCTTGAATAATAAAACAGTGAAGCAGACCATCGTCAACCGCAGCATCAGGTATCAGATTCTCGAATCCGCCAACGGAGTTGGTTAACACGGCGAGAAAAAGCGGGGAATCGCCTTGCCATGTCTTCTCATCATAATGAATGACAAGAGGGTGGGGGGAAGTGCTTGTAAGTTGTTTTAGGCCTTCTTTCAAATATGCCAATGAGCCGAGCTTGGTTTTCTCTTCGATTGATACGGAGGATAATGATCCGGCGATTGAACCTACAGCAACAACATTTCCGAATAAGCGGTCATTCAAGCAACCAATATCTACTGTCTTTATGTTAGAGGAAGCAAGGGTTTGAATGGCTATTTCGGGATTCAATGGAATCTGTAACGCGCGGGCAAAATCATTAACCGTTCCTAAAGGGACTACACCTAACTTTGGGTGTTGTTTCTGATTCATAAGACCATTAATGGTCTCGTGAAGCGTGCCATCCCCGCCAATGGAGACGACTAGATCGTAACACTCCTCACAGGCAGTGATACAATAACGAGTTGCATCTAGTTCTTTTGCCGTCTCCTTAATCGTAACCAAGTAGCCTTGATCAGCTAGAACTCTTTCTGCATATCTGACATATTCACCAGCTTCTTCTTTACCAGATGAGGGGTTAATAATAATCATAGCTTGCCGCATAGGGATTATCCTCTCTTGTTCAATCTAATAGCCTATTAGATGATTACCCCAAAGTGGTATAGCAGAAATCATAACAACCTAAAAAAAGGTGAGCAAGAACGACCTAAGTCGTCTTACTCACCTCTTTTTAAAAATATAAGAAAGTATAAGTTTCACACGATACTTTCTTATAGTTCTCACTTAAACGCTTGTTAATAGACCTTGTCACCATTAAAAATGGAATTCTTAACGATAACATAATCTACTTTACGAATGGCTTCCAATTTATTGCCTCCAGCATAAGAAATCGAGGACTGAAGATCTTGCTCCATCTCTCTCAACGTTTCTGCTAAAGCACCTTTGTGCTCGACAACAATTTTTTTGCCCTCAACATTCTTCTTTTCACCTTTTTGGTATTCAGAAGCGGAGCCGAAGTACTCTTTATACAGCTTTCCATCGATCTCGATGGTATCACCAGGAGATTCTTCATGCCCAGCAAATAGGGAACCGATCATGACCATGGAAGCACCAAATCTAATGGACTTGGCGATATCACCGTGTGTCCGAATGCCTCCGTCAGCGATAATAGGCTTACTTGCAGCCTTGGCACACAAGCGCAGTGCGGCTAATTGCCAGCCACCTGTTCCGAATCCTGTCTTAATCTTCGTGATACATACTTTCCCTGGTCCAATACCCACTTTAGTAGCGTCGGCCCCAGCGTTCTCTAATTCTCTAACGCCTTCAGGAGTTCCCACGTTTCCAGCAATAACGAAACTAGCAGGTAAATACTGTTTAATATGTTTGATCATTCGAATGACAGCCTCGGAATGACCATGTGCAATATCGATCGTAATGAATTCCGGAATCAACTGTTCGTTAGCTAATTGTTCAACGAAATCGTATTCTTCTTCTTTGACTCCGACACTAATGGATGCGATTAATCCGCGGGTGTGCATGTCCTTGATGAAAGACGTACGCTTCTCCGGTTCAAAACGATGCATAATGTAGAAGTAGCCATTTTGGGCTAAGAAGCTGGCGATTTTCTCATCTATGATGGTTTGCATATTTGCGGGTACCACAGGTAATTTAAAAGTATGACCACCTAAGGTGACTGTTGTATCACACTCAGAACGGCTATTTACGATACATTTTGCAGGAATTAACTGAATATCTTCATAATCGAATACTTTTTTCATTATATACACCTCTAAATGCGAACATTATAGTATTTTGGTTTGATTATTGTTCGTCCACTTTGTAATGTACAGCATTCCGAACAAGAAGTCAAAATTCTAGTACATTATGGTGTAAATTGGACTTAATTATACGACGATTTGGTGTACGGCTTATGACTCATATAGTGAACTGAATGTAGGGACAAGAATATGTATAGATATTAACAAAAGGCCATCCCTATAGGGATGGCCTTTCTTCTATTACATCTGAAAAAGCTTGTAAGCAATATATGCTGCAACGACCCAAATGATAATCGCAGAGAGCTTATTAATGATCAGCATGATTTTGCCGCTTGAATCTATTTGTCCTACGGTCTTTCCTGCTACAGCAAGCCCAAAGAACCAAATCCAAGAAACAAGGATAGTCGAAACGGCGAATGTAACTTTGTCTATGCCCGTGTAACTAAGGGAGCTGGTGCCGATAACCCCAATTGTATCCAGGATCGCGTGTGGATTTAATAAAGAAACGGAAATCGCAAATAAGATCTGTTTTTTTGAAGATAGAGGTGCTGCGTCTTGGGATGAAGAGGTAGGTGTGCTTCTCCAGATGGACCATCCCATATACAAAAGGAATACAAGTCCCACAGCAAATAAAGCGGTCTGCAGAACAGGGATGGCAAACACAAGAACGGAAACACCTAACACGGCTAATAAAATAAGAAGGGTGTCACATAAAGCAGCCGTAATAATAACTGGGATGGCTTTTTTAAACTGTGGCTGTGAGGCACCTTGGTTAAATACAAAAACATTTTGTGCGCCAAGCGGAAGAATTAATCCAAAGGCTAAGGCGATTCCGTGAAGTAGTGCGGCTAACATAGTTGTGTCCTCCGGTGATGAGTAATGCGTTATAAAATTTGCTTTTGAATATGGTGCTCCATATGTTCTAGATAGTCTTGAATTCCTGCGGTAATTTAATCACCCATTCGTTTAATGAATCGATTACGCGCTGTAGGCTGTTCTCCTCACTCATCTTATATCCAACTCCTTTATCTGTAATATCTGGCTAAATAATATGTACTATCATACAATGAGGGCTTTCATTTAAAAAGATGATTAATATAATCTTGTTGTCCCTTAAAAAAGGTAGTAAAGTAACATGATACATACTATTTATGGAAAGAAAGGTTGATATTTTTTGAAAAAAGGAATATTTACAGGTCTTCTTGCGCTCTTGCTGATTACCGCCAGTACGCTATCTTTTAATGTTGTAGAGGCCGCTGGAACAGTAACGAAATTACCTAGCCCCCAATGGAGTCAGCTGAATGTTGTGGGAGCATTAGAAAGCATAGAAGGGGGTCCCGTGGAACTTCCATCATTAAATACAGTGTATCTCCACACTAAGGAAGAGCATGCTACCCAAACTAAAGTATGGTTGGTTGATACGCTGAAATCTTATGATACACAGACAGGGAAGCTAAAGTGGTCAGTTAATTTTGCAGACCCTGGCACAGCGATGTTTCGTGAATCGAAAGATTATTTAGTGGCGCCGGATGGAACGGTATACATAACCTTTACAGATAATCTTTCACCTGACGCAACTCAGATCTATGCGGTGGGACCAGACGGAAAACGGAAATGGAAAGTGAATTTGTCTCAGACAGAGGGATACTTATATAGACTTGATAACGGGAGTTTAGTCTTTGCAACCCAAGGTAACTTTGATAACAATGGGAATTATACCGGGTCACTAACTTTAATTAATAAAAGTGGTACCAAAGTAAAAAATATTTCTTATAAAGGAACGGTATTGGCGCAAGGAAATCGTGTCTTAATTCAAACGAATTACGGTGGTGGGAAAGGCTCACGCATCCAGGCACTCGATTCTTCCTTAAATTCAGTGTTTACATATCAAATGCCAGCCGATTCGTACACTGAAGTGTCTTACAATCACGTACTTTCTGATGGAATAGTATTAGTCCGTGCCAATATACCAAAAACAGGAAATCGGTTGTTCGGATTTAGCTCTAAAGGTAATCTACTGTGGGGGAGAGATATCGCAGGTGATGCTGTCGTATCCTCACTTGGTGATGTTTATGGGGTTTATGCCAATGGCAAGCTGTCTCTATATAATGTCAAAGGATTGGTTAAGTCGGTAGCTCTTAAAGATGTGACAGAATTTTTTATATCGTTGGACCGATTACAGGATGGTAATATTGAGCTTGGCTTCCCAGGTTCCGCCACATATGTTTTAAATCCTAAAACGCTCGCAGTAGATTATGCTTTTAAGCTGAAGGATGATTTTAATTTCAACTATGTAGGCAATGGCGTGGGGTATGTAATGACAGACAATGGATTTTCACGAATTAAGTTTTAATTCCAGAAATCGATTAGGATTGATCAAGGGATGCTGCCCCTAAAGGGATGGTATCTTTTTTTCTATTCTGTAATTACACCCCTAGCATAAATGTCATCCCATCTCATGACCTTTTGTAACTAGTAAGGCCTCAGGGGGTTACACTATAATAAGGGTCTAGTCAGCAGAATTTATAGGGGGAAATGTCTTGTTTAATCTGGTCAAACAGTGGTTCTGGTACGATTGGCTCGTCCTCCTGATTCGGATTTGTTTTTCTACTTCTTTATTGATCACCATGTGTTATCTTTCGGACGAGTTTACGATTCCTTTCTGGATCGCGTTTGTTTGGGGTCTGATCGCTTTTTCAGTACCTTGGTTTTGTTTGCAGCTGCATTATAAATATTATCTGATTGCAGAGATCCTTATTTCGGGTGGTCTATGCTTATATTTGGCTGCACTATTTCCGGAATCCTATGTAACTTTTTTACCTACTGCTTTTATGATTGCCAGCAATAGTGCACAGAAGTCCTATCGTTGGTCAGCACCGATTACGGTTATTTTGATTCCAATTCTGTTGTCTAGGTTGTCGCAGCAAGTGGATGCTGTATCGATGATCTTGAACATTGGTTTGGTGTATACACTTGGCTTCGCCTTTCATTTACTAATGGTTAATCACAAGCAGAGCGGAATCATTAAGGATCAGAATGCGGTCTTGGAGCAGTATATCTCACAAGTCGAGCGTATGACACTTCTGGAAGAACGAGATCGGTTGTCCAAAGATTTGCATGACACTGTAGGGCATTCTTATACTTCAATTCTTATGGGGCTGGAGACTTTACGTACTGAGGTGAATACCTCTGAAGGAGAGCAAAAGATAGATTCCTTATTAAAGCTAACTCGCAATGGCTTGGATGATGTGCGTAAATATTTGCACCATGTGGGCTCTTCGCAGGATTCATTGACGCTTATGCAGTCCCTGCAGAAATTAGTGGATGATTTCCAGACCTTTTCGAAGGTTCAGGTTCGTCTAAGAACGTTCGGAGAGGCTTATACAATATCCAAGCAGGCTAAAATGACCTTATATAGATGTTTGCAAGAGTCGATAACCAACGCTGTTCGTCATGGTCAAGCCAGTGAAATTGTCATCACCCTGCATTACGAGGAGAAGTTAATTCGACTGGAAGTGCAGGATAATGGATTAGGCACTGAAGATTTAAAAGCAGGATTTGGTGTGAACGCGATGAAGGAACGTGCTTCCAACCTGCAAGGCCAAGTGTATCTCTACTCTAAGCCAGGGGAAGGAACCTTAGTGACCTGTAGTTTACCAAGGCTTGAAGAGATACAGGAGGAAATGATTCGCTTATTGCTGGTCGATGATCAACCTTATATCCGGGATAGTCTGCGAATTATTTTAGAGCAGCAGCCCGATTTTGAGATCATTGGGTTAGCTGAGAATGGTGAACAAGCAGTAGGCTTCTGTGAGCAGGAACAGCCTCATGTGGTGCTGATGGACTTAAATATGCCTGACATGGACGGTGCGGAAGCAACGAAGCTTATTAAGCAAAAGTGGCCAGGGGTACGAGTGCTGATCCTGACTACTTTTCAAGAAACGGGTTTGGCAGTCGAAGCACTGCAAAACGGGGCAGATGGCTACTTGTTAAAGTCTACTGAACCGCAGGAGCTATTCGAAGGGATACGTCTCGTACATCGGGGTGTGAAGATGATAACACCAGCTATTACGAATGTATTAATTGATCATTATGAGATGCATCCAACTTCTGAAGCGCAGACTGAGCAGAGTAATGAGTATGGGCTGACCCCGCGCGAGCTGGAAATTCTAGAATGCCTGTCAAAGGGCATGCGTTATAAATCCATTGCAGCTAAATTGTATTTGTCTGATGGAACGGTGAGAAATTACGCTTCTACCATCTATGCTAAGCTGGGTGTACGGAATCGCGAAGAGGCTGTTGAGAAAGCCTTTGGCACTTTGGAATAACTAAAACCGAATGAACTGAAATTGTAGAGCGAGCACCTTGTTGTCTATTTTCCCTTGTGGGAGTAGGCCGAAAGGTGCTTTTTTGTATGAAATAACTGTCATATGACATTATGGCACTGGTCGATTTTACATCAGGAGCTCTAACATAGGATTTACGAAGATGAACAAATTTTTAGTGCAGAGAGGAAGAGGAGAATATGAGTCAAATGATCCGGAAGCATGTGAGGAATTTCTGTTTCTTATTAATTACTTTTGCCACAGGGCTATTTTACTTTTGCTTTTATTTGGTAGGCATCACTTTTGGGGTCGCGATGTCCTTCACCATAGTAGGGATTCCGATCCTTTATTATGTTTTGCGTTCTACGGAGACTTTTTTACAGCATGAGCGAATTCGAACGAAAGTCTATACGGATATCTCCGTTCGGACGCTTCCAACTCGATCTCAAGAACAAGGAAACATATGGGAAAAGGTTAAGGCGGAGCTGTCCGATGAGCATAACTGGAGAGCAATTATAGGGTTGATGCTGCAACTTGGAATTGGAATGCTCAGTCTCATATGTGCAACTCTTTTTTATTTGTCCCCTATTATTCTCTTGTTGTCACCTATCTTGTATTTCATCGATATCTCTTCTATATCGTTATTCGGGATTGAAAATAAAACACTCAACACCTCACTTCTGTTCATGCTGTTAGGCGCGGTATCTCTTTGGATAGGTGCTTATCTTGGCAACAGTTTAGTAAAGATGATCGGCAGGTATACGCGACGTTTAGTGAAAGATTTTGCTAGAAGATAAACTTTTACACGAAAGAAGGAAGATTAATGGTAGCCTCAGTTTCATTTATAAAATTATTCTCGCAATCTCTTTGGATGATGTGGGAGAACCTATTTGCTATTGTCACCAAATTCCGCAGTCAGTCCGTGTGGAGATACGGGATATGTAAATTGGTCGTGTTAAAGTATCACGGTGAAAGTATAGTCTGCCAAGATGGACATCAGATTCTTCCCGGAGATTGGGTGGGTGAACTTCATCTGGATAATCGTCAGGTAGTGCAGCTTACGCGTACCCTGGGCGCTGATCGGGCCGGAATTCGAACTGCACGTATGCTTCGCGAGGCCATGAAGGAGATTAGTCGTGAACTAGATAGCAATCCAGAACTAAGCAAAGTGCAGGCGCTAACGGGGATTACGCTACTTCACCGGGGGATCATTCATGGAATAGGGTTTGAGCAGCATCCTATCAAGTCCAAATGGCAGCGGCGATGGTTCGGAATCTATCTTCGGTTCTTACTTCGGATGCTGCATCCGGAGGGGAAACATCGCGTTGAGGACAGCACGGAGAAGTTGTCTCCTAAGATGCTCGTGCTTAGTAAGCAGTCTTTGAAAGCGCGGTTTGCTCCTCGAAGGAAAGAGGCGGTTTCCTAATGTGGACGCTCCTTGTTTTAGCTATAGATGCGATTATTCTTTATATGATTGTTCCGTTTGTGATTACTCGAATATTGGGATGGGGTGTTGTATCCAGAGGAAATGCCGCGAAGGAAGTTGCCTTTACTTTCGATGACGGACCAGATCCATGCTATACCCCTGAATTATTGGACTTGCTGCATGAACATGACGTTAAGGCAACTTTCTTCGTATTAGGCAAAAGGGCTGAGCAATACCCGGATTTAATCCAGCGAATGCACTGTGAAGGACATCAGATCGGCATTCATAATTATACACATACGCCTAACTGGATTTACTCTCCATGGACGAATAGACGGAAGCAAGTAGATCGAACAGCTGATATTGTCGAGCGGATTACAGGAGAGCGGCCTATCTTGTATCGACCACCATGGGGGCTCCTTAATCTAGGCGATCTTGTCTTTCTTAGACGTTCTTATCGGGTAGTGTTGTGGTCTGTAATGGTGGGAGACTGGAAGGCGTCTGTTAGCGCAGCCCAAATAAAGCATGACTTATTGGAAAAGATAAAACCCGGTTCTATCATCGTTCTGCACGACAATGGTGATACACCGGGGGCAGATCGAGAAGCACCGCTGAACATGATCACCGGACTGGAAGAGGTCTTAAAGGAGATTCCTAGAAGGGGGCTGAAGAGCCAGCGAGTGGATGAGCTACTGAACAATGAAGCTAGTCGCATTGGAGAAGCTAGGTCCAGCGTCAAACATCACGGTCAGATTAATCTGTAGCTATGGATGACATGAAGTCACTAGATTGGAAGGGAATTCAGACATTGAAGAAGAAAACCGTTCGAACCATCGTTATGACCGTTTCTGTAGTATACATGGTGTTGATTTTTGCAGGTCTATGTATGTACACATTTTCTAAGTTTAATGAAATTCTCAGTCATGAAGTTGAACAAAAGCTTAACTATAAGGTGGAGCTTACTTCTACTAAACTGAATAGTCGATTGTCGAATGATTTCGAGAAGAGCTTGGCTGAAATGAGTGAGGAGGATGCAGGTTATTATTTTGTCATAGATAAAGCTGGTCGATATGTAGCAAGCCAGAACCCTAAGCAAGATATAGGTAAAGCTATATTTGATGAACCGGACATACAGTTGCAAAAGGTTGGTCAGGTCATAGCACAATCTACGGGAACTAGTGGTACGGAAGACTCGAAGAATGTTTATGCTTTTACAAGGATCGGCGATACAGATTACAAGCTAGTGCTGGTGATGCCTGTAAAACAGATCTTGGAGCCAATGATGAACAACCAATATTTAATTATTGGCGGTTTTGTTATCGCTTTGATTATTTTTATTGTCTTACTCTTCATTATCTTAACCCGACTTATTGTACGACCGCTGCGAAGAATCAATGAGCATGTAATGGAGCTTGTTGAACACGGAGGCGATCTGACTAAGAAGCTGGACATGAAGCGTAATGATGAGATTGGGATGTTGGCGTATTCCATGAATCAGTTTCTGGATAACATTAGGGCCATCGTCGGGAATGTCACTTCACAGGCCAATCATCTGAATGAAAATGCAGAAATACTTCAAGTTTCAGCAGAGCAGACAAATGAGACATCCAAGCAAATTACCACGATTATTACGGATATGGCTGTGAGGTCGACGGAGCAAGCAGAACATGTGCGGCAAGTACTCACGATGATGGAACGGACAGGGGAAATCTCTGAGGAAATTATGCAGGAAACGGTAAAGACAGTTCACGATTCCAATCATTTAATAAAAGCGGTGCAAACTGGCCAGCGTGCAAACCGGGCATCTGTAGATCACTTGGAAACTATGGTTAGTTCCATTGAGCGTTCAACAGAAACCATTGCACAGCTGAACAGCCGATCCAGCCAAATCGGTGAGATCATTAACGTGATTTCCGAATTGGCTAGTCAGACGAATCTACTCGCGCTAAATGCAGCCATTGAAGCGGCCCGCGCTGGAGAGCAAGGGAAAGGTTTTGCAGTAGTTGCAGGAGAGATCCGTAAGCTTGCTGAAGGTTCCGAAAGAGCAGCCGAGCAGATTGCCGAGCTTGTTGGCGCAATTCAAGCGGATACGAATGCAGCGGTCAAAACGATGGAATCGAGTCAACAAGTGGTCAATCAACAGAATGATTTAGTATTACAAGGGCAACAATCTCTGGAGGAAATCGTTCAGAAGGTTGATCTAACAACCCAAAGCACGCTGCGCATTCAAGGCATATTTGGTGAGTTGTCTACAATGTCACATCAATCATTGAAGGCTCTAGTGCAATCTTCGCAACTCATTGATCAGTCGGCATCGTCCTCACAGGAAGTAGCGGCTTCCACGGAGGAGCAACTTGCGACTATCGATGAGATGACGACCAAACTAAGAGAACTCAGCGAGTTATCTGTATTTTTAAAGTTAGAAGTTGGGATATTTACGATATAGTCTTATGCTAAAAACCTTTCAAACATTTTTTATATAGGAAGGGCTATGGTACCATTTAGGATAAAGTGGTTCGCACCTATATTAAATCGTTGAGAAAAGGATGGGGTAGCATGTTGAATGCTTCTTACTGGTTAACCAATATAAGATTAGAGCAGGGTTATGTTATTGAGGATGGACAAGTGGTTGGTACAGATACGAAGGTTTGTCATATCCGAATTGACGGGGATAACATTTCAGAAGTGGTTGGAGCGGACGTAGAGCTTCGGAGTCATCTACCTAAATATGACTGCAAAGGGTTATTGATGCTTCCTTCCTTTGAGGAGGCACATATCCATTTAGACAAAACATATTTCGCTGGACCATGGAAAGCGGTAAAGCCTGCTGCCGGTGTCTTTGAACGCATTGAGGAAGAGAAGGTATTATTGCCTAAGCTGCTGCCTATGGCGAGACAACAAGCGGAGAGCATCTTGACGCTTATACAGCGTTTCGGTGCCACACATGTGCGTAGTCATTGTAATATTGAGCCTGTCAGCGGTCTGAAGCGTTTAGAGGCAACCCTGCAAGCATTGGATACCTTCTCCGGCAAAATTTCATCTGAAATTGTAGCCTTTCCGCAGCATGGTCTGCTTCGCTCTAATTCTGTTGAATTAGTAAAACAATCCCTAGCAGAGGGGGCAACCTATGTAGGTGGTGTCGATCCATACTCAGTGGATGGAGATATCGAGAAGTCACTCCAGACCATGGTAGAGCTAGCGGTAATGAATAATGCTGGCATTGATCTTCACTTACATGATGGAAAAGAAGCAGGAAAGCAGACGTTGTCGCGTTTGGCTGATCTCACAGAAGAAGCTGGCTTGCAGGGCAAAGTGACCGTTAGCCACGCATTCTGGTTCGCAGGTGCATCGCAGCAGGAAGCAGAAGAAATGGCTGCACGAATGGCATCACTTGGTATGGGGATTGCATCCACAGTACCTATTGGCAGAATGATGATGCCACTACCAATGCTGCAAAGCCAAGGTGTACAAGTGAAACTGGCAACAGATAGCCTTACGGATCACTGGTCACCTTTTGGAAATGGGGATCAATTGGAGAAGGTAGGACGTTACGCAGAGTTATATGGGTGTAGTGATGAACGGTCATTATCGCAATCCCTAGGATTCATAACGGGAGGGATAACGCCGCTTGGACTAAAAGGTGAACAGGTGTGGCCAAAGGTAGGAGACACTGCAAGCTTTGTGCTGCTGCATGCGAGCTGCTCGGCCGAAGCAGTAGCAAGAAGAGCGGACCGTCAAGCGGTATGGTTCGAAGGGCGTCTCGTGAGTGGATCATTATAGGGACATGAGAGGTGGATGACATGCTCATCTCTAACCATTTACAACAGTATAAAGCAGCGATGCTCTCTCTTCCGAAGGGGACCGTGCTATCGAAAGATGATCTGCAGGTGGATAAGCTTCTAATGAAGCGAAGCGGGAAGCTTGAAATGTACTATGCACCGCACAATGAATACATTAATCCATCTGTAAAGGTGATTATTATCGGACTAACACCCGGTTTTACACAAATGAGAATAGCCATACAAGAAGCAGTCATTGGGTTGAAAGCCGGGCTTTCAGATGAAGAGGTATGCAGAAAAGCAAAAGAAGCGGCGAGATTCGCAGGCTCCATGAGGAGTACGTTAATTCACATGCTAGATACACTTGGGCTTCATCAGTACTTGAACCTTACCTCTTGTGACCAATTGTTTCAGAAGCAGCAAACAAACCTGCATACCACCTCTTTATTGCGTTTTCCTGTATTCGTAGAGAAGAAAAATTATAATGGGGCATATCCTAAGCTACGTTCAGATCCGTTCCTTAGTGAATGTGCGCTATTGTCGTTAGAGCAGGAGCTGGGCATCCTGAGCCAAGCTTTAATTATTCCCTTAGGAAAAACGGTGGAGGAAATGCTTCAGCTTATGGTATCTGAGGGTAAGCTCGATGATCACCGCTGTTTATGGGGATTTCCTCATCCTTCTGGAGCGAACGGACATAGATTTAAGCAGTTTGCCAGCCAGCAAGAGGACATGACAAAGACGCTCCAAGATCATTTATGGAACGTCTGAGTGATTGATCTTATCGCAACGATTAATTCTAAGGAGCAAGGCAGTGGAGAACCTATCGGCCAAGCGACCAAAATCGTTGTAGAAAACTAATTTACATGAAATCGAAGAAATAACGGATGACATGGAAAAAGACCGGCGAGGTGTAGGTCAAGCTATCCACACGGCTTAAATAGCTTTCTTTTAAAGCTACGAATTTATCGCCATCACCGATGAGCAAATCTCGCTTCAGCACGGAAACCGTTAAGCTACCCAAGAAGCCGCTCAAACTGATTAGCATGCCTGACAGGAAACCGAAGATCGGGTTGAGCGGCGTCAGGTAGGGATAGATCAAATAGGAAACTCCGGTTGTTACGACAAATGCACAGGCAAAACCTTCCCAGGTCAAAAACGGGTTGGCGGTTGGAACCACTTTGCGCTTTCCCAGATAGAGGGATGCCAGATAGTGGATCACGTCATTCAGCTGTGTCAGCACTACTAGGAATAATACAAGCCCCGCCCCATACTCCGGTGTAGCAAATTGAAAATAGGCTAAGTGACTAAGTCCGAAAACCATTAGCATAAGTCCCCATTGCGTTGAACTAACGCTGCGTAGAAAACCGACTGTTCCTTTATTGATCAATCTAGGGAGCGGTAGGAGTAAGAATACATAGACCGGAATAAACACAATAAACATCCCGTACCACTCGATATAAATCCAGTAGAACTGTAGAGGAATAGATAAGTACGCCCACAGAAATAGTCTGCGGTCGGATTTTCGCGACTTTATCATGGAGAAATATTCTTTGAGTGCGAAGAAGGTCAGCACCATTAGCGCCAGTAGTGAGACGACTGGATTAAAGAGAGTAGCCAAACAAAAGATAAAAAGCATTCCCCACCAGGTTTTGATGCGGAAGCCGATCCCTGTATAGTCTTTACTGGGCTGTAATTTGCCTATAACTACATACATCAAGTGAATGGCCGATAAGGCCGCAAAAATCAGGATTACTGTTAATAGAGAGCGGTCGATAGCTAATCACCAACTTGTCGTAGAGTAGATTCCATTAATGGGTTCATATGTTATTATGAAGGAAACGTTCAATCTTGATAAGGGGAAAATTGTAAATGGCAGATGATCCATCGGTCTTTATCTTGCTTACGAATACCGGAACGCTCTTTACGAAGCTTATTCAAGGCTACACGAGAGCTCCTTATAATCATGCCTCGATCTCCTTTAATCGGGAGCTTTCCGAGTTATATAGCTTTGGCAGAAAGCACCCGAGCAACCCTCTAAACGGAGGATTCGTGAAGGAAGATATTAAGACAGGCACATTCAGCAAATATCCAAATACGACGTGTGTTCTATATGAACTTCAAGTTACAGCCCGTGAAGTGGAGAAAATGGAGCGGGTACTCAAAGTCTTTATCCGAAGCCGGCAAAAGTATCTCTATAATATTCTCGGTGTGATTGGTATCGCTCTGAAGGAACCTGTTGAATTCAGCAACTCTTATTTCTGCTCACAATTTGTAGCGGAAATTCTGGAGAGGTCCGGCATTAAGCTATGGAACAAGCTGCCTGCGCTCGTAACGCCAGATGATTTTCGGCAAAGCGATCGGCTGAAGCTGATCTATCAAGGCAAATTAAGTGAGTACGAACCTAAAAGCTAAGGGAGAGTATTTGGATGAATAACAAAGAACGGTTCTCAAATCGGGTAGATTCGTATGTGAAATATCGCCCGAGTTATCCTAAAGAAGCCATTGATTATTTATACAATACGATTGGGCTAAAATCGAATTGTGATATTGCGGATATTGGCGCAGGAACAGGAATATTCTCAGCACTGCTTCTGGAGCGCGGGTGTCGCGTGACTGCCGTTGAACCAAATCCGGAAATGCGTACAGCTGCGGAGGAGAAGTTCGCAAAGGATAACCATTTCCGCGCATTGCCTGGGTCTGCCGAGAAGACAGAATTGCCAGACCAGTCTGTAGACTTTATCGTGTGTGCCCAGGCGTTTCACTGGTTTGATAGGGATGCAGCGCAATTGGAATTCAAGCGGATTCTTAAACCGGGTGGAAAGGCAGTTCTGATATGGAATTCTCGGCGTACTTACGGTACCCCATTTCTGGAGGAATATGAGCAGCTCGTGCAAACCTTCGGCACCGACTACACTCAAGTTAATCATAAGAATATTACCCCTGAAATCCTCAGCTCCTTTTTTAAGGCAGGGCAGATGCAAGTAGCGCACTTTAGCAATCAGCAGGTGTTTGATTTCGAGGGATTAAGCGGACGGGCGAGATCATCTTCCTACATTCCGGCCCCCGGAGATCCACGTTACGAGAATATGATGACGGAGCTGAGGAACCTATTTGAACGAAATAAACAGGATGATAAAGTGTTTTTTGAATATGAGACCGAGGTCTATTGGGGCGAAGTATAGTAAATGAAATCAGCATATTAAAAAGACTCAAATCCTAGTGATAACAGGGATTGAGTCTTTTTTTACTTTTAGTTACGAAAGATGAACGTAAAAGGTGGTGGATTCGCCCACCGTGCTTTTGGCGTAAATTTTTCCTCTATGAGGTTCAACGCTGTATCTATCTTCAGCATAAATGAGACTGACCGTTCTGGAGGTTGTTAGAAGTAATCTAGTTTCTATTCACTGGGGTGGAACCCAACTCAATCGGTTTATTAGAAGTGTTGATAACTACATTGTGTGAATTAAAAGACAGAATTTGAATCAGCTGCTCTGCCATATGGTTCGCAGTATATTTGAACCCTCCCTTTACCCATTCCATGATTAATCCAAATAGAGCATAGGCCGTATAGCTAGAAAATAATTCGATATTTATATTGTTATTAGTATTATTAACCGCGACTAAGTCCTGCTTGGTTAGCTCCTTTAAGATGTCACAAATCTTATTTTGAAACCCGGGCAGAACATTGGAATTTACAATGATGGTATAAAAATTAGAGTAGGAAACGACATGCTCAAAAATTTTGATGCTAGAGGTAGTAAGCTCACTCAACATGAATTTATCTGTATGGAGATAGGGATCTTTATAAGCCTTAACTAAATCCTCCAGCACATCATCAATCAGCTCATTCAGAAGTTCTTCTTTGGTTTGATAATGCTTATAGAAGGTTCCACGGTTTAAATCGGCTAGGGTAACAATATCGGTTATCGTAATGGTGCGGAAATTCTTTTTTTCCATGAGTAATATCAATGCATTTTTTAGTTCTTTCTTCGATTTACTCGTTCTTCGATTTTTAAGCAACAGAAGACCACCTAACTGTCTATTTTCTATTCCTATTTCAACACAATTCCAAGTTATATATATTTATGAACATTTGATGTCTCATTTGTATATTGATAGTTAAATTGCAGAAGATTAAACTTGAGTAGAATAAATTTTAAGTGATTTAGAGATTTTATAAAATATAAGGAAGTATAAGTTTCACGCTATACTTTATCCTTATATTTCTCGCATATACGCTTACCGTCCCATTAAGGACGCCGAAGGCGTTTTTGCTTGTATTAATACTTACATTATAGATAAACGTAAAGGAGACTTCCAACATGAAACTTCAAGACAGAGTTGCAGTTGTTACCGGAGCAGCCTCGGGTATGGGGAAATCTATCGCAGAGTTGTACGCTAAAGAAGGTGCTAAAGTAATAGTAGCCGATCTTAACCTCGAAGGTGCGGAACAAGTCGCAGCAGGAATCGTTAGTAATGGTGGAGTAGCTAAGGCGTTGAAAGTAAATGTTGCTCTAGTCGAAGATATCAATAACATGATTGATACCGCAGTAAATGAATATGGAACGCTAGATATACTAGTGAATAATGCGGGTATTATGGACGGCTTTGAGCCAGTTGGTGATATTAATGATGAGAGATGGGATCTTATCTTTGACATCAATACCAAAAGTGTAATGCGGTCTACACGTAAAGCGCTACCTATTTTCCTCGAAAAAGGAAAGGGCGTTATTGTGAATACCGCTTCTACCGGTGGCGTAAGTGGTGCTCATGCTGGAGCAACTTATACTGCCTCCAAACATGCAGTAGTAGGCTTGACGAAAAATACAGCTTTTATGTATGCCAACAAAGGCATTCGTTGTAATGCCATCGCACCAGGAGCTACTGCCACTAACATTAGTGCTTCTATGAAAAATATTAATGAGTTCGGCATGAGCCGCACTCAACTAACACAGGCTGTAATTCCTCGTGTAGGTTCACCTGAAGAAATCGCACAAGTTGCGTTATTCCTGGCTTCAGATGATTCCAGCTTTGTAAACGGAGCAGTCCTCGCTGCCGATGCGGGATGGACTTCAGCATTCTAAAATTAGATATCATAAAAACTCCGCTAGAGATTACTCTAGCGGAGTTTTTTATGCTCTTGATATTTCCAGGTTAACCCTTCAAAATAGAGAGAATGCTAACTATAGAGGGAGTTATATGAAATGAACGATGTTAAGGCGCGGAATCATGTAAAAGTGATTGGAGAAGGAGAAAGAACCATCCTTTTTGCACATGGATTTGGGTGTGACCAGAGCATGTGGCAGTTTATCACGCCTTCTTTTGAGAAGAAATATCGAATCGTTCTATTTGATTATGTAGGTTCAGGTAACTCAGATTTAAGTGCATATACAACAGATAAATATCACACGCTCCACGGCTATGTACAGGATGTATTGGATGTCATCGAAACGTTGGAACTCAAAGATATTATTTTTATAGGTCATTCGATTAGTTCTATGATCGGGATGCTTGCTTCGATTGAGCGGCCGGATTATTTTGATAAAATGATTATGATTGGTCCTTCTTCATGTTATTTAAATGAGGGGGATACTTATTTCGGAGGCTTCGAGAAGAGCGATATTACTGAGCTTCTGGAGATGATGGAGATGAATTTCGCTGGCTGGGCTAGCTTTATGGCACCTCTTGCTATGAACAACCCTGACCCGATGTTAACGAAAGAGCTGGAGCGCAGCTTTATCTCGGCAGATCCTGTTATTGCAAGGGAATTTGCAGAAGTTACGTTCTTTTCAGATCATAGGGAAGATCTACCTAAGGCTACAATCCCTACACTTATTCTACAATGCTCGGATGACAGTATCGTACCTATAGCGGCTGGAGAATATCTACATAAACACTTGAATAATAGCACCTTCCGGTTAATGGAGGCTAAAGGGCATTACCCGCATATAAGCCATCCTGAGGAGACCATCACTTTAATTAATGAATATCTTACGTAAGCTAGATTATGCTGTGTTGAAAGGATATTTAGATCATGGATGACCGATTAAGATATGCGCCTTGTGGCTATGTTTCTATTACTCATGAAGGAATAATCAAGGATGTAAATCAGACGTTCTTGGACCGTATGGGGTATAAGCAGGTTGATTTGGTGCATAAGCATTTTGAATCTATCATGTCTACGGCAAACAAGCTTATTTTTCATTCATACTTCTATCCTTTTATCAATCTGAATGGACACGTAGAAGAGCTATTTATCAATTTGAAGGACAGCAAGGGACAAGCCGTCCCTTACTTGTTAAATGGCAGACGCCTTGAGTGTGAAGGTGTAGAGGTCATTGATTGTATCCTGGTACAGATGGGAAAACGCATTGACTATGAGCTGGAGCTTCGGTCAGCCAAGAAGCAAATAGAAGTAGCTTACTGGGAAAAGGATCAGGCGCTTGCCGAGCTCAAGCGAATTCATTTAGAAATTGAACAGAAACAAGCCGAGCTGCTGGAGATGAATGCCGTTTTAGTAGAATTATCTAATACAGATAAGCTGACTGGGCTGAAGAATAGAAGGTTTCTTCAAGAGAAGCTGGAAGAGCAGATTGTAGGGTATGGCCAAGTTCAAGCAGCATTTTCGCTGTGTATTATAGATATTGATCATTTTAAAAAAGTGAACGACACCTATGGGCATCAGACAGGTGACTATGTACTGGAGAAAATGGCGAGTATCTTGAAACTGCAATCTCGTAAAGAGGATATGGCGGTTAGATATGGCGGTGAGGAATTCATACTTCTTTTACCTAATACAGACATCTCGGAGTCAAAGACTATAGCTGAGAATTTACGGCAATCTATCGCGTATTCAACTTGGGAAATGGGCCGGATTACGGTGAGTATTGGTATAGCTACATTTATTCCAGCTGATTCAGAAACCACCCTTCTGCAAAAAGCTGATCAAGCGCTCTATGCCTCTAAAGAACAGGGGAGAAACCGCGTCACGCATAGCATAGATTTGAATGAAAAGCTTCTTTAACCGGGGGCTTTTTTGTTATTTATAAACGATACATCCTCTTTGCTCTAATTGCTCTAAAATATCTGTTCCCTTCAAGCTGTGATTCCATCTGAGATCCAGTTTCTCTAATCGTTCAAGCTGTAAAAGGGAATTCGGGATTTCTTGCAGGTTATTATCTCTTAAATCAAGCTCAACAAGGCTGCTTAATTGACCTATTTCCTCAGGCAGCTTATTCAGTTTATTTTTTCGAAGGTTAAGTCTTCTTAACTTGCTTAGTTTACCGATGGATGAGGGCAGTTCAGTGATTCGATTATCACTCATATCGAGTATCCGCAGTTCTTCTAAAGCACCCAAATGCTCTGGCAATACGACCAGTTGATTACCGTAAAGATGAATCTCTCTTAACCCTTTTATTTGTGTGATCGAATCAGGTAGACGTTCTAGCTGATTATAATAAAGCCGCAATTCAATTAGACTGCTCATTTCGCCTATACGGGTAGGCAATTGCTTGAGATGATTATCTGTTACGTTCAGATACTTGAGTTTCTGGAGATTACAAAGCTGCTCCGGCAGCTGTTCGAACTGATTATTACTTAGGTATAGAAAAGAATCCAACCCCCGTAGTCCTCCTATGCTTTCCGGCAACACCTTTAGTCGATTATGGCCTAAATCCAACATTCTTAGGTGAACTAAGCGACCGATGTTCTCGGATAACTGTTCGATTTCATTACCCGCATAATTAAGTACCTCTAATTCGTCATGAGGGAAGAGCTGGTCAGGGATTTCTTTAAGATGGTTGTTGTACATGCTCAGTTCTAGTAGAGGATTGCTCTCAAACACGACTTCTGGCGTTTCGGTAAGCCCTTTTCCGTCAAAATTATATCTCATCAATGGATCTCCTTTTTAATTCGTATTGGCATCGAGCCTATGTGACAACGTTACGATAGAATATAACAGGATGATGATTTATTATCAGTATGTTGGCATACAAAACTATGGAATGTGTTAGAAAGGAATAATGAGATGGAAGCTTCTTTTTGGACTGGCACTCGCTTTTTTCAGGGTTTACCCTCGGAGAAGACCGAGGCGGTCTCAGGATTATTCACTTATAAGGCATATTCTAAGGGGACCCTGGTGTTTGCAGAATCAGATCCGGGGGATCATGCCTACATTATCTATTCGGGGATTATAAGGGTGTACGCTACCACGAAAGGGAAAGAGCATACCGTAGATCTTTTTGGAAAAGGCGATTTCTTTGGCGATCTGGAAGTGATCCATCCCTCCAATATAAGAGTGCTGTCTGCGGTGGCTATGAATGATACAGTATTATTTGAGATTAAACGTGAGCCTTTTGAGCAGATGCTTGCCGATTACCCGTTGATTAAGGAGCAATTGATGCTGCTGCAAATGGACCGTTTATTTTTATCGAATCGGTTATTACATGAAATGAAATTTCATGATGCGAGAGCGCGTGCGATATTTACACTAAGAAGACTATACCAAAGATTCGGAGTAGAGGAGCAAGGCAAACAGAGGATTGATCTTCGATTGACCCATCAGCAGTTCGCGGATATGATCGGAACGTTAAGGGAGACGGCTACCCTTGTGCTTAAAGATCTGCAAGAGCAAAAGATTATTGATATTCAACATCAGCAGATCACCGTGTTAGACCCGACGTATTTACTAGAGTATACGGATTTCGATTGAGAAGAGCAGTTCCGGGATCTTTTTCAGAGAATTGATTATTAAAGGGGTTATGAATGTGGCATGTAATCATTGTGTAGTAAGAGAGTTGAATTTTGAAATCAAGGCTCATGGTGAGCTTAATCTAAGGATTTTACCTGAGGTTATTCATCACTTGAGTAGAAGTAATACGATACATAAGGTAGAAGAAAATGTGATTACGATCAAGGAGGCTGGGGTGCGGGATTTTCTAGATTTCTGTAATGACCATATGGAGTCGGAGCAGTTTGAATTCCGTATAGATGACCAAACATGGAGACCTCTATCCGAATTACCCACTGTACTTGATATGGAGTGGATTGATGAGGTTATAACTAAGGGCTTAGTTACTTGTCACTTCCAACCGATTGTGAACGTACGGGAAGAGATTTTTGCATACGAGCTCCTATCCAGATTTAAAAAAGAAGATGGGTCCCTTATCTATCCTAATGAGATTTTTGCGGCGGCACGGAATCGTGGGCGTTTATATGCTTTAGACCGGTTATGTAGAATGACTGCTGTAAAATATGCTGCACCCTTAAATAAAAAAACGTTTATTAATTTTATCCCAACGTCGATCTACGCGCCAGAGTTCTGCTTAAGATCAACCGTTGAACTGGCCAATCAATTAGGCGTCGATCCCTCTCTTTTTGTCTTTGAAGTTGTTGAGACGGAGAAAGTGGATGATCTCGCTCATTTGAAAGCTATTTTGACATATTACAAGGATCGGGGATTTGAATACGCTTTAGATGATGTTGGCGAGGGCTTCAGCACGATCGAGATGTTGTTGGAGCTTAAACCCCATTACATGAAGCTGGATATGAAATATGTTCAGGGTGTGTCCAGCGATCTGAACAAACAGAAAATAGCTAAACAATTTTTAGAAAAAGCTTTAGAAATCCAATCCATTCCTTTAGCAGAAGGTGTGGAGTTTAGAGAGGACTTTGAATGGCTTAAGCAGAGTGGCTATCAGTTGTTTCAGGGATATTTATTTGGAAAGCCTGATCCTATTCCCAAACAGTGATCCTAATGAGTATAACTCCGTCTAGAGGATGAGATGAATTTCAGGTCAGAGTCTGAGTACAGCCAACCCCCGGGGTTGTATAATTAAGGTAATTGAGAAGGGGGACGGGATGGATATGAAATGGCATAAGTACATCACACACTGGGCGGATTCTAGAGGGTTAGGTGGACGAGAAATTGATTATCAATGGCCGTCTCCATCATTTCCGGTGGTAAGTATTCGCAGCAATTTGGGTCGATACTCAGGTCAGGGGTATGGTCACGGAAGCAAGCCACAAGTGAAGACAGCTGTTGGATTAATTGCTATTGGAGATGTAGCTGTAGGCTTGATTTCCATAGGTGCGATAAGCGTAGGGGTTCTATCCGTGGGTGCAATATCACTAGGAATGTGGTTAGCCCTTGGAGCGATAGCAATTAGCTGGCTTGGCTTCGCAGCTGGGGCGATTGCCATTGCAGGAGTGGCTGTAGGAGCGATCGCGATAGCCGAAAAAGCGTTGGGAGCTGTCGCCATAGGTGATACGGCATTTGGGGCGGTAGCCATAGGACGGATTGCTGGGGGAGCAGTAGCTATTGGCCAATGGGCATATGGTCTAATCGCAGTTGGCGAGCATGGCTTCGGGTTAATTCCCATCACGGGCGATGTGTGGAATTGGTTCCGGCGTTTGTTTGGTGCGGGGAGTTAAGTAGACCTCCAGTCCTAAAGTTTCCTCTCTCTTTCGGGATACTCGATAAAGAATATCTATCACGATATAAAAAGTAATTGCAATTACCTATTCGGATTTCATACCAATTAATCATGCGATCAGATGTAGCGTTATGTTACTCTTTGTAATGTATTCGAAACTTCATAGGCAAACCTATGGAAATGTAGGGACGCAAAGCTATAGGGACTAAGGTTATCATAACTATTGTCAGCCAGCTGCCAAAGAGTGTATTACGCTTTTTGTTAAAGTTTAATAAAAATTAAGTCTTAGTTTTTATGCGACTTTATACGCAATCAAGCTACTCTTTTGGGGTAGTTTTTTTTGTGCCTATTTTTAGGCACGGAAGAGATTCATATTACATCTGGGGGGTAGAAAAGATGAAAAAAATGATTGCGATCGCTACATCAGCAGCCATGTTAGCTAGTTTTTCGAGTGAGGCAGGTTATGCTTTAGCAAGTGATGTAAGCAAGGTAAGTGTAGTAAACACTGTAGTACAAAGCAAGGCTGACCTATTAAGCAATGCGTCAGTTATTCCGTTTGATCTGTACGGCAAGGCTATCCTAGGCGCTTATAATGATGTTTTTAGAATGAATCCTGCGAATATTAAATCCATTACCAATAACGGTGGTAACTACTCAGGTTCACCTATAGCTAAGGCTATGGATGGCGATATGAGTACGCATTGGGAAACGGGTAAACCGAATAGTTCAACGTTTACGAATGAGGTTGTCTTTGTTTTCAATGAGTCCACTGAATTAAATAGAATCGTATATGCTGCAAGACAATCCAGTGCAAAGGGGAAGGGGTTTGCTCAGGAATTTGATATTTATGGTTCAACTACGGATGCAGGCGATTATACGCTAGTATCCTCTGGAGAATATAAAGGCGGAGCAGGTGACGTAGTAGAGATTGAGTTTGCACCCACAGCCTTCAAGAGACTTAAATTTGTCTTCAAAAAAGCTAACCAAGATTGGGCGAGTGCAGCTGAGTTTTCTTTTTACAAAGAAGATACCGTATCCGCTAAAATGAAAAATTTATTTACAGATGATACCTTGAGTCAAGTTAGCGCAGCATTTAATACGGTGGAGAAATTAACGACTTTAGAACAAGAAGTGCAGACACATCCACTGTACGCGCAGTTTCAAGCAGATATAGAGAATGCAAAAGTACTTCTGGAGAATCATCAAATAGAGGCAACAGCGGCTAAGGTTTCGAAGCTAAAAGGCTATGGTACAGCATATGAAAATGCCTATAGCGAAGCTTATAGAATGCCTAACTCTAATGTATCAAAAGTAACGGTGAACGGTGGGAGCTATCCAGGTACGAAACCGGAATACATGCTCGATGACCAGCCGAATACACACTGGGAAACGAACAAAAACAATGATGACAGCTTCACGAATGAAGTTGTGTTTGAGTTAGCGCAAGCGAAAATACTAGATAGAGTGGCTTTCCTGGCTAGAGATAACCGCAAAGGCTTCCCAGAGGCTTTTGAAATTTATGCATCAGAAACAAGTAAGGGAGAAACCTTCCAGCTCGTATCTAGCGGAACCGCGACTAGTACGAATGATTTTCTGGAGTTTAAATTCGAACCTACGAAGTTTAAAAGATTGAAATTCAAGTTCACAAAAGCCAATATCAACAGACCTTTTGCGGCTGAATTTAGATTTTATACAGAGGATAAAGTAAGCGAAGCTGTAAATGGTATTTTCACAGATGGCACGATGAGTGCGGTTGTTCCTGCTTATAATAGCGTCGAAGCAATCAATGAATTAGAAGAAGCGGCAAAAGTACATCCGCTCTATCCAATCCTGAAAGATTCTTTGGATTTAGCTAAGAAGCTAGTGAATGGTGAAGTTCAAACTGAAGGCACCATCATTGAGGCGGAACAACGTGGAGATATGAAAAAGCATGCGCAGGAAAACCTGAGAATTGGTTTCGGTACGAACAACCAGCCTACAGGTCTCGTTGCAATGCCTGGAGATACGATCAACGTTTATGTGGACGCAGCTTCGAGCGATAAACTACCTTTTTTAGTCTTTTCTCAACAAGAGGCCGCTTGGAATGTTTGGGCTAGAGGTGTGCAATTGCGTCCAGGTAAGAATATTATAACCGTTCCTGAATTTGCTACGAATAGTTATTATGCACATGAAGTGACTAAAGGCGGTACAGTGTATATCGTCAATCCATATACAGCAGAGGAACAAGGTAAAGCACCTATGATCCGGTTCGAGGGGCTTACCAAGATCCCTATGATGACCAGGACTACAGATCCTGAACAATTTAAAGCCTTCTTAACCACCTATAAACAAAAATTAGATGAAGATAAGGCAGCGCATCCAAATGTTCAAGATCGCGAGCTCATCGATGTGGTGGAAATGGTCAGCGATCATGTTATTTTCACAGGAACTGCGACAGAAGCTTATAACAAGTTTATTACGCAAGGAAATGACCCGCTGGGTACCGTCACCGGCTATGATACTTGGATGAAGACGATCTTTGACTTCTATGGCTTGGATGGCAGTAGTGTGATTCATGATGCGAAGCTAATTCGTGAGAACATCCGATTGATGCAGCCTTATGGTGCGATGTATGCAGCGGGAGATCATACCGGGATACAAATTGGGACCGTAGGGACGATGTTAGGTGATTTTAACAAAGTCTATCCAGGCTGGGGATTGAATCATGAAATAGGGCATCGCTTGGCGATGGGTGAACGAGAATATGGTGAAGTAACGAATAATATGGTGTCTATGCTGATGTCAGTCTATGCGGACTCGATGGATACTCGTATTCCTTTTGAAAGTGATATTTATAAATATGTAATCGAAGAAAATAAAGTGGTTATGAATCAGCAGGGCTTATTTGCACAGCTCGGTGCCTATTGGCAGTTAGAATTGGCGCATCCGGGTTACTGGACAGAACTGACCAAGCTGTACCGCGAGCGGAAGGTCTCCCTTCCGAACGGCGACAATTCCAAGCAGCAGTATTTGGTGGAGTTCTCCTCTGAAGTGCTGGGGTTAGACTTAAGTAGCTATTTTACCAGACATGGCTTCACTGTGAATCCTGAAACGAAAGAGAAGTTAGCTAAATACCCAGCACCGAAAAAGCTCTGGTATTTAAACAATTCAGTGGTTCATTATGAGGGAACAGGAATAGCAGATAAGAATGTTGCGATAAAGGTTAATATCACGCCTAACGCTACTGCTAAATCAAACACCTTAAGCTTCAGTATGGATAAGGATCTTAAAAAAGATTTCTTAGGATATGAAGTGTATAGAGACGATAAGTTAGTAGGGTTTACAGGGACTGACCAGTTCGTGGACACGAATGTAGATAGCAGCATCAATTATACGTACAAGATTGTTGGTTATGATAAGAAGCTGAGCCCACTGAAGCCGGTACAGGTTAAAGCCTTCAAGCCAGCGTTATCTGTTGAAGATCAAATCACGTTAAAGCTTAATCAAGCCTTTGATCCGATGAACTATGTAAAAGCGACTAACTACCAAGGAAACGATATTACTGCTAATGTCACCCTGAAAGCAAATACCGTTGATGTAACGCAAAAAGGCGACTACGAAGTGGTATATGAAGTGAAGAATGAAGGGGTTACAGAAACCAAAACTACACTGGTTACGGTAACGAGTGACTATACTTATCTTTCGGATCTTAATGCCAAGTCAGTCGTTGTTGGTTGGGGTGAATTAAAGAAAGACAAAGCCGTTTCTGGTGGAATCATCACCCTTGTTCGACAAGGGTTAGCTGCGACCTATACCAAGGGAATCGGTGTACATGCGAACTCTGAAGTTATTTATGATATTGAGAGTAAAGGTTATGACTTCTTTGAAAGCTACATCGGGATCGATCAAGCGATGAAAGGAAAGCCATCCTCTGCAACCTTTGAAGTATATGTAGATGGAAAGAAGAAATTCGGGAGCGATGTTTTCCGGGCAGGGACAGAGCATGAATTTGTGAAAATACCTGTGACAGGCGCGCGCGAAGTGAAGCTGGTTACCACAGATGCTACAGACGGCAATGCTTCAGATCATACGGTATGGGCGGATGCGAAGTTTACGAATACTTCAAGCAAGCCTACTATCACAGTGCCTGAAGAGACAACGTTTATTAAGCTGAACAGTGAATTTGATGTTTTGACCGATGTTACAGTCCTTGATAAGGAAGATGGTAACTTGATTGGAGCCGTTGAAGTAAGTCCGAATGGTTTTACTTCAAGTAAAACAGGCACTTACAACGTCGAACTGTCAGTTACAGACCGGGATGGGAATACAGCTGTGCAGACCAGAACAATCGTTGTGTATAGCGCTAGTAAATACTTGAGTGATACAGCTTGGCAGTCGGCAAGAACGGATTATAATGTTGTTCGTAAGGATAAGGCAAGTTCTAACAATCCGATTAAACTACTTGTAAATGGCGTAACCAAAGAGTTCGCTAAGGGCTTAGGAACGCATGCTAACTCTGAGATTGTATATAATCTAGCGGGCGCAAACTATGAATATTTTGAAACGTTTGTAGGGGTTGATAGAAATATCCCGGAGCAAAACAACTCTAGTGTGATCTTCAAAATTTTCGCCGATGGGGTAGAAGTGTATAACAGCGGACTGATGAAATTTGGCACGGAAGCCAAACTAGCTCGAATCCCTGTGAAGGGTGTAAGTGAATTGAAATTGGTATTAGACAATGCAGGCAACGGAAATGCATCAGATCACGGTGATTTCGCTGATGCGAAGTTTATAATTCTGAACAGTACCCCGGAGCTTACCATAGCTAAATCAGTATCTACCAAAGTGGGCCAAGCGATAGCAGTAGGTGCAGACTATTCGGCAACAGATTCAGAAGATGGTGACTTGACGGCACAAGTAAGGGTTACGGGTGAAGATCAAGTTAAATTTAACAGAGCTGGAAAGTATCCGATCACGTACACTGTAACCGATAGTGATGGGAATATGACGACAAAGACTAGAACGATTGCCGTGGTCGATATGACAGACTTTACGTATCTAACGGATTACGACTGGAATTCTACTCAGAACAGCTATACCGCACCTTTGAAGGATAAATCTATTAGTGCCAATACGCTGAGATTAACCGATGAGAGCAATCAAGTAGTGTCCTACGAGAGAGGGATTGGAGCACACTCTAACTCGACGATTGTATACGTTCTAAGCGATAAAAACGCGGACTACTTCACTTCCTATGTGGGTGTAGATCGACAAATGTATGGTACGGTCGGTTCGGTGAGCTTTGAAGTGTTTGTCGATGGAGAGAAGAAATTCGATAGTGGGGTTATGGGCTCCAGAGATCCGCAGAAGTTTATCGAATTGGATATTAACGGAGCTAAAGAGCTGAAATTAGTCGTTACAGACGGCGGAAATGGCAACGGATCTGACCATGCTACATGGGGAGGAACCAAACTACATTTTGCGAATGGAGATCACCTATTCACTGGAGATCTGGAGCAAGCCATTGCGGCGGCAAAAGCAATTTCTCTAGAAGGCTTCACGGCTGAGAGTATTGCGGCATTTACGGCAAGCCTTTCGAGTGCAGAAGCGGCTTTGACTAATCCTTCTGTCACACAAAGTGAAATAGATGCAGCCTCAGCAGCGTTACAACAAGCAACAGAAGGTCTGACCGAAATAGACCTTACGCAAGTCATTACCATTGCGGACAAATATTTAAGTGCTTCGATCAAGACTACGTTAGGCGTAACTGGAGAACTAACGCTAGGGGATATGTATAACCTTACAACGTTAACGAGCGAGACCGGAAGAGCTAGATCCTTGGAAGGTCTACAGTATGCTAAGAACCTAGAGACACTTGATATTACTGGAAATGAAATCACTGATTTCTCCCCACTACAAGGGTTAACTAAACTAACGAGCTTATTGGCTGACCCTCAAGTGGTAGAGGTGGGAGGATTAAAGGGACCTGTGGTTGAATGGACCAATCCGGTGAAAGGGCTCGATGGCAGTAAAGTGATCCCTAATTCAGCAGGGGTCAGAAACACTGGAACATCTAAAGAAATCATGTTTGATATGAATGAATGGGCAGCTAATCCTGATGTGTTCACTATAGACCTATCGAACGAGGAGAAGGGAACTTACATGCTGGGGTTAACTTACCAAGTCGCAGGTAATCTCGTGCAATTAATTTCTTTTATTGATAACAATTAAATCCCATAGGCAGAAAAAAACAGGCGAATTGTGGTATATCCAACCATGATTCGCCTGTTTTTATATAGTAGTTGTTTGGGTTGGTGTTAAGCGCTTTTGGCTCCGTTGCTCTTCAAGTAGACGTTTCATCCATTGCTGAATACTTCTGCTCTGCTGTGTTGTCAGGGTGGGGTGTGCAAGGTTATATGCCTCCAAAGGATCTTCTGTTAAATTGTACAGCTCATATTCCTCAGGTACGGGTTCTGTCTTAACCCTTGTGGACCATTCACCGGGTTTTCCCTCCACAGGCTGAAGTGTGACATCCTGAACTCCGGGCTGGCTCCAAAATTGAGGATTATCGAAATAACGCGAGAACTTCCACAGCTCTTTCCGACCATTTCTTTGAAGATACGTTAGAACCGTCTCAATGTGGTTCGGCTGAACGACAGACGAATACGGTTTTCCCAAGGGACTGGTTTGATGCTGGCCGCGTGTAACATCATCGTCGGTCATGAAATAGACGGGCGCATCGACGATTGCAGATGGGCTGTGTCCAAGGATTTGAGGTGCAAGATTGCGGCCTACAAAAGGGCGGGCATCACTGTACCTATTGTGCATACGGCTTTGAAGGTCTGTGATGTTCACATTCGCAAGCCCTAGCATCGTAGGAATCAGATCTACATGACTTGTTAGGGCATGGGTATCCTGAGATTTGGGAAATAAGCGTCTATTATGGATGAGAAAAGGGACATGCAGAAATTCTTCGTAGGCAGAGTACCATTTTTGATGAAGATCTCCATGAGCCCCTAATAAATCTCCATGATCCGAGGTAAAGATGACGATGGTATTGTCATAGAAAGAAGAGCGAGTTAGAGTCTCGAAGATCTTTCGCATTTGAAGGTCAGCGTTTTTTTGAAGTTGATAATACAGTTGGCGATAAAAAGGCTGGTCAATAATAGGCTGCAAGGCTTTTGGATAGAGGTCCCGGTAGCTGGCTTGGCAGCGCGGCTTGGTAGCTAATGATTCATTTTGCGTCGGAGAGGGAGCAACTGCAGGCATAGGCTCGACCTCAAACCTAAAATTAGGTAAATGTGCAGTGAGGGCTCCGTATAGAACAATATCATGTGGATTTACAAGGGAAGAGACGAGAAGCCAGGGAGGCGTATTTTTATCCTGGTTTTTTTGGCGATCCAGCGCTTGAATGAGTTCCACAGTTTCTGCACCGTACACCTCGTCGCGTCCACTTAATCCGATCGCGGCTGAGGAAGCAGAGTTTCGCGGATTTTTTCCAATCGGATCAGGTCCCACCCAACCAGAGAACCCAAAGTTATCTAAGCGATTCGCTCGTAAATAAACTTCTTCAAGATGTCTGTCAGGGACGCCTGTCACCGAATTATAGCTGGGCAAGCTGTCGTGGGTACCGGGAATGATAATATCCTCATTGGAGATATGCCACTTCCCTTTATAGTGGGTCTGGTAACCGGCTTACCGGAAGTAGTAACCCATTGTAGGTACAGTGTTCCTATCCAGCCAAAACATATTGGAATCAAAGGATTCTTTGGCAATTCCTACGGTCTGACTGACACCATGGAGCGATGGATAATGACCTGTAAACAGCGTTGCCCGGCTGGGGCAGCAAGCGGTAGTTCCAATGTAGTGTCTGTGGAACTCAAGGCTATGGCATTTTAATAATTGCTGTGTGACTAGATTCTGACGTCGCCATTCTCTGATTTCGGGATGTTCATATATGGGGGCATATCGCTCCTCATCTACGAGAATTACAAGAAAATTGGGTCTCTCTAAATAGCGTGATGATTCTGCTGCACTGCTCATGGGCATACACATCCTTGGTTAATTAGGTTGTTGCCTTAGATTATGTGGGAAACCGTGGAAACAGTAGCACTCCAATAAAACTCCTTTTACATACTTATATTATAAAATTATCCATTTTGTAATATGACAGAAGTGATGACAACGCTCACTATAACCAGACAAGTCTTTTAATTATAATGAATCAGATGGTCCAACTCTTCCAGCCTATTCAATTAAATACACAAGAGGTGATGTAGATGTTAGGAATCGGATTGGTCATCGCTTTTACAATTGGAGCTTATTTAATAGCTGCTTACATTCGATTGTTTAGCATGCGTAATCTTGTAAAAGAATCTTTTTCTACTATAGAAGTTTATTTACAAAATCGGTTTGAGGCCTTAACTGAAGTTGCGGAGATGGTTATTGCTTATGCCGCACATGAACACGAAATATTGGCGTTAGTACATAGAATAGGTGCGGGTTTAAGTGATCATCATTCTCCGGTTGAGAAGCTGACTAGATATGTGGAAATGGAAAAGTATCTTCATTCGATCAATGTTCAGGCAGACTATTATCCAGAGCTTAAGGTCAGCGATCCGTATATCAAATTGCAACAAAGGATTAATATTTTAGAGGAAAATCTATCTGCTAGTAGACGTATCTATAACGAAAATGTGACAAGCTATAATTCGATGATAAGTACTTTTCCTAATTTTTTATTTGCAGGGGCTATTGGATTTAAGTCGGAATTCCTGCTCAAGATGGAAGGGGCCAAACGGGCAGACGTTAATTGGACGGTATCCTAAGTGGACTTGATATAGAGAATTAAGATTGTCATGAGATTTAGAGGGAGGCTTTTCTATGAAAATCGTTATTGTGGATGATCATCCTTTAGTTAGAAGAGGGCTGGCATCTGTCATTTCAATGCAGCCAGGTGTGCAATTCGCTGGTGAAGCTACGAATGGTCAAGAAGCATTTGATGTGATTGAAGCGACAAAGCCAGATATTGTTCTCATTGATCTTAAGCTTGTTGATGAATCGGGCTTGGATGTCATTAAGACAGCACGTGCTCGCGGCATGGTTAGTAAGTTCATTCTGTTGACTTCCTCTGCGAGCAGAGAGGATTTTTTGAGGGCTGAAGAAGTACTAGTAGATGGATATGTCCTAAAAGAGGCACTGCCGGAGGAGTTACTTTTTGCTATCCAGTTGGTGCATAAAGGGAGAAAGTACTATGATCCTGGTCTAATGGAAGAAAAGATGCGTATTAGCGGCAGCAGTCCGACGGATGAATTAACACCGAAAGAGAAGGAAGTACTGATTGAACTTGGACAAGGTGCTTGCAACAGAACGATTGCTACACGTCTATATATCAGTGAATTTACGGTGAAGAAGCATGTCAGCCAGATTTTAGCGAAGCTGCAGGTTAATGATCGGACACAGGCAGCATTGTACGCAAACGCGATAGGGCTAACGAAATATGAAATGTGTTATGAGTAGAAATATAACATTAGCATTAAATACAAGGAGGTGTACCAGTAGCAGTTCATAGCTCTTGGGACACCTCCTGAATTTTTCTTTTTTTGTATGCAATGTATTTAGGAAGCGGCTATTTTTTGGCGGATTTGGGTAATCGCTTCTCTTGTTACCACTTCTCCGGCGGCTATGTAATCGTCCGCATCCTTAAAGCTGATTTGATTGAAGCCAAGATCGGGACGCAAGATTACATCCGCTAATTGCAGCTCTTCCTTTATCAGCTTTGCGCTCATGATGTCAATCGTATTCATTAAGGAATCTATTAGATGTCTGGCTGCTCCCTTCGTGAAGGATTCAGGGCAAACGTTAACTGCTATCACAATATCAGCTCCCATGCTTCTTACTAGCGCAGCTGGCACAGGATGAACAATGGCTCCATCGGCTAAGTGCTTTCCTTGATAGTTGACAGGTCGCATGGCTACGGGAACGGCTGTACTTGCGGCAATGGCATGTGCAAGCGAACCCGTCCTCATGATATGAGCCTCACCGGTGGAGACGTCTGAGGCTATCGCGCCAAAGGGTATCGGCAGCTCCTCAATTAGACGCTTACCGACATGCTTTTCGATAAAGCTGATAATGGGCGCGTTATGAACAAGGGACCGCATAGGGAAGGTTGGACGCACCAGTTGTCCCCAACTGATCGTAGAAAGAACCTTCATACATTCTTTTACAGACATTCCGGCTGCATAGGCTCCTCCGACCATAGATCCAACGCTTGTTCCTGCGATCATGTCTATGGGAATGCCCTCCTGCTCCAGAATGTTTAACACCCCAAGGTGAGCCATGCCTCTGGCTGCACCGCTTCCTAACGCCAGACCAATAACGGGGCGGTCTCCTACTTTACGGACTCGGCCGAAGCGGAGATGGTGACTGTAGATCATACGTCCTTCGCTCCGAATATAGGCTTCCCTCACGATATTTCGTAATTCCTCTACATTATTGTCGAGGTAAGGGAACAGGGACAGCATGCTCAGGGCATCTTGAGAGAGGACCTCTCGCGCATTGCCCGCTCCTTCTTTCTCTAGAAAGTATTGCGCAAGTAGCGGTATATCTTCAGTTCGCTCACGAAGAGGAGGCACAGGCAAGACCGCTAAGTGGGAAACAATCTTCAAGGGACAAGTGCTAGTCAGGATGATTCGAATCTGTGCAGCTGTCTCCAGCAGCTGTAGTAGCTTCTCAGAAGGACAGGATTCTGCTTCCTCGATGACAATGGTTCCTCCTTTTGCCGCAATAACCTTGGTCTCCCAATCAACGAGGCTCATGTCTGCTACATTTAACACCAGTAGCGGGTATTGTCCGTTCGTTGCTCGGTAATGAAGTGCTCTTGCTACATTTACCTTCCCTGTACCAGATTCACCTATCACGACAACATGGACCCGCTCCGTCGACAGATGTTCAATCGACCTGAGAAGTGTGCGCATTTCGGCGCTTTCTCCGATCAGTTCACCATAACGCTCTTGTTCCTCGGATTCATGAAGCTTCATGATGATCTGACTTTTTGAGTGCTCTTCCAGTACACGTTCGTTGGAATTTTGGATTCTCTTGATCATGGATTCGATGATCTGGCTCCGGAACTCGCGATTTTTCTCCATCAACAGCAGCATGCCATTTCTGGATACGGATATTACATGAACGTTATCGATCGCTTCTACATGTGCGCTGATGGGGTCTCCGGTAAGACAGGACATTTCCCCGAAGAACTGGCCTTTCGAGAGTATAGCCAATTCTACCTTTATTTCCGTACTAATAAATACTTGTACCTGACCGGATACCAAAATATAAACCCGCTGGCTGACCTCGCCCTTTTTCATGATAAGCTTGCCGGGTTCATAATGTTCTTCTTGCATTTCTGGAGCTAAATGCTGTAATTCTTCATCGGACAGGTGCTCAAGCATAGGGTAGTCTATGTAGGAAAGATGCAATTTGAATCCTCCTTATGTAGGGATGATTGAGTATTTTTTCCTATATTATCACAATGCAATTTTATAGATGTCATATGACAAAATAGATGACAAAGTTAATTACAACATAGGATTCTATGGCGAGATCAGATGATATAATGAGTATAATTGCTTTGCGAGATTGCTTATTCTGTCTACCTAATTGTAACTAGGGAGTGCTGTTAATGTTTGAGTTGCAAGGATACCAAACTTTAGATCTGATAGAGACTACCTCAGATATCAGGCTGTACAGACTCCTACGTCAAGAAGATGGCCTTAGGGTTATTGCCAAGACAACTACAGGCGAGTACCCGGGATCTACTATGGTTGATGCTTTTCGTCATGAGTATGACATGCTTAAGCGACTTAGCGGTCGTGGAGCAATCGAGGCATATAGCCTGGAAATCACGCCGGATCGGCCAGTCCTTCTCCTAAAAGATATAGAGGGGAGTACGCTGGATCAGATACTGCGTACACCTGATTCACTGGAGCTTCCAGTGCTGCTTCGGATCGCCATCGCTGTTGCTGATTGCCTTATGCAAATTCATCGTGAAAAAATAACACTAAATGAACTGACCCCCGCTCATCTAATCGTCAATCCAATTACTTTTGAAGTGAAATTTATTGATATACGAATGTGCTCTACTGAAAATAATACCAGTCCATTGTCATCTTTAAACGGGCGGCCGGATGCCTTGCTTCCTTATATATCGCCAGAGCAAACGGGTCGAACTGGGTTGAACCCGGACTATCGTTCTGACTTTTATTCGCTTGGAGTCATTATGTATGAATGTCTCTCAGGCAGTCGCCCCTTTGAGCTTCATGATGTTGTTGATATTGTATACCGTCATCTTGCAGATACACCTGAGCCTTTACATCGCAGGTTTCCCACTATTCCTCTAACTGTCTCTGACATTGTTGCTAAATGCATGGAGAAAATGCCTGATGCGAGATATGCCAGCGCCTTTGGAATCAAGTCGGATCTTGAGGAATGTCTAACCCACCTACAACAATACGGGTACATCGAGCCCTTCCTATTAGGAGGCTGGGATATTCCGGAACGCTGGATGGTATCGGAACGATTCTACGGAAGACATTTTGAGAAACTAAGCTTACGAGAAGCACTGAAACGAGCATCACAAGGTGCTGTAAAGACGGTCTGGCTTAGTGGTGAGAGTGGTATCGGCAAAACAACCTTTCTAAAAGAAACGCTTAGAAATTCGATTTCTTTGGATGGTTTTTTCGCCAGAGGCAAATTCGAATCTCTACATACCTCACTCCCTTATGGCATCTGGCATCAAGTTATAGAAGAATTGGTCAGTCAACTGCTGATGGAAACGAAGCTGCAGGTGGAGGTTTGGAAGCTGCGTATTTTACAGGCAGTGGACAGTTACGGGCAATTATTGATCGAACTTGTCCCTAAGCTTGAGCTCTTGATTGGCCCCCAACCTTCCGTGCCTCCGTTGCCGCCGCTGGAAGCTCAGCATCGATTTCAATTAATTATGAGCCGATTTATTCAACTCTTTCCCCATGAAGATCATCCTTTGATCTTGATATTGGACAATCTGCAATGGGCGGATGAAACATCGCTGCAATATCTCACTTCGCTTATAGAGGACACGGCCACGAGTCATCTGCTAATCGTTCTTTCCTATCGTGATCGGGAAATCACGAGGCTGCACCCACTCAGTAGGCTGGAAAAGCATTTGATAGACCGTAACGTAGTGATGAGTAGAATATCTCTACAAGCGCTTGACCTCACCGATTTAAAACAACTGCTACTGGATGTTATGCGTTACGAGGCTGCTGACTTGGACGAGTTAGCGCGGGTACTTCTGCATAAGACAGATGGGAATCCACTATTTATTAAGCAATTCCTTCAGGATTTGATTGATGATCAGCGAGTGGAATTTGACGAGGATCTTCGAAGCTGGAAATGGGACCTCCAGCGCATTACTGAATTGAATGTTCCTGATAATGCAGCAGCCTATCTTTCAAGTAAGTTACAGCAATTTCCTGATCAGACGGTGTATGCACTTAGTAGAGCTGCATTACTGGGCAGCATATTTGATGTGGGTACGCTTGCCGAAATTACGGAGATTCCGGTAGAGACATTGACCGAAGCGTTGGAAGTCGCTGTAAATGGACGTGTGCTACAACCTGTTAACGGGGAGGAATATACGCATTTTAAATTCCAGCACAACCGCATTCATCGGGCGGCTTATGCTCTTGTTCCCGAAGAGGTGCGCCCAGAGCTACATTGGAGGATTGGCATGCTATTGCTAGGCCGCAGCTCTCTTAGTGAAGGAACGATTCTATTTGAAGCGGTCCATCATTTCAACCAGGCGCTTACATGGATAGATCGCCCCGAACAGAGGCTTCAACTGGTAGAGCTGAACTTACAGGCAGGGATAAAAGCGAAGCAAACGACTGCACATGAGACAGCCTTACAATATATGCTTCAGGCAACAGCAATACTAGAGGAGCAGAGCTGGGAGGAGCGTTATGGGCTAACCTTCCGGGTATTTCGTGAGAGGGCCGAGCTCGAATACTTATGTTCACATTTTGATAAGGCCAATGAATTATTTCATCTGTTAATCCATAAGGCTGCGACAAATACGGATAAGGCTTACATCTACGCGATGAAGGTTCAATTGGAAGCAAGTAATGATAACCATGAAGAGGTTATCTCCTTAGGTCGGCATACATTATCGCTATTGAAAGTGAGCCATCAATTTGATCCTAGCTATGTTCAATTGACGCTTCAATGGTTAAGATTGCGGCGCAGACTACAGAAGGTTTCACTCGAATCGCTTAATCTTTTACCGCCGATGACCGACGAGGCTCGTAGAGTCGCAATGACCACTTTAGATCATACGAGCAATGCCTGCTTCTATGTCAACCGAGATGGGTGGCTCGCTTCTTCCTTCACCATGATTGAATTGACGCTCGATTATGGGATGACTCCGGAGGCTTCCATTGGATTCATAGGCTATGCAATGTTTCAATACTATTACTTCCGTAATGATGAAGAAACATTTAAATGGGCCATGCTGGCGTGCAGCTTATCGGAACCCTATCCGAAAGTGCATATGACAACCTTAGCTGCGTTCGCAATGTGCTACGATAGCTGGCGGCATTATGATCCAACTATGCTCCGTATGTTTACCGAGAAAGCAGGTAAAGTGGGACTGGAATCAGGTGACTTATGGAAAGGCAACCAGAGTGTGCTAATCAACTGTGCCTCCCTTTTGCAATTTGGCCATCCGTTAGGTGATATCTATGATCGGTTAATTGCTCATTCCGGTGATTTGCTGCGCCATAACAACAGTCTTCACTGTAAGCAGGCTATCATAGCTGCAGCTACTCTAGTTCGATTGACAGGTTATCGCTCACTAGATGATCCATTTAACATCGCAGAGATTAGCGAACCTGATTTTGCACAGTCGGTTCATGGAGATACATTTAATTTTATACAAGAAATGGTCTGGATACACCGATATTTGACAGGTTATGTATTTGGGGAGTACCGCGAAGCCAGTGAGGCATTAGCGAAATCAGCTGCCATTATAAAATCACGTGAAGATGGCTTAGACAGTCCTATGCAGACCGTGTATGAATGTTTAGTCTGGGCTCAGTTGTATGAGGAATATAACGCTGAAGAGCAACGTGTATACCGGGTAAAAATGCACAGTCGGCTGAAGAAAATGAAAAAGTTTGCTAAGCGTTGCCCGGAAAATTATGAGCATAAATATTTGTTGATGAAGGCTGAGCTGACTCGCCTATCGCGAGATCCACGACAAGCTGAAGCCTTGTATGAGCAGTCTATTGAGGCTGCTCGTATCAACGGCCATATTCACGATCTAGCGATGGCGGCGGAATGCTACGGCAAATATGGACTTCGTCATGGCAAATTACATCTAGCAAGAATCTATATGACTGAGGCCTACGAGGCTTATCTGCAATGGGGCGCAAAGGCTAAAGCGGCTGACCTTGAGCAGCAGCATAGCCATTTGCTGCATATTAAACGGGAGCCCGGGCTCGATCGAGTCGATTCCCTTTCTGTAGTTATGTCTGCTCAAGCTTTATCGGGCGAGATGGAGATGAGTCGATTATTGGCCACGCTGATGCGGATCATGCTCCACAATGCTGGGGCCGAATATGGGGCAGTTATTTTTGATCATGATGGCAAATGGATGGTTGAAGCTTATGGTACCTCAGAAGCTCAGCATATCGAATCTGTTCCTCTCGGGGAAGAGTCAGATCTTGTTCCGGCAGCGATTATAGCCTATGCAGCAAGAACACAGGAGCAGGTTGTATTACATGATGCGCTCAGTGAGGGGATATTTACGCGTAACGTTTACGTTAGGAAGAATAGACTGAAATCGGTTCTTTGTCTTCCTATCATGAATCAGAATAAATTGGTTTGCTTGCTCTATTTGGAGAATAACCTATCCCCGGGTGTATTTACGCCAAGTAGACTCGATGTGCTCAAGCTGCTTGGTTCACAATGCGCAATCTCAATCGCTAACGCCAAGCTGTATTCGGGAATCCAATATCTTAAAAAAAATCTAGAGGACCAAGTTGTAGAAAGAACTCGTAGTCTGGAGCGTTCGATGCGAGAAACATCTGCGGCTTTAGCCGAAGCTACCGTCTTTGAGGAACGCAATCGTATTGCCCAAGAGATTCATGATATTGTTGGGCATACACTTACATCGACGATTCTGCAGATTGAAGCTGGCAAGCGGCTGCTTCAGAAAAAAGATATAGATAGTGGTTTTCAGCGATTGGTTGAGGCACAGGATCTTGTTCGGCATAGCTTGAATGAAATTCGCGGCTCAGTCCATATGCTGAAGGAGGATAAGTATTCGGACCTCACGGTCATGTTGAAGCAACTGATACGCGATACTGAACGTAATGCGGGCGTTGTCGTCCATGCCATTATTTATGATCTGCCGGAGGCCATGTCAACAGCCTATAAAAAGGCCATCTATCATGCTTTGCAGGAGGGCCTAACGAACGGAATCAGACACGGTAAGAGTACGGAGTTTCATTTTAGTCTGGAGTCTGTCGGAGCAAATTTACAGTTTAGGCTCAAAGATCGTGGGTCAGGAGATAGTCATATAGTGATGGGTTTTGGACTTAGGACGATGAAAGAACGGGTGGAGCAACTGGGAGGTAGCTTATCCATTGATTCAGAAATGAATGAGGGATGTCTACTGGAAATCGATCTGCCAATGCGAAGGGTTGGGAATAGAAAATGAGTAAGATAAAGATTGTAATTGCCGATGATCAATTGTTGACGCGTGAAGGACTTCGTACCATTCTGGATCTGGAGGATGATATGGAGGTGGTCGGCGCTGCCAAGAACGGGGAAGAGGCCTGCGAGATGGTGGAAGCATTCCAACCCGATCTGGTACTGCTTGATGTCCAAATGCCGATCATGAATGGGATCAGTGCACTAAAACGGATCAAGCAGATTCGTCCGGATATATTCATTCTGATTTTAACCACTTTTATAGAGACCGATTATATTGTTGAGGGTATGGCATTTGGAGCAAGCGGCTATATGCTGAAGGATATGGATGCTGATAAAATGATTTCTTCGATCCGTGATACGATATCCGGGCAATTTATTCTGCCAGCTCCGGTAGCAGCCAAATTGGCGACCAGGATGAATAGATTGACGGAGGAGTACGAACATTGGCAAAGATCCAATGTAGATCGTATGAGTCTGACAGAACGGGAAGAGGAGCTGGCGCAGCTCATTATCCGGGGACTTAACAATCGCGAAATTGCCGATACACTGCATATTGCGGAGGGGACAGCCCGTAACTATATTAGTAATCTTTATAGCAAATTAGAGGTGGTTGACCGGGCTCAAGCGATTGTGCGACTTCAAGCTATTATGTAACCATAGTTGATGCTAACGAATTACTGTAGGGGCCAAGTAATCAAACATTGGAAAATTTCTCAGTACCCCAAATGTAACGGTTAGGATCAACATCACAGCCATAATTCCATGGCTAAGTGGTTGGATACGTTTCTTTTCAGTAATTAAGTACAACATATACAGAGGCGCTAGAATAAATAGCAACGGGTTAAATCTAAACGCCTGAACGAAGTCGAACTTTAACAAGGATAGAATAACTCTTGTGACTCCACATCCCGGACAATAAAATCCAGTCCATTCATGAAATAGACAAGGTATACCTAGATTGGTTAAAGGCATCCATACAGTGAAATACAGTAAGCCAAGGAGACTTAAGGACACACTCCAAAATAGTTTAGGGTGTGTCCTTCTATGAATCGTAAAATTATACCAATTTGTTAACATCAGATTGCACCAAAGCGTATGTGACAATACCAAAACTAAAGATTGTGAGGATCACGTACAGAGCTGAATTATCGGATACGAGATAGCCGCGTTGTCTTTGAGCTTCTGCAACATGTTTACCGATCTGGTAGGCCCAAACCAGACTCCATATCCCGCAAGTAATCAATGTTAGAAGAAAATGCTTTCCTCCTGTGAATGTGTAGTCTCCACTTAGCTTTCCAACGTCATTCGTTAGAACAATAAACCAAAATATTCCGTATATTCCACATGTAATTAATGACAGTATAATGGAAAATGCGACACTCCTTTGACTAATCATTGTTCACTCTCCTATGTATTTATATGAAAATTTTACATTATTATCATAGACAATTGTGAAAATATATACAAGATAATATTTAGTAGTTTGTTTTTTTAAGAAACGTGGAACAAGCTTACTATCTGGATATAGTGGATTCCTTCATGAATATGAAATATACTTTTAAAGATTAGCCGCAAGACAGCTAGAATTTGAACTACGATTGGAGAAAATGAAACAATGTCTAATTTACCGAACTGCCCGAAATGTAATTCTGAGTACACTTATGAAGATGGAAGTCTACTAGTCTGCCCGGAATGTGCACACGAGTGGACATTAGAATCAGAGTCTGAGAATAGTGAAGATCAAAAGGTTATCAAAGATGCCAATGGCAATGTATTAAACGACGGCGACTCAGTAACTGTAATCAAAGACCTTAAGGTAAAAGGAAGCTCATCTGTTCTGAAGATAGGTACCAAAGTCAAAAACATCCGTTTAGTGGACGGAGATCATGATATTGATTGCAAAATTGATGGGTTTGGGGCTATGAAATTAAAATCCGAATTTGTTAAAAAGATATAAAAGAAAGAATCAGCTTACCTTCGATAGAAGTAGGGCTGATTCTTTCTTTTTTTAGGTAATATTTAAAGGCGTGTCATCTTATGATTTCAACAATTTGGTTTCGTCCTGCATTTTTGGCTTGATATAAAGCTTTGTCCACAGATTCGAATAAATCATTTAGTTGATTGGTCGGGCTTTCTGCATACTGCTCTGCAAAATTATTAATGGACAGTAGTCCCATGCTTACAGTGATGGATACAGAATGAGCAACCTCATCCACATGTACTTTATTGGCCTCTATCATGAATTTGATATGCTCTGCCCAGAGGTTTGCTTGTGTGTGGTTCGTATTTGGTAAATAGACGATAAACTCTTCCCCGCCATAGCGTGCCAGAATATCCGTCTCCCTTAGCGATTGCTTAATGACCTCTACCGTGCTGCAAATTACAACATCGCCCACTAAATGGCCGTAATTGTCATTCACCGTTTTGAAAAAGTCGATATCCAGTAGAATGATGGCAAAAGGCTGCTTCAATATCATATTTTCTATAATCTCTTGTTCTAAGTACTGTGTTAAGTAATGACGGTTATAACAACCTGTTAAGCTGTCGGTTATGGCCATTTGCTTGAGTTTTTGATTGGTCTGAGAAAGCTCATTCTGGATTTCAATTAATGCCAGATTACGCTCTTGCAGGATCTCGTTCTGCTGATTAGTCTCAGCAATGAGGCGATGCAGCTCGCTTCTATCCTGAAAGGTGAGAATCCGTCCAACCATGATCTCGCCTACGACAATGGGTTCCGCTGTAATATTGATGTACGCTTGGAGCGAGGTGTAGAATACTTCAACTTCGCTTCTCTCCATGGGCTGTTTAAGATATGTATGTTGAAACAATCGGAAAGCGCTGGCAGTCTGCTCCAGGGGGGTTAGCGCCGATAAGTCGAAGCGATCACCGATCTGTAGGTTGATTTTTGGCAAAAGCGATCGATTGATCTCTACCACAGTCTCGTTATCATCCAGTACAAGAATACCTAGTGTGAGTGTGTCAATGATATCCTGATGAGCGATGGTTACGAGATCAAATATTTTATCACGATGGATGGCAATGACGAAAAAGATGGCAGAGATTAGTATCCCCAGAGAGGTCATCCCCGGAATCACCGGCTGAGATTTAAACAGTACCACATTAAGAAAGACATCCAGTAATACAAATACAGTCAGCACCAGCACACCTTTGAGTACATGAGTAACCTGTTTTTTGATCCGCTGTGTGGCGTTCGATATAAGCGCTGAATAGATGATATACAGAGAAATAATAATAGTGCAGATCAAGAAGAGAATAAACAGCCAAAAAAGCGGACCATAAGATCTTTCAACATATCCACCATGCATTGGCAGTACAAAGCTTTGCTTTGGATTGACGATCACTCCAATTAAGATCAATGCTGCGACAATGTATAGGATCAGCGTTTTCTTTTTTCGGAGGAGATATGATTTTCCAGTGAGAAATATCGTAAAAAGAAGCCATCCAATCGTTAACAGTATCGAGTCAATAAAAGCGAGCTTCACATAAAACAATTGAACATCGGGATCCGCTGTAGTTTTGAGAGCAAATTGACAGAAGGGCCATAACATCATCGTGAAATGGAAAGTCAAGTAAACCTTATGTAAGTTAGTGATTGTTACAGTAACAAATATGTAGATGAATAGAACGAAAAGAACGAAGAATAATGATAAGTCAATCCATGTCATGACATTCAATTCGGTAACACCTTCTTATATAAAAAAATAGGTTCATCTTTATTCATTTAAGCTCGAAACCTTCTCCCACTCGGTTAGCAGCTCTTTTACGCTCTGTGCGGACTGTGGCTTACTGAACAAGTAACCTTGAATTTTATCGCAGCCTTGCTCCTGCAGGTAATCGAGTTGAACAGTTCGCTCCACACCTTCTGCAATAACACACATATTCATGCGTTTACCAATCATAATAATTTGTTCGACAAGAACGGCTTGATGTGTCCCTGTTCGAATGGAATCAATGAAAGACTTGTCTATTTTTAAAGTCGAGATCGGCATATGAGTAAGATAGCTTAAGGAGGAATAACCGGTACCAAAGTCATCCAAGGCAATTTTGATGTTGTGAGCTCTGAGTTCAGTCAGTTTACTGCTCACATATTCGTAAGATTCAACCAGAACACTCTCTGTAATCTCCAGCTCTAAGTATTCAGGATCTAGTCCAGAGGCTTGCAAGGTGTCTAGAACTAACTCATTGAAGTCGCTTTGCAGTAGCTGCAGCATTGAAATATTAACAGACATCGTCAGATGTGATAATCCTTGCTCATGAAGACTTTTTAAAAAGGCACAGGCTGTTCTGAGCACCCACGCCCCGAGAGGAATGATAAGGTGGGAATCTTCTGCTATTTTGATAAACTTATCCGGAGGGACCATGCCTAGTATAGGGTTGTTCCAGCGCATAAGAGCCTCTAGTCCCGTCACCCTGTTCTGAGTCAGATCAATCTGGGGTTGATAGAATACCTCTAACTCATTTTTCTCTAAAGCATTGTACAACTGCTTCTCAATGTTCATTCGCTCAGTAAAGGTATCATTGAGCGGTTGATCAAAGACAATAATTTGACCCTTGCCAGCGTCTTTGGCTTTATACATAGCGATGTCTGCGCATTTAAGGAGTTCCATAATATTACTTCCATGTTCGGGGTGAGCACTGATTCCGATGCTTAGGCTAACATGTAGCAGACTGTCATCCATCTCAATCGCATCTTTAAAACCGGCAATAATGTGAGAGGCTACACTAGTTATACACTGACTGTTCTCAATAGAATATAAAAGAACGATGAACTCATCCCCGGCGAAACGATACACTTCCCCACTACTCCCAACCAGGGACACCAATCTCTCACTAACCTTAACAATTAGCCGGTCACCAAATTCATGGCCCATCGTATCATTTACATATTTGAAGTAATCAATGTCGATGAACATTAAGGCTGCAATGTTATTCAGTTCCAAAATGTGAGGCCCATTCTCATAAAAAGCTAATTTGTTGGGCAAGCCGGTTAATAGATCATGATACGCCAGGTAATGCATCCTTTCTTCATTCATGGCTAGCTTCTCTTGATTCTCAATGAGCTGATCATATTGCTGTCTGAGTTCTTCTTCCGTAGCTGTGATTTCCTCATAGGCGGCCTCTAGATTTTCGTGGGCGCTCACCCTATCCCTATAGGCAAGATCCAGTTTCTTCTCGATCCTTTTAATCCGTTTCAGAGTACCTAGAATTAATGCAAAGATAAGCAAAGCTGTTATGAGGATAAAGAACCAGCCTTTAATTATATTAATAAGTCTTATCCACTCCGGATCTCGTGTAAAAGTGGAAACGGCCTTATCTGTTAAAGGGATCCATAAGCACCCAACAATAAAATATATTATGGCGATTTTTAAGGAGCCCCGAACAGGATTGAAGGTTTGTTTGGATATGGAATTTTTGTGTTTATTTCTTTGAAGCATATGTCCCTCCTATATCAAGCATGAGATGCATGAGAGCTACTTGTTTTAGATCATTTCAACATATTTCATCAAAATCCTCTATTTGTCAGTGATGTTATGCAAATTTTAAAAATGAGTTTTTGGACAAGTTGGAGCTAGGCATTAATGCCTAGCTATGCTTGAACGTAACTTGTGTTATAATCAAACAAACAACTCGAAGAGAAAATTATAGTTAAGGGGGAATCGTAAGTGGAAATAGGTATCAGTACGTTCGTAGAAACAACACCGGATGTTCAATCGGGGGAGTTAATAAGTCATGCACAGCGATTGCGCGAGGTAGTAGAGGAGATTGTTCTTGCAGATAAGGTGGGCTTAGATATATTCGGTGTGGGTGAGCATCATCGAAAGGATTATGCCGCATCTTCTCCAGCAGTTTTGCTGGCTGCGGCTGCCTCACAGACGACACGAATTCGGCTGACCAGTGCGGTAACCGTACTGTCCTCTGCTGATCCAGTACGTGTATTTCAGGATTTTGCAACACTTGATGGAATCTCAAATGGACGGGCAGAAATCATGGCAGGCCGGGGTTCTTTTATCGAATCTTTCCCGCTCTTTGGATACGATTTAAATGACTACGATGAGTTATTCGATGAGAAGCTGGACCTGTTGTTAAAAATAACGGCATCCGAAAAAGTAACCTGGAGTGGAAATCACCGACCAGCCATTAATAATCTGGGGATTTATCCGCGCCCCGTTCAGAATCCTTTGCCCGTATGGATTGGCAGTGGAGGCAATACGGAATCTGTGATTCGCGCTGGCCTGCTCGGGCTACCACTTGTGCTCGCGATTATTGGCGGAAGTCCGTTGCAATTTGCTCCACTGGTGAAGCTCTATAAGAAAGCGGCGGCCCAAGCAGGACATGATGTGTCGAAGCTTCCGGTTGCCTCACACTCGCACGGCTTTATTGCAGAGGATAATCAGCTTGCGGCCGATATGTTCTTTCCCTCTACGCAGGCTAGCATGAATGTGATTGGTCGTGAGCGTGGCTGGGGTCATTATAGTCGTGCGAGCTTTGATGCGGCACGTAGATTTGAAGGTGCCTTGTATGTAGGAGATCCAGACACTGTTGCTGAGAAGATTATTCACCTACGCAAACACGTAGGCATTACACGCTTTATGCTGCATGTACCGCTAGGTACGATGCCTCATAAGGATGTAATGAGAGCCATTGAGCTATTGGGTACTGAAGTAGCGCCAATTGTTCGAGCTGAGATATCGAGATGGGAAGCAGAGGTCGAACCAAAATAGGATTGACCCTTTCTGGATTAATCAGTATAATCTTACCAATTTATTGAGGTTGTACTGATTGGGGGAGGGAACTGAAGTGGCGGATCGAATCATAGCGGATAGACTTGAGGAATTAGGTATTGTCCTACCTAGTGCTAGTGAACCGGCGGCAAAATATGCTAACTACGTTATTGTTAATGGATTATGTTTTGTATCGGGAAAAGGACCTGCCGGGCATCCCAAAGGCAAGCTGGGACAAGACTTCACCACCGAAGAAGGCTATCATTTTTCACGTCAGACTGGTATAGAGATCCTTGCCGTCCTTGAGTCTGCTTTAGGCTCCTTGGATAAAGTGAAGAGAGTGGTCAAAATTCAAGGATTTGTGAATGCAGATCCCTTATTCGAAGAACATCATAAAGTGCTCAATGGCTGTTCGGATTTAATGCTGGAGGTATTCGGGGACAAGGGCAGTCATGCTCGTTCGGTATTGGGCGCTGTTTCTGTAAGGGATAATCTTCCGATCATTATCGATTCTATTTTTGAAGTGGATTAAAAAGAGGGCTGTGGCACCGAAGGGTGACCGCAGTCCTCTTTTTTACATGGTTTGAGCAGTAGTTAGACAGCAACCCCAATAATTGTAACAAAACTAATTACCCTTTTTTTAGTAATAATAATTGAACATATCAATCAACGAGGTGATGACATCATGAGGATTCATAAGAAAGCCACACTACTTGTACTACTTACATCTATACTCTATACAGCTCCAGCCCATGCGGCGGTGACGCCTCAGAATCAGGTTACAGGCGTTTTTCTGGATGATCGGCAGCTTGAATTAGAGGTTCAGCCCTTGCTCATAAACGGTACAACGCTTATTCCCATGCGCAAGCTGTTTGAAGAACAGGGAGCAAAGATTTCATGGAACAACGATACCAAAACAGTTAAGGCCACTAAGGGAGCGCTGGTACTGACTTATCAAATAGGAGATTTAACCGCGAACAAAAATGGACAAGCCTTAAGCTTAACCGTTCCGGGTCAGGTTGTCGGTGGTAATACGATGATGCCGCTGCGTTTTGTCAGCGAGGCTCTAGGCAGCACCGTGAAGTGGGAGGCTAACACTCGGACCGTCCGCATCTATTCAGCACTGAATTACGATACAACGATTCGTTATGGGGTTAACCTGCGCAGTTCGCCGAATTCATCGGATCAATCAGGTGTCCAGCAAATGTTGTCCGTAGGCGATAAAGTCCATATCGTTAGAGAAGTGGATGCTTTGTGGTTAGAAGTGCGAACGCAAGACAACAAGACGGGGTACATATCTGCTAAACCGAAATATAGCGATTATACTAGTGAGTCGCTCGCTGAGAAGCAGGGAAGCGCGTTGCTTGCTTATGGAGAAAAGTATCTGGGAACCCCTTATGAATTCGGTGCAGCGACGAACCAGACGTCTACCTTTGACTGTTCTTCTTTCGTAGCACATTTATTAGAGAACGTGTTGTCGGTGGATCTGCCACGTGCCTCTTATAATCAAGCCAAAGAAGGGAAGGAAGTTGGGATCAACGAACTGCGTAAAGGAGACCTACTGTTCTTTAGTGCACGTGGTCTCGACATTGGTCATGTTGCCATGTATGCGGGAAATAATCAGATATTGCATACGTATTCTAAGGAGCAAGGCGTCCATTATGAAGCCCTGAGTGAGAAGTGGAAGAAGCGTTTTGTGACGGCCCGTAGAATGTTTTAGATTGGGTAGCGATTAGGCTATAATGATCACGATGAAGAAGCATCCGAATACATTTGGGGGATGAAGCATAGTGACTAAAACCATCGTAGAAAAGCTGAACTTACAAAAATACAACCAAGTAGCGATATTGAGTAAACCAGAAGGCTCCGATTATTTAGCGGAATTGACGGATTATGATACTTCGCTAAATGGGGCGTATGATCTTATATTTGCCTTTGTACTAGACATGGCGTCGTTACAGGAACTAGTGAACCGTGTGATTGAGCAACAGCATCTTCGTAAGAATGGCTATCTCTTTGTGGCGTATCCTAAAAAGGGAAACAAAGTGTATCCGACCTATATTCATCGTGACGACTTACTAGAGGGACTGGGCAGTGATGAGAATGGCTACATCGGGACAAGCAATATTAAATTTGCACGCATGGTAGGTTTGGATGATGTCTTTACAGTTGTGGGGTTGAAAGAGGACGCTAAGGGGAAAGGTCAGCTTTCCAATACCCCAAGTCAATCTGTAGATGACTATATTTCTTTCATTCCAAATGTGGAAGAAGATCTGAGAGATACACCGGAGCTTCTAGCCATCTATCAATCGCTTACTCCGGGATACCGCAAAGACTGGGCTCGATATGTCTATAGTGCCAAACAAGAGGCAACAAGAGCTAAGCGTAAAGAGGAAATGAAGATGATTCTACAGGCTGGTTATAAGAGCCGTGAGCTGTATCGGCAAGCCAGTAGTACTGAACTCTAACTAGACCTTTCTTCATCAAAAAGATTATTTAAAGACATAAAGACGGTAAATAATATTACAACAGTTCTATTTATTCATCATAGATTTCAGCAAAAACCACTTCATCCTAGGAGTGGTTTTTAAGTTTGGGGTATAATGGATGTAGATCATATAGCATAAACCTACAGGGGTGAAATATAGATGAAGCGCATTACGATTTTAATTGCGGATGATGAGGCGGAGATTGCTGATCTGGTGGCTTTGCATTTGCAAAAAGAAGGGTATCATATCATTAAAGTATCCGATGGGCGGGCAGCGGTGCAAGCTATTGAGTCCCAAACGATAGATTTGGCGATTCTGGATATTATGATGCCAGGGCTGGATGGCTATGAGGTAACCCGTCACATTCGGGAGCAGCATCATCTGCCGATTATTTTTTTAAGTGCGAAGACTTCTGATCTGGATAAGATCACGGGACTTGTCATGGGCGCAGATGATTATATGACCAAACCGTTCAATCCAATGGAGTTAGTCGCTCGCGTTAATTCTCAACTACGGCGCTCTATACAATTCAGTCAGCCCGCAGCTGTTCTTAAGTCGGTCCTTGAAGTTGGTGGGTTGACGATTTCACCAGATGAACATACCGTCACTCTTTACGGCGAGGTAATAGACCTAACTCCGAAAGAGTTTGATATTCTGCATTTATTGGCGAGCCATCCTAAGCAGGTGTTTAGCGCGGAGAGTATCTTCCAGCAGGTATGGGGAGAAGCTTATTATGAGAGTGGCAACACGGTCATGGTGCATATCCGTACCTTGCGCAAAAAGCTTGGTGAAGACATCAATAAGAACAAATTTATTAAGACAATCTGGGGTGTAGGATATACCTTTACTGGGTAAGGCAGCTGAGTCCTTATATATTTTAAGAAAAACTTTATAATTGTCCTGCTTTTCTTTAAAGTGTCTTCGTTATTCTATTCCTATCAAGCATAAACGTCTTAAGGAAATGGGAGGACATTACGGATGAAAAAGTGGGTTTTTTTGGTGATCGTTGTGTTATTTCTTGGTTACGCAGCCGCTCGTTATTTACCGGATACGGGTAATTTAGCTGATAAGAATGATAAGATCCAGAAGGGATCGATTAGAGATAGCGATAGTTTAAAGGTGGTTACGCAAGATCAGGTATATCAAGGGGATTTATTGCTGGTGAACAAACAATATCCGGTACATGAGGACAGCGTGAAGTCTGATATTGTGACCTTATTTGATCAGAAGGATCTGGTTCAGGGCTATGGATTACTAGATACCTCGATTCGGTTGTCTGAAAGTGTAGCACATAAATTCAATAAGATGATCAAGGCTGCTGAGAAGGATGGCGTGAATCATTTTTTAATTAGCAGTGGGTACAGGGACTTTGAGGAGCAAGAGCAATTGTATGAGGAAAAAGGTTCAGATTATGCTCTGCCGGCGCAATATAGCGAACATAATTTAGGATTATCGCTGGATATCGGATCGTCTCAATCGGAAATGAGCAAAGCACCTGAAGGTAAATGGCTGGAAAAGAATGCGTGGAAATACGGCTTTATTCTACGCTATCCGAAAGACAAAACGGAGATTACGGGGATTAAATATGAACCTTGGCACTTCCGTTATGTCGGCTTGCCGCACAGTGCGATCATTCAGGAGAAGGGGATCGTGCTGGAACAATATTTAGATCTTTTGAAGGAGAATAGTGAAATTTCAACGGTTGTAGACGGCAAAACATATACGGTGAACTATTATCCAGTATCAGGATATACAAGTATTAAGATTCCAAAGGAAGGGCAATATAAAACGTCGGGCGATAATATGGATGGCGTAATTGTCACTACATTTTGATGAGTACGAAGCCTAAGAGCGAGTCTACTATGACATTATTGCTGGCAGCCGTATTTATTGTCTATATGTATTTCTTAATCCGAATTATCGTATTTAAAGGCGCACCTTTTAGCTTGCAATCACTTTGGGAACAGGCAGGGCGTATGCTCGAGCATCCCGACAGAATTTTTAAGCGACAGGGCAACTATGTACCCTTTAAAGAGATCTCGCGGGGGATAGATCATCTGTCACTTTCAGATCCTTTTTCATCACTTAATTTAGTGGGCAATCTTCTTGCGTTTATTCCGTTTGGAGTCTTTGTTCCAATGCTGTTGTCGCAAAAAGTAAGGTTATTTCAAAAGGTCTTCATGCTCTCTTTTGCGCTGAGTCTGAGCTTTGAAGTTACACAATTAGTATTGTATATCGGCACCTTTGACGTGGATGATCTGATCTTAAACACTTGCGGTGGGGTAGTCGGTTACGCCATATATAGAATGCTGGTTTCTTCTGGATTGTTTACAACTATATCGAAGCGGTGTTAGTATTTGTGGATGGTAGATATAGACAGAGGATAGAAGGGGCATGGTATGAAAAAGCGTATTACGGATATTGTTTCCATCATTGTAGGAGCATTGCTGTTTTCCTTGGCCGTTAACTTGTTTGTGATTCCGAACGAGTTTGGTGAAGGCGGGGTAACGGGACTGACTATGATTACATACTATTTGTATCAGTGGTCACCAGGTATTGTTAGCTTAATTCTTAATGCTTTATTATTGATTGTGGGTTATAAATTTCTGGACAAAACGACGACAGTATACACGATTATTGCGGTGTTTTTTAACTCGTTATTCCTGATTCTTACGAAGAATTGGCATATCGCCAGCGATGAGTTGATCATCAATGCAATATTTGGAGGCATCTTGTCTGGTGTGGGTATCGGAATGATCATACGTGTGGGTGGAACGACCGCAGGGTCAACCATTATCGCCAGAATCCTGCATAAATTTTTGGATTGGAACGTTAGCTACGCTCTTCTTCTAGTCGATTTAGTTGTGGTATTTGCTTCGTATTTCATCATTGGTGTTCAAAGTCTGATGTTTACGATTGTGATGCTCTATGTAGCGACTAAGGTGATGGACTTCATTATTGAGGGAGTGAATCCTAAGAAGGCCGTTACGATTGTATCCAAGGAGCAGGACAAAATTGCTGAACAAGTTAATGGAATCATGGATAGAGGGGTCACAGTCATTTATGGCCGAGGGTATTATACTAAAGAACCCAAAGAGCTGCTCTATATTGTCATTAGCAAACAGGAAGTAACCATGCTTAAGAAAATCGTAAGATCGATTGATAAAGAGGCTTTTATCGCCATTCACGATGTAAGAGATGTGTTCGGAGAAGGCTTTGTGGAGCTGGCAAAATAAGAGTGAAAGTGCTGTCCGGTAGCTACCTGAGCTGCTTGGACAGCTTTTTTTTGGATTGGGCATTCAAATGTGATGGATATCATTGCATTTTCTGTTTATTCACATTTTATTAAATTTTAAAGTGATTCAGCGCACACTCGCTCATTTGCAGCTTCTATATGCTTTTTATAGAGGTATTATCTAATTGCAGGAGAGAGGGTTATTCATATGTTAGATCAACAAACGATTGCTATTATAAAATCAACAGTTCCTGTATTACAGGTTCATGGAACAACCATTACTACGACGTTCTATGGCATGTTATTTGAAAACCATCCAGAGCTATTAAATATATTTAATCATGCCAATCAGCGGCAAGGCAGACAGCAGACAGCGCTTGCTAACGCAGTCCTAGCAGCGGCTATGAATATTGATCAACTAGGGAATATCTTACCGGTGGTAAAACAGATTGCAGAGAAGCATCGAGCACTGGGTGTATTACCTGAGCATTATCCGATCGTGGGTGAGACGTTGTTAGCTGCGATTGGACAAGTACTTGGCAATGCGGCAACACCGGAAATTATAGATGCATGGGCCAAAGCCTATGGTGTGATCGCAGATGCTTTCATTGGTGTGGAAGCAGAAAAGTATCGTGAAGCTGCGGAAGCTCCGGGGGGCTGGAGTGGATTCAGAAACTTCGTCGTCACTCGGAAGGTTAGTGAAAGTGAGCATATTACTTCCTTTTACCTGTCTCCAGAGGATGGAGGAGCTATCTCCTCTTATTCCCCGGGCCAGTACATCACGGTTCGTGTTCAGCCCGAGGGGGAAGAATATTCCCATATTCGCCACTACAGTTTGTCCAGTGTTCCGGGACAGGCGTATTACCGTATCACTGTTAAACGGGAAGGTGAAGGGATAGACAGACCAGCGGGCGTCGTATCCACTTATCTGCATGATTTCGTCCAAGTGGGCTCTATATTAGAAGTAGGCTCTCCAGCGGGCGATTTCGTACTGGATCAGCGTAGTGACACTCCGGTGGTTCTAATCAGTGGGGGTGTGGGCTTAACCCCAATGGTAAGTATGCTGGAGACAATAATTGCTGCACAGCCAGAACGCGAGGTAACCTATATCCATGCAGCCATCAATGGAAGTTTGCATGCTATGAAAGATAGGGTGGCAGATTTAGCACAATCTCATTCTTCTCTTCGGTCCTATGTATGTTATGAATCTCCAGGAGAAGGCGACAAGTACAATAGATCTGGTTATATTGATCTTTCTTGGCTTCAAGAAATAGCAGATGTGAACTCTGAATTCTATTTCTGTGGGCCGACCCCATTTATGAAGGTCATATATAAGGCGCTCAAGGAATGGCGGGTACCTGATGACAGAATTCATTTTGAGTTTTTTGGACCTGCCGGCAGTTTAGAAGAATAATATAGATAACAAAAAGCGCCTCAGCCGATTGGCTGAAGCGCTTTTTGTTTTGCGTTAGTGTTTATTTGAAAGAAGCAAATGGATCGTTGCCTTTAGGTAGTATTGAACTGAAATTAAAGGTGTAGGTAGGAATTCCAGCTGCATAAGGTGCGATTTCATATTGTTGATAGAAGATAGCTAAGCCACTTTCACTGACGTAGAAGGCTGGTTTATCTGTGAGTCCACCAGTTGACTCCGGAAAAGCAATATCCTTGGTGCTTTCCTTCAACATTTTATCTAGTTTTTGTTTGTAGTTTGGTTCTGCCTTTAGCAGGTCTTTAAGCTCTATCTTCTTACCATCCTTCAGCGAGAAGGTATGTCCCTCGCGCATGGTACCGCCGTGTGCTCCACCGCTGTAACCATATTGATCGACTACAATACTAAGTACGCCTTCACGGTTAAAGGTGACAACATAAGTTTGAGAGTAGTCATATTTATTCTCTATTGTACCATCTCTGCGGCTAGCCTCTTTTTCGCTTTCTGATGCGAATAGTTCAGCCTCTTTTTTGAAGGTAGCATTAATCGTGTTTTGTACTTCATCCGTCAGACCGCTGATCTTTGGATATTGTACTTTAATACTAGCATTCTTATTGCTCTTGTCTAAGGTAACAGAGGTGATCTTGATGTCATTCATCACCTTTTTGCTAAGCTCAAGCGATTTCTGGGCTGGATTATATACGCCTTGAACACCTAAATAATCATTTAACAGTTTGAAAGGAACATATAAGCGGTCGTTGATCATCTTCACTTCATGATTTCCGGTCATGCTATAAATGTAATATCCGTTCAAATCGGTACTGACGCCGTAGTCAGAGACCTCCATGTTAAGCTTCACCGAGTCACTACTTACACTGTAAGTCCTTGTGGTTGAGTTGTATTGAATAGCAAGGCCGAAGGCATCACGCAATACAGTTAAAGGGATCATCGTATTTCCGTCTACGATTTTTCCTTGCTGCGTTAAGACTTGGCCTTTATATTTAAGCACCACAGAAGGCTGCTGAACGGCTTGTTTGACTGTTTTTGTACCGGTAGTTGCAGCTTGAACAGAATTCCCTCCGAAGAATCCAGTACCTCCAAATAATACTCCAGTAGCTAATACAGCAGACGTCCATTTCATAGTTTTGTTCATGATTTAATTTCTCCTCTCCAATGATGGGCTTATGTAGTTCATTATGATTTTTGATGTTATCTATCACTCCTACAATTATACCTAGGCCCCAAATAGATTTGATTACAAACACGGTTACAGTGTTGTTGCATAGACGTGCAAAAGGTATATACTTTTTAACCATTTATTAATTTTTGACACAATCATGAGGACTTTAAAGTAATTACGGTAAGCTCAGGACGACAATTAAAACGTACAGGCATACGAGTCACTCCAATTCCGCGTGTGGTGTAGACCTGGAGTCGACTATCTGGGAGCTGGTATAATCCACTTGAATATTTACTGCCGTGCGGCGGGGTATACAAGGCACCTACAAATGGGAGACGCACCTGTCCTCCATGACTATGGCCGGACAATTGCAGATCTATGGGAAGATCACTGTATTCATCGGCAAAATCAGGCTCGTGAGCAAGGAGTAGAGTACATGCCCTATCAGGGATATGGCGTAGCGCCTGATGAATATCTGCTTTGCCGACCCACGGATCATCCACTCCAGCTAGATAAAGCGCCTCCGCATCTTTTTTTAAGACAATATGTTCATTATGAAGTACATGGAAGCCAGATTGCGTTAACCCTTTCGTCACAGCTTTCCTAGTGCCAAAAGCATCGTGGTTACCTAACACAGCATATTGTCCAAAGGGTGCCCGCAACTGTGAACATATGTCTACAGCCTCAGAAATATAATCGACAGAATGATCTAGCAGATCCCCTGTGAAGCAGATCAGATCTGGACTTACATGTTGAATTTGCTGTACTAACTCTGTTAAGGCTTCGGACTTCGTATACACGCCTAAGTGTAAATCACTGAAATGAACGATACGAAATCTATCGAATGCTGGAGGGAGTAGACGAAGCTTTATATCTATATGTTTAACTTCAAGCCAGTAGGGCTCAACCCAGTGTGAATAAATGCCGGATGCACTTGCGGTTCCAAGCAGCCCGAGCGACACTTGAGCACTTTTCTTCAGAAATTGGCGTCTGCTAATAGTATTCATAAACAAATCATACGTGGGGATTGTTACTCTACTATGACAATATTCATTTAATAACCCATTGTGACGATAAAACTACATATACATTTTTTATATGGGAGATGAAGAGATGAGTATTATCGATGCCTTAGTCCTCGCAGCACCTTATTTCAAAAAGATTCACTCGCAGGATATTATGATTGGAATCACGGACAGGGAGATCTTCCATTATTACGCACCAAGTAAAGTTATTGATCTCGGATTGGTTAAGGGTAACCCTATCCCTCCTGAAGATCTGTCGCTTTCAAATGGACTGAAAGGTATAGCAAGCTCTAACCGAATCCCAGCAGAAATTTATGGAGCTCCTGTTATCTCAACATGTGTACCTATCTACGGAACGGATGATGATGTAATCGGGGTTTTTGCCATTGCCTATACACTAGAGAACGAGAATAAGCTTGAAGGATTCACAGATGAGATTAATGAGATAAGCAGTCATCTAATGGAGATGGTGCAGAGCGTAGCTGCCCAATCTCAGGAATTATCAGCTACTTCGCAGCAAATATTAGATAATACGCGTAGAGCCGTAACGGAATCACAAGAAGTGAATAAGGTTGCCGGCTTCATTCGTGAGATTTCTGAGCAGACGAACCTGCTTGGGCTGAATGCGGCAATCGAAGCCGCGCGTGTAGGAGAGCAAGGGGCAGGTTTTGGGGTGGTTGCTACTGAAGTGCGCAAACTGTCCGTTAACACTAAAGAAGCAACCCATAATATTGAAAAATCACTGAGTGATGTTCAAAAGTCCATTAAGCAAATGGAGCAAGAAATTGAAGCGATCTCTGCTTCTTCACACGCACAAGCAGAATTGGTCACTGAATTCAGCGGGGTAATTGAGCGCTTGAATAAGGCCAGCAAAGAAATGACTACTTTCATGCAATCCATCATCCAGTAGGGTGTATGCATAAAGTTACTTATCCTAAACCATGCTAGAAGAGAACAGGCGCATTTCAGAAGGGAGCGAATTTCATTTATGAAACAACCCGATTCCAGTCTGCAAGCGAACGACAATGTAACTCAAGCCAAAAATGCTTTAGGCAAGCTTCATTTCTCTGTCTCTCAGGCGCTTAGTCATCCAACAGAACAGACTTTGGCACAGGCTGAGAACCGTTTGGCGCATACCGAACAGGCGGTAGAGCAAGCTCGTGCCTCGTTAGGTCCCCAAGGTGTGGAGTTGGCTGAAGAACTGCTGGCCGAGGATAAGAGCAGGCTTGCTGCATTGAAGACGCAAGGGAAACGTTCAGAACGCTAGATGTTCCTGCTACAACCCGTGAAGCGAATAAGCTTCACGGGTTGTTCTCATGTGCTATTCCCCTAAGGATGTAGCTTAGGAGTGTGGGTGGTATACTGGAACGAGAGTTCTAGCATGGCTTAGATGGAGGATAAAGGATATGAATGGCATGCACATCGAAGAGTTAACCCGGCAGGCGGAGGCTTTCATTCGACAATGTTACGCTGAACTTGATAAGACTGAAGCTGAGATGGATCAACGCATCCAAGCCGTACGAGAAGAAATTAATCAATCCGGGAGTTACACACATACAACGGAAGAGCTGGCTCATGGGGCGAGAATGGCTTGGCGAAATAATAGCCGCTGCATTGGCCGCCTCTTTTGGCAATCCATTGAGCTGATGGATGAACGTCTGGCAGAGACCGAGGAGGATATTGCTGAAGCTTTGCTGCGACATCTGGAAAAGGCGAATAATGGAGGACGTATTCGTCCACTTATCACGGTCTTCCGCAGCGGGAAAGCTCCTGATCGGAGAATCCGGATTTGGAACCATCAATTGATTCGTTACGCGGGATATCCTGGTGATGCTGAACATGAACGCGCTGGTGATCCGGCATCGGATGAATTTACGAAAGTGTGCCAACAACTAGGCTGGCAGGGAACAAGGGGCAATTATGATGTATTGCCGCTAGTGATCAGCATAGGTAATGGGCACCCCCATGTATTTCCTATTCCTCAACACCTCATTCAAGAGGTACCGTTAACTCATCCTGAAATTGAACGTTTTGCAGAGCTTCAGCTTCGCTGGTATTCTGTGCCGATCATTTCGGACATGCAGTTGGAGATTGGCGGGATTCTATACCCCGCGGCTCCTTTTAACGGCTGGTACATGGAGACCGAAATTGGCTCACGTAACTTAGGGGATACTGGAAGATATAACACTTTGCCGGCTGTAGCTGATCTGATGGGACTTGACCGCTCCAGTAACACAACGCTTTGGAAGGATCGGGCGCTTCTTGAGTTGAATCATGCAGTACTGCATTCCTTTAAGCAAGCTGGGGTCAGTATCGTTGATCACCATACAGCAGCTGATCAATTTGTGAGATTTCAAGAGCAGGAGCAGGGACATGGACGTCAGGTTTCAGGACGCTGGTCATGGCTGATCCCCCCTATGTCTCCGTCGTCTACACCGATTTGGCATGACAATAAACTGAAAGAATATGATTACAGCCCTCGTTTCCTTTATCAGCGATCACCTGTGGCCACCTGTCCTTTTCACTAGCAATCCAATTTATGATCAAAAAAGCGCCAAGTTCCCTTCATAAGGAAACTGGCGCTTTTTAGGCTTTTAAATGCTCTAGAAAGATTTGTTTAAGAAGCTCAAGCTGCTTGTCGGAGTCTAAATCCGATTCTAGCAGGAGGATGTTCTCTTTCATCGTTAGCTTTCTGGAAAAGAGAGCAAAGCTGTTCATCAGCGTGATTAAGGTCTCTTTCACAGGGAGATCGGCGCGAATAGAACCGTCTTCTACCCCATTTTGAATGATCCTGGAGTACTCATGCCAAATCTTGCGGTTTAATGCATTGAAATCCAGAACGTCCTCAACAGGCTCATTTAAGTGAGAGGCGTAGCTTTCAAAATTGACCATAAAAATAATGCTTAAATGATTTTGATCCTGAATAAAGAAGTCAAATAACATCTCGATCTTTTCGAGACAGGTAAGTGGCAAGTCGGCTACATGCTTAAAGTAATCGAGCATTGGCTCTAGCATTCGGGTGGCCACCGCCACGATGAGCTTTTCTTTTCTAGGAAAATATCGAAACAACGTCGCAATCCCGATATTTGCTTCGCTAGCGACATCCTGCATCGTCGACTTTTCAATTCCTTTTTGCGAGAATATTCGTTCTGCGGATTCGAGAATCGTATATAATCGCTGCTGTTTACCGTCAGATCGTTCTTTTTCATAGCGTGCTTTAGGATTCATGAGGGATAGACCCTTCCATTTTTTAATTAGGTTCTTTAATTATTAGTATTATATCCACCGTTTATTGGATTAAGCAAGGAGAGGTTGTAGTTATTTCGTAAAAATGATATGATTAATATCACAGTGATAGTGTGACTATCATCACTCGAATTATTATATCACAATACGATTATAGAGGAGACTTAATTATGAATCGTCTAACTAATAAAGTAGCAATTATTACAGGTGCAGGCAGTGGCATGGGTCGTGAAGAAGCCCTTTTATTATCCAAAGAAGGTGCTACAGTTGTAGCAACTGATATTAACGAAGCTGCTGTACAAGCAGTTGTAAAAGAAATTGAAGCCAATGGTGGACAAGCCGCAGCTTATGCACATAATGTTGCTTCCGAAGAAGACTGGATCAAAGTTGTAGAAGATGTGATTAGCAAATTTGGAAAAATCGACATCCTGGTAAATAACGCAGGGATCTCGTTCCCAGTTCAATTGCTTGAATCCACTGTTGATCAATGGAACAAAGTAATGAACATTAATGTAAGCAGCGTATTCCTTGGGATGAAACATGTTGTTCCTCAAATGAAGAACAATAAAGGTGGTTCCATCGTCAATATCTCCTCCATCGCAGGTTTGACTGGCAGCAGCGGTGCTGGCGCTTATACAGCTTCTAAAGGTGCCGTTCGTATGCTGAGTAAAGCAGCAGCTGTAGACTTTGGTAAAGATAACATTCGCGTGAACTCTGTTCACCCAGGCTTTATCGAAACTCCAATGAGTGCTGAATTTGTAAATGATGAAAGAATGCATAGCTTCTTTATGTCCCAGACTGCATTGCCACGCGTTGGACGTGCTTCTGAAGTAGCTGAAGCTGTATTGTTCTTAGCTTCCGATGAAGCTTCTTACATTACAGGTGTTGAGCTGCCAGTTGATGGCGGAGTCGTGGCTAAATAATAAATTTCTAATAGGCAATACTAAGAAAGCCGTCTCATGCGTAGATGTTATCTACGCGTGGGGCGGCTTTTTGCGTTCTAGGCGTCTCGATAAGCACTCAAGTAACGCTTGATATACAAAATTAATAGTAATAGATACACTGAAACCATCATAAATGAGGAGGAGATTTCAGTGTTCGATATGTTAAAGGTAGGCAAGAATATCGCTGATTTAAGAAAGCAGACAGGGATGACTCAGATGGGGCTTGCCGATCAACTAGGCATTAGTTATCAGGCGGTTAGTAATTGGGAACGAGGAGAGACTATGCCGGATGTTTCTAAGCTTCCCCAGCTGGCCGAAATTTTTAATGTGAGCATTGATGCAATCCTTGAAAAGAGCAAATCGACTCAGATAGTAGTAAATGTACTCGAAAATACCACAGAACAATTTTTAAATCAAAATGAGCTTTCAGTAGCCGAAATTTCCGAAGTTGCCCCCATTCTTCTTACGGAACATGTGAACGAGGTATTTGAATATGTGAAGGATCCAGTATCGATACAAGATCTGCTATCCATCGCTCCATTTATAAGCGAAGAAGTACTAGATGAGTGCGCAAAAGTTACCTTTGAGCGAGAAGGAATTCATGCGCTGTTGTCTATTGCTCCGTTTATAAGCGATGAGATGCTGGATGAGTGTGCAAGAAGTACCTTTGAGAGAGAGGGAATTCATGCGCTGTTGTCTATTGCTCCGTTTATAAGCGATGAGATGCTGGATGAGTGTGCAAGAAGTACCTTTGAACGAGAAGGCATTAACGCATTATTGTCTATTGCTCCTTTTTTAAGTGACGAGGTACTAGATGAGTGCGCTAGAAGAGCTTTTGAACAAGAAGGGATAAAAGCCCTCGTGTCTATCGCACCATTTATTAGCGACGAGGTGATGGATACATTAGCAAAAGCGTCTCTTTCTATTTAAATGATAAACATTTAAGCGCCCATTTCTACCGAACATTAGCCTACAACCCTGCATAACATATAGCACTTGTAAGCAGGAGAAGGGTGTGGTTCAGAGATGGGCATCCAATTAACAGCGCTCCATTATGTATATTTGGCATTCATCGTGTTCATTATGGCACTTCTGATTAAGCGGCGGGATACAACGATGATCTGTATTGCAGGCATCTTTGTATTAGGCTGGCTCGCGACAGAAACGATTAGTGGTTCGGTCACAGGCGTATTCAACTCTTTTGTATATGCAACTAAGGAGCTAATGGGTACGATTATGATTATTTCGATCATTGTAGCCATGAGCAGAGTATTAACACGTACCGGAATAAACGAGACGATGGTTGCTCCGCTTACCCGTTTTTTACGTACGCCGTTTATGGCATTTTGGGGCATTGGCTTGATTATGATGGTGACATCATGGTTCTTCTGGCCTTCGCCAGCAGTGGCCCTGATAGGGGTTGTGCTGCTGCCCGTTGCTATTCGCGTAGGGTTGCCTGCACTTGGAGCAGCGATTGCGATGAATCTATTCGGTCATGGGATTGCGCTGTCGAGTGATTATATTATTCAAGGTGCACCTAAATTGACGGCAGATGCGGCAGGACTTCCGGTAAGCAGTGTCATGGAAGCGAGTATTCCGCTTGTTATAGTGATGGGTGTAGTCACTACGGTAACAGCCTATTGGATGATGCGACGAGATCAGAAGAACGGTACTTGGCGAGACGGACTTATTTCCGGGAAAAATGCCGCGAGTGCGCTAGCTGCAGACAGTGACGCGGTCGAGGGTCAAGCGGTGATTCCTCCCACACTGAAGAAATGGCTGGCGATTGTTATCCCACTCCTGTTTCTAGCTGATGTAGCAGGCATGTTTCTGCTGGATTTACAGGGCGGAGACGCAACGGCCTTAGTTGGCGGGACTGCTGTATTTATCTTGGTTGTAGTAACATTGCTCGCACATCGTAATAAGGGACTGGAGCAAGTCACCTCATATCTAATCGATGGACTTACATTTGGCTTTAAAGTATTCGGTCCAGTGATTCCAATTGCGGCATTCTTCTATCTGGGAGATTCGGCCTTTGCTGAATTGTTTGGCAAAGTCTTACCTGCTGCATCTCAGGGAATTGTTAATGATCTAGGGGTTGCTCTGGCGCATAATGTACCTCTAAATGGTGCTGTAGGTGCTGTGACCGCTACCATAACAGGGGCCATTACGGGCCTTGATGGTTCAGGGTTCTCGGGAATCTCACTTGCGGGGTCCATCGGAAAATTGTTCGCTGTAGCCACACATTCCGACGCAGCTACTTTAACTGCACTCGGTCAGGTATCTGCCATTTGGGTTGGCGGGGGAACGCTAATCCCATGGGCATTGATTCCAGCCGCTGCTATCTGCGGCGTAAGTCCATTTGAGCTCGCTAGACGCAATGTTAAACCGGTGCTGATTGGGCTGATAGTTACAACGATTGTTGCTATGTTTCTGGTGTAGACCTGGCTTAGAATATTGACTCAAAAAAAGGCTGCCGGGAATATCCCGGCAGCCTTATATATTTATCGTATACCCTTCATGAAATTTTGAATCTTAGAAGAGAACAGGAAGAGAATTAACGCGAGCACAATGGCGACTCCGCCGATGACTCCGAAGTACAGCATTTCGGTATCCGGGGTATAGAACTTCACAATCTGAGCATTAATAGCTTGTGCAGCAGCATTGGATAGGAACCACATGCTCATCATCTGAGCAGTAAAAGCAGCTGGCGCCAGTTTGGTTGTTGCTGATAAGCCAACAGGTGACAAGCATAGTTCCCCAATGACGACGATAAAGTAGCTGAGAACCAGCCATAATGGATTCACCAGTGAATTGGCTCCACCGAAGTAAGCCGGTACCAGAATCACTAGGAAGGACAGACCGGCAAACAATAAACCAAGCGAGAACTTTTGTGGAATCGTTGGTTGGCGGTTACCGAGCTTTAACCAAATCCATGCAAATGCAGGTGCAAGAGCGATAATAAATAGCGGGTTAAGCGATTGGAACCAAGCTGGAGAAATGTGTATGCCTGCAAAGTCCAATTGGGTACGCTTATCAGCAAAGCTTGCTAGAACTGTTGAAGTTTGTTCCTGAATCGCCCAGAACATAATTGAAGCAATAAATAAAGGGATGTACGCGAGAATCCGTGATCGCTCTACAGCTGTTGTTTTGGGACTGCGGTACATCACAATGAAGTACATTGTAGGAATAAGTAGCCCTAACACCCCTACGATTTTAATGAATGTCTCAAAGGTGAGTACTCCAGTAAGAATGCCGACCGTAACTAATACAGCAAGCACAACTAGTCCAATGCCAATCCAAGTAAATAATTTTTTCTTTTGTTCGGCTGGAATCGGGTTGCGTACAATCGTACCTGCCAGACCTAGATTTTTGGTGCGAGTCACTACGTAAACAACTAATCCAATAAACATGCCCACCGCGGCAATCGAGAAACCGAGATGGAAATTATTCATACCTACAGCGCCTACAATCAGTGGAGAGATGAATCCGCCGAGATTAATACCCATATAAAAAATGCTGAAAGCAGCGTCGCGGCGGTTATCTTGTTCGCTGTAGATTTCGCCTACAATACTTGATACATTGGGCTTAAGAAGTCCGGTTCCAAGCACGATCATAATCATCGAAGCAAAGAATAGTGTGGCATTCCCCGGTATGGCCAATAAAATATGCCCGAGCATAATTAGAACGCCGCCGTAAAAGACTGCCTTCGAAGTCCCGAAAATTCGATCCGCAAGCCATCCACCTATAATTCCAGACATATATACGAGTGATCCATAGATAGACATAATCGAAAGGGCCATATCCTCTGGAAATCCGAGCCCGCCTTTGCTTACTTCATAATACATGTAGTAAACAAGGATCGCTCTCATGCCATAATAGGAAAAACGTTCCCAAAATTCAGTAAAGAAGAGTGTGAATAGTCCCTTAGGATGTCCGAAAAATCCGGTTTGCGGGACACTATCTACAATTTTTTGCCTGTCTGTTGCTGACATGAATCAAATCCTCCTAGATGCTAATTGCTCTTTTCATGAAGTTAACACAACTCTACACTACCTTAATATTTATAATACCCTCATGAGGAAAATCACAACCCTTTGGTGAGAAGGTTCTGAATAATGTCATATTTTTTAGTAATATTTCCAGTGGGAATTTATAATTAACTTTTATTGTATTTTTCATTCAGGATGAGACGCTGTATTTAACCAAAGAACCTGTGGTCCTAAACGGTGGTAAATACGAGCGTTATTTGGGTTCAATTCCCACTAATCCATTTGAACAAGGGTGTGAAAGATAGAATAAAAGGCTAACTTATGATACTATTTACTCCTATATAGAAAGAGGACGTGAGCTAAAATGATCAACATAACTATGCCCAATGTGGATGTTAGTATTACTAAACAAATCAACCCGCAGTTAAGCAATATCTACGGATTCACTGATTTCCATCTGATTCCTAGAGATTACGGCGGTATCTTTATGTTCTACAATGACCAAGATGAGTTGTTGTTTGTAGGTAAAGCGAGAAAGCTAAGACCCAGAATCAAAAAACATTTTGAAGATACCGTATCTGATATTAAGCTGCATCGGGACGAGGTCACCAGAATTGATGTGAGTTTAATCGAGAGCCCCGTTCATAGAGAGATCTACGAAACGTATATCATTAATGAATTGAAGTCTAAATACAATGTAGATAAAGTGATGTTCAGATAAGTTTAAGGAAGAGGCGCCGTCTAATGACGGTGCTTTTTTTTTATGTACAAGAAGATAGGAATGAAATAAGAGTATCGGTACACACTATACAAGATTGTTAATAGATGCTTAAAAGGAGATAGGTCATATTGAAGCCTAAGTTTTTGATTGCGAAGTTAGTTTTTGTGTGTATGTTCCTTGTTGTTAGTGTAATGCCTGTAACTGCCGATGCTGCAGCCAAAGAGAAAAAGAGTTCACACAAGCAATGCTTTACGCCCTCTGTAATAGAGCTTAAGGATAATCTCAGGAAACTATGGAGCGACCATGTGATATGGACGAAAAACTACATAGTTAGTGCCTTTGCGAATTCCGAGGACAAAGAGAAGGTACTGGCAAGGTTGCTACAGAATCAGCAGGAGATAGGGAATGTTTATAAGCCGTATTACGGTGAGGCAGTAGGTGATAAGCTAGCTCAATTATTGCGGGAGCATATCCTTATTGCCGGAAAGGTAGTTGCTGCTGCACTAGCAGGTAATCAGGCGGATTTGGAAAAATACAATAAAGAGTGGTATGACAACGCTGACGACATTGCTAAGTTCCTTAGCGCACAGAATCCCAAATATTCGTATGAACAATTGAAAGAGATGCTTCATGAACATTTGGAGCTAATAACGGATGATGTGACAGCTAGAGCTAAAAAGGATTGGGATGCCGAGATCGTCGCTTTCGATAAAGGGCTCGAGCATATGATTATGTTTGGAGATATACTAACCGAAGGTATTGTTAAACAATTCCCCGATAAATTTAATTAAAACCAGAGCACCCGCAAGGGTGCTTTTTTCTTGTTATTGGCAAGAATTTAGGTCTTTTGATCCAATTCAAAAAGTTAGATATAAAGGCTCACTTACAGACAACACAAGTAAACTATAATAGACTCGTGGGCACTCGACATTTTTTGACATTTTTTTATAATTGAGGTGATAAGATCAATGATTTCTCCCTTTTTTAAAAAGAAAGATTCAGTGGATAAGCAGTCCAAACCGGGTATGGTTCAAAAGGTGCAATTATCAGAAGAGCAGGGCGAGGAAGTAGAGGAACAGATTGCTGGCGAGACTTTAGCAGGAGTGGTTACTACAGGGAAAGCGCCGCTTGATAAAAAATCACTCGATTTGATCTTCTCCGTGGAGCAGATCATTCAGGCCAGACAGCATGCTGAGACGAATATTAATGAACTTCAGGATCGGTTGACTCATTCCAGCAGCCATGTTGAACGTTTGAACCGGGATATGAAGAATCTCAATAAAGTGATTGAGGAAAGAGAGAAGAACGTTCGAGAGCTTGAGCATAAATTGATTGAGAAGAATCTGAAAGTCGATCAAGTGCTGGAAGATTATCGGGAGCTTCAGACTACCCTCACTGCAGAGATTGAAGAATTAAAGAGTACGATTGATCTGGAGCATCAAAAGTATGTAAATCTGATCCAAAAGCATAACGAAGCTCATGCAGAGAAGCTCAAGAAGATGAATGATCTGGAAGAGAAGCTCGGACGGATTGAAACTGAGAACGCGCATTTAAGACAGAAATACGATACGATCCGCCAAGAAAAAGCATATCTCTCCGGTATGATCAGCGATTTTACAAATCGTATGACCGTTCCTTTTGGGAATGGAAGCACACTGGCGGGACGAAATGACGAAAACGGAGATACATAAGATTCATGGCAATGAATGAACCGAGCACTGTTCTAATGATTGAGTTGCTGTCGCTTGAGCATGAACAGGCCGGTTATCAGATTGAAGTAGGTTTAACCCGTGATATTGGGTATGCCAGACGCATGCTAAACATAGACGAATTTACATATGAACAACTAAACGCGCTGGCTCCCTTTTTCGGGGAAAGAATGAGATTGTCATTGTATCCGAAGTGGGATCCATTTCGTAATAGTTATTACAGCACACTGATTATTATGAACCAAACCTTCAGCGAAACTATGTATTTTGCCTGCTCTGAATATTATGTGTCTCAGCTTCTTCAATTAAAGCAAGTGAACGATCCCCATGTACAGGAAGAGATTACTGTTGAAACTACGTCACCCTCTATACCTCCAGCACGCAGGCTAAGAAAGAAGAGCAAAAAACGGGTTGGAAGACTTAGGCTGCAGAGTATCATGTTCGCTTGTTTAGTAGTTGTATTGTTGTCTCTTCGAATGGGTGGTCATGTTATGGACCGTGCAGAAGGATTGGAAGGTCCCTCACTAGGCGCCAACGCTGAGGGGATCGAGAAAATAGTCTCTCTACCGTTCATTCCTCCTATGGGTAAGATAGAAGCGACCCCTAGCCAGCAAGAGGAGTCTGAGCCTACGCCAGAACCTTCTAAACCTACACCAGAACCTACAGAGCCTCCTCAAGAACAAACACAGCGGTATGAGGAGATTAAATTAACCGGGAATAAATACACCTATAGCCTGCCGAAGGGTTACGTGGCCTTGTCATTTGATGATGGTCCGTCGAAGTATACGAAAGAAATCGTAGATATTCTAGTAGAACATGAGGTGGCAGCCACCTTTTTATTTGTTGGGAATAAGGTCGCTCATAATGTGGAAGCGGTTAAGTATGCGAGTGAACATCAGATGTCGATTGGAAGTCATTCGTGGGATCATAGCAAGATGACCGACAATGGGGCTAACGAGAATCAGAATAATTTGGCGAAGGCTAACCAGGCATTGGAGCAAATCATTCAATCGCCGATTACTGTTTTTCGGCCGCCATATGGTGCGATTAATGATAAGTTAGCAGCCAAAGTGACAGAACAGCAGATGAAAGTATTGTTATGGAATCGTGATTCCGAGGATTGGAGACGCAAGACCCCAGAAGACGTCATTCAATTTGTTCATCATACTGATCCGTCCGGTGCTGTATATCTTTTTCACGAAAAGAAGATTACCGTAGAGGCATTGCCTGCTATCATTCAGTATCTAAAAGGGAAAAACATGAAATTCGTCATTTTTAAATAACATCAATGATCCATGATTGGGTCTTATCTTAGAATAAGAGTAGCTGTTACAGGGTTATGATCGCTGTGTTCAAAAGATAGGTCATGGCCCTGTACGCCACTTATTGTGATATTCGGTGAAACTAGGAAGCCATCAATTACAGCCCGGAAATTTACACCTTCTGAATAAGCTACATCAAGTGTCCGGACGGACGGCACTTTAGCATCGACAGCCCATTGAAAGCCCTCCGGTTTGAAATCTTCAGGGAACTGCTGCAGCCATTCTGGCCAAGCTTGTGTAGTCTCAAAGGCCTCAGGGGTTGTGCCCGGTAAAGAATGATTCCAGTCTCCGCCTAAGATGAGGTAATTGCCTTTATCATTCTCTCTCTGAATATAAGTAGAAAGATATTCTAATTGCTGCTTGCGAATCGTTCCCCCTTGGTCAAAGGCTGATAAATGAAGGTTGATCAGGATCAGTTCTTTCCCGTTATCGACGGGGAATCTGCTCTCCAAAAAGGCGCGGTCAAGTTCAAACAGTTGACGAGGCCAGCTTTCTTTTCCCGGAAGATCATATCTAACGTTACTTGTGCTACCGAATTTAGATAAGGTTAATAAACCGCTATTTACTGAGCCCATCGGATCAAGAACGGGAATCGGTACCCAAGGCACCTTGTAGTTCGTTGCGAATACGTTGCTGTAATCAGAGAAGGTATTCGATAACAAGGAGACCTCATCTATATGGTTGCTACGAGAAGAATCGAGATCTACCTCCTGCAACATAAATAAATCTGAGCCTGAAGTAGTCATTAGAGAGGCTATTGCCTCAAGATTTGTCTTCGTTTGTTCCTCGCTGCTTGAACGTGATTTGGTCCCGCCATCCATAAAGAAATCCTGATCCTTATCCAGCCCAGCATAGCCAATATTAAAGGTGGTTATTGCAAAAGGTTCTCCATGCTTCATCATTTGTTCCTGATTATGGTTTACCGTTAGTGGAGTAGTCTCCTTCGGCTTATAATCGGTAATGGTAATATACAGTAAAAAGCCACCAAAGATTAGAACGGCAGCTAGAAGGGCAAAACCGATGATTTTTATTGTGGTTGAGCTCATTTGATTCGATCTCTCCTCAGATGTAATTTCATAGAACGGACTTCTAATGGTGTAAACTTCGACGCTTCGCTACAACTCCCCTTGTTTAAATAAAAAAAATTTGAGACAATGAGTAGTGATGGACTGAACTTTAATGTTTTGAAAAGAGGATAACGAATGAATATGGAATCCATTTATGGATTAACTTTTGATCAACTGGCGGCATGGCTGTTAGAACGTGGACATAAAAAATTTCGAGCTACACAGGTCTGGGATTGGCTTTATCGGAAGCGGATTACAGAATTCTCAGAAATGCTCGATGTAAATAAAGATTGTGTAGAATTATTGGAGCAGCACTATGTGATCCATACGTTGGAAGAACATGTGAAGCAGGAGTCTGCGGATGGGACGATCAAGTTCCTGTTCCGTTTGAAGGATGGCAACCTGATCGAGACGGTGCTCATGAGACAGAAATACGGTTTGTCCGTATGTGTCACTACTCAGGTTGGATGTAATATCGGCTGCAGCTTTTGCGCTAGTGGACTGTTAGCGAAGAGTCGTGATCTTTCCAGCGGTGAAATTGTAGAGCAGATTATGAAGGTTCAGCAGCATTTGGATGCAGCAAACCTCGAACAAAAGGTTAGTCACGTTGTAGTCATGGGAATTGGCGAACCGTTCGACAACTTCAAGAACCTGCTCAATTTCTTATCGATTATTAAGGACCACAAAGGATTAGCCATCGCAGGAAGAGGTATTACTGTATCGACGAGTGGGCTTGCTAACAAAATCGTTGAATTTGCCGATGCGAATACACAGGTGAACTTGGCAGTATCGCTTCACGCGCCTAATAATGAGCTGCGGACGAAGATTATGAAGATTAACAAGGCCATTCCAATTGAGAAGCTAATGGAGTCCATAGATTATTATTTGGAAAAAACAAATCGCAGAATTACGTTAGAATACATTCTGATGAAGGATGTAAATGACGGCAAGGAGCATGCGCTTGAGCTGACCGAACTAATCGGCGACCGGCGCCAGCTCGTCAATGTGAACTTGATTCCTTATAATCCAGTCGATGAGCACAGTCAATATCAAAGAAGCGAGCGGGAGACCGTACGAGCCTTTTTTGATACCTTGAAGAAGCAGGGCGTCAGCGTAAGCACTCGTCTGGAGCATGGTGTAGATATTGATGCTGCTTGCGGACAATTGCGAAGCAAGCAGATCAAGAAGTCGAAAGCTATGGCTTGAGGGACGGGCGACCCCTTCATGCAGCTTTTTGTGATACAATGACGTGGCAGGTATTAGGAAAAGAGGTTGATTGAGCAATGTTGACATTTACAAGCTACAACGTGGAGAATGTTAAAGATCCTTTTGGTATACTAACCGGTAAACGGTATGAATTCGTGGTTCAACTGGATGTTCCAGAAGATGATGAGCTCTATGTAGAGAACGGAGTATCCGCTAGAGCGATTATTAAAGTGGATGAAGATCAAGTTAGCATCGTGAGTTATGATCTACAGGAGACAACAACAGGCCAGCTGCTTGACTTTGATATGGAAGAGGACGAGGAAGCAGCATTACTCCTTTTCTGTAAAGAGCATTTGCCAGAATAATGATGCAGCATTGACATCCTTGCCCAATGTTCAATTGTGGCAGGGATTTTTATTTAAATATAAGAAAGTATAGGTTTTGCACCTATACTTTAATTTTTATATTTCTCGCTTAAACGCTTACCGTCCTTACAAGGACGCCGAAGACGTTTATGCTTGTCGCATGAATGTGAAATATAGGTTAAAATATTAAAAAGCATCCAAAATAGGAGTTGTATACATGTCTAATGAAGAAGTGTTCTTGACCAAAGAAGGATTGGCTCAATTAGAGGAAGAACTGAAGGAATTGAAGGGCCCAGGGCGCAAGGAATTGGCAGCACGGCTCAAATTGGCGATCAGCTATGGAGACTTGAAGGAAAATAGCGAGTACCATTCGGCCAAGGACGACCAATCGTTCATGGAGACTCGTATTATGATTTTGGAGAAAATGCTGACCAAAGCCAAGATCGTAGATGAGAGTCAGATGGATCTGTCAAAGGTTAGTATGGGTTGTATCGTTACCCTGAACGATATCGAATACTCCGAGAAGATTGAATATAGAATTGTAGGGGCTGCTGAAGCAGATGTCCTAAACAACAAGATTTCCTATGAAAGTCCGCTGGGCAAGGAATTGCTGGGTAAAAAAGTCGGGGATATCGTTAGTGTAAACGCACCAATGGGTATCATCAAATATGAATTGCTTGAAATCAAAATGATGTAACACATGATAAAAAGGTCTCAACCTCGTTATAGGGGTTGAGACCTTTTTTAATTATAGGTAATGGCTATTGTGTATATTGATTTCATATCTTAGACGTCTTGCTCTGTTGCGCTTATAGTTTAGAGTAACTTAGAGCAGAGGAGTACTGTTCATGATCCAGAGCGTGTTATCAACGTTGTATCAAGTCATCGTGCCATTATCCATTCCGGTGATCGTCGGTGCACTGCTTGGACGGTTTAAGAATTTGGATACCAAGCCGTTATTGACGCTCTATTTATACTTTTTAACGCCGGCTATTATTCTTAATACACTGGCTACGGCCGAGATTTCTATGGATGATATTTACAAGACGCTCGCTTTTTCGCTGCTAAATCTGTGCTTTTTATGGGCGATTGCAAATATCATCGGAAAGTTATTGAAGCTCGGCCCCTCTGAAATATCGGGATTGACTCTGGTCTCGACATTTACGAATAGTGTGAATTATGGACTTCCCTTGGTGTTGCTGGCTTTCGGACAGCTTGGGCTCGATAAGGCTTCTGTTTATGTGATTGGGCAGATGATTATCGTGAATACTGTGGGCGTTTATTTTGCGGCTAGATCGCAGTTCTCGGTGAAAAATGCGGTAAAGTCCGTGTTCTCTCTCCCTGCCATCTATGCAGCTATGCTAGCACTTTTTCTTAGAATATTTGACCTGCATTTACCTTCTGAGCTTGCTACAGGGGTCTCCATGGTTGCCGGAGGTTATTCACCAGTCGTACTGGCGATTCTGGGTGCACAGATGGTCAAAGTACGAACCATGTCATCTGAACGTAAGGGTCGGTCTACTTTTTGGACAGGGATGATCATTCGATTAATCTTAGCTCCATTAGTGGCATACCTCGGATTATCTATTCTACATATTGATGGTATTTTATTCTCTGTGCTGCTGATTCTGGCCTCCATGCCAGTTGCCGTCAACGCGGTGGTATTAGCGGAACGATTTGAAGCCTCTCCAGAGCTGGTATCCAAATGTATTTTATGGACGACGCTTGCTTCCTTTCTTGTGTTGCCGATCCTTATTGTGCTAGTGCAAGGGGCGTAAAGACAAAAAGGACCCCTCTTTCATTTCTGAAAGATAGGGTCTTTTTTTACTGTTACTTAACCTAGCGGTTAATCTCTTAGAAGTCGAAATTATCAGGGTCAGGACCTACCCGTTGATCTTGGTTCAGAGCGTTGATTAGATTCATATCCTCTTCTGTTAACAGAAAATCAAACACATCTACGTTTTCGATGATCCGGTGCTCTTTAGTAGACTTTGGAATGGTAATAATTCCACGCTGCAGGTCCCAACGGATAATCACTTGAGCTACGGATTTACTGTATTTAGCTGCAATTTGTTTCAGTACAGGCTGATCCAACAATTGCCCTTGCATTAATGGAGACCAAGCCTCCAGTTGAATTCCTTGTTCCTGGCAGAAGCTAAGCAGCGCTTGCTGACTCAAATAAGGATGGAGCTCCACTTGGTTTACCATCGGCTTAATTTCCGCATCCTTCATCACATCTTCAAGATGATGGATCTGGAAATTGCTGACCCCAATCGCTTTTACACGTCCCTCTTTATACAAGGTTTCAAGTGCTCTCCAAGTCTCTTTATATTTTCCTTTTACAGGCCAGTGGATAAGATATAGATCAAGGTATTCAAGTCCAAGCTTAGCTAGGCTAGCTTCGTAGGCGGCAATGGTTTCTTCGTAGCCCATATCTGCAGTCCAGACCTTTGAAGTTACGAAGAGCTCTTCTCTGGACAGGTTGTTGTCCTGCAAAGCTTCTTTGATCGCTTGACCTACGCCAGTCTCATTCTGATAGATCGCTGCTGTATCGATGCTGCGGTAGCCGTGTGCAATAGCAGATTTGACCGCTTGGATCAGCTCAGAGCCTTCTTCGACTTGAAATACACCAAGTCCAAGCCAAGGCATGTTTACCCCGTTGTGTAATGCAGTTGTATCCTGTAGATGTTGAGCCATAATAAAATTACCTCCTGAGATATTTAAAAGTTTGATTGGTATGTTAAGGCAAGGCTGATTAAGCAGCCTCAGACTGGAGAAGAGTCTCATCTTTCTTCTCCAGCGCACGACTCCAAGCGGTTAGGAATACAGCGGACAGAACCATTATAGCACCCACCCAAGTGGTATGAATCAGTCCCATATGATCCGTGACGATACCGCCAAGATAGGCCCCGATGGCAATGCCAGCGTTAAAAGCAGCAATATTCAGCGCAGATGCCACATCTCGCGCACTCGGAGCATATCGATCTGCAAGTGTAACTACGTGTACTTGTAGACCAGGTACGTTCATGAAGGCTAACAATCCCATAAAGAAGATCGTAAGTAGTGCAGCCACTTTAAAGGGTGCGGTAAAGGTTAAGACGAACAGTACAACAGCTTGTATAGCAAACATGTAGAAGAGGGCATTCATAGGGTTACGGTTGGCTAATTTGCCTCCAATGACGTTGCCGATGGCGATCGCTATGCCATAAACAAGAAGGATGATGGCAACGGTACTCTCTTTGAAACCGCTGATTTCATGGAGAAGTGGAGATAAATAAGTAAAGACTACAAAGGTACCTCCATACCCTAAAGCAGTGATTGCGAAGGCAAGCAGTAACCGTCCGTTCTTCACGAGTTTGACTTGTTCGCGAAGCGGTGTTCGGGTTCCTTTGCGCAGCCCTGTGGCAGGGACCAAGATCAGATTACCGATGAGCGCTATAAGCCCGATGGCAATAATGGCGATGAATGCAGCTCTCCAGCCTAACTGTTGCCCTAGAAAGGTGCCCAGTGGCACACCGGTAACAGTAGCTACGGTTAGCCCTGTGAACATGATCGCAATAGCGCTGGCTTTACGATTCTCAGGCACAAGGTCGGCGGCAATGGTCGAAGCAATCGACATGAACAGACCATGCGAAAGGGCAGATATTACTCTAGCTATTAGCAGAATTGTAATACTGTCCGCAGCCGCGGCAAGGCTATTGCCGATAATAAATACAATCATAATGATAAGCAATAATGTTTTGCGCGATATCGCCGTGGTCAGCGACGTTAAGATTGGGGCGCCAAAGGTTACCCCTAAAGCGTACAAAGTAACAGTTAATCCAGCTGTGGTCAGCGGTATATTCAGGTCATCAGCGATTAAAGGCAGCAACCCTACACTGATAAACTCGGTGGTTCCGATCGCAAAGGCGCTAATGGCTAAAGCCAGGAGTGCCAGGGTACTTCTTTTTTGGTTTAACAACATGTCTCTCACTCCTACACTCTGATAATCACCGGCCGGTAAGTGCAATTATGAAGGCATGAGTCATTTAAGTATAGTACGTACTTTAAAGTGCTATAGGTACTAAAAAGTACCTATAAGAAATCACCTAAGGATATTGTCATCCATTCCTAGAAAATTATCCGCAAAAAAGCGTTGGGCTTCCTTCAGTTGAAGGGAATACCAACGCTTTGATGATTGATCTATTGTGTTCAGTATGTTATTCGAAGCTGTATTTGATTCCCCATTGTTCTCTAACATTACTCATAATGTCCATGACATCTAAGGAGAGTTTGAGGGTTTCCTGGTTGCCTTTTGCCGCGATATAGCGCTGCATATCCTCGATTTCGTATTGTAGCGCTTTGGAAGTATCGCCGGCTTCGATCGTTTCTAGGGTGCCATCTAAATATTGAATTGTAGCTGTAGAGGCCCGTGGGAAATTGTCTACAGTAATAAAGCCAAGTTCTCCAGCAACGACGCCGCGTTTAGGCATTTTGGAGCGCATGGTAAGGGAGATGATCGCCATTTCATCCGCATCGTTGTTCAGAATGATTCCGGATTGTTCATCGACGCCTGTCTCAAAACGTTTCACTGTCGTTAGAATTTCCTGTGGCTGTTTGGACAGGAAGAATCTTGTGAAGGACAAGGCATACGTCCCAATATCCAGCAGCGCCCCTCCAGCCAAATCTTTGCTGAAGAAACGGTTGTTCACATCATATTCTTTATGGCTGCCAAAGGAGACTTGCACCATTTTGAGGCGTCCGATCTTACCTTCATCCACGATTTTCCGTAGCTTTTTGTACAGTGGCATATGGTAGATGGTCATAGCCTCTGCGACGACTAAGCTTTTTTGTTTAGCAAGCTCGGCGATTTCCTGCAGTTGTTTGCTATTTACGGTGATCGCCTTTTCACAGAGGACATGTTTGTTATTCTGCAAGCTTTCTATGATGTATTCGTAGTGGTTACTATGTGGTGTTGAGATGTAGACGACATCAATTTCTGGATCTTGCAGCATTTCGCTGTAATTGCCATAAGCCTTCTCCGCTCCATATTGGCTCGCGAACGCCTGGGCTTTCTCTAAGGTTCGTGATCCTACCGCATATAAAGTTCCGCCGATGTCATCTAGAGCAGCCGCAAATTCATTAGCGATACTTCCCGGGCCGATGATTGCCCACTTCAGATTGTTCATGGTTAGCACCTCGCCTGTTTTGATTGTTTGAGCTTACTTAGAGATTACCTTGATTCCATTTGAACCAGCCACAAGTGCTGAGGTAACTTCTTTCGTGAATAGGGAGGTCTCAATGACCCCGTTAATGGCTTTGAGTTCAGTTTGAAGAGTAGTGCTATCCTCTACCTTTTCAAAAAAGACATCCAGCAGCACATTGCCGTGATCACTGACCGTATACCCATCCTTACTTGCGCTTGTTCCAATCTCAGGCTTGCCGCCCAGCGATTTCACGGAATGTTGAACATAACTAAGAGCATCCATAAGAATTTCCAATACTACGGGATGCTTGAAGGTTAGCTTGTTCACAAGTTTAGTTTCATCTACCAGCAATATATAATGATCCGCCATACTAGCAATCAGTTTTTCTTTCGTATGAATGCCGCCACCACTCTTAAGCGCATGCAGTTGCTCATCCACCTCATCACAGCCGTCAAAAGCAACAGCTATTCGGTCAACGGACCAAGTGGGTACAACCTGCAGTCCATTTTGGACACAGAGTGAAGCTGTAGTGAAGGAGGGAGTCACTACCTTTACCCGAAGATCTGCTTTTTTAATATTGCCGATTAAATAGGAAATCGTACTACCCCCACCTAAACCAATGGTTGTGTCATTCTCAATATACTTTAGAGCTTCTGCGGCACAACTTTTCTTTCTAAAGTCCATATTCAAAGCCGGTCATCTCCATTAAAAAATTGATAATCTGCACATTTGTGCAATATAATAAAAAATGTGCGAAATAATCGTCTACAGTATAGCTAGGGGTTATGGATTCGTCAAATCCTTGAAAAAAGCGAGGCGTTCTATCATGGATCGAAAAGAAGACAGAAAGCTGCTCATTAAGATTGCACAAATGTATTATGAGCAGAATTTAACGCAAAGTGAAATTTCTAATGAACTTGGCATATATCGCACCACCATAAGTAGGATGCTGAAGAGAGTCCGTGAAGAGGGCATCGTTACAATCACCATCAATTACGATATTGGAGATCATTGTACACTGGAGCAGGAATTGAAAGAACGGTTCGGGCTGAAGGAAGCCATTGTTGTAGAGGTAGACCCAGCCCAGTCCGGGGTGATCAAGCGTAAAGCCATTGGACAGGCTTGTGCAAGATGGCTGGAGCAAGTGATTCAGCCGAAAGATACGATAGGCTTCTCTTGGGGAAGCAGCTTAGCTGCCGTTGTAGACAATCTGACCCTCGGACAGAGACCTTTTGTAACCTGTGTTCCTACGGTGGGTGGTCCATCTGGAAAGATGGAGAGTGGATACCATGTCAATAATATCTGCTACCAAGCTGCCTTAAAGTGGGGTGCGCGCTCATTAATGATTGATGTGCCAGCGATCACGGAGCAAAAGGAAACCAGAGATCAACTGATGCATTCGCAGTATTATCAGACCATCGCGAAGGCATGGGATCGCCTGGATATCGCTATATTCGGCATTGGATCACCGGAAATTAAAGGCGAAGAGGCATGGCGCGGATTTTATGGCGATGCTGTGATTGATGAGCTGGAGGACGGGAAGGTAGCTGGTGATATTTGCTCGCGTTTTTATGACGGCAATGGATTGCCTGTACGCACAGCAATATCGGACCGAACGTTGACCATTGAGCTGGAGCAGATCAGGCGAGCGAGGTACGCTATTGGTGTAGCGGAATCGCTGGAGAAGGTTTCGGGGATCTTGGGCGCGCTAAATGGCGGGTATATGAATGTGCTCGTAACGACCGAAGAAACGGCGCAGAAGATCTTGGAGTAACCCCTACTAAATGTAAACAATTGAATTTCGTGAAAATAACCTGAAAATGGTATGCAAAACACTAAAAATTTTGCTTGTAAGCACCAGACAGAGCGTGTAAGATATACAAGGTATTCATATCGAACATTAATAAAACTCATATAATCTTGGGGATATGGCCCATAAGTTTCTACCGGATAACCATCGTAATTATCCGACTATGAGTGAAATAGCGCATCTAGGGTTCCGTTTTCTTCTTTGGAGGAAAGGTCTGGACCGAGCGATGCGGACACTATGTAGTGTTACACCACTAAGGGACAAAAGCCCAGAAGGACAGATTCACTTGAGAGAAACGACTCAAGGGATTTGTCCTTTTTTTGTTTTTTTAATGAAGAGGAGAGATTAGTTCACGATGAAAGTACTTCAAGAGCGCATTAGACAAGAGGGTCTTATTTTATCAGATACGGTACTTAAGGTAGATTCATTTCTGAATCATCAGGTCGATACGGAGCTAGCGCTGCAAATCGGTCAAGAGTTCAAAAAGTTGTTCGGTCATCAACCGATCACTAAGGTGATTACGATTGAAGCTAGTGGGATTCAGTTCGCCATGGCTACTGCGATTGCATTAGGTGTACCGTTTGTTTATGCGAAGAAAAAGAAAGCAGTGACGCTCTCAGAGGCTGTCTACTCAGCACCTGTTCATTCCTTTACTCGCCAAGAGGACTATCTGGTCAGCGTCTCCCAGAAATATCTTGGAGCGAATGACAAAGTGCTTATTGTGGATGATTTCCTCGCTACTGGTGCTGCACTTGTGGGATTGGTTGATATCGTAAAAGAGGCAGGAGCAGAGCTCCTTGGCGTCGGCTGTGTCATTGAAAAGAGCTTCCAAGAAGGCCGGAGCCTTCTGGAGAACAGAGGCATAGAAGTCCATGCCTTGGCTCGTATTGCATCTATGTCACCAGGTGAAATTCACTTCATTGATAATGAAAGCTCATTAGAGAAAATCAAGGAGAGTGCGGGATGTTAAGCAAGCAAAAGGTATTTACGTTAGGTCTTCAGCATGTCCTAGCCATGTATGCAGGAGCAGTAATTGTACCGCTGATTGTTGGGGGTGCCTTGAAGCTAAATGGGACTCAAATGGCTTACCTCATCGCAGCCGATTTGTTCACTTGCGGATTGGCTACACTGCTGCAAATAATGGGCACCAAGTATTTTGGTAGCAGGCTCCCGGTTATTCTTGGATGTACCTTTACAGCCGTTGGCCCGATTATTGCGATTGCCTCGACACATAATCTGGCGACTGCGTATGGTGCGATCATTATTTCCGGTTTGTTCGTTGTTCTTGCGGCCCCGCTTTATGGGAAGCTACTGAAGTTCTTCCCGACCATTGTAACGGGTTCTGTCGTGACCATTATCGGGTTATCTCTTATTCCAGTTGCTATGAATAACGTTGCTGGCGGAGAAGGCAGTGCTGATTTTGGACAACCCCGTAATTTGCTGCTTGCACTGATTACACTACTTGTCATTTTAGCAGTTAACCGTTTCGCCACTGGATTCCTGCGCTCGATCTCAGTTCTGGTAGGTCTTGTGGTGGGTACAGCGATTGCTTATGGAATGGGTATCGTTAACTTTTCTACGGTAGGTGACGCTTCTTGGGTAAGCATCGCACAACCGTTTTACTTCGGATGGCCTGAATTCAGTCTTACTGCAATCTTCACTATGATCATCGTTAACATTGTTAGTATGGTGGAGTCTACTGGGGTTTATTTTGCAGTAGGTAAAGTAATTGATCAGAAAGTTGAACAGAAGCAGATCGTAAACGGACTGCGTTCCGAGGGAGTAGCAATTATGCTGGGCGGAATTTTTAATGCTTTCCCATACACTGCTTTTTCTCAAAATGTGGGTTTGATTTCGTTGTCTCGCATTAAGACCCGTAATGTTATTTTTGCCGCTGGCGGGATCATGATTGTACTAGGACTCCTGCCTAAGCTGGCTGCCTTGACGACGATTGTACCGAATGCCGTACTTGGTGGAGCCATGATTGTCATGTTCGGATCGGTTGCCGTTTCCGGGATATCCATTCTATCCGATGTGGATCTCCGTAAGGATGGTAATCTACTGATTGCTGCTTGCAGTATTGCTGTTGGCTTAGGTTCAGCGACACTTCCTGCAATGTTCGCAGAGCTGCCTGAATTTGCGCGGATGCTGCTACAGAACGGTATCGTATCCGGTTCGCTTACAGCGATTGTACTGAACATTGTCCTCTCCAAGACAAAGGATGATGTGCAGGTAGCGGATAACACCGTACCTGTTCTTGCTAAGGAATCTCAAGTGTCCTAAACTTAAGCTTAGATTAGCTTGCAAAAACGAAATAAAAGATCTGACTCAGCTTCATGGCATGAGTCAGATCTTTTTTTTAATATAATAATTAATTCCACGCGACGCAGAAGGCGTCTATACTTGCGATTAACGTTTACTATGTTTGATTAATGTACCTATATTGCGCGCGGTGCGCTCCATGTTGAAGGAAGCATCGGTGAGCGCTTTATCTAACGTACATACTCCAGGCACGATGGAGAAGAACATATCGATACCATGCTCGTACACGGCTTCTACGCCAGTACCGAGGGAACCCGCTAAGGCAATAACAGGTACACCGGCGGCTTGTGCTACTTTGGCAACACCAATCGGTGTTTTGCCATAGACGGTTTGGCTATCCATACCCCCTTCGCCTGTGATGACATAATCGGCATCTTTCACTTTATCCGCAAGCTTCATGGCATCGACGACGATGTTCACGCCTCGCTTCAATTTGGCTCCTAGGAAGGCCATCACGCCAGCACCTAGTCCACCTGCTGCACCTGCACCTGCTGTATCATTCACTTCTTTGCCGAGATCGCGCTCAATGATGTTTGCTAAACGTGCAAGATTTGCATCCAATTGCTTCACCATGTCGGGTGTTGCACCTTTTTGCGGACCGAAGATGGCGGATGCCCCGCGCTCACCAGTTAACGGATTGTCTACGTCACATGCGGCTACCACTTGTACACCGTGGAGTCTCGGATCTACATGATCACTATCAATACGGGTAACTTCACTTAGCGATCCTCCACCGTATCCAATCTCCGTTCCATCTTCTCGCAGGAAGCGGAATCCAAGCGCTTGTGCCATGCCTACACCGCCATCGTTGGTTGCACTGCCACCAAGACCCATAATAATAGAACGTACGCCTGCATTCAGCGCATGAACGATAAGCTCTCCTGTACCCTTTGTCGTGGTGATCAACGGATTACGCTCTTCCTTCGGCACAAGCCCAAGTCCAGAAGCAGCTGCCATCTCAATAATCGCGGTCTTTCCATCTCCCATAATGCCATAAAATGCATTCACAGGGTGACCGAGCGGCCCTGTTACGTCACAATGTACAATTCGTCCGCCTGTCGCATCGACGAGTGACTGAACCGTACCTTCGCCGCCATCTGCCATCGGAACTTTAATATATTCTGCATCGGGAAAAGAGGAACGAAGTCCTCGTTCTATGGCCTCACAGGCTTCCATTGCTGTCATACTTTCTTTGAATGAATCTGGTGCCAAAACAAACTTCATGCTCTTCACATCCTTTTGTGTTGTTTATGCTTCGACAGTTGTTATAGGAACCATTGGAATACACCGAATACTAATGTCGAAACGATCGCTAGTGTTAGACCAATTGCGGTTTCATAAGGAATCAATTTCAGACGCTCTTTCATCTGCATGTTCACACTGCCACCAGTTGCGTGGAAGAAGCTGCCGTGAGGCATGTGGTCTAATACAGTCGCACCAGAGTGAATCATTGCCCCTGCTCCAAGCGAAGCTACGCCAAGTCCCATGATGGTGGAGCCGAACACAGAGCTTGCTACGGCTGTGCCTGCTGTTGTCGATGCTGTTGCAAGAGACATTAACGCACCACTGATTGGAGCAAGCAAGTATGCCGGTAGGCCAGATGCAGTAAGGCCGTCGATAATAACATCCTTTAATTGCGAATTTGCAATGATACCAGCTAGTGTACCTGTCCCGATTAACATGACGGCTACACCCGTCATTTTACCAAGACCAAATACAGCGAACTCATTTAACTTCTTAAATCTTCCCATTGCAATGGCGCCTACGATACCTCCTACTGGAAGCGCGATAACTGGATCGATTACGATGCCTGCAATTGGACGAAGGGACAACAAGATAATGGCTACAAGTGGAGCTAGAAAGGCTGTAAAGAAGCTTGGAAGCTGCTCATTCGGATTATTCGTTACCTCAGAAGCTTCTACTTTACTGCCTTTATTGTTTAAACGCTTTGCGATGAAGTACGTTACGATAATCCCGAATACAGCTGGGATTATACCTGCTGCCATCAACGAAGTTAATGGAATGTGAAATGCATCTGATGCGGCAATCGCATTCGGGTTTGGTGACATGATGTTACCGGCTTTACCGCCGCCGATCATAGCGATCAGGATTGCCAATTTCGATAGATTCGCACGTTGTGCAATAGCTAATGCAATGGGTGCTACAGTAATAACAGCTACATCCACGAATACACCGACCGCTGTAAGAACCATTGTTGCTAAGGCTAATGCGAGTAATGCCCGTGTCTCGCCGGCCTTCTGAACCAACGTCTCTGCAATCTTTTTCGCCGCGCCTGATTCAATCAATACACCTGCTAACACACCTGCTGCCAAGATGCGAAGCACGGCAGGAATCATCCCTTTGGCACCATCCATCATCAGCGTAATGGTATCCACCATACTCACGCCGCCGATTAAACCACCTACTAACGCACCGATCATCATGCCGTAGGCTGGCGGTACTTTTTTCAATATTAGAACGATTGCCACAACCAATGCAGCTAAAGCACCTAAAACGCTTACACTCACTGTCATGAGTTATTCCTCCCCAGTTTTACACAGAGTTGTATATATCGATATGTGGTTTGAGCTCATACCTATACTTTAGCGAATATTTGTAAGCGTTTCATTAGGCGGAGAAATAAATATTTCGCATCAATTGATGTCTTTTTTTGTGCATATGCACATATATCCTCTTATTCATCACAAGACATAGCAGAATGCTCCAACAAATATAACCAACGCGCACTCATGAGTAGGAACAGCTCCTGATAATTTCTTGGATCCTTCCCTGTGAGCTCGGTTATACGCTGGAGTCGGTAGCGTAACGTATTCCGATGAATGCGCAGTCGTTCAGCGATATGCTGTTGCTCCCCACTTTCGAAGTAAAATAGATCTAATGTCTGCTGAAGCTCACCACTACGATCCTCCTCCACAAAATGCGCCCATAGCTGCAGCAACTCCTCCGACATCCAATTATGTACACTTGGAACGACCATCGTCTCCAGTTGCAGATCCGTTGCATAATAAACCGGCTCATCCGGATATATTGCATAGCCTGCACGCATCGTATCTTCTGCGGATTGAATGGACTTCATCATCCCTTGAATCCCTGTAAAAGGTTTGCCTACCGCGATACGTAGTGGAGAAATCTCCTTTACATCTAACCAACGTCTTATCTGGTGAATTCCTTCACATATATCCGTATGCGGCTTCCGCTCATGGAGATGCTCCTTGACCAGAACAACTTGTCTGGCATTACGAATGGTAATCAATTGAACAGCCGGGCGTCCTTCTAATACATCAGTTACCCGCTTCATTGTTGCCATTAGATCCTCTTCATTACGATTAATTAATTCAATGATGCATGCGATATGAGGCTTATCCACCTGAAAATGAATCTGCTGTGCTTGATGTCGCAATGTTTGTACGTTCCCCTCATCGCCATTCATCACCGCGAGCAGGAAATTCTCCTTCATTCGTTTGTCCCATTGAGCCTGCTCTAACAGCTTCATATGCTCAAGATACATTTCCGCTGTCATCTTCACCAATTCACCATACTTCGTCACTTCCTTGGGATCACCAGTAATCCCAATAACACCAACAATCTCATTCTCAAACTCAATAACAAGGTTCGTGCCGGGCAATACCCCCTGCAATCTAGCGGCGCTCTCCTGATCAATCTCGAATCTGCCACGACGCTCTATCGCGAGTAATGCACCCTCATGTGATTGCCCTAACCGCTTACCATCTCCAGACCCAATAATTCGTCCTCGCTTGTCCATAACATTGACGTTGTACCCAATCACATGCATCGTACGTCGAACAATTTCCATCGCAACTTCTTTTGTCAAACCCCTCATGGCTACTACCTCCTATTTAGAAATTCTCTATGCGAACTCTTGTGAACACTCTTTTCCTAGTTCATGCGCGATATAATATACCTCTAAGATCTTATCATTATCACAAGCCGGGTCTGATTGAAACACTACAAGTATATATTGCGGAGAATGGAGATCATAATCGAACTGGTATGTGGATTGATGTGGCGCAAGTAATTCCCTCTTCTAATTGCCAACCTCTTTTTATAGGCATAAAATTAGTTGAGCATGTATAGATAAATTAGGACAGGGATGGAGTAGGAATGAATGAGAAAGTAGGAATGAATGATAAAATTGTCATGCCATTATGGACGATGTGCCTCTTTATTGTAGTGATGAACACAACGATGTTTAATGTATCGCTTCCAACCATTATTCAGGATCTCCAAATTTCTGCTGACCTAGGCTCATGGGTCATTTCCAGCTATTCGATTGGATATGCGTTGTCGACGGTTATTTATAGCCGGTTATCCGACTTGGTGCCGATTCGCAAGCTCTTGACCATTGGCTTAATTACGCTGGGGACAGCATCAGTGTTTGGATTGTTCGCACATGACTTTAATATGCTATTGATTACAAGAATCCTACAATCTGCGGGCGCCGGATCTATGGCTGGATTGGGGCTTGTACTCGCCAGTCGCTATGTTCCGATTGAAAGACGCGGCGCTGCTATTGCGATGATCTCGGCGGGGAGTGCAATGGCCTTTGGTTTGGGTCCTATTGTGGGAGGTGTCATCAGCCAGTACTTTGGCTGGAACGGATTGTTCGGCATAACTTGCCTTGTGCTTATTGTGCTGCCGGTACTGCTGCGGTTATTGCCTAAGGAACAGCCACAGCCTGCAAGCTTTGACATCCTGGGGGCGGCGCTGACCGTTGTAAATGCGGCAAGTTTACTGGTAGCTGTAACTACCCAGTCGCTTGTATGGCTAGCGGTGGGTGTAGTGTCTATTATCGTGCATGCCGTACATCTGAAGAAGGCCAAGGAATCATTCATTAATCCGCAGCTGCTTACCATGCCGGGTTACTTGAAACTGGTTGCCGTAGGCTTTTGTATTCTGGTGCTGAACTTAGGGAACTTGTTCCTGATGCCGCTTGCGCTCGCTAATCTGTTCGATAAATCAGCGCTGATGATTGGTTTGTATATCGCACCGGGAGCGTTATTATCTGCTTTTCTGACCCGTTATGTGGGACGTTTTATTGATCGGTACGGTAATATACGCTTCTTAGTGATTGGACATTGTATACTTGCAGCCGTTATGGCTGTGTTTGCCCTGAATCTTTCTGTATCACCTGTAGTACTACTGCTAGGTTATCTATGCTTCTCTCCCGCTTTCTCAGCTACGATGGCATCCTTAAACAATGAAACATCTATAGTTCTTCCAAGGACTTGGATTGGTTCTGGTATGGGGCTTTTACAACTGGTTCAATTCTTCGGAGGCTCTGTATCTGTTGCAGTCTGCGGGCTTTTACTGCATGCTCAGCGTGATATCTCCCCTGCAAAAGCATATCAGCATGTATACGGCGTGTTGCTCCTCGTTTGCTTGTGCTCGTTAGGAATTCTTCTTTTATATAGACGTTCTAACGCCAAGAGTAAGGTTGGGCAGTCTATGCACACCTAGAACTGAAACGAAAAGGTAATAAAGACGTATCAGATGCTATAGCAGAACTAAGGAAGGAATGGTAATAATGGACAATGGGATGAATGTAATCTTATTTGAAAAAATGCCGGAAGGCGGGCTGCGAGTCATTGAGGAACGCACGTGGAGCATGAATATGATCGCAGCGCTAGAGCATGTCAATTATATTGTGGTTGGCAGTGTTGAATATGAAACGGTTGAAGGACGGCTGAATGTAGATGAAGGCAAGCTGGAGCTTTTACTTGTTCCGATGCACAACGAATGATTGAGATAAGGGAAGGAGAACCTTACGATGTCTAAAGATGAAAAGGATAAGGAATTAGCGGTATCCAAATTATTCACTTCTGATGGTAAGCCCATTCGAGTATTATCTACTTCGCTAGGCATAGCTTTGTTAGCGAATGCTATGTTTATTCCTGGCGGCGCAGGGGCTAGTGCAAATACTTCTGGAGATGAACCACAGCTAGTGTCCTGGTCTACCGAAGAGGTTAAAGCCTATTTTGACAAAAATGTGGATTGGAATATTCCATATCCGGAAGGTGCACAAGAGGTAGAACAGGGAGGCCAAGGTGTTGTAACCAATAATGGAACGACGGTAGTGAATAACTATGGTGGGTATCATTCAGGTTTTGGTTGGGATGACTTGCTGCTATATCACATGCTGTTTAACAGTGGTGGCAATTACTCTTCCAGAGGATGGTCTAAGGACCGTCCAACTTATTATGGAGGCACGAGAACAACTTATAAGCCGCCTACCTATAGCAGTGAGAAATTCCAGAATAAGAAGGTTCCCGGTTCTGTTGTAAAGCCCAAAACATCGACTTCCTCCACAGGCTCCATTACGAGAAGAGGTTCTTCCTCAAAAAATGGAATCGGTGGCACTTCCAGCGGATTAAACTCTTCGAAGAACTCTAAATCTAGCACAGGCTCGAAGTCCTCTTCGAGATCAGGCTCAAGTAAGAGTGGTTTTGGCGGATGAGTGAGCAGCAGAGTGTATTTGAAATTCTAGATCAGTCTGAGCTTGAAAGAGGTCCACGGGTCAAAGCGTTATATGAACTCGGGTTCACTTGGGCTGATCTTGAGGATGAAGAGTACTGGTTGGATGCAATTGCTCTAATGCACAGGGACACTTATAAGGAGCTTGAAGAAGCCTCATCAAAACTCTGGGCCATCCTCGATAAAGCGGTTCGCTATGTCCATCTAAAGCGAGATTTGTATGAACTGCTTGGGATTCCCCCTGTACTTTGGGAGATGCTTGACGGGTGTCCTATGCCAGAAGAAGGATTCATTAGTCGGTATGCCAGATTCGACTTTGCCATAGCCCATGATGGGACGATTAAGCTGCTCGAACTGAATGCGGATACCCCAACAGGTTATGTGGAAGCCTCGATAGCTACACCATGGATCTGTGAGCAAGCTGGAATGCAGAGTCCAAATCAAGGGATGAAGGCACAAGTTGCAGCAGCTTGGCAGGTAGAACGTCCGGATACCGCAGCTTGTGTGGCTTATGGATCTCATCTTGAAGATTCAGGTACGATAGAAGCATTAGTGAAGCACAGTGGTCTCGATATCCAGTGTGTGGATTGTCTTGATCTATGGGTCGACAACGGAATTCTCAAGGATGGGGAGGACCGTGTGATCGAGCGGATGTTCGCTCTATATCCTAAAGAGTGGATGGCTGTGGATGAAGGCGGCGATGCCCTGGCCTATGCGGTAGAGCAAGGGAATCTTCAGCTCTTTAATGGTCCTCACAGTATATTGCTCCAATCCAAGGGGCTGGTTGCAGCGGTGTGGGGAATGTATGAGCTGGGCCTGCTATTCGACAAGGAAGAGCGAGAGACGATCTCGCGCTATATTTTGCCTACTTATAATAAGCCTGTATTCTCAGGGAACTTTGTGTCCAAATCTGTTTTTGGTCGTGAAGGGGGTTCGGTGCGCATGTTTGATGATAGCGGTGCGCTAGAGCTTGAAGATGAAGACGGTTATGACAGTAGTCAGCTCTTCCCCACTGTGTATCAAAAAAGAGCCGATTTAGCACGGATAACGACATCAGAGGGTGAATTTCATCTACTGACAGGCATGTTCGTGATTAACGGGAAGCCTTGTGGTATGCTCGGCCGAGCGGGCGGATTGATTACAGGCAATGCCAGTCATTTTATTGCGTTGGGAGTGAGATAATTGGATAAGAGCAAGAAAGCCCGAATCGGAGTCTTATGTATGATGCTTTTGACGGTACTGTTGCTAAGCGCATGTTCCAGTAATCAGGGCAGTGTATTTGATTCAGGAACAGCTCAAACTTCAGATAGTGTAGCACGGGTACCGTGGGACTACCGGGTGGTAGAGAGTACCGTAGGGGATTTAATTGGGAGTGACATGACGGTTTTGCCGGATAATGAACTGCTCCCGAATGATGGGAATTATGCTACTGGCGATAAAATTTGGACACTTCAGTTCATGGACGCCGAGCTAATCACGGATGCCGATCAGAAGAATGAAGTTCGCCTGTCTTCATGGAGCACGATTAAGTCTTATGCAGATGAAAAAACGGCAGCAGAGGATCTTACCAATCTTAAAGTATCGGTAACCACTGATGTTGATCTTGTAGGAGTATACAAGACTAAGTATAAGGACAAGACAAGAAATTTTGCGGTGCTAGAGCTCCCTTCAGGTAATCGGATTAAGCAGCCGATTGATGATGAACGCTATACCGCATTAGAGAAAAAGAAAACCGCTTCCGTAGTCCTTGAGGAAGTACATGATTTTGCCGACTATGATTCGGCTTATGCGAAATTTCGGGGGTGGGCGAAGTGACGATGGTGGTTAATTTGGTAGTGAGTGTGTTTGTGATTATTCTTTTGCAAGTGTTAGGCATGGTGATCTTTGGTTTGATGACTCCGTTTAAAGATATGGAGGAGCTGAAGAAAGGCAATGTGGCTGTAGCCTTGGCTTTAGGCGGCAAGTTTCTGGCAACGGCTATTATTATTGGCGTAGCGGCATATACGAATACCTCCATTCTGCACATGATCATTTGGTTTGCGGTAGGTTATGTGTGCTTGATTGCGGCTTATTGGATCTTTGAATTGGCAACCCCAACCTTTAAGATTTCAGAGCATCTGGAGAAGGGAAATGTGGCAGTAGGCACTATGCTTTGCTTGGTGTTTATTGGGACAGCATTTGCGATTAGCAGTTTGATTGTTTAGTTCGAGTATGAAATAGGGTTGAGACAAAGGTTGCCCCGATCCATCCATCGAGTGGCAGCCTTATTGAAAATCTAAGAAAGTATAAGTTTTACTTTTAGCTTGATGTGAAGAAGGGGTGGGCAGATGCATCTGTTTCTGAGAATTTCCACCAAGATGATGCGGTTACGTAAACGGACTATAGGGTTAATTATTCTGATCTTTATAGTTCTTAGTGCGTCGATTGCTTACCTGATTGAGCCGGGTACGTTTCACAGTTGGTTTAATGCATTCTATTGGGTTATGACAACGATGGCGACAGTGGGGTATGGGGATTATTTTGCAGAGACCGTAGTTGGAAAGCTGTTTACCATGTTTCTATATATCTTTGGTATCGGCCTCCTCAGCTTGGTTATTGGTAAGGTCATTGACTCCATTGCGGAGGTGCAGAGAAGGAGGGGAGCGGGAACGTTGAGCTTTCGGGGAAAGGATCATGTGATTCTGATTAATTGGAGTAAGAAAGCACAAGCTGCCGTAGAGGAGATTCTATGCTATTCGCCAAAATGCCACATTGTCATCATTGATGAGACAGGAAGTCATCCTCTGGAGCATATGGATCAAGTTCACTTTATAAGTGGCGATGCCTCCAGTGATGAGATTCTAGTTAAGGCTAACATCCATGAAGCAAGAGCGGCCATTGTGTTCGGGGACACAAGGATTGATGAAGCATCGCTGATCGACGGTAAATCTTTGTTAATTGCCTCTAGCATTGAGCGCATTGCGCCACAAGTACATACGACTGTAGAAATAATGCAAGAGAAGAATATTCAGAATTTCAGGCATGTCCAAGTAAACGAGTTCGTTCTTTCGCATGATGCCATCTCCAGACTGGCTGTTCGTTCTGCACTGCAAGAGGGCAACTCTGAGGTGATAACGCAGCTGCTGAGCCGTAAATATGGTGATGATATTTATGAGATTCCAGTGAATACTACGTGGAAGACTTATGGGGACGCGTTTCAGAGCCTGCTTCTGCAAGGTGCAACCTTATTGGCGGATCGTAGCGATCTAAGTATCAATCGAAAGCTGGATCAGGCTATTCCTAAGGATGCTAGATTGTATGTTGTTTCCGATGAAGCGACGTATCGCAGGATTAAGGGTTAGGTCAGAATTAGATGGAATAGGCGGATTTTCGGGAGCTATGGCTTCGCGGAATTCCGCCTTTTTTTGTTTGCCAAACTTTCCTAAAGGGTAAGAGATACATGATAATATTTACTTTACCTTTGGAAGGAGCCATTGTTAATGAGTGAACATCAAAAAGTGAACGGAAACAGCAAGAATGAGCAACTGGAACAGTTTCGCAGTAAGGATGAAGGTCACACCTTAACAACGAACCAGGGTTTAAAAGTATCAGAGGACGAGTTCTCCTTAAAAGCGGGTGATCGGGGCCCAACCTTACTGGAAGACTTTCATTTCCGGGAAAAAATGACGCATTTCGATCATGAGCGAATCCCTGAGCGAATCGTGCATGCACGTGGATTTGCTGCTCACGGTGAGTTTGAAGTATATAAATCACTGAAAGAATATACAAAGGCGAAATTCCTTCAAGATCCCTCCGTGAAGACACCGGTGTTTGTCCGATTCTCGACGGTAGCCGGATCACGGGGATCAGCCGAGACGGTGCGGGATGCCCGCGGATTCTCTACCAAATTCTATACAGAGGAAGGCAATTACGATTTAGTCGGAAATAATATGCCCGTCTTTTTTATCCAGGATGCAATCAAGTTCCCAGATTTAGTACATGCGCTTAAGCCTGAGCCGCACAATGAAATGCCTCAGGCCGCATCGGCTCACGATACCTTTTGGGATTTTATAGCCAATAACCAAGAATCGGCCCATATGGCAATGTGGCTGATGTCGGACCGTGCTATTCCACGTAGCTTCAGAATGATGGAAGGGTTTGGGGTGCATACTTTCAGGTTGATTAATGAGCAAGGAAAAGCCCATTTTGTTAAATTCCACTGGAAACCGGTGCTCGGTGTACACTCTTTGGTGTGGGACGAAGCTCAGAAAATATCAGGTGCGGACCCTGACTTTCATCGCCGTGATTTATGGGAATCGATTGAAGCCGGCAACTTTCCGGAATACGAGTTGGGCATTCAACTTCTAAGTGAAGAAGATGAATTTAAGTTTGATTTTGACGTGCTGGATCCTACAAAGCTATGGCCAGAGGAAGATGTACCTGTACAGATTGTTGGGAAAATGACCTTGAACCGCAACGTGGATAATGTCTTCGCCGAAACGGAGCAGGTAGCTTTCCACCCTGGACATGTGGTTCCAGGCATCGATTTTACCAATGATCCACTGCTTCAGGGCAGATTGTTCTCCTATACGGATACTCAGCTAATTCGGCTTGGCGGTCCTAACTTCCATGAGTTGCCGATCAATAGACCGGTATGTCCTTTCCACAACAATCAGCGTGACGGGTATGGACGGCAGACGATTAATCAGGGTTCAGTGAGCTATCATAATAATTCGCTTGCTAACAATACGCCTGCACCTGCAACAGAGGCTGAAGGTGGTTATGCACATTATCAGGAGAAGGTTGAGGGCCGTAAGGTGCGTAGCCGGAGCAAAAGCTTTGAAGACCATTTTTCACAAGCCAAGCTGTTCTGGAACAGCATGAGTGCTCCAGAAAAAACGCATATTATTGAAGCCTATTCATTCGAGCTCGGGAAGGTAAAGAGTAAGTCTGTCCGGCAGCAGGTTGTAGATATGCTCGCGAACGTTACGTTAGAGCTTGCTGTGCCTGTAGCAGAAGCTATTGGGGCGACGCCACCGAAAACGGGCGGTTCCGAGGTGGCTCAAATCTCCCCGGCACTAAGTCAGGCAAATACGAAGAAGCACCCAAACACACGTAAAATAGGTGTGATTATAGGCGACAGATTTGATGAAGACTTGGTGATGCCTGTTCTGGATACGCTTATGAGAGCCGGGATCCAGCCGGAAATAATCAGTGATAAGCTTGGATTTATTAAAGGCTCGAAGGGGACAGAGCTTGAAGTCATTCATACCTTATCCACGACAGATTCGGTGCTCTTTGATGCAATTTATGCAGCTGGTGGAAATTCGGAACATAAGAAATTCCATAAAGATACAGCGCAATTCCTGAACCAAGCCTATTCTCACTTTAAGCCCATCGCGGTGACTACTGAAAATGCTAAACTACTTGAAACGGCCGAGCATAGAAGCAGTCCGGGTGTAATCATTGGAGATGGCGGAGAGGTGTTCGCTGCCAGCCTTGTCGCGGCAATTACTGCCCATCGTTTTTGGGAACGTATGAATGAATAAATAACTGATACAGAGGGGATATCCCGCTCGCCAAAGGCGTAAGGATATCTCTTTTTTGCCCAAAGATAGATACATAACGCTCACAGTTTGATTTAACATTTTGTTGTATATTACCGTTATAGATAATACTAGGCAGTAAGCAGAATAGGAGAATATTAAAAGGAGGTGATCACTTGAGGAAAATAATTATTGCTGCACTAGCGATATTTGCAGGCATTATAGGGTTAACGGCATGCGAAAAAACGGCAGTACCGAATCCGTCCAATAGTGTTCATACTAATTCTCCAGCTCCAGTAGATTCGGAAAATAATACTAAGGTAATCCAGACGCAGGAAGTAACTAACTTAGAGCAGTTTATTACCTCGAAACTCACAGGTGAGTACGGTGTATATACTAATTTTATTGAAACAGATCAGTCGGCGGAAGCGGCGAGTGGACACGAAGTTCTGAGTGAATCGGCATCTCTCCGGATGCTGGCAGCTGTGCGTAGCGGCCAACAAGAGAGATTTACAGAGCAATGGCAACTAGCTAAGCAAACCTTTGATATCAACAGCGGTTTCAGCTACCGTTACAGTCCTAAACAGCAGAAGCTATACCCCTTGAATGCTGCCGTTGATGATTTGCGTATGATTCAAGCTCTTTATGAGGCAGGGGAGAAGTTCGGTGATAAACGTTATACAGCTGAAGCGGATAAATATGGCGAAAGATTTTATGATTATAATGTAAAAGACGGAAAACTTTATGATTTCTACGATATGGAATATTCTTCAACAAACACATTCGTCACTTTGTGTTATATTAATTTGGGCACTTTGCGAAAAATGTCGTTTCCTAGCCAATTTAGTAAGAAACTGACGAATGATTTGAACGTAATATTGGAAAACGGATATTTATCGGATGAATTCCCCTTTTATGAGACACGGTTTAATTATGAGACCGGAAAATATAGTTCGGAAAACATCAATACAGTAGAGTCGCTTTTATCCATTCTAGCCTTAGCTGAAGTGGGCCAGCAGAAAGCCACCAGCATTGATTTTATCAAGCAACAGGTCGAAGCTGGAACGTTATATGGGCAATATTCGAGAGAAGGTAAGCCGCTGAACGATATCCGCTCCACAGCCATTTATGCCACTACGGCTATGATCGGCGCAGAAATCGGCGATGAATCTCTCTACCATAAAAGCATTGAAAGAATGAACGAGTTCAGAGTAACAGATGTGGATAGCCCACTGTACGGAGGATTCGGTGATGTCGCTAGCAGCCAAGCTTATTCTTTTGACAACCTGATGGCATTACTGGCCTATGTCTATTAACTTAAACTTATTGTATTGAAGGTGAACCTGCATGATGGACAACACGGTGAAAACACCTCTAAGGCAGGGGATATCACTTGCTAATTTATCGGTTTCTCCTGCATTTGTTGCTGCATTTGGAGTGCTGCTTATTACCATCATCGCGCTGTTCACAGCTCCGTATGTCGGAGTGGCGGATAACGGTGACTTTTTCCGTAGCATTTATAGTAATGGACTCTATTTCAATCTGCCGGATTATGATAGTCAGTACTTTGGTTATTTTGTGAAGCAATATGGGATCTTTCAATATTTTAATGAGAATGGTGCAATGTTATTTTCCTCTCAGTCCTTATTTATCAAGCTGGCTATAGGACTTAACAAGTTGTTCTTCAGTAGTGAGGTATTCGACATCCGCTTTCAAGCGGCGATTTATACGATTCTATATGTAATCGCAATTTACTTATTAATAGAGGCTATTACATGGAAGATGTCCCGAAAACAGGGATTCATCATTGCAGGTATTGCTATTTTTATATTCGGAGATACCGGGTATACGGCTTATTTTAACTCCTTTTACGGCGAGAGTGTTGTGATGATCACGATGATCTTCATGTTCGCTTCATGGCTGATGTTATATCGAAAAAGATTCAATGACTACGCCATGCTGGCCTTGTTCGTAATTAGCACGCTGATCCTGACTACTTCTAAGCAGCAGAATGCGCCAGTGGGTATGATCATTGCTGTTCTGGCATGTTCACTGCTTTGGATTCGTAGAGACAAGATATTTCGGATACTGACAATGGCGTCTCTTGCTCTGATGCTGTTCGCAGGTGTGTTCACGTATTTGAATATCTCAAATGAGTTCGTAAACATTAACCAGTTCCATGCCATGACCCGAGGGGTGCTGAAGGAATCACCTGATCCAGAAGCCGCTTTAAAAGCGTTAGGGATGGACGAGCAATTCGCCATTCTGAAGAACAGCATTCACTATGAGAAGTACGTGACCATAGACGTGAATTCACCACTTCTCGAGGAGAATTTCTACAGTCGTTATGGATTTGTATCCATCCTTAAATATTATTTAACGAACCCTGACCAGCTTAATTCGATTCTTAATGTAGCTGCTCAAAGTGCATTCTCGATTAAGCCTGCGGCTATGGGGAATTTCGAGCATTCCGTTGGTAAGGAGTTTCGAGCACAGAGTCACTTTTTCACCGGATACAGCCAACTGAAACAAACGCTGGCCCCGCGAACATTCGGGTTCATCTTCCTCTGGATGGTGCTTGTCATCGGTCTCTATATGCCTTCCCTTGTAAAAGCGATCAAGTCCCGTGATTTCAGAGGTATGCAGCGAATGGTATTGATTGTCGCTTCGATTGGCATTGGGCTTTCAGGTATTTTTGTATCGATTATCGGGGCAGGCGATGCCGATATTTCCAAGCATGAGTTCTTATTTACATTATCCTTTGATTTAGTCACTTTTCTGACCCTATCCAGTGTGATCGGGCGTAGAGTTTCTAAAAACAGCAATCGGGTTAAGCAGGTTAACAAGAGCATCCCTTCTAGCCCGTATACAAAGCCTCAAAAGGATGTGAGTGTGTGAGCATCAGAGGAGTTTTAAACGGTATATTGCTACTGACGTTGACCCTAACAGCCCTTCTGATTCCCGTCACACCTGTCCAATCTGCTGCTTCGCCACAGCAGGTCCTACTACTCTACGACAGCCTCGCTAAGGGGACGACGAAGGAAGGCAACGTGACTGAACTCCAGCGACTGCTGGCGGCCTATTCCATGAAGGTCACACTTAGAAGTCTGGATCAATATGAACAAGGGATGCTGAATCATTACTCTAAAGTGATTATGGTCCGTAATGCAGCGGATATTTTGATTACTAATAAATTTTATGTAGAGGATTGGGAGCATTATCAGGGACAGTATTTGCACATCGGGTACAGTCCTCCAGCCTCGCTGAAAAAGAAACTACAGTTAACCACAGATGTCATGTATGACGCGAATCCAGATCTCCAGATCGGACAGTTCTCGGGAATTTCACTTCAGGTACAGGATATGCTCTATATAGCCGGAAGTCAGGGAACCCAGCCCCTTGGAAAGCTGATCTTCCAGGATGATAGCCTGCAAGCACCTTATGCTGTGAGTAAAGAGGATGCTGCTTATGTTCCGTATTTTGAACAAGGGAATGTCAGTGCACTGGCGATGGGGTATGTTCTGAAGGATTGGCTTCATATCAACGCAACGCCTAAAGTGTATCTTGCGATCAAAGAGATCTATCCCTTCTCTGATCTGGGATTGCTGACAGAGACTGCGGAGCGGCTGTATCAAGTGGGGATTCCTTTTCTTGCAAGTGTGCGGCCAGTGTTCAGCAATACCGATTATCCGGCAATGCAGCGTTATTTGGTAGCCATCAAAAGAGTGCAATCGAATAATGGCAGCATTCTGGTCAATGCCCCTATTGCGATGCATTCAACGAGTACTAGTAATATGGATCATTCACTTCAGGTGAAGATGAACGCGTTCATTAATCTGCTGGTGCACAACAAGATTGGGCCGCTTGGAATCGGAGCACAAATGCACTGGGCGTATGACAAGGAATATTCGGAGGCGGGGATGGGGTTTTTCGATTCTGTGATACTGTATCCGGATGAAAATGTTGATTATATGGAGCAGAGCGACACCTCCAAGTCCTTTCCATCCTCTTTGTATAGTGTGCCGATTGATTTTTTGCAGGATCTGCAAACATCCAATACTGTGATGCCAGAACTGCCGATGGACACGGTAATCACTGTGGATATGCCTAAGGATAAGGAAGAACTTGAGGAAATGCTGAAGATGCTGGAACAATACTGGGTTTCTTTTGCAGATTATAAACAAGAAAGGCATGAGGTTGTTACAGACGTCAATACGATCACTTCATCAGAAGGAGTGATTTCTATTAATGGACAACCCCTGAGTCTGAATTATACGCCAGAAACAGTGAATAGCGATTATCGGTATACAGAAGAGCAGAAGAAGAGCTTTACGACGCTTTTTAATATACAGAATCAGTTCTTTATAGTTGCGATAATGATTTCTCTGTTGCTATTTGGCGGATTAATGATCATCGGATACCGATTGTATAGGAAAAAGTATTTGAAATGAGACAACTAATCGTGATTTGGAGGATCCTATGACGATTTCAGACATACTGATGGTAATTGCAGTGATCTGTATCTGGTCTCTATTGCTGGTGAATGTGACCCTCATTATCGCAGGCTATTTATATTACATTAAATCTGAAAATGAGGACATACCAGAGATAGAGGGCGAATATCCTTTGGTTTCAATTATGGTTCCTGCTCACAATGAGGGGGTAGTAATCTGTAAGACGGTGGAGTCTCTGCTAGCGCTTGATTATCCGGAAGATCGATATGAGATTATTGTGATTAATGATAATTCCTCTGATAATAGTGCTGAACTGCTGGCCGGTATCCAAAACCGAAATCCGGGGCGTCAGCTGATCGTTATTAATACGGATGCGATTACTGGTGGCAAAGGGAAATCGAATGCGCTGAATATAGGCTTCACCCATTGCAAAGGGCAGTTAATTGCGATTTATGATGCAGACAACACTCCTGAAAAAACGGCTTTACGTTATCTGGTCGCTGAGATCATGAATGATTCTAGCCTAGGCGCAGTAATCGGTAAGTTTAGAACCCGTAACCGTAACGCAAGCCTACTTACCCGATTTATTAATATTGAGACGTTGTCCTTTCAATGGATGGCGCAAGCGGGACGCTGGAAACTGTTCAAGTTATGCACCATTCCCGGCACTAATTTTATTATGCGCAGGTCTATCGTAGAAAGTATCGGTGGCTGGGATGTTAAAGCGATAGCCGAAGATACAGAAATCAGCTTCAGAATATATATGATGGGTTATCGGATCAAGTTCCAGCCGAAATCGGTCACATGGGAGCAAGAGCCACAGACCTTAAAAGTCTGGTTCAAGCAGCGAACGCGCTGGGCTAAGGGCAACATTTATGTCATTGTCAAAAATATCCCTCTGCTGTTCGATAAGTCCGCCGCAAAAGTCCGATTCGATATTCTTTATTTTCTAGCCATTTACTTCTTATTGCTGATGTCGTTAATCACCTCGGATGTGCTGCTCATCCTGCATGCTTTGGGCTATGTACATACTACCATTGCTGGGCTTAGCAATTTCCTCTGGCTGCTCGCCATCATTCTGTTCGTTGTAGGTACTTTCATAACGTTGACGACAGAGAAGGGCGAGATGAGCTTCTCCAATTTATGGATCGTAATGTTGATGTACGTCTCTTATTGTCAGCTGTGGATGGTTGTCGCCGCCTACGGACTATATCTTTATGTCAAAGACCTCATCTTCAAAAGAGAAGCAAAGTGGTATAAGACTGAACGCTATTAATAAAGAACAAAGAAGTAATGTGAGAAATATGTGATCACAGGAGAAACAGAACATGATGATGAAAAAACAAATGGTTATACTGTTAACCTGCCTCTCTCTTTTTCTAATTCAATTGAATGTTGCAGCCGCCGAGGCTCCGCCTCAGGATACTAGATTAACCTACACAACCTCTTTTACAGGAACAGATACTGCGTTAAAAGGTTCGAGTGCCCAGCAGCAATATTTTGAGGTCATGGATTATTGGAATGTGGATGAGATCAGAATTAACCTGCACTTTCAAATTTCGCAAATTACCAAGGAGCAGATTTCTAGCGTTACCTTAACACTAAATGGCAGCCCATTCTATACATTTAGACCCTCTCTAAAAGATAATGGCGAACAACAACTGGTCCTTCAGGCACCTAAAGGGTTTCTAAAAAAAGGAACCAATACGCTTGGAATTCAGGGCTACTTGCAGTCGAACTATACAGATGAACAATCTTGTTCTGTCGATTATGATTTTGATAATTGGCTGCATCTGTTTAATACATCCAGTATTAGCGTGATGTATGCGCCGAAGCCCTTGACTGGAGGGATTAGTGACTTTAGCGAGCGCTTCTCTGGCGTTGATACCTTAACGAAGAATCATAGTGTGCTGACCGTACCGGATAAAAGCACAGGGGCTGAATTGGAGTCGGCTACTTATGCGCTCTCCGGGCTTGTGAAGGGGAATACATTGGACAATAGAACGATTCCAATGCTTCCCTACCGGTCAGATGCGGTGAAGAATAAAGCTGCGGTTGTACTGGTAGCTATGTATGACCGAGTACCAAGTGGGCTAAAGGCTCAGCTAAGCACCTCTGAAGATTTAAGTACACATGCACTGCTGCAGTTAGTGAATAAGGATACTCAGCCGACACTTGTCGTAACCTCGAAGGATGAGAACTTACTGATTAAAGCAGGCCGTTTTGTTGCGAATGAAGAGTTATTGGGTCAAATCAGCAGTGATTTAAAGGTGGTCGATGACGCTACAGAAGTATCTGCTCCCCCCCTTTCGATTAGCTCCAATATTACGCTTACAGAAACGGGTGATAAACTCACTGGGGCACGTCATCAGGAGCAGACATACTTTGTTTCACTGCCCTCTAATCGCTCGATTGCAGATTCAGGCAGAATCAGATTGGATTTCCGTTATGCACAGAATTTAGATTTCGACCGTTCATTAGTGACTGTCAGCATCAACAACACACCCATTGGCAGCAAGAAGCTGACCAAAGAGCTGGCGAATGGCGATAAGCTGGATCTTCCAGTTCCCCAAAGCTTGAATATCTCTGGTAATTTCACGGTAACTGTAGCCTTTGATTTGGAGCTGAAGGGAGCCGAATGTACTTTAGATAAGGAACAAATGCCGTGGGCGTATATCAGTAAAGATTCTGTAATGCGTCTTAATACTAAGGATCGTACGGATCTTTTGTTTAATAACTATCCGTATCCGTTTATACGTGACGGGCTTTACAATCAAGTAGCAGTTGTTTTGCCGCAAGAAATGGATGATTACTCATATTTGAGTTTAGCTAATGTATTTAATCTACTGGGAAAATACGCTAGCGGAAATATAGGTAACATTCAGTTCTACACGGATAACATTAGCGCTGATCATTTAAAGAATAATAATGTCATCGCCATAGGCACGTATAAGAATAATAAGATCATCCGTGATCATAATGATAAGCTCTATTTTCAATATAACGGGAACGGAACAGCGATTCGCTCCAATGAGAAGATGAGTATTGAAGATCATTACGGATCTCAAATTGGTACACTGCAGCTGATTGAATCGCCATTTGAGGCGGGACGGGGGTTGCTTGCTGTTACGGGAGCCCACTCTGAAGAGTACTATTTAGCGTCGAAGTTAATCGCAACAGAGCGGGACAAATGGAAGGTGTTTGGCGATGGGGTAATCGTTGATAAGGACGGTAATGTCAATGCGCACCGTTTCAAGATCATTACTGGAGCAGCAGAGGATTCCGTGGTTAAAAAAATAGCGGAACGAACGGACGTGCTGAGTTTCATTATCGTAATTGTGCTGGTGCTGACACTGGTGATTCTATCGCTGATCCTGCTGCTTCGTAAACATATGAAGAAACGTGGTGATAAGCGTGAGACGTAATCGCAGCGGTTTAGTTTCGGATATCGCTCTCTTATCGTTCCTAGTGCTTCTTTTTATTTGTATTGTCTTCATTTCAGGGGCACCCGATGATTATATCCAGAATATTATCATTTTAAATGTGGCTTTTATTCTGGCGATTGTTACGTATTTTACAACGGTGACTGCAGGGTTGGTCTTGAACCTGGTGTTTATATTTGCTTACGGCTTCTACACGATGTATCAGACGATATCTTTGGGAGAGACAATTGGACTGAATACTTACTTCTGGCTAATTATGACCCCATTGTTAACAGTGGTACTGTGGATATTTACACTAAGCAATCGTGAGCTGCAGGCTGAGAATCAGCGTTTGGAGAATAAGACTGCCAATATGGCCATCATCGACGAGAACACAGATCTGCGTAACAGTATTTCTTTTCAGAAGGATGCTGCCTTATTTACAGGCATTTCGACTCGATATCAGATTCCACTCACACTGCTTGTAGTGAAAGTGAAATACTGGAATGAGATTAGACGTATTATTCCCGAAGATAAGCTGGCTGAGGCCATTCATGACGTGTCTCAGCTCAGTCAGGCCAGCATTCGTACCAATGATGCACTGTATCTGCTGGACAAAGATGACGCAACATGGGGCCTGCTGCTGTTCACCGACAACGATGGAGCAAAAATCGTGATCGAGCGGATTAAATTGAAGCTTCAAGAGCTTAATGACACTGAATTTGTCAAAAAGTATAAAGTTAGCCTCGGTCTCAAAATAGGTGCTGTAGAATATCAATCCAGCACTATTGAGAACCCGTTAGATTTTATTGTTCAGGCTAAAAAACAACTGGAGTATGATGTATAAGTCAGTTGAACGTAAGGGAATATAAGGAATATCGGATAGTAGTTGACTTTACATGTCGATTTCACGTATGATGGAGTGGTGGTCTAAATCGTAAGATTTACGAATTTTCCTACGTTTATTAGGTTATACTTATAGATAAACCTACAGATCATTTGGTTAATTTACCATAAAGGCTCCACTAATTTGTTCAGAAGGAGGACGATCAGAATGAGAGAAGGCATACATCCAAAGTACAACAAGGTTATTTTCATGGATGCAAGCGTAGGCTTCAAATTCTTGAGTGCATCTACAAAATCATCCAATGAAACAATGGAATGGGAAGATGGTAACACTTATCCTGTTATCCGCGTGGACGCAAGTTCCGCATCCCACCCATTTTACACTGGTAAACAAAGAGATACAGAACAAGGCGGCCGTGTTGACAAGTTCAAACAACGTCTTGCACAAAAGAAATAAGAATCCTTACGGATTAAAAAGGGACAACCCATTTAGAAGCGATCGCTTCAGGGATGTCCCTTTTTTGTGTTCAGGCATGTTAGAATGAAATGGAATTGATAAATTTCGATAGTGGCAGGGGAGCGATCAGTAGTGGAAAATGAAATAAAAGTAGATACCGTCCTTAAGAGTGAGGACGTCCAGGAGTTTAACCTATGGTTCAGCTTGAATAGCCGTATTATACTTAGCTCTTTCAGTGTGGTTGCTTATTTTGTGATTTTGCTGTTAATTACTAAGGATTACAGTATTAAAAATATTTCAATCCTTGCTGTGACTGCTGTGATTCTTGCCGCTGTTTTATGGTATATGACCAAATCAAGTTTGACCAAAAAATCTAAAAAAGCCTTCGCAACAGACAGTTTAGCCCAGCAACCTCAGGGCTATTCCGTATCAGATGAGGGTATAAAGTACGTATCTGAGGCAGGTTCCGGGCAAGTGAAATGGGAAGAGATACATAAAATAGGTGAAACGATGAACCTGTTCGTGTTTTTTGTGTCTTCTAATCGAGCGCTGATTATCCCTAAACGGTACTTTCAGTCGGTACAAGATAAAGATGCATTTAAGGACTTGGCCAGAAAGTATATGTTCTCCCATCGAGTAAAGTTCAAATCGTAAGATGTACAGATGTGCTGGTATTTGTTGATTCATTTGTAGGATTGATTAGGATATAATGATAGGAGCGACTTGAAAAATAGGAGAAATATGGCATGCCGTGGATTCAAGGATATCCGTATTACTTATTAATGGGCAGTGTTCTAAGCTTTTACATGGGCATCAGCTCCTATCGACATCGAAAGTCGGCAGGAAGACGCTATTTATGGATCTTAATGCTGCTGGTCAGCCTCATATTTATTGCAACGGCGGGAGAGGTCATGTCATCCTCTTTTCAGGCTAAGCTGTGGTGGAAGAATATGCAGCAGGCTCCGCTTTTTTTAAGTGCGTTATTTACTTATGCTGTCGTTAAAGAATATGTGTCTCCTTCCGCGGAACGCCTACCTGTAAAACTTGCTATTTTCTCGATTCCAATTGCTTTGGACGTACTGCTTATTTTTACGGATACCTATCATCATCTAATGCGTAGTGAAGTGGGCATGGCCACTGTTGCGGGTGTTAGTGGAATTACTGTAAAGCCTACGCTTCTTAGCATGGCTTTTATTGCTTATGATCAGCTATTTGGTCTATATGCGGTCTGCTTGCTAGGTGTTTCCTTAATGAATAGACCGAGAGCTTTTTTGCGACGTGCGTTCTTACTATTTGCCGGGTTACTGGTTCCGGTCGTTTCTGTTTTTTTGCTTCCCTTGTTGAAGATCACGCTTACAGGCTTTACGGCCTTCACTTATCTACCCGCAATTATAGCGGCTTATTTGTGTTTATTTATTGACTCCAAATCTACGATCTATCCTTTAACTAAAATTAAAATCCTGGAGCATATGAAAGACGGCGTAGTTTTGACAGACCGGAATGATATTATCATTGGTATAAATGAGGCTGCAACCTCCATTTTGTTTGAGATTACCGGGATATCGAATGAGACCTGGATGGGGAAAAATATTGATCTTTTTATGAGGCATCACAAGGACATTGGCGCTCATTATAGTCAAAGGACCGAAGGACAGTTTGAGATTGTATGTACTGGAATAAGAGAGGTTTGTTATGGGGTTTCCTTGATAGCGACTGAACATCAGGCAACAGAGAACAAGGGGATGCTAATTGTTTTTAGTGACCATAGTGAAAAGAAGCGGTATGAACGTGAATTGGTCTATCAAGCAACGATAGATGATTTGACGGGACTTTATAATCGCAGGCACTTTATGCAAATGGTGCAAAATCAAACGATTCCGGACGGGCTAGGACTGGCGCTGTTGTTATTTGATATCGATGATTTTAAGTTAATTAATGATACCTATGGTCATTTAGCAGGAGATCAGGCATTAGTTGATTTCTCGAATAAAATACTTCAGGTGTACCAAAACAAAGGCATTGCCGGAAGAGTCGGGGGCGAGGAGTTTGCTGTATGCTTTTTTGCTGAGGATAAACGTGCAGCCTTGATGGAAGCAGAGGATTTTCGCACTACGATGAGTGATTATAAAATAATTTTGAACGAACACGATAGCATTCAGCTTACCGCTAGCATCGGAATTTCTTTTACAGAGCGCAGAGAGGTGACTTTCGAAGATTTATATCGGGAAGCGGATGAAGCGTTATATCGTTCCAAGAATTCGGGCAAGAATAGAGTAACGTTGGGTCGTGAGCCCATTTTAAGAGAAGCGATGAAGGGATAAAGAGGTGTTCTAATGAATCTGACAATTAATGAAGTGATGAGTAAGCTTGAGGAAATGGGTACAGAGCAGACGAAGCGTACCTTCATACGACATGGTGCTAAGGAGCCTTTATTTGGAGTAAGGATAGGGGACATGAAGAAGCTGGTAAAGGATATCAAGAAAGACCAAGGTCTAGCTCGCGCTTTGTATCAGACGGGGAATTATGATGCGATGTATTTGGCAGGGCTTACAGTTGACCCCAAGACGCTTACGAAGGAAGAGCTTCAAAGCTGGGTAGTGGCAGCTTACTGCTCTGGATTAGCGGAATATACGGTAGCGTCTGTCGCTGCAGAGAGCCCTTACGCATTAGAACTTGCAAGAGAATGGATTTCTTCATCGGATGAAATGGTGGCCACCTGTGGCTGGAGTACTTATGGGAATTACATTTCAGTTACGCCGGATGATCTGCTAGACATCGCTGAGATCAGAAAGCTACTACAGCAAATACAATCTACCATTCATCAGGAACGGAATCGAGTTCGTTACACGATGAATATGTTTGTAATTATCGCCGCCAGCAGCGTAACCGAACTGCATGATGAGGCAACGCAGATTGCTGCAAGCATTGGAAAGGTCCAGGTACAAATGGGACAAACTGCATGTAAAGTACCGCTGGCAGTAGATTATATTGCTAAGGTTGAACAGGCTGGAAAGCTTGGTGTGAAGAAGAAGACTTGTATTTGTTAATATACCCCGTGTAGTATCGCCTTCAAGTAGTCACTCCATGTCCCCTCATATTCTATTGAGGAGCGAGTGAACTTGGAGGTTTTTTATGGCAAATAAAGAGTGTTTCAACGGTATCCAAAAGTGTTTAATTTACAAGCAGTAAAAATTCACATAGATGTCTACATAGGGTATTGGAGCAGGAGAAAAAGCTATTAATATAAGGATTTAGGCAAAGAGCTAGTTAGATGACAGGACGGAGGCACTTTGTGAAAAAACATCGATTTACTTTGCAGTATAAAATACTATCCGTTACAGTTTTGATCGTGATCTGTCTATTAGGATTTGTTATGATCATGCATGATAGAATTAATACGCTACAGCGGGAAACCAGCTTTATTTCCCATCAGGACCGAGAGATAACTAGTTTGGCAAACAAGATCGAGAAGAACATTCTTGATATGGAAACAGGACAGAGAGGTTATATTATCACCGGCGATGAAAAATATCTGGAGCCCTATAATTTGGGAAAAGCACAATGGAAGGCAAGCTATGATAAGCTCTCCGTGCTGAATGCTAATGATTCCTTGCAACTTCAGCGTCTGGTGGACATCGAAAATAGTATCCAGCATTGGATCGAGCAATCCGGGGATTATGTAATAGAGTTGAAAAAAGAGGGACAGGAAGCCGAAATCTTACGATATTTCAATTCGGATGATGGCAAGGACCAAATGGACCGGATTCGTAGTCAGTTCAGTACTTACCGCGAGACGATGAATGAGAACACTAATACTCTGATAGCCGAACAGGCAGATCGAAACAAATTGCTGCTAGATTTCCTTTATATTGCTTGGGCAATTATTGCTATTACCTCTGTGGTCGCCTCGTGGATCATTTCACATGCTATCGTTAGTACGATTCGTAAGGTTACCCATACGATTGCTGGTTTAGATTCTTCTGTAGATATGAAGACAAGAGTGGAGATTACCACGAATGATGAAATCAGCGATCTCAGCGTCGCTACGAATCATCTGATAGATACGCAACAAGAGCGGATATGGATTCAGGATCATGCTAACGATTTACTGTCAAGATATCCAGGCATCACACATGTCTCACAACTGGGAGACATCTTTTTAAGTAAAACGGCAGAAGTTATTGATTATCCATACAGTGCCTTATATATACGGACACAAGAACATGATCAGGACTTGTTTAATAGAACCTCCACGTTTGGTGGGAGTAGCAACATTACAGATCATCGGATATTTCATATCGGAGAAGGTTTGGTTGGTCAATGTGCTAAAGAGGCGCGCTTGATGCATATACAGGATCTTCCGGAGCATTATATCAATATTCAGTCTGGGCTGGGCGTTTTTGCGCCGAAAAACCTTTTATTACTTCCAGTTTCTTTTTCAGGTGAAGTAGTTGCTGTGGTGGAAATTGCGACCTTCTCTCCGCTTACGGAGCGGCAGATTGAATTCTTGGATTCTATTTCAGATGCGTTCGGCGCTGCAATTAACAGTACGATCAGCAGTATGAGAATTGAGCAGCTTCTGGAACAATCCCAGCGTTTAAACGAAGAACTTCAGGTGTATACCGAAGAACTACAAACTCAATCTGAGGAGCTGCAAATCCAGACAGAGTCGCTACATGCAACGAATAGAAAGCTGGAGGAGAAGAATCTCTTAGCCGAACGAAAGTCATTTGAGGCTGAACAAGCTCAAATCGAGCTTGCTCAATCTGCGGAGTTATTGCGGCAAAGCTCTCAATATAAATCGGAGTTCTTGGCCAATATGTCTCATGAACTCCGAACCCCGCTTAACGGCATATTGTTACTCTCCGAATTTCTCATGGAGAATCAGTCGGGAGCTTTAAGCGAGGAGGATATTGAATTCTCACAAGCTATACATTCTTCTGGACAAGATCTGCTTAGGCTGATTAACGATATTTTGGATTTGTCCAAGGTTGAAGCAGGGAAGCTGAATATTGAAATTGAAGCAATAAATCTAACGGAGATCCCGGAGGCTATGCTTCAGAGCTTCAATCAGCTTTCTCGAAAAAAAGAGATTCCTTTCCATATACAAATCGGGGAGGACTTACCTCCATTATTTTATTCGGATGCTCAAAGGGTACGGCAAATTATTATAAATCTGCTGTCCAATGCGTTTAAGTTTACAGCTAAAGGCTCAGTAACGCTTGAAATACGCTTAGCGACTACAGACGAGTTAGTGAAATTAGGAAATTTGGAAACAGGGTTATTTATTGCTTTCGCCATCAAAGATACTGGAATTGGGATCCCCTATGAGAAGCAGTCCATTATTTTCGAAGCTTTTCAACAGGCGGATGGAAATACAGAACGTCAATATGGTGGAACTGGGCTTGGGTTATCCATATCCAGAGAACTGGCAACACTGCTCGGCGGTAGAATTACAGTGGAGAGTCAAGAAGGAATGGGTAGTGTCTTTACGGTGTATTTGCCATTGAAGCTTCAGGATCCTAGCCTTGAAGAAATCACTGAGAAAGTAGTAGATCTTAGTCATGAGGAAGAAGGTTCGGTTGCTCTTGCCGCTGCAACCAGTGAGAATATTAGTAGCGATTTCACCTCGCTAAATCATAAGCATGTTCTAATTGTGGATGATGATGAGCGGAATCTGTTCGCGCTGTCTAACATGTTAAGGAAGCGTGGACTGCAAGTGACTACAGCTGCGGATGGAGAGAGAGGCATACATGCGCTGGAGCAATCTGCATCCATAGACATCGTTCTTATGGATATCATGATGCCGGTAATGAACGGCTATGAGGCTATCAATCGAATCAGAGAAATACCGACAAAGAAGCAAATTCCAATTATAGCGCTGACTGCGAAAGCGCTGAAGGAAGATAAGGCGAAAATCTTACAAGCGGGAGCAACAGATTATCTCAGCAAGCCCATTAACTTAGACCGTTTATTAGCTTTGATGCAATTGCTCTTAACTAGTGATTCATAGAGTGCTAGATTCTAGAAAAATCAAACAAGCGCGCGCCAATACTTCATTGGCGCGCGCTTGTTTAGTTTGTGCGATATGTCTATTAATAACGTTATGCTTCTTATTGTTGAGCGGAATCTACTACGACTTTAGCAGCTGTGCCGATTGGTGGCAGGCTCTTAGTCAGCATAGGGCTGTAGAATCCTATAACTTTTGCGCCTTTTACAAGCTCGCTGCTGTTTACAGCTTTGCCATCGGTATTAATTAGCGCGGTATCTTTGCTAATGCGAAGTACTACTTCTTGTTGTGACTGTTCGTTCAGGCCACTGCCTTTAACGGTGATGCTGATGTTTCCTTCATCGTCTTTTTGAACTTCTTCAATGGTACCTGCAGTACCCAAAAGATCATTTTGTTTCTGCTCATCTAGAACAGTGATCTTGTAAGTTGGAGTTTGCGGTGGCAGGCTCATGGTCATGATCATGGAATGCTCTGCTTTTACGGTCATACCGATATGAAGATCTTTTAGAGCAAGCTTAGTACCGTCTGCCATTTCGATAGTCGTATCTTCACCTACATTCAGTACGATGCCATCTGTGCCTACACCCTGGATCTGAACGGATTGGTATTTGCCCTCATTATTGACAGCTGTAATCACGCCAGTCTTGGTCATATGCTCTTCCTGATTAGCAGCAGTGATCACGATGGAATCTCCCTTCACTGTCATGTTGTGGTGGATGATTTCACTTACAAAGGAAGCTGGAACGTACAAAATGGAGTCAACCAATTGTGGTGCAGTTCCAAGCGTAGTATTCATTTTATTAATGCTATAGCGATCTTCTCCGGCTTTCACTGTAGTGAACACAGCACCATTGATAAGATCAACGGATTTAGTTTGTCCATTCCAAGTCAATTCAAAGCCAAGTGCTTCAGTAACCGAACGAAGTGGCACCATAGGCTCTTTGCCATTTGTAGTTTGGAAGCCTGTTTCTTTCAGAGCGGAACCGTTGATTTCAATCGCAAATGTTTTTTGGTTAGCGCTAACGGTAGTTTGAGCAGCATCATTTTTGGCAGAAGTTGTTGTTGGTGCGGCATAGGCTGCTCCTGTTGATAGTGCTAGGGACAAAGTTAAAAGAACTGTACTTGTTTTTAAAATGTTGTTCATAGTTGTGAGCTCCTTTTAATTTCATTTGTTAGTGTTGTTATTATCTAGACGGGACATCCCTCAAATATGTTGCAGTTTTTTGCATAAAAAAGAGTAAGAGATCCTTCCGTTTGTAGTAAAATGGAAATATTAACAATCGCTCACATTAGGAGGCGCTATGGAGTCATTCAAAGATCGACTTAGATTCATGAAGGTCCAGCAGGACGGGCTTATTAAGGAATATGAAGCTCTGATCGCGGAATATGAAAGTCACGATCTGGTCAACGAGAATGAACACTTAAAGAAGCAATATGAGAAACATAAGCTTGCTTTAGTGGAGTTAAAGACTCAGGTAGGGAAGCTTCAAGAAGAGAATACAGAGCTAAAAGTTACGCTAACGGAACAAATTTTAGATGAGAAGCTTGGCATTCTTAGTCTGTCGAGACAGAAGCTGCAGACTTATTTTGCCTCTAAAAGCCTTGCCCATACGGACCGGCTGACGGCTTTTGAGATGGACACAAAGCGTCATATTCAGCAGCTGTACCAAACAGCCGCGAGGCAGCTCGGTGAGGATAAAGCGGAGTTATCCAGTCGACTTGGAGCGTTGTCGGCGGAGTTAAATGAGCGTGTACTAGCGCAGCGACAAAGACTGAGGGAATCCGAAATTGCTCTGAACTCCAGAATGGATAACGGATTACATGATTTTGCCTCAGAAGAGATCAGTGAAGAAGTATTGGAACGTCGAAGAAAACAAAATCAGATCGAAATGAAAATTGGACTAGGCTGGATTAACAAGCTTGGGATCTTGTTGCTGATCTTGGCCGTGGGAGCAGCATTCAGATACTCCTATTCCAATTGGTTCACCGGTTATATGAAGGGAGGCGCCTTTTTCCTACTGGGTTTACTGATGTTAGGGGGCGGGGAGTGGCTATACCGCAAAGGAAAAGGGACGTTCGCTTTAGGGCTACTTGGCGGCGGGATTTCAGTGCTGTACGGCTCTATTTTCTATAGCTATTTTTTACTGGATATTATCAGTATTTATGTAGGGCTGTCCTTATCCGTGCTCGTCACTTTGACTGCGGTACTCCTGTCTTTAAGGTATGAATCACGAAGTATTTGTGCTTTGGGCTTAATCGGAGGGTACCTGCCACTATATTCTTATCTTGGGGCTTTCGGACTTTCAGGCAACGCAGTTTATGTGGCAATGGGCTACTTGTTTCTTCTGAATTTATTCATTCTACTGATCTCCTTCCGCAAACGCTGGAACGTGGTCAATTACATCAGCTACTTATTTAATACACCCTCCATGCTGATATTAATAGCGTTATCGGATAGCAACGGAATGAATATGATTTATGCGGTGCTGACTTTTGCGATGTATTTGGGCATTACGTTATGGTACCCGTTCAAGTATCGCTCCAAGTTGTCTTGGTGGGATTTCTCTCTACTGGGATGCAACACGTTTATTAGCTGTCTTACCTTGTATCTTCTATTTCTGGATGCAGGGCTCAAGGATTACAATGGTGCGCTGGCGCTGCTCTTCTGTCTGCTGTATCTAGGGCTTGGACGAGGGCTTGAAAAGCTGATGCCACAAGAAAAAGAAAGCATGCTGCTGTTCTACGCTACTTCGCTGACCTTTGGTATTCTGATGATTCCGTTCCAATTCGGAGCGGCTTGGTGGTCCATTGGCTGGTTGGTTGAAGGCGTTGTGCTTACCTTGTTTGGTAATCTGAATCGGTTTAAAGGGATGGAAAGGGCAGGCTGGGGGATTTTAACGCTTTGCCTTGCGGTGTTCTTCGGATTAAATGTACCAATGCAGCTCAGTATAGCCAATGAATGGTTGAATTCCGCAGACGTCTATTTTCCGCTAAAATATGTCTTCATTACTGCAGGCATGCTGATCATTGCCGTATGGTACGCCGTTCAGCATAATCGAAAGGATGTCCTACAGCGCAGTGAGCCTTACGAAATCACCTTAGCTCTGTGGTTTAAATACGCGGCATTATTGAATTTCTGGATCTATGGTTTGTATGAATCGAGAAGACTGTATCGTCTGGCTGTACCGGAGGATTTCTCGCATAGAACCTTCTATAGTTTGCTGTTGTCCGCTCTGTTAACTATTGTTCTGGCCTATGCATTGCCAAAGGTGAAGGTGCTTTATGACACGATTGTTAAGTATTTTGTGAGACTTCTCTTTGGGATCGGCTACGCTATTTGTTTGGTGATTACAGTAGGCTTGCCAAGCCTGCAGAATGATCTTTCACGTAATACTGGTGCTGATTATATTGCGCTGAGTGTACTTATCATCTTCAATATCTTCGTATGGTTTAGTGGACGTGATCTGTTGATCACCTTGCTCAAACGTGAGTATAAAAGTATGGAGATCTATCCTGTTTTCATGGGAGTGTATCTACTCGGAATCATCACCGCTTTTCTAGGGGTACAGCTGCAATTAAGCGATGCGGGATTAATATTTAGTCTTGTGTATCTGTTGATAGCAGTTCTGTTCATCATGTACGGCTTTCGCAAAAGATATGTGTATATCCGGCGCTTCGGCCTTGGATTAACGCTTCTGGCGACAGGTAAGCTGCTGCTATACGATCTGGGACTACTGAATACCGGAAGTAAAATTATCGCTTATGCCAGCTTTGGGATTTGCCTGCTCGGGATCTCCTATCTCTATCAAAAGGTGTCAAACAAAATGGAGGAGGGGCAGGCAGCGACGGAGAATGTGACTAAGGGGTAACTTACAATGTGAATCATGGGAAGGAAGACGGGGATGTATCAGACTTATATTTTCGATCTGTACGGTACACTGATTGATATTGAGACAGATGAGGAGCAATCTCAGGTATGGGAAAGGTTAGCTCTCCATTTCGGATATCAGGGACTCTCTCTATCAGGTGGTGAACTGCAAGAACGGTTTTTGCGGGAGCGAGATCTTCAACTTGGTGAAGCCGCACGGAGCTGCGAGTATCCAGATTTCGTAATGGAGGAAGTGTTTCGGTCTGTGGCCCGTCAATTAGGTGGAGAACCGGATCAAGCGTGGTTATATGAAACCGTGAGGTGGCTACGGACGTTATCAATGGTCCATATCTCTCTATATGAGGGTGTGACTGAAATTCTACAAACGTTAAGAGAACGTGGCAAAAAAGTATTCTTGCTCTCCAACGGGCAGAAGACATTTATTGAGGCAGAGTTAACTATGCTCGGAATCATACATCTATTTGATGGCATTGCGATCTCTTCGGAAGCAGGGGTGAGCAAGCCTGATCCGCTATTTTATCGCTATTTAGTTGAAAGGTATGGAGCGGATTTGAGCTCAGCCATTATGATTGGAAATGATCCTCGTACGGATATTGAGGGTGCTCTGAAGGCAGGGATTGATTCCTGTTACATTCACACGGCTTCTTCACCGTCCGATATGGTTGTGAAGAGTACGTATTCTATATGGGATGGTGGTTTGCGGCAAATCCCAGGTTGGAACTCATAGTTGAATTAAAAAGTCCCCGTCCCCGGCTTCTTACTCACCGGTTACGGGGACTTCGTATGATCACAACGCCGTTTGTTTATGCTTGATTAGATTACGCCTTCAGCCAACATAGCATCGGCTACTTTCTTGAATCCAGCGATGTTCGCTCCTGCAACGAGGTTGCCGGACTGTCCATACTGCTCGGATGCATCTACAGACTGTTGATAGATGGAAACCATGATCTCATGCAGCTTCGTATCAACTTCTTCAAAGCTCCAGGACATACGCATGCTGTTTTGGGCCATTTCAAGCGCAGATACAGCTACGCCGCCAGCATTAGCAGCTTTGGCAGGTGCGAATAGCACGCCAGCTTGTTGGAACTGGTGAATAGCTTCAAGGGTGGATGGCATGTTGGCGCCTTCGCCTACTGCTTTAACACCATTCTCAATCAGTTTCAATGCCATGGCTTCATCAATCTCATTCTGAGTAGCACTCGGAAGGGCGATATCACAAGGAATAGTCCAAATTTGCGTGGAATCTTCGGTATACACAGCATTAGGGTGTTCATTCACATATTCACTTATCCGTTTTCTTTCGACTTCTTTCAGGCGGCGGACAGTTTCGAGGTTAATGCCGTTTTCGTCATAGATATATCCAGCGGAGTCACTACAAGCTACGACTGTTGCACCTAGCTGTACAGCTTTTTCAATCGCATAGATCGCTACGTTACCAGAACCGGAAACAACAACGCGACTTCCTTCAAAGGAAAGGCCTTTTGCTTTTAGCATCTCGTTTACGAAATAAACTGTACCGTAACCAGTAGCTTCTGTCCGAGCCTGACTTCCGCCGTAACCAATACCTTTACCAGTCAATACGCCAGCCGGATATCCTCCGCGGATCCGCTTGTATTGTCCGTACATGTAGCCAATCTCACGACCACCTACACCGATATCTCCTGCAGGAACGTCTTGGTCAGGACCGATGTAATTTTGCAATTCAGTCATGAAGCTTTGTGCAAAACGCATGATTTCGCCTTCGGATTTTCCTTTAGGATCAAAGTCGGATCCACCTTTACCTCCGCCGATGTGTTGGCCGGTAAGAGCGTTTTTGAAGATTTGCTCGAAGCCGAGGAATTTGATAATACTAGCATTAACGGATGGGTGAAAACGAAGTCCACCTTTGTAAGGTCCAATGGCACTGCTGAACTGTACACGATATCCACGGTTAACTCTGACCTTGCCTTGATCATCTGTCCAAGGAACACGGAACATAATCAAACGTTCTGGCTCAACCAATCTTTCCAGAATGGCATTTTCCTGATACTTAGGTTCAGCAGCCAGGATTGGAAGCAAAGATTCAAGGATTTCCTTTACAGCCTGATGGAATTCGGGCTCGAAAGGATTACGCGCAACAACCTGTGCGTATACGTCTTCGATATAACGATGTGCCTTGTTGCTGTTTGTGTCTAATTGCTGGGAAGATACAGAGCTCATGAATTCAACCGCCTTTTCTAGTATTCAATTTGGTCCAACACTTTTTTTATATTTTGGCACAAGTCAATGTTCCTCACAACTGTTTTTATTAAATAACTTACCTGAAGTGGAATGTTGCAGAGCCTGTGATAGCAAGAAAAGTGTGAACAAACCGCGGTATACTTCGCGTAATGACGCGTTAAAGCGTGAAATATGCTACAATGGAGATGTAATAATTGTAGGGAGATGAAATTTGAAAAATGAGTGACAAATTAAACGAGCAGGAATTAGTAACCGTATTATCTGCCAAAACCAAAGTAGATCCTAAATTAATTCGTTTAGTATTGAAGCATGAACAGACCTTTATCAATAACGCCAAGGCTAATGCCAAAGGCGAGGTAGACATCGACAATGATGATCTGGTTGATTATGTTGTTGGCCAGCGTGATGTGAAGCTGGATGAAATCACAGTGGAGACGATTCTTGATGCGGAGATGGATTACTTAATGGATAAAGGGTTGGCAGGATACATCGATTAACCCGTGCACATTTCCGGCTCTAAAGCCTTTAATATAGAGGATATTGAGCCGGAATGAAAAAAGTAGGCATTTACATTGCATTCAATGATTTAGTGTGGTACAATGAAGTTAATCATAAATTTAACCCTTAATTCACATATTGTAAAAGGTTATCATTTGTGCGTATGAGTCCTTTTCCAATGTGTGAATTTTTATTTGTTCGTACACTACGTAGGAATAAAAGGACATGTGTTAAATAAAATATTGGAGGTAATATCATGCAAACAGGTACAGTTAAATGGTTTAATGCAGACAAAGGATTTGGTTTTATCGAGGTTGAAGGTGGAAGCGACGTATTCGTACACTTCTCCGCAATCACAGGCGACGGATTTAAATCTTTGGACGAAGGCCAACGCGTTGAGTTCAACGTAACTCAAGGCGCTCGTGGACCACAAGCCGAAAACGTTGTAAAACTGTAATTCGAAAATTAGGCTGCCCTTAACACAAGTTGAGGGCAGCTTTTTTATTTTTCATCTTATGAATCTGCCCCTAATAGGGTGGCGAAATCGTCTCGATTCGATCCAAGGAGGGGTACTTATGTATTTTCGTAAAAAAGCACTGGAGGATCTTCCGCAGGAAGACACAGCCATTTGGTCTTGTACCAAGGAAGGTTGCACCGGTTGGATGCGCGATAACTTTGCATTTCAGTACGTACCTACCTGCTGGCAATGTAACTCTCCCATGACGAGAAGTATGAAGATACTGCCAATGCTTGTGAACACGAATTCAGATATGAAGGCTATGAAGAAAGGCATCACGATTAAGTAACAGCCTTTACTAAAACCATGCAAGAGATGGTTAAATAGAAGCAGCTAACATACTCAAACAGCTGGACCCTTGATGGTGGGCAGCTGTTTTTTGTTTGAGTATTTTTATTTATGGTCGAGCAGTTTCTCCCACTCGGTAAAGATGATATTCTCTGAGAGATGTTTCAAATGTTGAGGAACCTCTACATGGCACATCAATTCCAGGCTGTTGCCGTCCGGGTCGTTGAAGTACACAGAAGCATTCCCTTGATAAGCTCGAATAAAAGGCTCAACGGAAGTTCGATTACGGAACGGAACAGCGTCTACCCCAATGGATTCCAGCCATTGCAGTGATTGCTTCAGATCCTCATAAGTTACGCGGAAGGCAATATGCCGTAAAGATGGGTGGTATGGCGTTGCTACTTCCTTTCCTTCCCAAATGCCGATCCAACTCCGACCTTCCTCAATCCAGAAGAATGCAGTTTCCTCATCCTGCCAGGCCATTTTTTATCCCAATTTCTCATAAAATTCGATAGATACCTCAAGATTACTTACTGGTAAATGTGCTTCGTATAGTCCTTTTATCATATTCTCGTCTCCTCGTGCAGGCTTAGCCTGAATTTTATCAATAACTACCAATTTCTTTCATGTATTAGTTCCCATTCTTTCCAGGGTACCATTCCTAGCTCAGGTCTGGGTGAATCAGGCAGTATAGCTAGGAACTCTAAGGAATGACCATCTGGATCACTGAAATACACGGATACGGCTGGCATCCAGCCAAATACATACAATTGTCCCTTATCATCATCGAGGAAGTTGGAGCTTTCAATCCCCTTGCCCTTCAGGTAGGATACTGACTGCTTCAAATCCTCAAGCGTTACTTGGAAAGCAAAGTGCTGACGCACAACCTCGGAAGGTGCCTTCTCCCAAATCCCCAGCATGGCCTGATTACGATCTTCTCCAATCCAGTAAAATCGCCGCTTGCGGCCTTCAGTATTCTCCGAATGTGCTAAGGGTAGTCCCAGAACATGTTCATAGAAATGAGCAGATTGTTCAAGGTTAGTCACGTTCAGATGGGTTTCAAACAGTCCTTTGATCATAGGGCGGCACCTGTCGGGCTATTGATTTTGCGAGCTAAATTTAGGAATGATTCTAAGACTAGGCGAATGCGATCTTCAATTTCTTGACCGCCCTCGTACCCGTCGTATTCAACCTCGAACTGCTTGCGCTGCATCCCGCCGATGGAGATCCAGTCTGGCGTATTAATCCCATGTAGATTGCGTACAACCGCCTGCAATTGAAGCAATGAGCTTACACCTACAGCTCCACCTGCAGAGCTAGCAGACAATACCACTTTGCCGTTGAAGTGCGTCTGGCCTAGATGGTCGAGAGCATTTTTCATCACGCCGCTCATGGAACCGTGGTATTCCGGGGTAATCAGGATGATTGCGTTCGCAGTTAGCATCTCTTGATGGAGGGCGCTTAGATGCTCATGCTCCGCGTAAGACTCATCTGGTGAATAAAAGGGCAGTGGGCGTTTATGGAGATTAAACAGGGTGACTTGTTCGCCTTGCTGATTAATAAAATGTGCGGCATGCTCTGCCAACTTCGTGCTGGTCGCTTCTTTTCGATTGCTGCCTGTCAGGATCATGACTTTCATCTGTATCCACTCCTATAAGGTCGATTGCTATAAACCAATGATAGCTGAATCGACATTTGTTGACGTCAGCACATGGAATGAACCTGCATAATAAAAACGCTCAGCAATTGTGCTGAGCGTCTAAGACTATAGTTGTAGATGAGCTGTGGCGCTATGAGTTGTAGCCGCTTTTCAATGCAAAAATGGCAGCTTGAGTCCGATCCGATAAGTTCAGCTTTCCCAGTACATGACTGACATGTGTCTTAACAGTCTTCTCGGTGATGACCAGCTTACTGGCAATCTCTTTGTTGCTCATACCTAGTGCAATGAGGTCTAACACTTCCTGCTCTCGCGGAGTAAGAAGCTCAGATCCGGTGATTGTAACCGATGTAGTACTGGATCCATTCAGATCTGAGTTGCTAACATTCAGTTGTTCTGGTGTAGAAGCTGCCATTAGATTCATCAGTTGACTGGCAGCTGCGGAATGCAGCTCAACTTGACCACTGTGTACCTTGCGGATGGCGACTACCAGCGCTTCTGGTTCTATGTCTTTTAGCAAATACCCTTTGATCCCTACGCGGATAGCAGGGAGTACATGATCCTGATCTGAAAAGGAGGTCAACACAATGATTTTGACCTGTGGATGGGAGACCCGCAGCTGTTTAGCCGTCTCGATGCCGTCCATAACGGGCATGTGCAAATCCATTAATATGATATCCGGCTGGAGCTCAGCCGTTCTCTCTAGTGCCTCGCGGCCGTTCGACGCTTCTCCGATAACCTTGATGTCCGGTTGTGTCGAGAGAAACACTTGTAGCCCTCGACGAACCATTGCATGATCGTCAACCAGTAATAAACCTATTGTCATTTGTGATCACCCGACTTCATGTGGATTGGAGGGGCAAAGGGATGGTTACCTCAACCGTTGTGCCTTGGTGCTCCTCACTGTGGATCTGAATATGGCCGTAGAGCGCCTCGGCTCTTTCCTTCATAATATGCAGGCCGAGAGATTCATTGGTGTCTGTGTTACAGCGCCGTTTGGCACCGCCCTTGCCCTGATCGGCAATGCTCAGTATCACCTCGGTAGCGTTCAAAAGTAGAGATACTTCAGCTTTAGAAGCACCGGAGTGCTTTCGTACATTATTAAGTGCTTCTTGACCAATGCGCAGCAGTCCTTCTTCCACATTGCGGGGAAGTTCGAGTACACTGCTGCGTTGAGTCTGTATTAACAGCCCTAGTTGCTGACCATGAGCCTGCAGCGCGGTCAATAACCCGGCTTCCAGTCCTGCAGGGCGAAGCTGCATGATTAAAGCACGCATTTCTTTGAGTGCAGATTGAGAGAGCTCTTGAATATCGCGGACAGCCTCAGCAGCCGGATGGGAGATGTGCTCTTGCTGCAGCATGCTTTCTACACCTTTGGCCGTCATCGAGAGGGAGAACAGAATCTGGTTCACCGAGTCGTGGAGGTCACGGGCCAGTCGATTCCGCTCGTCCAGACGCGCGATTTCGCGGCGCTTCTCTCCGAGCTGTACACTTTCCAGTGTAGCTGAAATATGCTCGGCAATCGCTTCGAGTACTTCTCCATCTGCGGTTGCGGAGGCGAGTGCTTTAGGCGAGGTGATGAGTAGAATGGCTGAACCATGTGCAGTAATCTGCCGAAAGGGGACGGCAAGCATTACAACTCGCTCTGTAACAGGCTGTTCGGAACAGCATGAGTTCGTAATTTCCTGTTCTTCGTCAGAGGTTAATGTTGCGAAGCGCTGTCCTTTTGCAATATCCCTTAGACGATTCTTAAAGGAATAAGAGAGCTCAAAAGGGGCTAATTCAGGTGTTATATTAGCTGCATGAGCGGCTGCATGTACTTCGAATTTGCCCGCGTGTTGTCCAATAATCGCTGCAAAAGGCCAATCGAAATATTGGCCAATCAGGGCGGTGGTTTTCTCCACAAGAATGCTTGGGGAGATGCATTCACTAGCCGTTATATTCAAAGCAGCGCTGAACTCCCCTAATTTGGCGTACAGATTGGCACGGCGCTGCTCGGTGCTATATAACTGCATGCGTTCAATGGCACTGCCAATTTGCAGGGCCACGGATTGTAGCAGAGCCAGCTCACTGTCGGGGTAATGTGCTTTGCCCGGTGCAGCTACATTCATAAGTCCTAGGTAGCGATCGCCTGAATGCAGTGGGATAGTGGCGTGGTGGGTGATCCCTAATGTATCGCCCCAGTTATTTTGCCTGGCATTACTCAGCCGCTTGCAGTTTAGAATGTTAACAGCATGCTCTAGCCGTCCGTCCCATAGGCGGTCTAAGCACCAGCAGCTTCCACACTGCATCGGCTGTTTATTGTCCCGCTGCAGCGCTGGCGGTAAACCCCGATCTGCGGCGAATTCATACTCCATATTCTCTTCGCTCAGGAAGATCCAGCCTGCCGTATTTCCTGTTAGATCTAACAGCTTGCCCATAACTGTATCGAGCATCGGTTTGAGCTCATTGGAACTGTTTAAGGTCTCCGCAATCGTCTTGAGCGTCAATAACTCGTGGATCCCGGTTTCTTCCGACATGAGGTTCTCCCCTTTAGATTAATTACGTTCTATCTATTGTAACGTAGAATGCTTCATTCATTCTAAAATTTTGTAATCATGAAGCGACAAAAAAGGTGGACCCTTAAGATCTGGTATGACCTTAGAGAACCACCTAAATAAATTCGTTAATTTACAGCTGCAGGGGTAGTGGAAGGCGCGCTGTGTTCTACATCATCGTGCTGAATCAGTCCATGTTTCTCCCAAGCTCGACTCTTCCAGCGGAAATACATAATGACAGCTCTTGTCCACTCATCAGCCGCAGTGGCAATCCACACACCGGCTAATCCTAGGTTAAGCTGGAATACCAGAAAATAGCCAAGGGGTAAGCTCATACAGACCATGGAGATCAGTCCCATATATACTGGGAACTTCGCATCGCCCGAGGCGCGTAGTGAGTTAATGATGACCAAATTAGTTGTACGCCCGGTCTCTAGGAAGAAACTAAGCAGTATAACCTGAGCCCCCATCAGAATAATGTTCTCGTTGTCTGTGAAGAGGCCGAATAGCGGTACCCGGAAGACGATCACAAGCACATCTATTACTACTGTGACCAGAAGTGCCCACTTCACACTGGTGAATACACGCTTATAGGCCTCCTTGGGACGTCTAGCTCCCACCAGATGTCCTACGATAATGGAGGTTCCCATAGAGACGGCTACACTGAATAAATAAATATAATTGGAAATGTTGAGCGCATATTGACGAGTGGCCATAGCCTCGGCGCCCAGATAGGTAATATACAGCGTGAATACGAGCTGACAAGATTGATAAATAATCGATTCAAACGCGGACGGGATGCCGATTTTGAGAATTTGCTGCACATATTTTTTGGAAAGATGAATGTAGTAGGTTAACTTCACCCGTACCTCCATCACTCTGTAGAGCAATAAGAAGAAAATAATAAGACAGATAAACCGACTGACAACCGTTGAGATAGCTGCACCTTCGACACCTAACGCTGGAAGTCCAAAATGACCATAGATGAGTAAGTAGTTACCCACCACGTGAATGATGTTCATCAGCAAGGATACGACCATCGTCTGTTTAGTGAAACCGTGCGTACGGATTGTGGTCGCCAGAGCATTGATTAATGCTTGGAGAAAAATACCGCCCCCGACAATATGTATATAGGATTTAGCGTAAACGAGAATATCCCCTTTTACATTCAGGGCAGTTAGTAGAGTCCCTCCGAATATCAGCAAAAACGTACTTAGGAGAATTCCTACTAACAGGTTTAGGGTAATGGCATTGCCGGTCACTTGAGCGGCTTCCAGAGGTTTTTTGGAACCGAGGTATTGGGAGACCACAATCGCTGCGCCGTTACCAATTACACTGAGAACTAAAATAGCCATCGCGATAATCTGATTCGCTGCGCCAACACCCGATACGGCATCGTCCGATACGGAGCTGATCATAAAAGTATCCACACTGCCCATGAGCATAAATAGGAACAGTTCCAGGAATATCGGCCAAGTTAGTTTTACAAGGTTAAATTCTTGGTGATTATTGTGCTTCATTGTACACCTTCTTACATCATGATTAAATTGCTGTTATTCCATAAACAAACTGTAATGTTAGCACAGCTTTCATGAAAATGCAGTACTTTTACAAAAATATGACAAAAGGTTGTTAATGTCTGCAAAGATAAAGCTGGCAGCAGCACATTAGTATCCTCCAGGTAACTACATCACAATAAAGTGCCTACTTCCCTTAAAGGATGTAAGGATCTACAATTTGTACATGACTTACTAAAATATATTAACAAGGAGTGCAAATAAATATGAAATTGCAATTAGCATTGGATCTAGTGGATATTGCGGGAGCGAAAGAGATTGTCTCAGAGGTTGCTGAATATATAGATATCGTTGAAATTGGAACACCTATCGTTATTAATGAAGGCTTGCATGCGGTGAAAGCAATAAAGGAAGCTTTTCCTGCTTTGACAGTATTGGCTGATTTGAAAATCATGGATGCTGGTGGATATGAAGTGATGAAGGCGGCAGAAGCTGGTGCTGATATCGTTACTGTGCTTGGTGTATCTGATGATGCTACTATTCGGGGTGCGGTGGAGGAAGCTAAGAAGACGAATAGAGAGATTCTGGTTGACCTGATCAATGTAAAAGATATTAAGTCAAGAGCGGCTGAAGTAGACGCACTTGGCGTAGACTATGTCTGCGTACACTCTGGATATGACCATCAGGCGGAAGGGAAAAATTCTTTTGCAGATTTGAATGCAATTAAAAGTGTGGTTAAACAGGCTAAAACCGCTATCGCTGGGGGTATCAAGCTAAGTGCGCTTCCGGAAGTTATTGCAGCGAATCCTGATCTTGTTATCGTTGGCGGAGGCATTACGGGTGAGGCTGATCAAAAGGCCGCAGCGGCAGAGATGAAACGTCTAGTTAACCAGGCTTAAGATTACAATGGACACATTGAAATATGCGCAGCAAATTATAGAGGAGCTTCAGCGCTCCATTTCTCAGCTTGATCATCAAGAGGCTGAACGAATGGCTGAACTGCTTCTTCAGTCGAATAAGGTATTTGTGGCCGGGGCTGGTAGATCAGGATTGATGGGACGAGCTTTTGCAATGCGACTCATGCATGTCGGTAAAGAAGCGTACGTCGTGGGAGAAACGGTAACCCCGGGTATTGAGCCTGGTGATGTGCTTGTGCTCGGTTCGGGTTCAGGAGAGACTAAGGGGCTGATCTCTATGGCAGAGAAGGCCAAAGGAGTAGGTGCAGAGGTTATTGCAGTTACGATTGCGCCGGACTCGACCGTCGGACGTTTAGCGAGCTATGTAGTGAAGCTGCCGGGATCTACAAAAGATCAGACCAGCGGAGGCTACAGCACGATTCAGCCAATGGCTTCTTTATTCGAACAGACGATGTTAGTCTTTTACGATGCAGTGATTCTGCGGATGATGGAGAAGACGGGGCAAACGACTAAGCAGATGTTCGGCAAGCATGCTAATTTAGAGTGAGAGTACAGAAACGAATGCCTTCCTAGTAAGGAGGTTATTCGTTTTTGTGTTAGTATGACAACAGGAGAGAGGAGGCGCTTTAGTTATGGCGACCGAGATTAAAGATCGCATCAATTTGAAGGAAATTAACTGCGAGAAGGAACTGACGCTTGCGGTGATCGGAGGCAAATGGAAGCTGATAATCCTGTGGCATCTTGGGCTTGAAGGGACAAAGCGGTTCAGTGAGCTGAAGAAGCTAATTCCTCATATCACGCAGAAAATGTTGACCAATCAGCTTCGAGAGCTTGAAGAAGATCAGTTGGTTCTTCGGAAAGTGTATGCCGAGGTTCCTCCAAAAGTAGAGTATTCTCTGACTTCATATGGACAAAGCCTGCTTCCCGTCCTTCGATTGATGTATGATTGGGGTAAGAATTACGGGGAAAACGTGATCTGGAAAGACACGCCGCCGGAAGAAAGATGCTAATCGAATAGACTTTGAACATTAATAATCCCTGAGAGGTCTGAATCGACCTTTTCAGGGATTTTTTTGTGTTCAATATGGAGTGACGTGAATTACGATTTAGGCTTTTTGTTCGAACAGCTTGGCGATCTCGACGATTACGTTCACCGCTTTTTCCATGTTGTCAGCAGAGGCGTATTCGAATTTGCCGTGGAAATTTTCGCCCCCCGTGAAAATATTAGGTGTAGGTAACCCCATGTAGGAAAGCTGTGAGCCATCTGTTCCCCCGCGAATCGGACGGATGATCGGCGTGATGTTCAGATTCTCCATCGCCTCATGGGCAATATCGACAATATGACGCACCGGTTCGATTTTTTCGCGCATGTTGTAATATTGGTCTTTCATTTCAAGCACGATGTTCTCTTCACCATGGATGCTCTTGAATTCATCTACGATGGCAGAAAGAAAGGCTTTACGTGCCTCGAATTTCTCGCGGTCGAAGTCACGAATGATATATTGAAGCTTGCTGAATTCCGGTGTGCCTTCTATGGAGCTAAGGTGGTAGAAGCCATCATAACCGTCTGTGAATTCTGGAGCTTCCTCAGCAGGGAGTCTAAGGTGGAGCGCCATAGCGATTTTTGCGGAATGAATCATTTTTCCTTTGGCAGTACCAGGATGTACATTGACGCCGTAAACCGAGATTTTGGCTGATGCAGCATTAAAGCTTTCATACTCTAGTTCACCGAGTGGGCCTCCGTCCACAGTGTAAGCATAGGAAGCATTAAAAGCAGCTACGTCAAATTTATGAGGTCCGCGGCCGATTTCTTCGTCCGGTGTGAAGGCAACTCTAATCTTGCCATGTTTGATTTCTGGATGCTGAAGAAGGTAATTCATAGCTGTCATAATCTCGGCAATACCGGCTTTATTGTCTGCGCCAAGCAGGGTGGTACCATCGGTTGTAATTAATGTATGGCCTTTATATTCTGCCAGCTCTGGGAAGCTCGCTTTAGACAATACAACATTTAATTCTTTGTTCAAAAGAATATCTTTGCCATCGTAGTTCTCCACGATCTGTGGCTTTACATTTGTTCCTGTGAAATCAGTTGCTGTATCGAGATGCGCTAAAAAACCAATGGTCGGAACATCCTTCTCCGTATTGGCTGGGAGTGTAGCCATGACATACCCATGCTCGTCCACCTGCACTTCATCCATGCCGATCTCCTTGAGCTCTTCGACCAGCTTGTGAGCCAGCACCATCTGCCCCGGAGTGGACGGACAAGTTTCATTATCCTCGTTCGATTGGGTATCCATTTGAGCATACGAAATAAACCGTTCTATAACCTCTTTTTTCACTGTGGGTCATCTCCTCATTACTGTTGTATCTATATAGTATCACTTTCCATATCCGGTCTCATCCCTGAGGAGGAAGATTAAGAGTTAAGATTAGCTTTAATGAGGCGATATTTCTTTCTTTACTAGCTTCGCTGAAAGTAAATACCGGTCCGGTGCTGACCCCACGTATGAAAAAGGATAACAGGTGATCAAGGTAAGAATAGCCTTATCGCTTGGTTTTATTGCGCCGCGTTCAGTCCCGTCTACAATCGTGCTGCCTGTCACTTCATAGGTGAACGTACCGTCCATGCTTTCCAGTTCGATTAGATCTCCTGCGACGAGTTCTCCTAGATTGCGGAATACGGTATCACGGTGTCCAGCAAGCACGCTATTACCGATGGCACCGATGGCTGCGCTACCTATATAGTGTCCAGCTCCTTTTTTTAATTCAGGGCTTTCCGTACCCTCCAGAATAGCCACCTTCTTATTTAAGGTGGGGAAGCGGATTTCTCCAATCACTTCACCCTCTTTATAGGAGGGAGGAGAAGATGGTTGTTCTTTTGAAGAACTGACCATTCCCTTGGGGAGAGGGTTCTCTTCATTTGAAAGGGGGCGGGCGATGGCTTCCTCCCTCTTTTTTGCCCAATCATTTAGGGCCTGCTTGGCCTCGATGGGTGCTTTGACGACTTGGACGATCGAATAAATCAGCACAACTAAAGAGAGTATGAAGATTAGCTTCACGGTTAATAAAACACCATTACGCTGCTTCATACTCTCTCCTCCAGACTTATATTACTAAATGTTATTCTTTCTTCGATTTCAATCTGCGCATGATGATCACGCTGAGTACCGCAATAGCTAAGCTGGCCAGAATTAAGTTATACCAAGGCTCGGCGGTATTTGGAAGCTCGTTGCCTGCCTCTGGTGCTCCCAAAGGAATGTCGCCGTCAGGTAAGGCTACCTCATCGCTTGGCTGAGGTGTTGCACTGGTGGTTTGACTACCAGCACCTGGTGACGCTGCAGGTGTAGGCTCATTACTGCTTCCGCCCATTGGAATCGGTTCTTCAGTAACGCTTATTTCATCGACTGCAGGCGGTGAAGCCGTAGGTGTAGGCGATGGTGTTGCTGTTGCTGTTGGAGGCACTGACTGACCTGGTGTTACGACAGCTGTAGGTGAGGCAGTAGTCGTTGGTGAATCCGTAGGTGTTGTGGTTGGTGCAACCGTAGGTGACGGTGAAGCTTCAGGTGTAGCTGCTGGTGTTTCAGTAGGTGTTGTAGTAGGTTCAGTTGTTGCTGTTGCTGTTGCTGTTGCTGTTGCCGTTGCTGTAGGTGATGGATCAGGTGTAGGTGCAACCGTCGCTGTTGGCGTAGGCGTTGAAGTAGGCTCGGTGGTTGGACCTGGTTCTCCGGAAGCGGAGAATTCAAAAGCTACGGTCGTGGCCTTCCCTTGATATTCGTTGCCGGCTTCCCATGGGAAGGTTACATCCATTTGAATTACACTCTTCTCTCCTCCAGCAAGTGAACCGATGGTTACTCTGCCAGCAGCCTCACTCATCACTCCCGAATAGATGATTACTCCCTCTTTTTCGAGTGTCATTTGGAGAATATTGTACAACTCTACGTCTCCAGAGATGAATTTAAAGTCCACAAAGTAATCAAAGCCTTCTGTGCCATCATTAATAATCGTGTACTCTGAGCTCATTTCGTCACCGGGCTTCATATTGTTCATGGTGGCTGTGCTCGTGGTATGAGAATTCACAGTAAGCTTAATGGTATCCTGAGCGCTTACCCCTCCAGCGTGCCATATTACTCCTACCAGAATAATCAGAACGTAAGCAGCTATGAAGACCGAATGGTATTTCTTCTTCACTTTCTTTGCTCCTTTCTCCTGAGCCCATTGTAGCTGTTGAAAAACAAAATCTGCGGGCTTCCGGCAAAATCCTCCGTTTTAAACGATTATTCCATTCTACATTGTCGAAATAAGTGGTATTGTGAAGTACCACTCTTTCATTTGTGGGGGGGAATCTCTCTGAATGAACGGAGAAAGAGGGCATAGCCAAAATACAAATCGTTCGTTATAGCGAATATATAAAGTATAATCAAAATGATATCCAAAGAAAAATGATGTATTACAACTAATTAGATCATATTTGCTTAAATAGTAAGTATATGGTCTCTTTATCTGTTGATTTCTCTCTATATCTCTTTATTTTTATGTTTTTTACTATCTTAGTAGTGTTTTATTAAGAACGGTTTCGAAAACAAAACAAAAAAGGCAAGACGCATATCTGAAACGGGAGAATTCCCGATACTCAGATAACGTCCTGCCTTGTTAAGACTGCAATCTTACAGTTCTTTCATAGCCTCAGCTACAATTTCATAGGAACGAAGACGAGCTTCATGATCATAAATCCCTGCGGAGATAATCAATTCATCTGCTTGTGTCTCTTTCAGAATGTCTTGAAGTCGTTCTTTAATCGCTGCTTTATCGCCAGAGAAAGAATAACGCTGCTTATCGAGCATGATTGCTTTTTCTTGTACCGTCCATAGCCCATCCATACTCTCAACGGGTGGTTGTAACTTGCCTGTACGCCCGCGGATGATATTGAGGAACTGCTGCTGCTGCGAGGTAGCTAGCTTTCTTGCCTCATCTACAGTATCGGCTGCTGTAACCCCTAGTCCGACCATAACATAAGGTTTGTCTAGTACTTCTGATGGACGGAAATTACTGTGGTATATGTGCAGCGCCTGAAGTAAATACTCAGGTGCAAAATGGCTGGCAAAGGCAAAAGGTAACCCTAGCTTGGCTGCTAGCTCAGCACTAAAGCCGCTGGAGCCTAAGAGCCAGATGGGAACATTTAAGCCTTCCCCAGGAACCGCGCGTACTCCAGCTGGGCGCGATCCTGCTCCTGCAGGGTCGAAGTAAGCTCTTAGCTCACTTAGCTGCTCAGGGAATTCACTGCCATCGCTTCCGAGCCCGCGACGCAGCGCACGGGAAGCTGGTTGATCAGATCCGGGTGCTCTGCCCAGTCCAAGATCGATCCGTCCCGGATATAGAGATTCGAGAGTCCCGAACTGTTCGGCAATAACAAGTGGTGCGTGGTTGGATAGCATAATGCCACCAGAGCCAACACGTATACTTTGGGTGCCACCAGCAATATGTCCGATCAAGAGTGAGGTAGCAGAGCTGGCAACTCCGATCATATTATGATGTTCAGCGAACCAATACCGATGATAGCCCCACTTCTCAGCGTTCCGAGCTAAATCTAGAGAGTTATGAAAAGAGTCTGCCGCGGTCCCTCCTTCCACAATAGAAGCCAGGTCCAGTACGGAGAATCGAATGTCACGAGGTTGTTTCAATGTTATCCCTCCTATAATAAATGCTCTATGCTCATAGAGCAGTATTTGTAGCTACGAATATCGCTACTCGGATAGTATACCATGTAATAAAACTATATACACACTTTAAGTAAGTTGTTTATCTTCCGAGTGAAGAAAGAGGAGGAAAGATGAATTGTTTAAAATGATGTAAGCGCTTCAAAAATTCTATTGTTATTTCCAATCGGGCTTGCTATAATCACATCGAAAAGTTCCCTAAAAAAGGAAGTTATCATTATGAAGCCAACCATAAGAGATGTTGCCAGAATGGCCGAGGTGTCGATTAGCACAGTGTCACGTGTTATGAATGCACCGAATTCGGTAGTGGAGAGCAAACGGAATCGAGTGATGGAGGCTGTAGAACGATTGCAGTATCAACCTAATTCATTTGCACGTGGTTTGATTTACAAGAAGTCCTTTACACTGGGCCTGCTTATTCCGGATATTGAGAACCTGTATTTCGCAGGGGTGATTCGGGGGATGCAGGATGCTTGTATCAAGCTTGGGTATAGTCTAATGATCTGCAATACGGACCGCGACAAAGAACGACTACTGTCCTATATTGATAACTTCCATGAGAAGCAGGTGGATGGAATTGTATTCGCCAGTGATTTTCTTTACCCTGAGTATCATGACAAATTGGTCGGTTGTAGAATTCCATTTGTGCTAGTATCCTCGCATTCCGATGAGTTCGACATTCCAAGTGTGGAGGTGGATGATGAAGCGGCTGCCTATGATGCGGTAAAGTTCCTGATTGATTTAGGTCATAAAGACATTGGTATGATTGGTTTTAACCATGATAATTCCGTATCAGGACCACCACGCTATGAGGGATTTGTAAGAGCACTAACAGAGTCAGGGCTACAGCAGAATATTGTGAAGAGCAAATATGCCAGTCACCGGTTTGAACATGCTTATCAAGCTGCGCACGAACTATTTACGGATTACCCCGAGCTAACTGCTGTTTTCTGTGTTGCTGATGAATTCGCGATGGGGACGATTTCTTATCTGAAGGATCGTAATATTCTTGTTCCGGGTCAGGTATCCGTGATTGGGTTTGATAATCTAAGGATGTCGGGTATGTTCATCCCGAAGCTAACTACGATTGCACAGCCAATTTACGAGTTAGGGTATCGTGCGGCCGAGAAGCTGCATGAATTGCTTACAACAGGTGAAGTGCAGGTATTGAATGAGAAGATGGAGCATAAGCTGATTGTGCGGGAATCTACACGAGAAAAATAGGAGTAGTTCACTTTTGTACCACCCTTTGAAAAGCTTTTCAGAATTCAGCGCTCGTCTTAAGCAACATTTGAATATTTGCTTAGACAATAAAAATAATTTTTACCAAAACATTTCAAATACAGATTGGAAACGCTTACTTTATATGATACTATAACAAATGTAAGCGCTACAATTAATTGGAATTTGTGATTGGATTCTTTTTTAGTATAGATCCTTAGATTCTGAAAAGCTTTGCAAGGAGGTGATCTGCTACAAGCTGCTTATACATGCCAGGGTACCGGATGATTGAGTCAGAAGCAATCTCTAAAACCATTAAAGGGGATGTACAAAAGATGAAGAAAACCTCAGGACGTAAAAAGTCATTGGCTTTAGTACTGTGTTTATCCTTCACTATGATGCTGAGCGCATGCGGCGGAGGCAATAACAACAATGCAGCGCCTACAGATCCACCTGCGGCGACTACCAGCCCAACAGCAGATAACACTGAGAAAGCTACAACTGCTCCTAGCACCGAGCCATCGGGATCTCCGCTAGAGCTAGCCATGAAGGGCGACTATAAAGGAACTAAAGTAACGATGTTCGGCCCCTTCGTAGATGCTGACCAAGTGAAATTTGAGAATAGTATTAAAGAGTTTGAAGAGAAGACAGGAATTGATATTCAATACGAGGGCTCAAAAGAGTTCGAAGCTACGATAAACATTCGAGTAGACGGTGGAAATGCTCCGGATATCGCTGATTTCCCGCAGCCGGGACTGCTAGCCTCGATTGCTAAGACTGGCAAGGTTATCGATTTAACTAACGTGCTGGATCAAGCCAAATTGACGGCTAATTACAACAAGAGCTGGCTTGATATGTCTAATATGGACGGGAAAGACGGCAAGATCATGGCGGGGATCTGGAACCGCAGTAACGTAAAGAGCTTGGTCTGGTATCCAAAAAAGCAATTTGATGAAGCAGGCTACAAGGTTCCTGAGACATGGGATGAGATGATGGCTCTGACGGAACAAATTGCGAAAGATGGTGATCCTGCTTGGGCTATTGGAATCGAGAGTGGTGCTGCAACAGGCTGGCCGGCAACAGACTGGGTAGAAAATATAATGCTGCGCACAACTACACCTGAGAACTACGATAAATGGGTAAAAGGTGAGCTGCCATTTACCTCTCCAGAAGTGAAGAATGCAGTTGAAACCATGTCGAAAATTTGGCTCAACAAGGATTATGTCTATGGTGGTGCAAAATCCATCGTGACGACATCGTTCGGGGATGCCCCAGCGCCAATGTTCAATAATCCTCCTAAAGCATGGTTTAATATGCTCGGCAACTTTATTACAAGCTTCTTCCCTGAAACCGCAAAGGTTGATGTAGATTATGATTGGTTCTACCTGCCGCCTATTGATCCTCAATATGGTAAACCAGTGCTAGTTGCTGGCGATATTTACGCGATGTTCAACGATCGTCCTGAAGTTCGTGCAGTTATGGAATTCTTTACTACAGGAGAATCCATTAAGAGCTGGGTGCAATCGGGCGGCGTAATTGCTCCAATGAATGATGCTTCCCTGGACTGGTATACCTCAGAATCCGATCGCCGGATGGCAAAGCTGGTTCAGGATGCTTCCACGCTGCGCTTTGATGGCTCTGACCTGATGCCGGGCAAAGTGGGCGCAGGTACCTTCTGGAAGGGTATGACCGACTACGTAAGTGGTACTGCGACGCTGGATCAGGCGTTGGAACAAATCCAGTCTGGCTGGAACAACTAACCTAATATTGAAAGCACACAGTTAAAAGAGGGGCAGCGAGATTTGAAGGTTCTCTGCCCCTCTTTTTGTTTTCCAAAGCGTGAGTATAGGAGGAGCTGGAGCTAATATGGGTGGACAATCACAACTACAACCACAACCACAAATGAAGCCACAATTGAAAGCCAAGCAGACGGTAAGCCTTAGGGCGGTATTGCTGTCTCTTTTAGTATTAATAGCCAATGTTGTTGTTAATGGCTCGATCTTTTTATTCTTTCGGGATTCCACGCTAAACCCGCTACTAACGGCGGTTCTAGCTGTTCTATGGGGGGTTCTGGGTGTTTATCTGATCTATTACACACTTACCTTGGCAGTCGAGCAATATCCTGATTACGTACACCGAAAGGTATTGCCTTATATTTTTATTGGTCCGGCAGTGATTATATTGGGGTGGCTATTGGTGCTGCCTGCGCTGCGGACGCTGTATTTAAGCTTTTTCAATGCTTCTTCAGAGAAATTTGTGGGTCTCAGCAACTATGCAGCGATCTTTAGCGACCATCTAATGGCGACGGCACTGCGTAACAACTTACTTTGGGTATTCGTTGGTACACTGGCATGTGTAGCTTTTGGGCTCTTGATTGCAATTCTTGCTGACAGAAGCAGCTATGAGAAGCTAGCTAAATCGATCATTTTTATGCCGATGGCTATTTCTTTTGTAGCCGCAGGCGTTATTTGGAAGTTTGTATATTACTATCAACCCGGCGATGAACAAATTGGACTTTTGAACGCCATCGTTACTTATTTTGGGGGAGAACCACAGGCATGGACGAGTATGCTTCAGCCGTGGAATAACTTTTTCCTCATCATCATTCTGATCTGGATGCAGACCGGATTTGCGATGGTGATATTCTCGGCAGCTATTAAGGGAGTTCCTGACGACATATTGGAAGCTGCACGAGTAGATGGTGCTAATGAGGTGAAGATCTTCTTTGGAATCATGATCCCCTACATTTCAGCAACCATTCTGACTGTGACAACGACCATTATCGTCTTTACATTGAAAATATTTGACGTCGTCATGGTGATGACAGGAGGTCAATACGATACAGAGGTAGTGGCTACACAGTTTTACCGCCAATTCTTTATGTACCGGAATTTCGGTTACGGCTCCACGCTGGCTATTGTTCTGCTGATCGCGGTGTTGCCTGTGATCATAATCAATCTACGTCAGTTCCGTAAGCAAGGGGGATTCTAATGGCCGGGAAAAAGAAGAGAAAAGGCAGCAAGACGATTGTTAATATCGTGCTGGGTGTGATTTGTTTCATTTGGTTGCTTCCGACCCTTGGGCTGTTCATTTCCTCCTTCCGTCCGGCTGCCGATATTCTGCAGACTGGATGGTGGAAAGCTTTCCCCCATCAGGAGTGGAAGGCTGGAGAGACCCTTCAGCTATCGAAGGATGTGGATCTGCGGGAGCCGATCGAGGTAAACGGTAAAACCTATACCGATGAGCAGCTGAAGGCAGGCGTGAAGGCCGATGGCAGTCGTTTGATGTGGGAGAACCGCAGAGCGCGTACCATAAATCAACAGGAACAAGGCTGGAAAATGACACCGGATCTCACATTGGATAACTACAATAACGTGCTCTCGGGCAAGGAATACAAGCTCAAGCAAGCTGATGGCAGTGAAACGGTGCAAAAAGGCACCGGATTGTCGCAGGCCTTCTGGAATACACTGACGATTGCTGTTCCAGCGACGGTCATTCCGGTGTTGATCGCTTCTTTTGCCGCCTATGCTTTTGCTTGGCTACGTTTTCCTGGGCGCCGCACGCTTTTTGTCATCATTATCGCAATGCTCGTTATTCCAATACAAGTGGCACTTATTCCAGTGCTTAAAGATTATACGGCTCTTGGATTGAACGGAAGCTACTTGGGCATTTGGCTGGCGCATACGGCCTTTGGATTACCGCTGGTTACCTACTTTATGTATAACTTTATCAGTCAGCTTCCTAAGGATTTGTTTGAGTCGGCTTTTATGGATGGGGCGAGCCATTTCACTATTTTCAGTAGGCTGATTCTACCGTTATCTGTGCCCGCACTGGCTTCTATCGGAATCTTTCAATTCCTATGGGTGTGGAATGACTATTTAGTCTCGCTGATTTTTATCGGCAATCAACCGTCAGTGCAGGTCATGTCGATGAAGATCGCCGACTTAGTAGGCTCACGAGGCAACGACTGGCATTTACTCACCTCGGCTGCATTTATCTCCATGCTGATGCCGCTCGCGATTTTTTTCCTGCTGCAAAAGTATTTCGTCAGAGGGCTTATGGGTGGATCAATAAAAGGTTGATTTGAACATTGCAGGAATTATAAGGATAAAGTATAGCTAATTGAACAAAACTGTGTCAGGAGGAGCATAGAGAGATGAAGATGAAACCATACGTACATCCGGCTGTGGTGTATCCTTACCGGGAGTGGAGTCTTGATGAGGAGACTTATGATGAAGAGAACAATCAAAGAAGCGAAAGTGTATTTGCTCTGGGTAATGGATACATTGGCATGCGCGGTAATTTCGAGGAAGGCTACCATGGCCACTCGGGCTCATCTGTAACAGGGAACTACTTGAATGGATTTTTTGATTCCGAGCCTATTGTGTATCCAGAGGGAGCTTATGGGTATCCCTCCCGCAACCAAGCTATGCTGAACGTGACGGACGCCAAGATTATTGAGCTCAGCATTGAGGGTCATACCTTTCAGTTGAACAGTGGGCAAGTGCACCGTTATGAACGGAAGCTGGATATGCGAAATGGGATCTTGCATCGGCAGGTAGAATGGGAATCTCCTGCCGGACACAGGGTACAGCTGAACATTCGTCGGATGGTGGCCATGCAGCATAAACATTTAGCGGCCATAGATTACGAGGTCAAGGCATTGAATTTTGAGGGAACCCTAACGTTTACTTCATCGATCGATGGTGAGATCCAAAGGCCGGAGGTCACGGATGACCCCCGGCTGGGATCAGGGAGTAAGGAACCCAATTTGCTGCTAGTCGAAACCGGGCATGAGCTCGAGCAGTCCTTTTTGTGGATGAAGCAGAGGACGCGGCATACCGGGTTTGCTCTTTTAACAGGGATAAGCCACAGTCTGAAATGTAGCGCTGGATATGAAAGGCTCGTGCAGCTAGAAGATCAGCGATTGTCCATGCAATGGGTTGTTCCAGTGATAATGGGGGAAAGGATCTCCCTGACCAAGTACATTTCGTATCACACTTCTAAGGATTATGCAGAAGACGAGCTGTTAGGCAGGTGCTTAGAAGTGCAACACTTGGCGGAGAACTGTGGGTTTGAAGCGCTAGTTCATGAACAACGGGCTTTTCTGGATCAATTCTGGGCACATACCGATGTGGAGATTCAGGGCGATCTTGCGCTTCAACAGGGAATCCGTTTTAATGCTTTTCAATTGCTGCAATCCGTAGGACGCGACGGGGTTACGAACATCGGGGCCAAGGGCCTGACGGGTGAAGGATACGAAGGTCACTATTTCTGGGATACTGAGATGTATATGATACCCTTCTTTACATTTACACAGCCGGAGATTAGCCGGAAGCTACTCGAGTTTCGTTATGCTACGTTAGATAAGGCACGGGAACGGGCAGCAGTGATGTCTCAGAAGGGAGCACTGTATCCTTGGCGCACCATAGACGGGGCTGAGAACTCTTCCTATTTTCCGGCAGGAACAGCACAAATGCATATTAACGCGGATATTGCCTATGCCATTAAACAGTATGTGCGGGCAACTGGCGATTATGAGTTTCTGGTCCTGGAGGGGGCGGAAATGATTTTCGAGACCTCCCGCTTTTGGGTGGATCTGGGTCATTTTAATCCAGCCAGGGAGGGTGCGTTCTGTATTGACGCAGTAACGGGTCCAGATGAGTATACAGCTATCGTTAACAATAATGCATACACTAATCTTATGGTACGGGATCAACTCTATTATGCATATGAGATAGCCAGACTGTTAGGAAAGCAGTATCCGGAGCATTTTAAACGTCTGAAGGGCAAGATTGGTCTGACTGAGGAAGAGCCTGGTGATTGGCTGGTCGCCGCAGAAAAAATGTATGTCCCTTTTGATGATGAGCTTGGCATCTATGCTCAGGATGATACGTTTCTGACTAAGAAGAAGTGGGACTTTGAACATACGCCAGCGGATAAATATCCACTTCTGCTTCATTACCATCCGTTGGTGATTTACCGTCATCAGGTGCTCAAACAGGCAGATCTGGTGATGGCCATGTTTCTGTTAGGTGATCATTTCAGCTTGGCGGACAAGATCCGCAATTACAATTACTATGAGCCGCTAACGACACATGATTCTTCTTTGTCACCGTGCATTCACAGTATTATTTCTGCTGAGATTGGTGATTTAACGGGGGCGTACGCCTATTTTGACCGCACGGTACGGATGGATTTAGATGATATTAACCGCAATGTGAAGGACGGGCTGCATACTGCTGCTATGGCAGGATCTTGGCTGTCGATTGTGAATGGCTTTGGTGGGATGCGCTTATGTGGCGGTATGCTATCCTTTAATCCTGCCTTGCCAGCACAATGGGACAGCTATCGATTTAAAATAACAAGCGGTGGGCATTTATTGGATATTTATGTTGATAGTAAGGTAGTGATCTATACACTACTGACAGGTGAAGTGGTTGAAATTCTACATAAAGGGAGCCTTGTGCAGTTAACTGTAAAGAAGCCGGTGTCCCTTTCAAATGTGAAGCAGCTTGAAGCTGTTATTTTCGAGCTGGACGGGATTATTACCGATTCTAGTGAGTATCATTATCTGGCCTGGAAAGCCTTAGCCGATGAGCTGGCGATTTCTTTTGATAGAGAGAAGCATGTACGTCTGAAGGGCCATAGTCGAATGGAATGTTTAGAGATTCTACTGGAGGGAAGCGGTCTGAATTTACCCCAACCGGTAAAAGGAATGCTCTGCAACAAAAAGAACGAAAAGTATAAACAGCTGATTCAACAAATGACACCGGATGATTTGCACCCGGGTATCCATAGTCTTCTGACCGATTTGAAGAAAAGGCGAATCCCTGTCGGACTGGCTTCCGTTAATGAGAATGCAATGCTGATTCTTGAACGATTGAAGATCGGGCGCTTGTTTCAGGCGATTGCTGACCCTAAAAACATCCGTATGGGCAAGCCAGATCCGGAAATTTATTTACAGGTTACCGAGATGCTGGGTATATCACCTGACTGCTGCGTAGCTATCGAAGATACAGCGGAGGGGATAGCTGCCAGCAAAGCCGCTGGTATGAGGTCCGTTGGAGCCGGAAGTCCATCCTTGAAAGAGAGTGCTGAGCTCTGGTTCCCTTCTACCGCGGAGTTACATGTAGAGAAATTGGTACAGCTGTTCAAATAATGAAAAGTGGTTCCTCTGAAAAGTATCAAGCCTCCCAGTCATGGGAGGCTTGCTGCTTTGTCTATTTTAATACTTTTCGTACAAGCTTGATCTTATTCCCATAGGGTGGGTACACAATCCCGAGGTCGATTCGTGTGCCTCTTTTAACGATGCTTTTGCGGTGGGAAAAGACTTCAAAGCTGTGCTTCCCGTGATAACCGCCGATTCCAGAGTTGCCTACCCCACCAAACGGCAAGCTAGCGTTCGCCACATGCGAGATCGTATCATTGATGCAGCCTCCTCCGAAAGAGACTCGGGAAAGCACCTCTTGTTCAACATTTTTATCCTCTGTGAATAGATAAAGTGCAAGTGGTTTTGGGTGCTCGTTAATACTCCGGATAGCTTCATCCAATTGATGATATTCCAATATGGGTAGGATCGGACCGAAGATCTCATCTTCCATAGAAGCGTCAGTCCAAGCGGCAGGATAGATTAGTGTAGGTTCAATATAACGTTCTTCTGAAATGACGGTTCCGCCCATAACCACCTTTTCCCGATCCCGTTCAATGAGACTGGCGAGTCTTTGCAGCTGGCGCTCATTTACGATCCGGCCATAATCTGTATTCGGCTGCGCATTTTGACCGTAGAATTCAGTAATCTGATGTTTGATTTTGGTGATCAATTCATTAGCAATGTCCTTATGAACGAGCAAATAATCGGGGGCGATACAGGTTTGACCGGCATTTAATAATTTTCCCCATACGATTCGCTTCGCTGCAACATCAAGATTGGCTGATGTGTCGACAATGACCGGACTTTTCCCGCCAAGCTCCAAGGTTACAGGCACTAGATTCTTCGCAGCGGCTTCCATCACGATTTTACCGACCGGAACACTGCCCGTGAAGAAAATATAATCAAACTTGGCATGGATCAGCAGATTGGTGGTCTCTTTCTCCCCCTGAACTACGCGAATATACTGGGGTTCGAAGGTCTCCTGAATGAGCTGCTCTATAACAGCCGTAATGGCTGGTGTGCTCTCCGATGGCTTGAGGACAGCGCAGTTTCCAGCGGCAATGGCGCCTATAAGCGGTTCGATCAGCAACTGAAATGGATAATTAAAAGGACCTATAATGAGCACGGTACCGTAAGGTTCACTTAAGATATAACTCTTCGCAGGAAATAAATGCAGTGGTGATCTAACCTTTACGGGCTTCGCCCAACGTCTGAGATGCTTCATCATGTAACCGAGGCTGTCCAAGGTGAAGCCAATCTCTGTGGCATAAGCCTCGAACTCACTTTTTCCTAAATCCTGTTGTAAGGCAGTGATAATGCGAACCTCGTATCGTTTAATGCTGTCTTTGAGTTTCTGAAGCTGACTAAGCCGAAAGGCAACCTCTTTAGTTGCGCCACGATTGAAAAAGTCCTTATGCTCTTCAAGCATCACTTGAATACTAGCCGTTGTATGTGTTGTCATAATACTCCCCTCCTTCATTATAGTAGTTCAGACTATGGGAGCCGATAAAAAGCGAAAGGCTCGCCAAAGCGGAAGGAATCACTTGCCTCATCCAGCTTGCTCACTGTTTCTTCGTTAAGCTGAATGGAGGTGCTATGCAAATTCTGTTCCAGCTGCTCCACGCGTGTAGCCCCCACAATAACTGTCGAGACGGCAGGACGATTCATGAGCCAAGCTAAGGAAAGTGCAGTAGAAGAGGTTCCCAGTTCTTCAGCGATCTGTCCCACTTTGTTCCCCAGTTCGATCCGTTCATGATTCAGGAATCTTTTGAAATTAGGATCGGTATCTGCTCTGGACCCTGAAGGTGCGGAACCGTTTGAATTATATTTGCCTGTGAGAATTCCGCCCGCCAGTGGAAAATAAGGAATAATCCCTACACCTTGATCAAGACAAAGGGAGAGAAGCTCATTCTCCGGGGTCCGATCTGCTAAGGAATAGCTACACTGAATTGAAATATATTTGGCGAAGCTCCGTGCCTCACTAATTCCAATCGCCTTCATTAATTGCCATGCTGTATAGTTGGAAGCCCCGATATAGCGTACTTTGCCCGAAGATACCATATCGTCCAGGGTCCGTAACGTCTCTTCGAGTGGCGTATTGGGATCGAAGGTGTGAATCTGGTATAGATCGACATAGTCCGTTTTTAGGCGGCGAAGACTATCTTCTAATTCCTGCATCAAATGGCGCCTCGAGGAGCCGCTTCCGTTAGGTCCGTCATGCTTAACTAAGCCTGCTTTAGTGGCGAGAACAGCCTCATGTCTTCTACTTTCCAAGGCCAGACCGATGATTCGTTCAGATTCGGAGCCGGCGTAAATATTAGCGGTATCGATAAAGTTAATGCCATGATCCAGCGCAGTATGTACGATCTGAATGGAGGTCTCTTGATCCGCCCTTTTACCAAAAGCATTTGTCCCCAGTCCCAATGCGGATACTTGTAGTCCGCTATTTCCAAGTCTTTTAAAGTTCATCTTCAGCACTCCTCATCATCCATTTTTTTAGGCTTAGTAAAAAGATCCAGAGCTGTATCCATGAACATCTTTACAGCTATGGAAGTATCGGTAAGCGAGCTGACTGCGATATGTATATCTCTATAGGCGTCGGGCTGCAGTTCACGGGTTACTACATTTGGAGGTAAAGATAACAAGGATAGCTCAGACATCACACCTACAGCCAGCCCCTCTTGAACCATATTAAGAGCTGTTGCATAGTTATTAACCACATATTTCACATTCAGATAGCTGCTGCTTCTGCGGAATAAATCTACCACCGGTGGTTCATAACCTGCTTTACAGATCAGCATAGGCTCACCGGCTAATTCTCTAACACCTATGACAGAACGCTCGTGCAAAGGATGGTCATTTCTGATTACAGCGTACAGCTTTTCTCTATATAGTGGGATGGTTTCGAACGCCTCGCAAGGAGCGAGCAATAAGCCAACATCAATTTCTTTGGATTCCAGCCATTCTCTGACTTCGGCGATAGAGCCCTCCTGCAGGCTAATCGTAATATTCGGATATCTTTCAGTGATAGAGCTAATAATCTTCGGTAAAAAATAGGCGGAAGCCACTGGAAAAGCCCCAATTCGAATGCTTCCCTTCTCAAGCCCCCTCTCGGCGGAAATCTCCTGATTGACCTTATCAAAGCCCATTAGAATTTCACGAAAAATAACAAGGATACGCTTGCCGATGTCAGTAAGCGTTAGACCGTTCCGTCGATCTCGGAGTAATAGCTTTACATCCAGTTCGGCTTCTAAAGAGGAAATTGCTCGACTGACAGCAGGTTGGGTCATATTCAGTTCTACACCAGCTTTGGTAAAACTACCGCTTTCCGCGATTTTGACGAACAAACGAATTTGATTATTGTTCATAACAAATATGATATGCCCCTTATGAGTATTATTCATTTCATTTATATTCTTAATTATTGTATCATTTGTGATGAATCTACACCAAGGAGTGAATACATGAATCAGCAGAAGAAAAGCATCATCCTTCTTATATTTTTGGTGATTGTATGGGGCATAAATTGGCCTATATCCAAAATCGCCTTAGACTACGCTCCGCCCTTATTATTTGCAGGTATCCGAACCGTCATCGGCGGATTCATTCTGATTCTAATTGCACTTCCTAAGATGAAGGAGCTTCGCTTCAAGCAGCTATGGCCGATCTATCTGACTTCGGCTATATTAAGTATCGTGTTTTATTATGGATTTCAGACGATTGGCTTGCAGTATGTACCCGCAGGATTATTCTCGTCCATTGTATTTCTGCAGCCGGTATTGCTGGGCATTTTTTCATGGCTGTGGTTAGGAGAGAGTATGTACGGGCTCAAAATGGCAGGTCTGTTGCTAGGGTTCATCGGAGTAGGCTCCCTCAGTATTGGAGGACTTAACGGAAGCATCTCTATATGGGGAATTGTGCTTGCTTTAGCCAGTGCTTTGAGCTGGGCATTAGGAACGGTATATATGAAACGAAATGCTGTGCGCGTGGATATGCTATGGATGACCGCTATGCAAATAACGATCGGTGGTATCATTTTGCTGCTTTCGGGATCTGCTACAGAGAAGTGGTCGGATATCACCTGGAGTGGAACGTTTATAGCCGATACGCTGTTTATTGCAGTCTTTGTGATCGCTTTAGGCTGGCTGATCTATTTCAAGCTGATTAACGAGGGAGAGGCAGGGAAGGTCGGATCATTCACTTTTTTGATTCCACTGATCTCGATAGGTACTAGTGTAGTCTTTTTAAATGAGCAGATTACTTTGAATCTTGTGATTGGTCTACTGCTTATTGTTAGCAGCATTGTTCTGGTGAACGTGAGGATCGGGCGTGCCGCGAAGCAGTCGGTTTAGTTAATTTATGTGGTGATTGTAGTAATCAGGGGCGTATGAGGGCATATTGATGAATAGGCAAGCATAAACGCCTTCGGCATCCTTATATTTGAACAAAAGGGACACTCCCGAAGCTTATAGCTTCTGGGAGAGTCCCTTTTTAATAAAACGTAAAGCGCGTGCGACTTCAGCCGTTGAGGGCCGAGTGGCTACAACATAAGTAGCAGATTTAGCCCGCTCTACTTCCTCCAACACCCGGTTTAAGTGACTGAAGACCGCACCAAGATCACGAATGCTTGATAGCGAACAATTCCCTTGTAGTTCAGAGAAACTTGCCAGTTGCAGGTCTCGAGCGCGTTGTATGCAATCGGCAAGAGAACGTTGGCATTCGGCGTCTGATAAGGTTCTGGTTCCATAAAGAGCAATGCAATCTGCGGTTGATTCCAGCACATCCTTCATCCAATCCGAAGAGGCGTGATGCGCTGGCAGAAGACGAATATCGTCGGCGATTTCTTTGACGTAGGAATGAATGCTTTTTAGATGTGAGGTAGCCTGTATGAGTCCCTTCAGTTCACCCCGGCACTGATAATGTGTGAGGGTATAGAACATTTCTTTCTGTTCCCGGCTGCTATTCGACAGGAGTTTACCTGCTTCCTCCAGCAAATTGTCTTTCGGAGAATCACGTCTTACGCCTACGAGATCTTTTAATGCATCCGCAAGTAGAAGACTTCCTTCGAATGCCAATGCTTTTACCTTGACGAACCTGTTCGGCGGCACGATAATCATATTGATGGCCAGGGCGATCAGCACACCAATGAACGTTTCCCCTATTCTCCAAAGCACGTAGTCATTCTGGTAGAAAGTAAGAGCCAGGACGGAAGTAACTCCCACCTGTGAGACAGCTTGAATGTTCATCTTACAGGCCGTAGCGATGCCAATCCCGATGAGTAGAATGAGCAGGATAGAAAGCCCACCTACATCAAAAAACTGGCCAACAATTAGGCTAACGATCCCGCCAAGAATAATGCCGATCAGGCGGTAGATTCCTTTTTCTAGCGATGCTTTAACACTGGCTTGGGTGATGAGGATAGCCGCAAGGGGTGCAAAGTATAAATATTGGCTACCATATATGCTGTGTACGGCGACCCATGAAAGTGAAGCGGCCAGCGTAATTCGTATCATGTAAAGTGAGAAACCATATTTTTCAAGGCGGTCTTGTAACCCCTCGTTCATTATCATTCATCTTCTTTCGGAAAAAAATGAAAAAAACTGTCTGGTCTTTCAGTTCGTTTTCATTATAACACCTTAAAAAAGGCCTGGAGGACTGGATATTTTACAAAGTTGTTAAGTTTACGCATTCCTTATCCATGTAAGCTATCGCATATAATGGTACAATCTAATATGCTATATCTATTGGAGTGTCGAATGAGAGGAGGAATTGTCGCTTATTAGCGCTGAGCATGCCCATTCGATTGTTCTCCGCGAGATGCGGGTAAAATAGTATTGTGATACTTTAGGCAGGGAGGTTGTTAGCTATAGCTATTCAGGAAGGCACCATTATTTCATTTGAAGAGGTTACCAAGCAATATGACGACGAAGATCCGGTGTTAAAAGGAGTCAGCTTTGAGATAGAGCGCGGCAAATTTTATACACTACTTGGTCCATCAGGCTGTGGTAAAACGACTATTCTACGATTGATCGCTGGGTTCGCAGAGCCAACAAGCGGTTCTATCTATTTAAACGGTAAAGTGATCAACCACATTCCAGCCAATGAGCGGCAGGTCAATACGGTCTTTCAGGATTACGCATTGTTTCCACACCTGAACGTATTCGAGAATGTGGCTTTCGGACTGCGCATTAAGAAGCTTAAGAAAGACGTCATCACGAAGAAGGTGCAGGAAGCGCTAAGTTTCGTTAACCTTGTGGGCTACGAGCAGCGTGCCATTAACGAAATGTCCGGTGGTCAACGTCAGCGCGTGGCTATTGCTCGTGCGATTGTGAATGAGCCGCAGGTTCTTTTGCTGGACGAGCCGCTATCTGCGCTCGATCTGAAGCTGCGAACAGAGATGCAGTACATACTGCGTGAAATGCAGCAACGACTTGGCATTACCTTTATTTTTGTTACACATGACCAGGAAGAGGCACTCGCGATGTCCGACTGGATTTTTGTCATGAACAAAGGAAAAATCGAACAAAGCGGAACACCTAATGATATCTATGATGAGCCAATTAACCGTTTCGTGGCTGATTTTATTGGCGAGTCCAACATTGTTCCGGGTGTTATGATTGAAGACTATCTGGTGGAGTTTAACGGGCGCCGCTTTGAATGTTTTGATGCTGGTCTTAAACCAAACGAATCTGTGGAGATTGTTATACGCCCTGAGGATTTGGAAATTTCAACGCTGGAACAGGGTAAGCTACGTGTGCGAGTGGATTCCCAGTTGTTCCGGGGTGTCCACTATGAAATCAGTTGTTATGATGAATCCGGACATGAATGGCTTGTGCATTCTACACGTAAGGCGACGGTAGGTAGTGAAATTGGCCTTTATTTTGATCCGGAAGCGATTCATGTTATGCGTTTTGGTGAAACGGAGGAAGAGTTCGACAAACGTCTGGAAGCTTACGGCGAGGTGGAGAGTCATGAAGAATAAGGGCAGATCGTATTATCTCATCCCTTATTACCTGTGGATCGCCTTGTTTGTAATCGCACCAGTACTGCTTGTCATCTATTATTCTCTATTTGATCTGGATGGGCATCTTACGCTAGATAACTACGTGAACTTCTTTACACCTGTGTACTTAAAAATGACGCTGACCTCATTCTGGTATGCGTTTTTGATTACAGCATTCTCTTTGCTGGTCGCCTATCCGGCGGCATATCTGTTGACGAGAACGAAGCATAAGCAGCTATGGTTATTGCTGATTATTTTACCGACATGGATTAATTTACTGCTGAAAACTTACGCTTTTATCGGCATATTTGGTACGTTCGGACCAATCAACAATTTCTTTGATCTGCTTGGAATCGGAGAACAGCAAATTTTGTTTACGGGCTTCAGCTTTGTATTTGTATCTGTGTATATCTTTATCCCATTCATGATCTTGCCGATCTACAGCGCTTTGGAGGATCTTAATTTATCCTTGCTGGATGCGGCACGTGATCTGGGTGCTTCAGGCTGGACGACGTTCCGGCGCGTTATTTTTCCATTGACCATTTCGGGTGTACGTTCCGGTTGTATGGCGGTATTCATACCAGCGCTGTCCCTGTTTATGATTACTCGTCTGATTGCAGGCAACAGGGTCATTACACTCGGTACTGCGATTGAGCAGCATTTTCTGGTCACACAGGACTGGGGCATGGGCTCCACGGTCGCAGTGTTTCTGATTGCTATTATGGCGCTGTTTATGATTATTACCGGCGGATCGCGGAAAGGGGTGCGGAATGAGAAATAAAAACGGGTTCTCCAATCTGTACCTAGTGCTAGTGTTCGCTGTTCTGTATGCGCCAATCTTCTATTTGATGTACTATTCGTTCAACAGCGGGGGGACGATGCACAAGTTCGAGGGCTTTACGTTGGATTACTACCGTGAGGTCCTTCAGGATACACGTCTGATTATCATCATGATTAACACGCTTGTAATCGCGCTTCTGTCCTCGGCTATCGCCACGCTTATCGCTATTATTGGTGCATTGGCCATTAAGAGTGTACAGAACCGCCGTGCTAAAAACACCTTGTTATCTCTGAACAACGTGTTGATCGTTAGTCCGGATGTCATTATCGGTGCATCGTTCCTGATCTTGTTCACCATTGCAGGCATCAAGCTTGGCTTCGTGTCCGTCCTGCTTTCGCATGTCGCGTTCAGTGTACCGATTGCCGTGTTGATGATTCTGCCGCATTTACAGGATATGAGTCCTTCACTGACGGATGCCGCACGTGACCTTGGCGCAAGCCGCAAGGATGTTCTGACTAAGGTTATTCTGCCGATTATCAAACCGGGGATCTTTAGTGGATTCTTCATGGCACTTACGTATTCACTGGATGACTTTGCAGTTACGTTCTTCGTAACGGGTAATGGTTATTCGACGCTATCGGTTGAGATTTATTCCAGAGCTCGGCAAGGGGTGTCGTTATCCATTAATGCGCTATCGACATTGATCTTCCTGTTCACGATACTGCTCGTTGTCGGTTATTACTTCCTGACCCTTAAGAAGAACCGTCAGAATACCTCGGAAGCTGTGGCGGAGCCAGTGGCGGAAGCGGGGGTGCCTAGATGAAACAGCTGGTAAATGCTTTTTTGGCGATCATGATCACGGCATTCGCTCTAATGTACTTGGGCTCCTGGATGAACTCGAGAGAGGGCTATTCCGGAGGGAATACACTGACTATCTATAACTGGGGCGACTATGTCGATCCTGATCTGTTGAAGGAATTTGAAAAAGAGACCGGATTAACGGTCATTTACCAAACTTTTGACTCTAATGAAGCTATGCTAACTAAAGTGGAGCAGGGTGGAACTACTTTTGATGTCGTAATTCCTTCGGATTACGCTATTGCTAAGATGAAAGAAGAAAATTTGCTCATACCGCTGGATCATAGCAAGGTTCCGAATCTAAAGAATGTTGATCCGCGGTTTATGGACCTTTCCTTCGATCCTGGCAACAAGTATTCCGTGCCTTACTTCTGGGGAACCGTCGGGATTATCTTCAACCCGGAGATGACCAAAGGGATGGACTTCACCAGCTGGGATTCCCTCTGGGACAGCAGGCTGAAGAACAACATTTTCTTGGTGGATGGAGCACGCGAAGTGATGGGTATGGCTTTGAACAGCCTGCACTATTCCGTTAATGACCGGGATGAGGCTCACCTGCAAGAAGCACTGACCAAGCTGAATAGGCTGTCTCCTAACGTTAAGGCGATTGTCGGAGATGAGATCAAGATGCTGCTTGCCAATGAAGAGGCTGCCGTTGGGATTGTGTGGTCCGGTGATGCTTCTGAGATCATGGATGAGAATGATAAATTGGATTATGTAGTGCCTGAGGAAGGTTCGAACAAGTGGTTTGATAACATGGTCATTCCACGAACTGCGGATAATGTGGATGGAGCGCATAAGTTCATTAACTTCATGCTTCGCCCAGATGTAGCGGCTAAGAATGCAGAATACGTAGGTTATTCTACACCTAACATCCCTGCGCTGGAGCTACTTCCGAAGGAAACTTCCGAGGATACCCGTTTCTACCCGCCTGCTGAGATTACGGATCGGCTTGAGGTGTATGATAATCTTGGCAAACGGATGCTTGCTCATTACAATGAGCTCTTCCTGAAGTTTAAGATGAATAAAAAGTAAGTCGTTTGGAGGTAAAGTCAAACGACTTCAAGAGCGTCTACATGCGGATTACCGTGTTAGACGCTCTTTTTTGAAAGATAAGAAAGTATAAGTTTTGCGCTTTCGTGAAACGATCATCACCCTTTAAATGATGCCGAAGGCGTTCCTTCTTGGCTGAAAGTATATTGTAGTATAATGGCTAGGATGGATAACAGGAAAAGAGGGTACGAATGCCTACTATACTAGTTGCTGACGACGACGCGAACATTCGCGAACTCGTCTGTTTATTTCTACGTAACGACGGATTTGATACAGCCGAAGCTGCAGACGGCAAAGAAGCGTTAGCCGTTTACGCCTCAAAGCAGGTTGATCTTGTTGTACTCGATATCATGATGCCGATTATGGATGGGTGGACGTTATGTAAAGAGCTCCGAAAAGCCAATCCGGATCTTCCCTTACTTATGCTAACTGCGAGAGGTGAAACCTGGGAGAAGGTGAAGGGCTTCGAACTGGGGACAGACGATTATTTGACGAAGCCATTCGATCCGCTGGAGTTGACGGTTCGTGTTAGATCCTTATTGAAGCGATACAAGATTGGTTCCACTCAGACGATCCAGTTCGGCAACGTCGTCCTTGATCGGCAAACCTATAAGGTGATGAGAGGAACAGAGTCATTCACGTTGCCACTCAAGGAGTTCGAATTGCTGTATAAGCTCGCTGGAACACCCGGACAAGTCTATACGCGCGAGCAGTTAATCGATCAGATTTGGGGGATTGATTACGCTGGAGACGATCGAACGATAGATGTGCATATCAAACGTCTGCGCGAACGGTTCGCGTCTACACCTGATTTTCGCATTGAGACGGTCCGTGGACTTGGCTACCGGCTTGAGGTATATGAATGATCAAATCGTTATATACACGTGTTGTTCTGACCTTTCTAGTCTCCGTGATCGGAGGCACACTGATTTCTCTATTTGTGACAACCTGGGTATTTCAAGATAAATTAAACGAAAACCTGCGAATTCCCTTACTTCGCTTTGGTCAGGACATCGCCCGGATATACGAAACCTTACCATCACGTGAAGCGGATGTTCTTATAAGTGGAATGAAGCAGCTTGATTCCTACCATATTCGAATTTACGATGAGAACGGTCAGTTTGAGTCTTACGGAGTGCTTAATGGAGAGAGCCCTGTTACCGTGACTAGGGAGCAACTGAAGAAAGTATTGGCTGGTGAAGCTGTTCAAGTTAAACCGAGTATAGGTTCTTCCAACCTCTTAGGACTACCTTTGAAAACTGAAATGGGAACGAAGGCGATGTTTGTGGAGCCGATTGTGCCTCCTACTTTGTCTTCTACGAGGAATCTGCTATTTAATTTTTTGGCGTATTCGTTAATAACGGGAAGCGTATTGATACTGGTCGCTTCTATGTTCTTAGTGAGACCGATCAAAAGGCTTACAAAGGCAACTAGGCGTATAGCAACTGGGGATTTTAATGTCGAATTGAATATTAAGCAGATGGGTGAGCTAGGTACCTTGGCTAATAGCTTCGAGGAAATGATGCACGATCTGCAGCACCTTGAGCAAATGCGTAGGGAGTTCGTAACGAATGTGTCGCATGAGGTTCAGTCTCCGCTTACCTCGATATCTGGTTATGCTATTGCGCTCAAGAAAGTAGCCCTCACAGAGGATGAACGGAATCGTTATCTCGACATTATTATTGCTGAAGCGGAGCGGATGTCCAAGATGAGCGATAGTTTGTTAAAGCTGAGCTTGCTTGAATCGCAATCCCAACAACTGCGGCTTATCACGTTCAGTCTTGACGAACAGATCAGACGTGTAATCGTGGCGATACAGCCCCAATGGTCGGCACGCAACATTAGTTTTGAACTTGATTTGAAATCAGTAATCGTATGGGCAGACCATGATCTGTTAAGTCAGGTGTGGACGAATCTCCTTGGAAATAGCATCAAGTTCTCCAAGGATGACAGTGTGATTAACGTCAGCATCAAACAAGATTTGGACAATGTAATCGTCCGAATATCCGACACTGGCATTGGTATTTCCCCCGAGGACCAAGAACGTATATTTGAACGCTTCTTTAAAGCTGATCGTTCTCACAGTCGCAAGTATGGCGGTAGCGGGATGGGACTAGCCATTGTTAAACAGATCGTATCGCTTCATAAAGGGGATATCCGAGTGGAAAGCGAACCTAGCCAAGGAACGACCTTCATCGTCACCTTACCAATTATAGTGCCGACAGAATAATTATCGTTCAAGGATATTTTGCGAGGGGTTGAACGCGCGCCTCATTGTTCATACTACGGTAGCACAGGTAAGATTTCTTGCTTGCGCTGCCGTAGTATTTTTTTTTGCCTATTCATATTTAGTTCATATTGTGGTCATGAGGAGTACATCATCGTTGGTTAAGATCTCATTAGCGAAACGTTAAGGCGACATAATAAATAGATTAGGACAGGAGAAGATGAGGGTGACACAAACAGAGGTAATAAAAACGGGGAATGAAAAGAAAAAGCATAAAGTACGTAACTTGTTGCTTAAAATATTAGGAGCAATAGTGATTTTGATCGTGCTTTTTCTAGCTGTTGTTTATACAGTTAATGTGATTAGCAACAAATCTGATCAGAAAAAAATACATCAATACGGTCAGTTAGTTCCTGTTGACGGAAAAAGTATGAATGTTTTGATCCAAGGACAAGGGAAGCAGACTATTGTACTTATCCCGGGCTTTGGAACTGGAGCGCCAGCACTTGATTTTAAGCCGTTGATTGATGAGTTATCACCATTTTACAAAGTGGTCGCGGTTGAGCCGTTTGGGTATGGATTAAGTGATGAGACCGATAAGGAACGAACTACAGCGAATATCATAAGTGAGGTTCATGAAGCCGTACAGAATCTAAACATTGACCAATATATTCTAATGGGTCACTCCATTGGAGGTATTTACGGATTGGAATATGCGAAGAAATATCCAAACGAAGTGAGTGCATTTGTAGGGGTTGATAGTAGTGTTCCTGAGCAAGGCGGTATGGATGTTAAATTCCCGATAAAAAAATTAAAGCTGCTCAAAGATTCAGGTATCATTAGATTGGGATTGCAATTAAGCGGTGACCCTTATGATGGACTGCCATTTGATGATGAGACCAAAAAACAAATGAAATTGATATCGCTCAAAAATATGAATAATTCCACTACCTTAAATGAAATGGAACATATATATCCTAACTTTGTCGCAGCCAGAGGGTTGAAATTCGACAAGAACCTTCCCATTATATTCTTTATACAAGCGAATAATACAACCGTGAAAGATTGGATTCCTCTGCATGAAGGGCAAGTTAAGGAATCTGTGCATGGAAAAGTGATGACATTCGAAGGCGGACATTATTTACACCATTCCAGATCTAAGGAAATCGTTGAGAACCTAAATTTGTTCATGGAAGAAGTCAAATAAAATAAGAAAACGCTCCGACTTTCCTCCTATAAGGAAAATCGGGGCGTTCTTTGCGCTTAAGGGCGGAAATTATTTGATGCCAATTCTCATTCGGTAGCTGATCAGTACCTCTAAGGTGCGTCCTTGAAAATGGTCTTCAACTGCAGCGCTGAAATCTGCAATGTCCTGATTGAGTAGGGTAGCGTCTTGCTTCAGAACGGTTCTTATACCCCCTTGGCTTAGAGCGAGTCCAACATAGCGCTGTGCATCGCAGGACTCAAGATTATGAAATACGATCTCTCTTGCAAAAGAGAAAGCTCCACTAGCCTGAATCCGTGACAAATGCCCTTCTTTGTCCCATTTATGTGCTCTCTCAGCATCAGGTAAGAGTGAGGCGAGCAGTTCCTCGGATTTGGAGATCAGTTGGTTGTAACGCTCTTCTACCTTCTGTTGAAGGGGGAGAGGCCAGTCGCAATCGTAGGCAGCGAAGACACCACCTGTTCTCAAGACCCGGGAGATTTCTCGAAGTGTGCTTTCAGGATCCATCCAGTGGAATGACTGTGAGCAGGTCACTATGTCTACGCTGTCCGCTGCAAGTGGAAGCTGGTTAGAATAACCTTGTACAAAAGTGATGGATTGAGGATCTTCTATCCGGCTTAATTTATCGATTGCTTTTCCCAGCATATCTGGATTCGGTTCAATGCCAATTACGTTGTCCGCGACATTCTTCCACAGAAAAGTAGACAAGCCCGTGCCGCAGCCTATATCTGCGACGACTGAAGGTGTGCTGCCTAAGTAGTCGGTCAGCAGCTTAATGATCATGGCAGGAGCTTCAGGACGGTAGCGGTCATAGTCCTCTTGAAAGCCGAGAAATCGATCGATGTTTTGTTTGCTATTGTTTTCAGGTATCATGTGATCCTCCTTCATAGAACCTATTTATAGATCTATTGTATAGCCATCGCTTCGCCATGCCAAATAATGGATCGAAGCAATCGCGGGAAATGTTACTCAGAACAAGCATAAATGCCTTCGGCGTCCTTATAAGGACGGTAAGTGTTTAAGCGAGAAATATAAGACATAAAGTATGGTGTGAAACTTATACTTTCTTATATTTTAAACAAAAATCCCCGGAGAACACCTTATGGTGTACCGGGAATTGTGGGTTATGTCTAGTTTTAAAGTGCGCTAAGAACGTTTAGCCAATGCTACCGAAGTAATGCAGGATCGATGGCAGGTACAAGTCCTTCTGCTGCAGCACGATTTAGTAAGGAGGTGATCGCAGCGTAGCCGTCATCACCTAGATTCATTGAGAAGTCGTTCACATAGAGATCAATGTGTGATTTAGCCACTTCTGGAGCCAGCTCTTGAGCGTGGCTAAGCACATAGTCTCTAGAATCGGTAGGATGATCCCACGCATATTGTAGAGAGCTGCGAATCCAGCCAGTGATGGCATCGGCATCCAGATCGCGGCGAGCAATGATCGCGCCGAGTGGAATCGGCAGTCCGGTATCGCTTTCCCACCAGCTGCCCAGGTCAGTCAGCATATTAAGACCATAAGATGCGTAAGTAAAACGGGCTTCGTGAATTACCAGTCCAGCGTCGATATGTCCATCGCGTACGGCAGGCATGATCTCATCGAAAGGCATGACGACGATTTCGCCAATCCCTCCCGTTATATGCTGTGCTGCCCATAATCTGAAGAGCAGATAAGCGGTAGAACGTTCGCTAGGTACGGCAATTCGGCGTCCGGCTAGCTTCTCGGGACGTTTAATCGCGGTTGGGCCACTTGCTGTAAGAAGCAACGGCCCGCAGCCACGACCCAGTGCACCGCCGCATGGCAGCAATTTGTAGCGCTCAAGAACCCAAGGTAGAGCGGCATAGGAGATTTTAAGGACTTCAGGTCCCTCTCCATTAGCAGCAAGCGTGTTGGTAATATCAATGTCGGCATAGGTTACATTAAGTTGTGGTGCATTCGGGACAAGCCCGTGTGCCCAGGCATGGAATACAAAGGTATCGTTAGGGCAAGGGGAAAAAGCGATATTAAGCTCAGTTGTCATTACAGCACCTCCAATAGTATAGCGGCTGCCGCCGTTAATGCTTCCATTGCATCGCCGATCTTCCAGGCGGCCCGGTCGCGGGGACCGACCGGGTTCGAAATGGCGCGGAGCTCCAGTACCGGGAGCCCCAGCGCCTCAGCGGCCACGGCAACTCCGTGGCCTTCCATCGCTTCCGCGACGGCACCAGGATGCCGCGCGATGAGGGCGGCGGCCGTCTCCGCGGTGCCGGTCGCCGTCGAGACCGTAAGCACGGTCCCCGTGCTTACGGTCAGTCCGGCCGCTGCCAGCGCGGCCGAAACAGCCTGTACCGTGCCGCGATCAGCCGGCACGGACACGCTGCCGAAGCCGAGCTCGGCAGCGCTGCGAAAGCCCTCCGGCGTCTCGGCCCCGAGGTCGGCGGCAATCATCCCGCTGGCAACGACCAGCGAGCCTAAAGGTGCCACCCCCGGGAATCCGCCGCCGATCCCGGCGCTGATTACGCAGCCGTAAGATCCGGCTGCGAGTGCCGCGGCGGTTCCCGCCGCCGCTGCTGCCGTACCTGCGCCGGCAGCAATCACATGAAACCTGTCGCTGCCTTGTAGGCCGCGCAGGACCGCGTCTCGCTCTGCGGCTACAGCTGTTACGATCAGCACGCGCCGCGCACCAGCTTGTTCCTCCACCATCAGGTTGCCTCCTTTGAGAGAAGTGAAATCGCTTACTAAATAGTCATTCGTAAAGACAAGAATACGCCGTTTTAAGGGTCAGGTCAAACTTAGAGTGATTTTCATCACGCTCCTAAAAAGTCGTAGAAAGAACATTAACAGCTCGTTAAGCACCTTATGTTATCTTTTTGGAGTGGCGAGGTTGACAAAGGTAGTGTGAGGAAGTATAGTTATCTTAACTTAAAGATATTTAATGTAAAGACATTTACTTTATATTGAACAACATCGCTGTCAAACTGGAGGTGGGAATGATGAGTAATACCGAAGAGAATGTTCGTAATACAGAGAATACTACGGAGATGGATCAGGCGTCTTCTTTAAAGTTATTTGTTGTATTATCTAAGGCTTACAGGAGCTTGATGGATCAAGCTGTGAAGGATATGAAGAGTTATGGGCTGGCATCTGCCGAGTTCATGGTGCTTGAGGTGCTGTATCACCGGACCCGTATTCCACTACAACAGATCGGGGAGAAGATTCTCGTTACGAGTGGAAGCATCACCTATAATATCGACAAGCTGGAGAAGAAAGGTCTGCTGAAACGTGTGCCGTGTAGTGAGGACAGACGCGTGACCTATGCGGAGATTACGGATGCAGGGCGTGAGCTGTTCGATAAGATTTTCCCGCGTCATGTGGCTTCGATTCATGATTTGATGCGTGGACTGGATCAGGATGAGAAGGGTCAGGCGATTGAATTACTGAAGAAGCTAGGCAAAGGTGTATAGGAGCGCTGAAACATCGTTATGAAGGGCGCTTCTATAAGGTGGGAAGCAGTTCGCTGCTTCTTGCCTCTGGAAGACAAAAATTTTTATCATATATCTTAATGTTAAGATAATTAAATCAAAGGAAATTGGAGTGGGTTAGAAATGATAAGTCTAGGAATATTATTGATGAGATTAGTGATCGGGATTGCGTTCATAGGACATGGTGCACAAAAGCTATTTGGATGGTTTGGTGGGTATGGCCCGAAGGGCACTGGTGGCTGGATGGAGTCCATCGGTATTAAACCGGGCGTTACGATGGCGGTATTGGCAGGACTATTGGAGCTGATAGGTGGATTCATGTTCGCGGCAGGACTGCTGACGCCTGTTGCAGCGGTGTTGATTGTAGCCACAATGTTGGGGGCTATCGTTAAGGTGCATGCGCCGAATGGCTTCTGGTCTACTTCGAACGGTATCGAGTTTCCGCTTACGGTATTGGTGGTTGCGGCAGGTATAGCACTTACGGGGCCGGGTTCGATTTCTCTGGATGCATTGATTTTTAATTAAGAAGGAGGTTTATTATTATGACACTTCAAACTGCAGGAATTCATCATATTACCGCTTTTGTTGGAGATGCTCAGCGCAACGTTGACTTCTACGCCGGTATTCTAGGACTACGGCTTGTGAAGAAGACGATTAATTTTGACGCTCCGGAAGTTTATCATTTATATTTTGGGAATGAAGTAGGTGCTCCGGGAACGATTATTACCTTTTTCCCTTCACCTATTGGTCGTAAAGGCAGAATCGGCAGTGGGCAAGTTGGCGTAACGACTTACGCAGTACCAGTGGGCTCTCTGTCATTCTGGGAACAGCGTCTTGCTGCATATCAAATTCCGGTTACTCTTAAGAATAGAATCTCGGAATCTTATCTATCCTTTGCTGATTATGACGGATTGCGCATTGAACTGGTGGAACGTGAGGAAGGACCTCTTAGTAAATGGTCTTTCGGAGGGGTTCCAACCGAGCATGCTATCAAAGGGTTCGGTGGTGCTGTGCTCTACAGCAACAATCCGCTGCAAACTGCAGAAACGCTTGTCCATACGATGGGAATGAAGCATATCGCTGATGGAGACGGATATAGTCGTTATAGAACTACTGGCGATTTGGGTAATATTATTGATCTGAAGACAACACCGGTTCCGCAAGGAGCAGGAGGTACAGGCACCGTTCACCATATCGCATGGCGTGCACAAGATGACGCTGAGCAGCTGGAATGGGGGCGTCATGTACAGAGTCATGGACATCATCCAACACCGGTTCAAGACCGCCAATACTTTAATGCGATCTATTTCCGCGAAAGAGGTGGAATCCTCTTCGAGATTGCTACGGATCCTCCGGGCTTTGCCCGTGATGAAGCAGTGGATGCCCTGGGTGAGAAGCTGATGCTGCCATCTTGGTATGAACCGCATCGTGCGGCTATCGAAGAAAATTTAAGTCCTTTTCAAATAAGAGAAATTGAGGTGAAGCAGGGATGATTCATGTATTCCATAAAGGTAAAGATGTAACGAAACCCACGCTTGTATTATTTCACGGGACTGGAGGCAATGAGCAGGACTTGCTGCCGCTTGCCGGGTTGTTATCTCCTGATTCATCGGTGCTAGGCATCAGAGGGAATGTGCTGGAGAATGGTATGCCGCGGTTCTTCCGACGGTTAGCCGAAGGGGTATTCGATGAAGCAGATCTAATCTTCCGTACTCACGAGATCAAGCAGTTTCTGGATGAAGCCGCAGCGCAATATGGTTTCAATGCCAACAATCTGGTAGCCGTGGGTTACTCTAACGGTGCGAACATTGCAGGTAGCCTGCTGTTCCATTATAAGGATGTTTTCCGCGCTGCAATTCTACTGCATCCGATGGTACCGCTTCGGAATATTACGCTTCCTTCACTGGAAGGAGTATCTATCTTCATCGGTGCAGGCACAAATGATCCGCTTATCGCTTCTTCGGAGACTGAGGATTTGGAGATTATTTTTCAGAAGGCAGGCGCAGAGGTTACAACACACTGGGGCAACCAAGGTCATCGCCTGAGTGTTGCTGAGGCTGAAGCCGCTAGAGATTGGTTGCAAATGCGCAGCACATCTACAAATGCATAAAATAATCAGAATAACCGCCGAATGGCGGTTATTTTTGTTACACAAGCGCTCGTAGCCCTTCATAAAAGGATTGATCAATTTACTTCCTTTACGTTAGTATGAAGAATACAAAAAAAGGCCCAAGGGTTGCTTTAGAAAGGTTGAAGTAAGGATCATGATTGGAATTCAAAATGGTAATAAGCTTGCCGCAGATGGACCCTCACGGAAGCAGAGATTACAGTTGGCTGTGATTCTCGGCTCCATTACAACGATCGGCCCGTTGTCGATTGATATGTATTTGCCGGCACTGCCTACGCTTGTCTCGGATTTCGGTACGACCGCTGCTTTAGTGCAGCTTAGTCTGACCTTCTTTTTGCTGGGGCTTGCTTCAGGTCAGTTGGTCGCTGGACCGCTGAGTGATGTATATGGTCGCCGTCGTCCGCTGCTTATAGGTATGTTCATCTACGCCGTTTCCTCAGTGCTATGTGCCTTTAGTCCTTCGATTGGACTACTGATCGTTTTGCGGTTTATTCAAGGCCTTGCTGGCTCAGTGGGGGTGGTTGTCTCTAGAGCGGCTGTTCGTGATTTATATAGTGGCTCTGAACTCACGAAGTTCTTCTCACTATTGATGATTGTGAATGGTCTCGGACCGATATTAGCACCAGTTATTGGGGGCCAGCTGTTAAGAGTGACTACATGGCAAGGGATATTCCTCGTATTATTTGCTGCCGGAATTATTTTTTGTTTAACTATTTTATTGCGCTTGCCGGAGACGCTGCCGAAGGAGCGACGCTCTAAGAGTGGACTGAAGGGTACATTGCTTACCTTCCGGGTATTGCTGGGCAACCGTAAGTTTATGGGTTATGCCTTGTCTCAAGGTTTCGTTACGGCATCTATGTTCGCGTATATCTCAGGTTCTTCTTTTGTATTGCAAAATATTTTTGCGGTTACCCCGCAAGTATATAGTCTGATCTTTGCAGTGAATGGGATCGGGATTATTATTACTGGCCAAATAGCCGGTAGACTTGCTGGAAAGGTAAGTGAGACTAAGCTGCTACTTAGTGGACTATTGCTCTGTACGATGGGGGGCATCTTGCTACTGCTAACGGTTCTAGTAGGAGGAGGACTGATCCCTATTCTGATCTGTCTATTTGCGGTTGTCTCCAGTGTAGGTATTGTCGGAGCGACCAGCTTCTCACTGGCGATGCAGGATCAAGGTGAAACTGCAGGCAGTGCCTCGGCATTAATCGGATTAATCCCCCTATTGCTGGGTAGCTGTGTAGCGCCACTTGTGGGTCTTGGGGGCGTTGAGTCTGCACTTCCGATGGCGATTGTGATGGCATGTACGGGAATTCTCTCGATTCTATCTTATGTGCTGCTGGTTAGACGAGGAAAAGCAAGCTCCTAGCAGTCTATCATTGTAACCTGGCAAGTAGTACTTTCAGCAAACTTTCAGCGGGTCTTAACGTTCCTTACTTGCAAAAGGATTATATTGGAGGTAAGGAAGGGAGGGATAACCATGAGTATATCAGCAGTCTCAGGTTCCACATCGTATACTACCTCGACATCTAGCACTACAGATACCAGTACGCTTGAGAAACAAAAAGCGAAACTGGAAGCAGAACTGGACAAGATTAATGCCAGCTCAGACGATGACAAGACCAAGGAAACGAAAACGAAGCAAATTGAGCAACAGATTAAGACTATCGAGGCACAAATCTCGCAGAAGTCTCAGAGCAGTGCTTCCTCCGCTAGCAGTGTTGTAGAGGCACCTGCCAAACCTGCGAATAATACGCTTGCTGCAGCAAGTCCGCAAGAGATAGCTACCGCAACAACGGATAGTAAAGGCAGATTTGATATTCGAGTATAAACGCTAGTTAAACCCGTGCTACATAACAGAGAGGACATCCTTTGCCGTGAGGGATGTCCTTTTTGTTGTGCAATTTTATGTGTAAACTACAGTCTCAATGTACTTTAGGTAAATAGAATTTCACTAACATTTTTTAACTATTGCAGGGATTAGGGTTGTGCTGGCAGTCTAATGTAGTAGGTGTTGATTATCATGGGTTTTTTATTCCAATAATTGTTATAATGAAATGGTTGTAAAAATTGTCTAGCACAACGTGTGTCGGCGGTAAGGGTAGGTGGCCTAATGCAATCAAAACAACAAACATTAGAAAGATTCAAAATTGTAAGGCTGTTCTTAACCATCTATCGGATTCGGGCGGTGAGAGCTCTCTTTCCAGTAGCTATCATAGCGCTGGTGTATTGGGAGGGGCAACATGAGCTGAAGCAGGTTCATTTAGGACTTATTATGCGTGAGCTAAGAAGAGTGCCTACATCTGCCGTTTTGCAAATGATCGGATTTGCACTTCTCGCAGTAGCTGTAATGAGTGCTTATGATTATTTGATACGAGCACATTTTCGTTTAAAAGTAGGGCTGTGGGACACCTTCCGTTATGCTTGGATAGCTAATACATTTAATAATTTAATTGGTTTTGCAGGTCTGGCTGGAGTGGGTTTAAGGACGTTGATGTACAAAAAAAGCGGAGTGTCAACTTCCGTCCTAACGCCGGCAATCGTATTTTTATCACCACTCATGATTACCGGGTTATCTTTACTTTCTTGGGCAAATATTTTTGGTTTACTCCCGGCAACGGCGTTGCTGGAAGAGCATCATTGGTTAGTATTTGCGGTATGGGGGATGGCGCTTTATTTGCCGTTTTTTGTGTTTGTACAGCGCTCTGCTCTTTATGCAAAGTGGATTAACCGGGGACAAGGTAGAACACCCTGGCTTACAGTAGTTGCCTCTGTAGGTGCCTCCTTTCTGGAATGGAGTTTTGCTGGCGTAACGTTTTGGACAATCAGTAGTCATCTCTTGCACGAGGTGCATTTTCCAGTTATATTCGGCATCTTTACGATTGCTGCTATCGCAGGCATCTTGAGTATGGCGCCTGGTGGTATCGGTGCTTTTGACCTTATTGCATTGCTGGGTCTTACGCAGCTTGGATTTAAAAGTGATCAGGCCATGGCAGTGCTTGTTATTTTTAGATTGTTCTATTATCTCATTCCATGGCTGATTGGATTGGTGCTGGCGGCACTGGAATTTGGTCTGCAGGGAAAAAAGGGTCAAGATCGTTCAGCTCCAGGGTTCGAACCCGCTCTTAACATTTGGCAGAGGATTTGGGGTTGGCCGGGTCAGTATACCTTTCTGAGCGATCTTGGTGTGTGGGCTCTAGGCAAGCTTGTACTAGCTAGCGGGCTTATTCTCTTACTATCAACAGCTACGCCAGGATTGTTGTACAGACTGAAGATTACAGAGGAAATATTGTCATTCTCGATCATGCAGCTCTCACATCATTTATCTGTACTTATTGGCTTTATGCTCATTTTGTTGTCGAGAGGCATTACATTACGGGTTCGTAGCGCGTACATCTGGACCAGCATTTTATTATTTTCCGGGTCTGTGTTTGCGGTGGCTAAAGGCTTTGATTATGAAGAGGCGCTGTTTCTGCTCCTAGTTGCACTCATTCTGTGGATCTCCAGATCTCGGTTCTACCGGATCAGTGCTCCCGTAAGCAGACAGAGTACGATTTGGTGGCTTGCGCTTACTTCAGTAATTGCCCTAAGCTATTATCTATTGGGCAGCCATGTCCATCGTGGATTTCTAAAGCATCTCCCGCCCGGTGTAGAGCCAGAGTGGCTACAGCGGCATAGTCATGTTGCTTTTACAGCCGTAGGGGGACTAGCTTTCTCTTGGATCATTCTTACTTTGCTGATCACCCTTAGACCCCATCGTAAACCGGAGGAGTTATTCGGAAATTTTGATATGGCAAGGCTGAAAAACTTCCTAGGTGAAGTTCAAGGCAATGCCCTAACTCATATGCTGTTTTTGGGTGATAAAAGCTTCTTCTGGGCGCAAGAAGGCAAGGTGTTGCTCGCTTTCGCTAGGGTTAGGGATAAGCTTGTAGTCCTTGGTGATCCATTGGGAGAGAGAAGTCTCATGAATGAGGCAATCAGTGAATTTAGACAAGCTGCAGATAAGTACGGTCTGGTCGTAGTTTTTTATCAGGCCACACCTGATTTCTTATCGATCTATCATGAGCAGGGATATCGCTTTTTTAAGCTGGGGGAAGAGGCATTAGTAACGTTCGATACCTTTACGCTCAGTGGCAAAAAGAACAGTGATTTGCGAAGCGTATGCAACCGTTTTGAACGGGAAGGCTATGACTTCGAAGTTGTAGAAGCACCGCACGCTGAAGATTTGCTACGAGAGCTGCGATCCGTTTCGAACGAATGGTTGAATGGGCGCACCGAAAAAGGGTATTCGCTGGGTTGGTTTAACGAGTCCTATCTACAGCTGGCTCCAATCGTGCTCCTGAGGAATGCCCAAGGGACGATACTGGCATTTGCTTCTATTGCAAATGGGTATGATCAGGGTATGACCTTATCGATTGATTTGATGCGCCATCGAAAGAATGTGCCGAACGGAACGATGGATTATTTATTTGTTCGTTTGCTAGAATGGGCGAAATCTAAGGGATATCATCGATTCAATCTAGGTAATGCCCCGCTGTCCAGTGTGGGTGAGAATGCTGGGGCCTTGAAAGAGGAGAAGCTGGCCCATCTCGTATTTAAAAGAGGGGGGCATTGGTACGGCTTTGTCGGACTTCGCCGCTATAAAGAAAAATTCAGCCCGGAGTGGGAACCGCGTTACTTGGCTTATCCGGCTTCTATAGCATTGCCGATCTTAACACTTGATCTGGTGAGGTTAGTATCCCGCCATCCAAGGGCGGAGGAATAGAGTGAGACGTGCGTGGAGTCTCTATGTACATTGGCCTAACCAAAGAAGAGGGTGCCGTCTCAAAGTAGTTTTAGCTACTTGGGTACGACCCTTTTTTTGCGTTGAAGGTTAATTGAAGTTTCAAATGATGGTTTGAGTGAAACATCAATACAACAATTAGGGAATTTCTCCCTGAAATTCTAAGATTACTGGTCATTAGATTTATAATTAGGGAAAATATCCCTAAAATTCATCTGATTTGGTGGGAAATCAAGGCATTACCCTGATTTTTAGGGAGGAATTCCCTAATTTCGTTGATTGTAAGCGAATATCGAATATTTTTAGGGAGCTTTTCCCTAATTAGTGTTAAACCCACTCTGCCCACCGCAAAAACGCCCACCGCACATCCCCGCTGCATATCCTCATCATCGTCTGCCATCATTACCCAATCTGAAAAGGTTTAATGGTAAAGTGAGATCTTTACTTGGACTATTCCATAAAATAGATGAAGCTGCCCCGTAAGCAGCATTCACTACTTTCGAGAGCAGCCTCATCTATTTTGAGTAACACAACCTTTATTTTTCGTCGGCTTTTTCATCAGGCAGAGCCCAGACAGATACGCTGCCACCGTTGACCGGGAAGGTCGCCCAGCCATCTTTTTCAATCGTTATAGTCGCCTTGTAATTATGAGTGAAATCTACCCATGCTTCACCCGCGCGTTGTTCCCCTACGAACATTCTTTTCTGACCGTTCTCACCGTTACTAATCACAACCGCACAGCCGGAGCGTTCGATGTCTTTCACGCCGAGTCGTGTCCAGCCAATCGTGTTGGGATGATCGAAATAATCCTTCTGCTCACCATAGGCTTTGTGATAGCGGGTAAATAGCAGCGGGTCAATCGCCTCTTTTTTGCCTGCGACAGGTGTAGGTCCCTCGATCCCATAATAATCTCCATAAAAGACCACAGGATATCCGTCGCGTCGCAGTAGGATAAGTGCATAAGCACTTTGCTTAAACCAATCATCTACCCAAGATTCCAGAGCTTCATGGGGTTGAGAATCATGATTGTCAACGAACGTTACAGCATTGGTAGGATGGGTCTGCACCAGTGTGTCGTCGAGGATTTTGGTTAAATCAAAGTTTCTACCCCCCAAGGAAGCTGAATGCAGCTTGTAGTGAAGGGAGACATCGAAGAGGTCGATCTTATAATCGACGGTATTTAGAAATTGTCGGCAGGATTCTAAATCCGAATTCCAGAACTCGCCCACGATATAGAAATCCTTCTCACATTTATTCAACATTTCTACCGCGAATTGTTTCACAAACTCATGGTTGATATGCTTGATGGCATCTAAGCGAAAGCCGCTGCAGTGGAGCGTGTCCACCAGCCATTTTCCCCATTGAATCATTTCTTTTTTGACTTCTGGATGACTGTAATCAATATTTGCGAACATTAGATAATCGTAGTTGCCGAACTCGTCATCAACATTCTGGTTCCATGTTTTATTCTCGCCTGCGATACGGAATACACCTGTTCGCCCCGACTTGGCGTCGAAGTCAGTGCCGTTAAAATGATTGTGATTCCATTTAAAGGAAGAGTGTTCATCACCGCGGCCGGGGAAGGTGAATTTAGTCCAGCCCTCAATCTCGAAAGGCTTGGAGATTTCTTTCATCCGGTCATTAGGGTCGACCTCGATCACCTGGAAGACTTCCTTTTCATCCGCTCCTGCCTTGTGATTCATGACCAAATCAACGTATACGGCAATGCCGTTTTTTTGACATTCCGAAATGGCTTCAATTAGTGCTTGTTTGGTGCCATATTTGGTGCGTACCGTACCTTTTTGGTCATATTCGCCCAGATCGTATAGATCATACACGCCATAGCCTGTATCGTCGGCGGAGACGGCCTTTGTCACAGGAGGTACCCAAACAGAATCAATGCCTACGGCTTTTAGTGCGGAAGCTGTTTCTTTCAGGCGATCCCAGTGTTTCCCATCCGCAGCGACATGCCATTCAAAAAATTGCATCATTGTATGGTTCCTCATTATTTCTTGCGCCTCCATATTCATAAAGCGAATTTTTTCTACACTCTGATTAGATTTTCAGATAACTCTTATTAAACGTAAAAACAGACTATGAAAAATAAGGCCGGCTGATGAATGCGCTGGGAGGGACAAAGATGCGATTTATATAGGCTTGAAAAGTGTAATTTCTGACCTCTGGGAGAGGTGGACAGCATTGCGTCCGTTTCGTTTGGAACTGTACAGAGCATGGTCAGCCTCTGACAGTAGCTCTTCTAGAGTGGCTTTAGGACTTAGGGCTTCTACTACTCCGAAGCTGGCAGTCACGTTAATGGACCCGATGAGCGTATACAAGACACTTTGTTCAATATCTGCGCGGATAGTTTCACAGAGTTGTGCGGCTTGCTTCAGCGACGTATCTGGCAAACAGATCACAAATTCCTCACCGCCATAACGTCCGAAGATGTCACCCTCCCGGATATGTTTGTTGCATACCTCGACAATGTGCTGAAGGGCTTGATCTCCATATTGATGTCCGAATCGATCATTAATGCTTTTGAAGAAATCTACATCCAGCAAAATAATTGATAGTGAACTCCGATTGCTCGCGGCCTGAACAAGAAGCCCTCGGCTCAGCTCCAAAAAGTAGGTACGGTTATAAATCCCCGTCAGACTGTCCATCGTAGCCAATTGACGGAGCTTATCTTGAAGCAGTATTCGTTCAGTTACGTCAATCAGCATGATCATTTGTCCTGCTATGTATCCCCCTTGTTTCTGTACGGGAGAGGATCGAATTTGGTAGTAACAAATCTCGTCTCCTTTGATCCATGCAACTTCCCGTTCTTCGCGTAGCAGTGGCTCTGAATCCATAACATAGGACAAGGCATCTTTGCCGGCATTAAGAAACAGTTGAGCCAGCGGTTTACCAATCGCCGAGGAATTAAGTCCTTCTATCATATCCGCGGCTGCGCGATTGTAATCGACGAGCATGTCCGAACGATCGGTGACAAGCACCCCATCTCGCATGCTTTCGAACAGATTCTCACGGGCGATAGGCGCAGCTGTTAGCATACCTCTTGATAGGATAGCCCATATATATAGGGTGGAAGTGATACTCATAATGATGGGAACGGGATCCATCCCGTAGGGAGTCAGGCCCATTAAATATAAAAAAGAGCCTAACGTTGGAAGGCTTAGTCCAATTAGAATGGTAACGATTTGTCTCCGGTATACCCGTTTCATCCGGTTCCACTGCCATAACATAAGGCAGATAGCTGCCAGTAGACAGCCAAAAGTAAAGCTGCCGTGAACGATATACCAAGGTCCCATCACTACATCAACTAGTGGGGAGGGCGTATTGTCTCGCAAATAAATGGATTTATAGAAGAGGTGGTGGTAATCATTGGTCCACACCATCAGTGTTGTGATGAACGGTATTATATACAGCGCTGCTCGCATGCCCTTTTTAATTAGACTCTCCAGCCCTACGAAATGCATCACCATAATAAGGCTGGCGGGCGCTATAAAAGGCATCCCCAGGTACTCTACTTTAATCCAAAAACTCATTTCCTCCAGTGTTTTGCCCGACAGCTCTAGTGCGAAGCCGAAGGTATAAATCGCGGAAGTGAAGGAGCTTATAACAAAGGCTCTAATTCCTAAGAAATCCGTTTTTTTATAATAGGCGAAAAGGGCTAGTAAAACGCTCAGGACACCAGATATAGCCACAATAACAATATAATTCGAAATTACAGATCCCATGGGTCTATTGTCTCCTACTGAGGAAAGATATGGATAAATATTACCACAAATCTACAAATATTTAAAAATCACTTCATTTGAAACTCGAATAAATGTCCCCCTAGACAAAATGACGTGATTTAGTGGGAGCTATTTTACTAATTGTCTAATGAGAGTCCAGTGAGCAGCGTGTAACATGTTAGTTAATACTACACAACAGAAGATTTTAACTCGACACACTCTCTAATGAGTCAGATTAATTAACATTAATTGCATAGCTTATTTTGATAAGGGGGGGGCTGAGGATGTCATTACTCGCGACAAATATTCCTGAAATTCAGCTGGAAAATGTTGAAATGCGCTATAGGGCAGAAGCTGCGGAAGTGCTTGCACTGCATCAGGTGAGTCTTGATATTGCAAAGGGGGAGTTCGTCTCACTGCTCGGACCTTCAGGATGTGGCAAAACAACGCTTTTGAGACTGATGGCCGATCTCATCGCGCCAACGGGCGGGAACATTGTAGTCGCTGGAAAAAGTGCTAAAGAGGCAAGGCTGGCGCAGAAATATGGCATTGTTTTTCAAAGTCCTGTGCTGTATGACTGGCGGAAGGTGAAGCATAACATCACATTGCCACTGGAACTGATGGGAGTTAAAAAGTCGATCCGTGAAGAGAGGGCGCTGGAGCTTCTTGATCTAGTGGGCTTGCAGAGCTTCGCGGATAAATACCCTTGGCAGCTTAGTGGGGGGATGCAGCAAAGAGTAGCGATTGCCAGAGCGCTATCGATGGAGCCGGAAATTCTACTGATGGATGAACCGTTCTCTGCACTGGATGAGTTTACACGTGAGCGTCTGAACGAAGAACTGTTATCTGTCTGGAGCAAGGTGCAGAACACGATTGTCTTCGTAACACATAGTATTCCTGAGTCGATATTCCTCTCTGACCGGGTGTTTGTTCTTTCCCCGCATCCAGGTCGCTTATCCGCTGTGGTTGAAATTCCTCTGCCACGTCCGCGAACGGCGGAAATGAGAAACAGCCCAGAGTTTTTCGAACTGATCGCAAGTATTCGCGACAGCTTTGAAGGGGTGTAGGGATGAAAGGGGGCAGTATCTTTGTACGGGGTCGCCTGCTGCCGTTGTTTGTCTGGATATTTGGTTTGCTGCTAGTTTGGGAAGGAGCCTCCTGGATGCTGCTCCATGTAGTGGAGACACCGTTAGCTCAGTCCAAGTTGCCCTACGTTCATGAGGTGCTATCCACGCTGTGGAAGTATAGTGGCACGCTTCTGAAGGAGGGGGCTGCCACCTTTGGCAATGCTGGTGTTGGCTTCCTGATTGGTGCGGTGGCTGGTGCTTCACTGGCGGTGCTAATGAGCTTGTCGAAGACGATAGAGCAGTTAACTTTTCCTTACGCTATCGCCTCGCAGATGATTCCGATCCTGGGGCTGGCGCCGATCATTTATGGGATTGTGAGAGATGAGCAGACTTCACGGATTATTATTTCGGGTTATATTACATTCTTCCCAGTGGCTCTCAATATGCTGCGCGGCTTGCGAAGTGTGGATCCTTCCGCGCTGGAATTAATGCATTCTTATGCGGCAAAACCTTGGGCGGTCTATTGGAAACTCAGATTTCCAGCGGCCCTGCCGGGTTTGTTCGGAGGGCTTAAGATTGCTGCTCCGCTCGCAGTGACTGGTGCTATCCTGGTAGAGCTCATGGGTGCGCAGCACGGGATTGGCGTAATCATGCTGCGTAATCTCTACTACGGCAGCTCTCATACCTACATGTTCTGGTCTACGGTGATTGTCGGCGCTTTGTTGGGGATTGTAAGTTACTGGTTGATCAGTCTGATAGAACGTTTGGTGGCGCCGTGGCAGCCTGAATTTCGACCGAAAGGAGGTAGCCGCTAATGGAAACCAACTCCGTTCGGGAGGCTTCATTTATAGGCTCTACTAGTAAAGAGGTGGCCCAGCCGGTATTAACGGCTACGCAGAAGAATGTTGCAACAGGCTCGAAACCTGCGGTAATTGCCAAGCGTAAGGGCGGCTCGCATGGCCTGAAGAGGATTTTTAGCGCAGGGGTGCTGCTGCCTGTATTGGCGGGGGTGTTGTTTCTTGGGCTATGGGAGTTCGAATTCTTTCATAAGATCTTTGATCTGAAGAAATATCAGCTGCCGTTGCCCACAGCAATTGCCACGACCATGAGGGATAATTTCAGCATGTTGCTATCCTATACCGGATACACCCTTACTGAGGCTGTGCTGGGAATGTTGGTTGGTTCTGCTATCGGATTTCTGATCGCTTTAGCTGCTACGGCGTGGCCGCGTTGGGGAAGTGGAAGTTTAACTTTGGTTGCTGCTCTAAATGCTGTGCCCATCGTCGCCCTCGCGCCCATTATGAATCTGTGGTTTGGAGATGGGATAGGCTCACGAATTGCCATAGTAACAGCAACTACAATGGCAGCGATGTCGATCAACGCCTATAAAGGCATGGCGGCGATTGATCCATTGGCGCTGGATCTGATGCATTCCTACGCGGCAGGTAAGCCGGCAGTGTTTCGTTATCTGCGGATTCGCAATAGCCTGCCCTATGTATTTACAGCACTGAAGATCAACGCGACGGCGAGTATGATTGGCGCCATTGTTGGGGAATTCTTTTTCTCCTCAAAAGGGCTTGGGTATCTGCTCTCCAATTCCATTAAAGTTGCCAAAATGCCGCTGGGCTGGTCATGTATCGTTCTGGCCGCAATTGCCGGCGTGCTCTTCTACTTAGTGGTTGAGCGGCTGGAGAAAGTGTTCATCAAGTGGCATCCTTCGCAGCGTACTTAATCTCACACTCATTACATCCAGCTATAGTGGGAATGGAAGAGAGAAACCGCCCACGGCTGTATGCATAAACGCACCACGATGATTGTCCATACTGTGCTGTCTTGAAATATAAGGATTTATAAGTTTCACACTATACATCATCCTTATATTTCTCGCTTAAACGCTTATCGTCCTTATAAGGACGACGAAGGCGTTTACGCTTGTTACAAACTTAAATTACGATAGGGGGAGTTCGATTGATGAACGGGAAAAAACGCAAATTTCGTGGTGGTTTGTTGGCAATCGTGATGATGTTGAGTGTTTCTTTAATGGCGGGTTGCGGTGGCAACAATAATAACTCGGCAGCTGAAGCTACGACTGCCCCTGAAGCATCAGCAGCTCCTGACGCAAGTGCTGCTACTGAACCGGCTGCTGATCCAGTTACGGTGAAGCTACAGCTGAAATGGGTGCCGCAGGCACAATTCGCTGGATATTTTGTGGCGCAGGATAAAGGATATTACAAGGAAGAAGGACTAAATGTAGAGATTCTGCCGGGAGGTCCGGATATTGTTCCAGAGCAGCAAGTGGCTGGGGGCTCCGCAGATATCGGTGTTGGCTGGGTAGCAAGCTTGCTTCCAAGTCTTGAGCAGGGAATGCCACTCGTGCAAATTGCTCAAATCTATCAAAAGAGCGGATTGGTCCTGGTCTCCAAAAAATCGGCGGGCATCAACTCAGCCGCTGATCTTAAGGGTAAAAAAGTCGGCAACTGGATGGGCGGCAACGAATTTGAACTATTAGCGTTATTCGATAAATATAAGTTCGATCCGAATAAGGATCTAAGCTTTACGAAGCAAGGGTTCACGATGGATCAGTTCTTGGGCGATCAGATCGATGCGGCCTCAGCGATGACCTATAACGAGTACCAAGTAGTGTTGGAGTCAGGCGTTAAGGCTGAGGATCTGAATGTCGTCGACATGAATACAGAAGGCGTTGCAATGCTTGAGGATAACTTATTCGCCAATAAAGAATGGCTTGCGGAGAATAAGGAGACTGCGGCGAAGTTTGTTCGCGCCTCATTGAAAGGCTGGAAAGACGCCATTGCAGATCCTGCAGCTGCGGTGGACAGTGTAATGAAGCAAGCGGAAGACGGCAGTACTACTAAGGAGCATCAATTGACGATGATGACCGAGGTTGCCAAGCTGATTCTACCGGAAGGCTTTGACAGTGCGAAAATGGGATATACCGATGCAGCGGCCTTTCAACAAACGGCTGATATTTCGCAAAAGTTCGGTGTTATTAAAGAGCCAGCTAAGGTGGATGAGGCTTACACGAACGAAATCGTAGAAATGGCAGCAAAATAACAAACCGAACTTATAGTTATAATAGATGGCCGCCCGTTCTGGCGGTCATCTATTGTAATCAGCAGTCCATCTGTGCATCTGAAATAGAGAAAGAGGTGCGAGTTATGTCTCTCCTAGTGAAACAAGTCGAGAAGGTTAAGAATTATGTGAATGGAGCTTGGGTAGAGTCGTTATCCGGACAGGAAGAAGAGGTATACAATCCGGCGACCGGCGAAGTGATTGCCTATGTACCTATATCAAATAAAGAAGAGTTGGGTGTGGCGGTCGAGGCTGCGGCAACAGCGTTTCATTCGTGGAAAAAAGTCGCTGTACCGCGTCGCGCACGCTATTTTTTTCAATATCAACAGCTACTGGTAGAGCATTGGCATGAGCTGGCTGAGTTGATTACGCTTGAGAATGGTAAGAATCTGGAAGAGGCGCAGGGTGAGGTGCAGCGCGGCATTGAGTGTGTTGAATTTGCCGCAGGCATCCCCACGTTAATGATGGGCAGCCAGCTTCCGGATATTGCTACTGGAATTGAATCCGGGATGTACCGCTATCCGCTAGGAGTTATTGGTGGGATTGCTCCGTTCAATTTTCCGATGATGGTCCCTTGCTGGATGTTTCCGCTCGCCATTGCTTGCGGGAATACCTTTGTGCTGAAGCCTTCTGAGCGTACGCCGCTGCTGGTTAATCGGTTAACTGAACTATTTGCTGAAGCGGGCTTTCCGCCCGGTGTGCTGAATGTTGTTCATGGAGCGCATGAGGTGGTAAACGGGCTGTTGGAGCATGAGGAAGTGAAGGCGATTTCGTTCGTGGGTTCGCAGCCGGTAGCGGAATATGTATACAAGACAGGGACGGCGCAGGGGAAACGAGTGCAGGCGTTAGCAGGAGCTAAAAACCATTCGATTGTGCTGCCTGACGCAGAACTGGATAATGCGGTGAAAAATATAATTGCTGCTGCGTTTGGCTCTGCGGGTGAGCGGTGTATGGCTTGCTCGGTTGTGGTAGTCCATGAGGCTATCGCTGACGAGCTAGTGAGTCGCCTGGTAGCGGCTGCGGATGAGCTTAAGATGGGTAACGGCGCCGCTGACGGGGTGTTTTTGGGGCCGGTAATTCGCCAGTCGAATAAGGATCGGACTCTTTATTACATTGAGACTGGTGAAGCTGAACAAGCCGAGTTAGTGAGAGATGGGCGGAAAGATGCTGCTGTGGGCGGTGTGGGTTATTTTATCGGACCGACGATATTTGATCATGTACAGCCGGGAATGACCCTCTGGAAGGATGAGATTTTTGCACCGGTGTTGTCTGTGATCCGTGTGAAGAGTTTAAGTGAAGCTATTGCGGTGACGAATCAGTCTCCATTCGCGAATGGGGCGTGCATTTACACAGATAGCGCTAAAGCGATCCGCGAGTTCCGGGAAGAAATTGATGCAGGAATGCTGGGTGTGAATCTGGGTGTGCCTGCGCCCATGGCCTTTTTCCCCTTCTCGGGTTATAAGAAATCATTCTATGGAGACCTGCATGCCAATGGCCGTGATGGGGTGGAATTCTATACGCGTAAAAAGATGATCACTGCCCGTTATTAGAGAAAATGAGCTGCTGAGAGGAGAAGATGTTATGCAGAGTCTGGGGAATGATAGTGAGCTTGCGGTGAGCAAGGATCGGAAATATTTATGGCACAACATTACACCTTATAGTGAAAAGAATCCGCCTATGATTGCCGCCTCGGCGAGTGGGTCGTGGATTACGGATATACAGGGCAATCGATTTTTGGATGGGATGTCTGGTTTATGGTGTGTAAATGTGGGATACGGGCGCAAGGAGCTGGCGGAAGCTGCTTACAATCAATTGCTGACCCTGCCATATTTTCCTCTGACACAAAGTCATCTCTCGGCGATTGCACTAGCGGAGAAGTTGAATGAGTGGCTCGGGGACGATTATGTGATCTTTTTTTCCAATAGTGGATCGGAAGCCAATGAGGCTGCTTTCAAAATGGCCCGCCAGTACCAGCAGCAAATCGGCCAGCATTATCGCCATAAATTCATTGCCCGTTATCGTGGGTACCATGGTAGTTCACTTGGGGCATTATCTGCAACGGGCCAGGCCCAACGCAAATATAAATATGAACCGTTGGCGGGTGGGTTTCTGCATGTAGCTCCCCCGGACAGCTATCGCCGCCCGGCCGGGATGACTGTGGAAGAATTCAACCTCCAGTGTGCACAGTCCATAGAGGATATGATCATCTGGGAAGGCGTGGAGACGGTAGCTGCGGTGATTATGGAGCCTGTAATTACGGGTGGTGGCGTCATTGTACCGCATCAGGTTTATTTGGATCGGGTGCAGGAAATCTGCCGTAAGCACGGTGTGTTGCTTATTATGGATGAGGTGATTTGTGGATTCGGACGTTCTGGATGTAAGTTTGGTCATCACAACTTTAATGTGAAGCCTGACATCGTGACAATGGCTAAGGGGTTGACTAGTGCTTATCTTCCCTTATCTGCCACTGCTGTTCGTAAGGATATCTATGAAGCGTTCAAGGATAATAGTGATGATTATGGTCATTTTCGCCATGTGAATACTTTTGGTGGCAATCCGGCTTCGTGTGCACTAGCGTTAAGCAATCTGGAAATTATCGAGCAGGAGAAGCTGGTGGAGCGTGCAGAGCTTTTGGGCAAAAGACTGAACACTGCATTCACCGAGTTACTGGATCACAAGCTTGTGGGTGATGTTCGCAGCTTTGGTTTAGTGACAGGCATCGAGCTGGTTGAAGATAAGGTTAGCAAAAAGCCAGTTGATCTGAGTATTGTGAAAGGGATTATTGCCGAATGTAAGTCCAAGGGGCTTATCATCGGCAAAAATGGCGATACCGTAGCTGGGTTCAACAATGTGCTTACCCTCGCCCCGCCGTTATCCTCCACGGATGAAGATATAGAATTTATTATCGATACCTTTAAATCTGTGCTGAACGGGGGCTAGGTAAAGTGATTTTGTCTGGATATAGAAATTGGTAAGCGCGCAGGGCGACTTGAATGGAGATCCGATTCTCTGGCTGCATGAAGTCTTCACCCAGTAGCTCTGTTATTTTGTCCAGGCGATAATAAAGGGACTGTCTGACAATGAATAAGTTTCGAGCGGCAATTTGTTTGGAACCATCATGATCCAGATAAACACGAAGGGTAAGCAGCAGCTCGCTGCCTTTGGTTTGGTCGTGGTCGATTAGCGGGCCGAGATAACTGCGAATGAAGTTCTGCAACGTTTTTCCGTCATTCAAGCTCAACAGCAACTGGAATACACCCAGCTCTTCATAGAAGAGCAGTGACTTCTGATAACAAGAGTATAGAGACAAAGCTTGCAAAGCTTCTTGATAACCGGAATAGGTCTGTTTTAGGCGCTTATGCGATTTGCTGACTCCAATGACGAGCTGCAAATCCTTGAGCTTCTCATCAGAGCGGATGTTCTGCAGGGCCTCAAGTGCTTGCTGAATCCGCATTTTTCCAGGCATTTTCGATTGGATGTCGAGAGCGATGACGGTGAGGCGATTGTTCTTGAGTGTGATCAGCGGACGTAGGGAATATTTTTCGAAAATGGAACGCAAGATGAGCGAAAGGTGGAAGGTGATTGATTCCCATTCGTTCTCTGAGCTGTTCCATTTTACGTCTCTAGGGTTCTTGATTTCGATAAGGCATACACGGTAAGGGAGTTCGTTGACCATGTTGAAATTGGAACCGATCAAGCCTTTTAAGCGATTGTCATCCTCTATACGACCATTGATCAGCTCATCGACCCATAGATTTTCTGAAAAAAGCTTACGCTCCTCCATATATCGGGTACGCAGTAGCTCTTGAGCAATGGACAGCGAGGCGGAATCCAGCAGCAGGCAATCAAATTCTTGTGGCTTATGATTGCAGACCATCAGGATATAAGCCCAGGTCTGATCCAGCGCGCCTACAGGCTTGATTGCAATCGTCTTTTGTCCATATTCTCGGGTGTAAGGAGCGATGTCTGGTTGAATGCCTTCCATCTCGTCACCGAAGGTGGTGAAGAAATTTAGCAGGGGAGTTTGCTCTTCGGGCGGAAGTGCCGGGAAGAATAAGGGTTTGCCTTGCAGCTGCATATAGACGATTTGTGTGCGGGTGCTTTTACATAATAATTGCAGTACCTTCACTGTTCCTTGTGAGGTTAAGGTCAGACGGTGGAATTCACGAGAGATGCTTTCGAGTTCTTGCAGCATCCGGTGATGCCGATTGATGATGATGGAATGGAGGTCTAGGGTGATATCGACGAAGCGAACCGTGCGGGTGAAGATGATTAGCGGAAAGTCATGCCTGTTGGCTAAGTCGATCATCTCTTGCGGGATGGTGCTGAAATACGTACCTAACTCAATACATAGGCAAGCTGCATTTTTGTCGATCAGGTTCTGCATAAACTCCAAGGAGGAAGGGAGATCGACACATGCACCAATCCCCGTAGTCAAAATCATTTCTTCGCCATGAATCAGAGTCTCGAAGTTGGCACTTTCCAGCACATGCACCCAGCGAATGGCACGGCTTAGGCCGCTTTTCCCGCCGATCACCTCGGTTTCTGCGAATAGTGGTCTTTTTAAAGCGTCACGAATGGTTAATACAAGCTCCCAGTCCATAGTTACTCCCCCTCGATCTTATGCGCTCTGGCCTTCGGCTAATGCCCTGTTATTCTCAGCCTATTCTCATACGTAAAAAATACAGTTTTGAAATTAGACAAAGTGTCTAATGCAACGAAAATTCGAAATGACTATAGTTTGATTAACGGATGTCAGTATATATAACCTAATCAGGAAGAACGTTGAGAGATAATTTCTGTTAATGCTTATATTACTACAATAATTTAAAGAAGTAAGTAAAATATTCAGACAAAACTTGAAATAATGTTATATTATATAACACTAATATGAAAAATTACCCATAAGGAGGGACTAGTGATGGAGCATTCATCTCCGTTAACAGCATTTACACCTGATATGTTCATGCGCAATTTCGCCGAGGCTGAGCCGCCTCTGACCCATAAGGGTGCCCTGGATGAGTCCAATCGCTGTCTATATTGCTACGATGCCCCATGTATAAAAGCATGTCCGACCAGCATTAATATTCCCTCCTTTATCAAACGGATCGCTACTGACAATTTGAAAGGCTCGGCACAGACGATTATGGATTCCAATCCTGTGGGTGCCAGCTGTGCTCGTGTTTGTCCTACAGATGAGCTGTGTGAAGGAGCCTGTGTGTTAAATGATGCCTCGGCGCCGATCCAAATCGGACTGCTGCAGCGTTATGCGACAGATTGGGCGATGAACAGCGGAGTTCAATTATTTAAGGCTGGCACCCCTAATGGGAAAAAGGTAGCCGTAATTGGTGGTGGTCCTGCGGGATTGTCTGCGGCTAGGGAGCTCGCCCGTGAAGGTTTTGCTGTTGTGGTCTACGAAGCGAAGGCGTTAGCGGGTGGGCTGGATACACATGGGATTGTATCGTTTCGGCTCCCGCAATCTGTATCTCTTTGGGAAGTAGAGCAGGTAGAGAAGCTGGGTGTGGAAATACGTACAGGTGTAAAAGTCGGAGTGGATGTTTCTGTAGATGAGCTGAAGTCGAATTATGATGCCATCGTTTTGGCAGCGGGTATGGGTTATGTGCCTCCAATAGGGATTGAAGGTGAAAAAATGGCTGGCGTATATGATGCCATTGCGCTCGTAGAATCCACTAAGACTGGCATTCCTCTACTAGAGCTGATGGGTCAGCGGGTCGCTGTCATTGGTGCAGGGAATACGGCTATTGATGCAGCGACTTGCTCAGTGCGGCTGGGAGCCACCAATGTGAAAATAGTCTACCGCCGGACCCGCGAAGAGATGACGGCATATGACTTTGAATATGAATTCGCGAAGCAGGAAGGTGTGGAGTTCAACTGGCTTACCTTACCGAAACGTATCGTGGGTGATGAGCTTGGGAATGTAACTGCACTGGAATGTGTGCAGATGAAGCTGACGGAGGAGCTGGGCAAAGATGGTCGTCCAATACCTATGCCGATCGAGGGTTCTGAGTTCTTGATTCCTGTAGATGCAGTTGTAATAGCTATAGGACAAAAGCGTCGCCTAGATCTAATAGATTCCTTAGGTCTAGCCCATGATCGCGGGGTTGTGAGGGTGAATGAGGTCACCTGCCAAACCTCCGATCCGCAGATTTATGCCGCTGGGGACATCATATTTGGTTCAGGTAAAGGCGAGGCCATGGTTGTATCCGCGGCACAGCAGGGAAAAGATGCGGCCCATGCGATTGTTAAACAATTCTCAGGCCAGCAGGAGGTCGTTGTTAGATCTGCGGGCTGAGCGTAGAAATCATATTGGATTTTACATGACAGGGAGGGAACATCAATGGCAGATTTAAGTATTAATCTCGCAGGAATCAAATCACCGAATCCGTTCTGGCTGGCCTCTGCGCCCCCTACCAATACAGGCTATCAAGTGCAGCGGGCCTTTGAAGCAGGTTGGGGTGGTGCGGTGTGGAAGACGCTCGGTGATCCGATCATTAATACCTCATCGCGTTTTGCGGCAGTAAATTTCAATGGGCAACGGGTTGCGGGCTTTAACAATATTGAACTGATCACCGACCGTCCGCTTGAAGTTAATCTGAAGGAAATTTATGAAACGAAGAAAAGATTTCCGAATCATGCGATTATAGCCTCCCTGATGGTAGAACCAACGCAGCATAAATGGCATGAGATTGTTAAGCGGGTAGAGGATGTGGGTGTAGACGGTCTGGAGCTTAACTTTGGTTGTCCGCACGGGATGGCTGAGCGTGGAATGGGCGCTGCTTCAGGGCAGCAGCCTGATCTAGTACAGGCACAGACCACCTGGGTAAAAGAAGTAGCTACGACTCCGGTGATTGTGAAACTGACGCCCAACATTACGGATATCACCGTCGTTGCCCGTCATGCGGTTAAGGGGGGAGCGGACGCGATTAGTATGATCAATACGATCAATAGTCTTGCTGGTGTAGATATTCATAGCTGGAATACGATTCCGAACGTTGGAGGTCAAGGTGCGCATGGAGGTTACTGTGGTCCAGCTGTGAAGCCTATTGCGCTTAGCATGGTAGCTGAGTGTGCTCGTGACCGGGGAGTATGCATTCCTATCTCCGGTATTGGAGGGATTTCTACCTGGCAGGATGTTGTGGAGTTTATGCTAATGGGTGCTACAGGTATTCAGGTATGTACAGCGGTTATGCATCATGGTTTCCGGATTGTGGAGGAAATGATCGATGGGCTCAACAACTATTTGGATGATAAAGGGTTAGCTTCTGTAACAGAGCTAATCGGCAAATCGGTATCCAGATACTCCAACTGGGGTGATCTGGATCTCAACTATAAGGTCGTTGCCCGCATTAATGAGGAGAACTGTATCAACTGTAATAAATGCCATATTGCCTGCGAAGATGCTTCACATCAATGTATTGATATGTTAACTAATGCAGATGGGAAAGCTATTCTACAGGTCCGCGAGGAAGATTGTGTAGGCTGTAATCTTTGTTCTATTGTCTGTCCAGCAGACGGCGCGATCGATATGGTTCCAGTGGACACCGGGGCAGCCCCTCTGACCTGGAATGAAAGGCAGAAGGTGATCAGTAGCTTGAATGGCTCCTATTCGGAAGTGGAGGTGGTATAAGGATGAAGAAGATTATTAAAAATGGCATCATCGTTACCGCAGCAGATACTTATACAGGTGATGTGGCAATTGAAAACGGGATTATCACGGAGATTGGTCTTCATTTGGATGTCCCTGGTGCGGAAATTATAGATGCCTCGGGGTGTTATGTTTTTCCTGGAGGCATTGATCCTCATACGCATCTGGATATGCCTTTTGGCGGCACGGTTACTGCTGATGATTTCGAGACGGGAACCATTGCGGCTGCATATGGCGGAACGACCACAGTCATTGATTTTTGCTTAACCACCAAAGGGCAACCGCTACAGCGAGCCGTAGATACATGGCATCATAAGTCGCAGGATAAAGCGGTGATTGATTACAGCTTCCACCTTATGGTCTCAGAATTAAACGATAAAGTACTGGGCGAGCTTCCGGAGATTATTGAGAATGAAGGCATTACCTCGCTCAAAGTATTTATGGCTTATAAGAATACTTTTCAGGCGGATGACGGCACACTTTTTAAGACCCTCCAAGCCGCGAAAAAAGAAGGTGCACTCGTTATGGTGCATGCGGAAAATGGAGATGTCATTGAATATCTTGTAGAGCAGGCTTTGGCCGCAGGCAATACCGACCCGATCTTTCATGCGCTGACCCGCCCGCCGGAGCTGGAGGGTGAAGCTACGGGACGCGCAGCTTATCTAACCGAACTGACAGATTCTCAGCTGTATGTTGTACACGTGACCTGTGCGGAAGCTGCTTGGAAGATTGCTGAAGCGCGTAAAAAGGGACTGCGCGTCTACGGCGAGACTTGTCCACAGTATTTAGTGCTGGATCAGACGGCGCTGGAAAAGCCTAATTTCGAAGGTGCTAAATACGTGTGGTCTCCGCCCCTGCGTGAGCAGTGGAATCAGGATGTTTTGTGGGATGCGCTATGGAGTGGCAGCTTGCAGACGATTGGCTCTGACCAGTGCTCGTTTGATTTCAAAGGACAAAAGGATCTGGGGCTAGGCGATTTCTCCAAAATCCCGAACGGTGGGCCGACCATTGAGGACCGGTTTACGATTCTATATTCGGAAGGTGTGCAGAAAGGCCGGATCTCATTGAACAAATTCGTAGACATTATTGCTACCTCTAGCGCCAAGCTGTTTGGATTGTATCCGCAAAAAGGCACGGTCGCGGTAGGCAGTGACGCTGACCTGGTTATTTTTGATCCTTCTGTTGAAAGAACCCTTTCTGCGGATACGCACCATATGAATGTCGATTATAATGCGTTTGAGGGCTTTGAAGTAAAGGGAGAGCCTGTTTCCGTCCTCAGTCGAGGCGAGTTTGTGATTCGAGACAAGCAATTTGTTGGTAAACCGGGGTCGGGAAAATATTTAAAGCGCAAGCGTTTTGCAGCGGAGGCTCCTCTTCCTTCCAAGGCGGAAATTAGCGGAGGTGTTGTCTGATGTCTGCTTTTGCGGAATATGCCAAAGAACAGCAGGAGATTGATGGGCTGCTTTTTAAAGGATATACGATTGCCAGCATCCAAGAGGATTTGGACGGTGCGCGAATAAAGTTTGTTAGAGGGGAACCGGCTAAAAGCTCGGTAGAGCTGTTACTGCTGACAGCGGATGCTCGTAAGTACGTGACAACCCTTGTGGTTGCGGGGCTGAGGGCGGAAGGTGAGGAGGCTAGTTGTTACAGTGGAGAGGTTTGAAGTGAGGGGATTTGAAGCTGAGTAGTGAGCCTGCGCAGGATAGGGGGCCTACTGCTCGGCTTTTTATTGTGCGCATGAAAGGGGCGTGGAGATAACTTCCCTGAAAATAGCCGATTATCATCGCGGAATACACTTTTTAGGGAAATCCTCCCTAAAAAGTAGCTGATTATGGTCCCGAATAGACGTTTTAGGGAAATCCTCCCTAAAAATCCCTGAAATACGCCGGTTTTGCTCAAATTCGCTAAATATTAGGGAGGTTTTCCCTGATTTGCAGTTATAGGCACCTGAAAGACCAAAAATCAGGGAGGATTTCCCTAATCTATTGCTGTCGCTGCTACTCACGCTCCATATACTCATGCCGTAATATGGACATGATATGCAGAGATTCAAAGTGTTCCCCTACTTTTATGCATTCACGTAGAGTGCCTTCCAGTGTAAAGCCACAGCTTTCATAGACATGGCGTGCTCTGTGGTTGTGGTCTCTAACATCTAACCATAGGCGATGTGATTCAGTGTGGCGAAAGATCCAGTCGCTCACGAGCTGAAGCGACAGTTTGCCATACCCAAGCCCTTTGGAATGGATGACGATTCTTTTAATGCAGACGGAAAGATGGGTGTCCTGAAGTCCTGTTACGATGATATAACCGACTCTTTTTCCAGAGTGATCCCTAATTGTAAGGTGCAGAATATCTGAATCATGAATGGCTGTAGTGTGCTCCTCTTTGCTCCATACTCCGATATAGGCACGGTTTCCTACATTTTGTTCTGTCGCTAATACGAACGCTAAATCCTGCACGGTGGTACGTTGTAAATCCAAGGCTTCTGAATGGATGATCATAACCATGCGCCCCTGTCTCATATGTATTTTCTATCTATGGTAACTGACGGTCTGCTCGATGTCATTCATGTAGTTCTAGCTTGTTTTCTTTATATTGGAAGAGCTGTAGGAATGCTCGCAACTTCGTGTATAATTGAGACCAGGTGTTAAGAATTCCAATCGGATGAGGAGATCAGCTGGTTATGTACTTTCTTGATATTATGTCTTGGCTGACAGAGGATAATCTGCGGCATCTGCTTGAACAATATCGTTCGTTTGGGCCCTTTCCGGGCATTGCGTTAACGTTTTTGAAATCATTTATACCACCACTACCAACTATTGCGATCGTCGGATTAAACGGGGCTGTATATGGTTTATGGTTAGGTTTTTTGTATTCTTGGATCGGCTTGGTTGCGGGCTGTGTGACAACATTTTGGATTATTCGCAAAGTAGCTTCGCATCGGTATCTGCGAAAATGGTCAGAACGGCCAAAGGTAGCCAAAAGTATGACATGGGTGCGGCAAAGCGGATTCAGTTATGTTTTTCTGCTTAGTATATTCCCGGTAGGCCCCTTCGTTGTAATTAATATGGCTGCTGGTCTTGCTGGTATGAGGTTTCGTTCATACCTCCTTGCGCTCACTGTGGGCAAAGCGATCATGGTATTCGCTGTTTCATATATTGGAAATGATCTGGAACGATTTATCCGCCAGCCGTGGGAGATCATCTATGTCTTGGTGTTTATTGGATTGTCACTATGGGGAGTTAAAGCCATCGAGGCGCGGTTCGCTAGAACGGTGGAAGATGGAAACAAGGCCGCTTAGTACTGTGAATGGACTATTTTAATAGAACAAAGGAGGAAATGATGATGAAATATCGTAAACTTGGCAGTACAGGGATGAATGTATCGGTGATCGGATTGGGTACTTGGCAGTTCGGTGGAGAGTGGGGCAAGGATTTCACTCAAGCAGAAGTCGATGCCATGTTAGATAAGGCTGGAGAGCTCGGTATTAACCTGATTGATACGGCAGAATGTTATGGAGATCACTTGTCAGAGAAGTTCATCGGAGGTTATCTGGCTCGCCGGAAACGTGAGGACTGGATTGTAGCTACGAAATTCGGTCATCATTTTCAGGGACATTTGCAGCGGGAACAGTTATGGCGTGCTGAGGATGTGCTGAAGCAGCTGGATGATTCCCTGCGTGCACTTCAGACCGAGTACATCGACCTCTATCAATTCCATTCCGGAACGGATGAGCAATTCGATAATGACAAGCTGTGGAGCATGCTCGACAGACAGAAGCAGGCAGGGAAAATCCGTCATTTAGGCGTCTCGATAAGTGCATCAGTCTCGGGTGTACATCAGACCTCTGCAGCAGCGGATGTGCAAGCAGAGGCCATACAAGTAGTATATAATCGGCTGGATCGTCAACCTGAGGAAGAGATTCTTCCGCTCTGCATCGAGCATAAATTAGGTGTGTTGGCGCGTGTTCCGTTAGCGAGTGGTTATTTAAGCGGCAAGTACAAGCCGGATGCGGTATTTGGTCAGGGTGATGTGCGTGCTAACCATAAAGAGGATGTAAGGCAAAAACAGCTGCGCGCTGTAGCTGAAATTGCTGCCAATGAAGTCCCTTCTGGACTCGATATGGCGCAGTGGGCTTTGGCGTGGTGCCTTCAGCATCCCGCAGTAACCAGTGTAATTCCGGGTTGTAAAAATGTAGAACAAGTTATCTCCAACGCTAGTGCTGCCGATCTGGACATGGTGAAGGACATTACACAATAAGCTGGGAACTACACCGAAAAAAGCGCTTTGACCTTCGCCTCTGCGGGATCCTCATTGTAGATATGAGTCCAACTGTTCGTAGAAGCATCATAAAAATAGTCCTGTTTCCATTGTTGGAAATGGATCACGATATTTCGTACAGCGGATACAATTCTCTCTACCTCCTGATTCGTCATAATGGGGTGTAGAGAGATGCGGATCCAACCCGGTCTAAGCGACTGGTCTCCTACAGTAATTGCCTCAGCGATCTGAGCAGATTGCGCCCACCCTAATTCAAGTAAGTAATGCCCATAAGGACCTGCACAAGAGCAACCACCCCGGGCTTGTATACCAAAGCGATCATTCAGTAGTTGAACTGCAAGATTATAATGAATATCACGTAGTGTAAAAGAGACAATGCCATGACGTTCTGTATGATGTCCAGCTAGCAGCGAGCATTCGGGTATGCTACGGAGCCCGTTCATTAATTGCTGGCATAGCTCGTGCTCTCTAATCACCATATATTGACCGTTTCCATTCATCTGTTCCTTCAGCTTCACGCAAAGTGCTGTCCGAAAAGCTTGCAGAAACCCCGGTGTTCCCCCGTCTTCCCGCATCTCTATTTCGTTGGTGTAGCGGCGTCCTCCCCAAGGATTGACCCAAGCCACTGTACCTCCACCCGGTTCGTCAGGAATACGTCCATTACTTAGAGCCTCATCAAAAATTAGAACGCCATTCGTGCCCGGTCCACCCAGAAATTTATGCGGAGAAAAAAAGATTGCATCCAGCTTCTCCAGCGGTGAGACAGGATGCATATCGATAGGCTCATAGGGTGCACTGGCGGCAAAATCTACAAAACATAGGCCTCCGTGGCGGTGCATAATCGCGGCAAGCTTCTGGTAGGGAGTCTGAATTCCGGTCACATTGGAGCAAGCCGTAAATGAACCGATTTTCCAGCGGCGATGCTGATACAATTTCAACTGGGCTTCAAGCTGCTGAAGATCTATATTTCCGTTTTCTCCGGGAGGAACAGTCACAACATCACCAATCCCCTCCTGCCAGGGAAGGATATTGGAATGATGCTCCATATGGCTGGTGAAGATCACAGGACGTTCCTCCATCGAATGGGAGCTATAGTCCTGAATCCACTCAGGGAGTCTTAAGCCCATGATACGCTGCAGCTTGTTTACGGCTCCCGTTGTTCCATTTCCGCAGAAGAGCAGGATGTCCTGAGGGCCAGCATTTACATGCTTTTTAATAATTTGTCGCGCTTCATTATAAGCCAGTGTCATGGTTAAACCGGTCGTGTTGGAGTCTGTATGTGGATTACTAACATATGGACCGAAGGCTTCCTGCAGCTTCCGTTCAATCGGTTCATATAAGCGTCCGCTGGCGGTCCAATCGGCATACAGCAGGGGCTGTCTACCATAGGGTGTGGTGATCTGATGCCGAATTCCAATGGTGTGCTCACGAAAAATCTCGAAATGGTTTTGTAGTGAAGCGGGCGTCTCTGCAGAAGAGGCGTGGATGATGTTTAGCACGGATTTCCCTCCAGCCCGTACGCCGATAGTGGTAAGGTCATAGTTTATTTTCGGCGTGCCAGTAGTTTCTATGGCATTAGTATATGCTTGCTTGGAGAATTGGGTTAAAGCCTAGGTGGAGTTTATAGGAATAACAAATAAAGGAGATAGAGGTGAATGGTGTAATTAATATACAACATTGTTTTTATTTACTTATAATGATTTTTTTTGAGATCTACTGCGTCAAATAATACGATTTGAAATAATGAATGTGCCATGAAGTAAAAGCACTGTCTCGTTATATAAGAGGAAGGTAAAGTTAGGGGCCACTTATATTCACAAATGGAGCAGAGGAGTCAAATCATGCATTTAAAAAAACTATCATTAGTTGTACTATTGGCCGTATCTCAGACTGCTGCGGCAGTGCCCGTTTTTGCTGAAGCTGGAAATATTACCTCCAGTAACACCAGTGGAGTAAGAGTGGCTACTACATCTGTTGCGGAAGTAATTCCAGAAGCTACTGATCCATTGCCATCATTGAAACGTCCGGTAGCAGAAGGGGCAACAGCAACACCAACGCCAACAGCGACAGTAACGCCAATTACAGGGGGAACAACCGATTCTACTTTAACAACGTTACCATCCCCCACACCGAGTCCAAGTCTTACACTTATACCTGCGACCACCACACCACCGATTACAACTGATATAGTTAATGCAGGGGCTAGCAATCAGCTTGTACTTATGATGAATAGTAACAAAATGTATCAGAATGGCATTGAATATTTGGCTAATCAGCCAATGGCAGTGAAGAATGGCGTTTCCTACGTTTCGATTAGAGCTATGGTTGAACGTGTAGGTGTGAAATACATTTACGATTATAAGACGAAAGAGACTATTGTTACTAAAGGCAGCGACGTTATGCGGTTCAAGACAGACAGTAAGATTTATTCCGTAAATGGTAAGAATGTGACAATGAAAGGTCCAGCTTATCAATTCAAAGGAACCTTTATGATTCCATTGACGTCCATTACTGGGGCACTGGGCATTCCGTATACCGTGGATAATGTGCAAAAACGAGTCATTCTTTCGCTAAATTTGAAGCCTAAAGCTTCTTTTACAGTACCGGCTATAATTTATGCTGGTGATCCAGTGAATTTCCTGACTTCTAGCTCTTCACCGATTGGTTCAGCCATAGTTGAAGAGAAGTGGGAAGGGAAGCAGGATATCTATGATACACCTGGGCAATATGTAGTATCCTACTCTGTTAGGGATGCTAATGGACAATGGAGTGATCCTTACTCCACGACGATCACGATTCTAAAACCAAATACACCGCCGGTTGCAAATTTTACGACCGATAAGAATTCCTACAAAATGGGTGAGATGATCACTTATACGGATATGAGCACCGACCCAGACGGAGATACACTTAAAACAACGACCTGGACAAATAAAGCGGAAGCTTTCTTCACGTCTGGTCCTGCAACAGTTTCTATTCAAGTAGAAGATTCACATGGCGCAATCAGCACTTTTGAAAAAGTCATTAATATTACGGGTGAAGTCTTGTACAGTAAGGAAGATTTCTATAGATTGTTCGCTTCTCCGGGTAGTGTATTTGATATTGACGGATCCAATGTTCCAAACTGGCAGAAGGTAGCTTATACGCTCACTTCTGAGCCTTATAATCTTATTCGCACTAACAGTCCAGAAACCGTAAATATGGAAGGGATTACTTATCGTGAAACATCGTTCGGTGGAACCCGCTTTTTGATTCACCACAAGAATAATATGAATACTAAAATGAAGGTATATGTGATAGCTAAGAACAACAATCTATCCCCTACGACGATCACAACAGAATATTTAGGCGTTGGAGGCCCACATCCCTTTCCGGAAGCTACGGGTAAACTCTCAGTGCAACGTTACTGGGAATCCATGCAAACGAAAAAAGATTACAAGACAACGGTCCTGCAACCTGGTGAAAGCGTCTCTATCCTGTCTGATCTGAATAATATTGCAATAAAACCGAGCGAAATCGTTTCACTCCAAGCGGACTTATATAGTGATTATCCTATTGAATACAATGTTATGATGATTGATGCGAATAAAGATCCGTTAACCACACTTCCTATGCTTCCAATACTGGATCGTGATGGCGTGCATAACCGAGGGACTTACGTATCATGACTGTTACGGGTGAAGTAGGGAGAACACCTGCGAGACTTCTCATCGGTGATAATTCAAGTGATTTGAATTTGATGGGCACCGACCCTATGTCAGGAACTGGTGCATCCAATGCAGGCAACTTCGGAGTACTATACAAAATCAAATTTGAACATGTTGCTCCCAATTCATTAATTACCTTTAACCCGCGTGGTGGTAATTATATGGGACCTGTTATGGTGAATGGTCAAATTGTTCAAATGCCAAGTACCGGCAGTATTACAAATGCAAACTTGAATAGTGTGGTTTATCGTACAGGTGATGAAGGGGGCTCTGTTGAGATATTGTTCACTGCAGCGTCTGGTAGTAATTTGCCGGTTAACTTCCTGATTACACCGCAACCACCGAAGAGATAGTTATGCAAAGTAATCATTAGGGGGACCAAAAGGCGAGATTCCATTCAGCTATGAATGAGAATTCGCCTTTTTGCTTATCATTTCATGTGATCTTTTCGATACTCCCTTGCGGTCATGCCTAGATGCGTCTTGCAGTAGGTAGAGAAGTAGGCAGAGGAAGCGAAGCCGAAGATATCACTAATATCCTGAAGCGCCATATTTGTATGGATCAGGAAGTTCTTGATCGCATCCATTCTTTCTTTATGGATGAAGTTGAGGACAGTGCTCCCTGTTTCTTGTTTGAATAGCGTTGCGAGGTAATTCGGATGCAACTGCACGATTTCCGCAACCCGCTCTAGCGTAGGCTTCTCTTCAATGTGCTTTTTAATATAGGCGATCGTCTTATTAATGATGGGTCCATACGAATACGAACGATGGGTTGAGATGACACTAATAAAGCTATTTAGCATGAGGTATTCAATCTCAACGGTCTTCACGATCGAGTCGCTCTCATCAATTAAGTTGATGTAATGGTCACTGAGAATGAACGCGGACTCGGAATCGACTCCCGCCTCAATGATCGCACGCGTAAAAATGGTGCAGCTAGCGACTAGAGAATATTTCAACGACTGCAAAGGCTTCGGTGATAGGTTGGCTCGTTCCAGCAGGTTGATTTCATTCAATATTTTAACGGCACCTTCACGATCAATGCGTTGGATTGCATAGACGAGCTTCTTTTCGTGCTCATAGGAAGGGTGCATATAGTTCTGATAGCGATTCTTCGCCATATTGCGTTCGAGGACGGCAGTAATGTCTAGCATGGATAATCTCCTTTAGGCTACCTGTTTAAGGGAGGATTTTACAATATAATCCGTATTTATAAATCGAAACTAATGTTAAGAATTTATAATTAAGTGTTATATTATCGTGTAATATCAGTTTTGTAAAGGCTTTCAATTTTAGAAATACAAATAAAAATTATGAAATCTTCAGAAGAGGGGTATTGCAGATGAAGAAAAAAGTAGGGGCAGCATTATTATCTGTAGCTATGTTATCCACGTTAGTCGCTTGTGGAGCAAAAAGTGATGATGGGGCAAACAAGGCAAATAGCGCAGACACAACGTCTAAAGGAACTGGTAAAAAAGCGGTTATTACAATCATTCAGAATAAAGTAGAAATCCAAAGTGCACTAGAGGATGCAGTGAAAGAATTCAATAAAACTCAAGATAAATATGAAGTACAAGCATTAGGAGCAGCAGGTGACAACCTGATGACGGTGCTCCAGACACAATTCAGCTCCGCACCAGAAAAAGCACCAACCATTTTCACAACAGCATCTGGCTCAGAGTTTCAAAAATATCTTCCATATATGGCACCCTTGGATGATATGAAAGCGGCTAGCAAAATTGTTGAAGGACAAGATACAGCAGCGCGTAATGATGGTAAATTATATGGCTTGCCAGTTGCGCTTGAAGGCTTCGGACTTATCTACAATAAGGATATGTTCAAGGAAGCAGGCGTGAATGCGGATGATATTAAGACATGGGATGATCTTGTAGCAGCAAGCACGAAGCTAGAGCAAGTGAAAGGCGTGAAGAAGGCCATAGCGTATGCACAAGAGTCTTACTTCCGTTTCATGCATCCATTTAACTGGCCATTTGCATTAATGAAAGATACATCGGGTACGATTGCTAAGATTAATGCTGGCGAATTGAAGCTTCAAGATATTCCTGAATTGAAAGAGTACGTTGCTGATCTGGACAAGATCAAAGACCATACGAACTTGAGTAAAGATACGTATGATGAACAAGTTGCAGGCTTCGCGGCAGGACAATATGCGATGATTCACCAAGGAAACTGGGCACAAGGTCTCTTGAACGATTATGATGTGAAATTTGAATACGGTTTCTTGCCAGTACCGTTCGAAGGTAATCAAGGTATTGCGGTAGGTAACAGTAACTTCTTCCGCGTGAACAAGCATGCATCGGAAGATCAACAAGCGGGTGCGAAGGCGTTCTTGGATTGGTTGCTAACAGATCCAGCGGGTCAGCACTATGTAACGGATGAGTTTAACTTTATCCCTGTGTACTCCGGTTTTGATACTAGCAAAATGGATCCGTTATCCCAAGAAGTGAACCGTTATGCAAGTGAAGGCAAGACAGTGAAATGGGTATTCGATCAATTCCCAGCGGGAGCAGATCAAGAGTTTGCGAACCAAATGGAAAAATACTATGCAGGAAAATTAACGGGCGAGGGCTTGTTAGAAGCACTTCAGAATGTTTGGATGACTGCGGTTAAAAAATAATCGTATGGCTATGGAGGCTGCTTCTCGAATATTCGTTAAGCGGCCTCTTCCTGTTTTGTAGAAATGGATAAGAGGTGAAACCATTGAAGAAAAGTGTAAAGAGAAATTTAATAGCCGCAGCTTTTATTGTTCCATCATTATTCATCTTTATAAATGTAGTCATCATTCCATTCGTTATGGGGATTGTGTACTCTTTTACAGATTGGGATGGGTTTAAATTTGCAGGTTCTAACTTTGTAGGCTTCGATAATTATGTACGGGTGTTTCAAGATTCAGATTTTCTTACATCCTTCGGCCTGACATTTAAATATGCCGTATGCATGATTATTCTCGTTAACGTTATCGGACTTTCACTCGCGATGCTGGTGACTTCCAAAATTAAGTCGCGTAATCTTTTACGCTCAATATACTTCCTGCCGAACTTGATCGGTGGTCTGATCCTAGGTTTCATCTGGAAGTTCGTATTCACGAAATTCTTCGTACAGGTTGGAGAAGTAATGGGAAATAGCTCGATCTTCTTCAATTGGTTGGATGATCCGACGGCTTCCTTCTGGGCGCTGGTCTTCGTAGGAACATGGCAAATGGCCGGCTACGTCATGATCATCTACATCGCAGCTATTCAAGGTGTTTCGGATGAGGTGCTGGAGGCAGCTGATATGGATGGCGCAGGCGGATGGATGCGATTCCGCAAAATTATGTTCCCACTCATTATGCCAGCCTTCACGATCAGCTTGTTCTTGACGCTGTCGAACGCATTCAAACAATATGATACCAATATCTCACTAACGAACGGTGGTCCTTACGGTACAACCGAGCTTGTTGCAATGAATATCTTTAAAACCGCGTTTAGTATGAATCAATATGCGCTCGCGCAATCCAAGGCGATTATTTTCTTCCTCGTCATCTTAGTTGTGACGGTTACGCAGGTCGTTATCTCGAAGAAAAGGGAGGTTGAACAATAATGAAACGTCGCAATAAATCAACTTCAATATTGCTTGAAGTTATAGCTTGGGTTAGTGGACTTCTTATGCTGTTGCCTATGTATATTATGTTTGTGAATTCGTTCAAAGGACGTGCCGAGATATTCACCGATACGTTTGGCCTGCCGAAATCCTTTTCCTTCGAGTATTATGCTGCGGCAATGGACAAAATGAACTTTTTGTCAGCATTTAAAAACTCGCTCTTAGTGAGTGTCATTAGTATTGGGCTTATTATTATCTTCTCAGCGATGACATCTTGGATGCTTGTTCGCATGAAGAATAAATTGTCCAATGGCATTCTCCTCTTATTCGTAGGTACGATGCTCATCCCGTTTCAATCGGTGATGATTCCGTTAATGCAATATTTAAACAAATGGGATATCCCATCACTTAATTTCTCTATGATTAATACACATTATGGCCTAATTTTCATGTACATCGGATTTGGGCTAAGTATGTCGGTCTTCCTCTATCACGGTTTTATTAAAGGGGTACCGATTGCTCTTGAAGAAGCGGCGATGATAGAGGGCTGTAATACGTGGCAGACATTCTGGAAGGTTGTATTCCCAATGCTTACGCCAATTACGATGACTGTAGGAATCTTGAATCTATTGTGGATTTGGAATGACTATTTACTTCCATCCTTGACCTTAACAAGCCCAGCGCTTCGTACCATTCCATTGTCAACCTTCTTCTTCTTCGGAGAATTTACAATTCAGTGGAACCTTGCAATGGCAGGGCTTGTCGTATCGATTATTCCGGTTATTATCTTTTATCTGTTCGCACAGAAATACATTATTAAAGGCGTTATGGCAGGTGCTGTGAAATAAAATTGGATGAGGGGGCCTTCATATGAAGTCGGGCTGGATTATTGAGAATCATAGGGATATGCAAGACCTCGGCGTTAGTGAGAGTATTTTTAATGTGGCTAATGGTTATGTAGGTGTTCGAGGTAATTTTGAAGAAGGTTATGAAGGTGACGAGCCAACGGTTCGTGGAACATATATAAATGCATTTTATGATATTACACCGATGCTATATGGGGAGAGCGCGTATGGCTTTCCCGATACACAACAGAAGCTTGTGAATGTGATGGATGTACAGGATGTGACCATTCATATCGGGGAGGAGAAGTTCAGTCTTTTCACAGGAACGGTCGTTTCCCAGCGTCGTTATCTCGATATGCGCGAAGGTAAGTACGTACGGCTCGTGCACTGGATTTCACCACAAGGTAAAGAGGTCGAAATTTCATTCACACGCATGGCGTCATTGACAACACTCGAATTGTTCACGATAGATATTGAGGTAACTCGTATCAATTGTCAGGATGAAGTGACGATTACCTCTGGCGTGAATGGCGATGTGAGTAACTATACGAATGCGAAGGACCCTCGTGTTGCATCGGGTCATGCCAAGCTATTGGATATGAAGAATATCGAGGTGTTCGACGAGACCTCCTTACAAATCGTGCTTGAGACAAATACATCGAAGCTACAAGTGGCGGCAACAACAGTTCATCAGACAACGCCTGCGGTGAACAGTGAACTGATCAAGGGTGAGAAAAGTGTAATGGTGCGGTATGCGTTCCCAGCCGGTAAGGATATTGTTCAATTCACAAAATTCAACGTATTTACAGATACACGTCGACACGAAGATCCAGCTGCTCACGGACGTGAGTTGATGGCTTTGGTATTAACGCAAGGGATTCAAGCGGCTTACATGGCACAAGAAGTATATTTACAACATTTTTGGGAAATTGCAAATATCGAGATCCAAGGTGATGAGGTACTTGAGCAAGGTCTTCGATATAACGTATATCAGTTGCTGCAATCTGTCGGCAAAGATAAATACAGTAACATCGCAGCCAAAGGCTTAAGCGGTGAGGGCTACGAGGGACATTATTTCTGGGATACCGAAATCTATATCCTGCCGTTCTTCATCCTCTGTCAGCCAGAGCTGGCGAAGCAGTTGCTTCGTTACCGTTATACGATTCTAGGCGAAGCGAAGAAGCGTGCGCTAGAGCTAGGCCACAAGAAGGGGGCCGCTTACGCATGGCGTACCATTACAGGGGAAGAGTGCTCGGGGTACTTCCCAGCTGGTACGGCACAGTATCATATTAATGGTGATATTGCTTATACGTATATTCAATATTATCTCGCGACAGGCGATAAAGATTTCATTGCGGAATTCGGTGCGGAAGTCGTATTTGAAACTGCAAGAACTTGGATGGAGCTAGGTCATTATCATGAAGGTCTATTCAAGATTGATGATGTAACAGGTCCGGATGAGTATACGGCCATCGTAAACAATAACTATTACACGAATGTACTTGCAAAATATAATCTAGAGTGGGCTGCATCGTGGTATAAGCAGCTGGCAGAAACTCATCCTGTGGCATGGGAAGCTTTGTGTAGTCGCATTGGCTTAACAACAGATGAGATTACAGCATTTGAAGAAGCGGCTGCGAAGATGTATCTGCCTTTCGATGAGAAGTTGAACATTCATGCACAAGATGATTCTTTCTTAGCGAAGAAGGTGTGGGATTTCGAGAACACACCGGAAGAAAAACACCCACTGTTGCTTCACTATCACCCGCTACACATCTATCGTCATCAGGTGTTGAAACAGGCCGATACGGTGCTTGCGCATTTCTTGCTCGAGGATGGCATTTCAACCGATGTCTTGCGGAACTCCTACGATTATTACGAGAAGCTGACAACTCATGATTCGTCCTTATCCTGCGCGATCTATAGCATCATGGCTTCGAAGTTAGGTTACTCGGACAAGGCGTACGATTATTTCATTGAAACGGCACGAATGGATTTGGATAACACTCATGGCAACACGAAAGACGGATTGCATATGGCGAACATGGGTGGTACATGGATGTCGATCGTCTATGGCTTCTCGGGTGTAAGGATCAAGGATGATCATTTGGCATTGAACCCGACATTGCCGAAGCAATGGAAGGGATACACCTTCACGATGCGTTACCGTCAAGCGACGATTACCGTGGAAGTGAACCATATGAAGACGCAATTAATCGTGGATGCACAAGAGCTGATTCATATCAAAGTAATGGAGAAGAGCTTCAAGATTCCAATGGGCAAGACAATCATCACGGTATAATTTATATCCTTTCAATTGAAATCCGAAGCGGCATGAGAAATTCCCCATGTCGCTTTATGTTTTCTTATATTAAATTAATTTCAACCGCTAAATGAACAGCTGAACATCACTCTCCAAAGCATCTTTTAAATACGCCGCAGCATCGATAATCTCGACCTCTGGCAGCAGTTCTTCTGTTTTAAAGCCCATGATCTCGACAGAGAGCTTGCAGGCATAGAACTTGATGTTTTTTTTACGAGCTCCTTTAAGAAAATGAATCAGCTTCGGCGCGCCTTGCTCCTCCATCATCTCCTCTAGCATCATCCGGCCCAGCCCGCTGAAATTCAAATGGGAGAGTGGCAGCTGCCCAGGGCCTTTTGGCGTAATGACATCCATCAGCTTCTCATAAATACTTTTATCCTCTAGCGTCATCTTCTCCGGATCACGCACCAGAAACAAACCCCAGAAAGAGAAAAACATCGTAACCTCTACATCAATATCTCTCGCAGCATTCGCTAGGATCAATCCCGCCATGGCTTTGTCGTATTCTCCGCTGAACATCAGAAGATTTATTTTTTTACTCACCTGCATAGTCCTCCCGTTACTTATATTGAATTATAAGAAAGTATAAGTTTCACGGTATACGTTATCCTTATAATTCTCGCATAAACGCTTAAACGTCCTTAAGAGGACGCCGAAGGCGTTTTAGCCTGGAATGTCATTAGTATGGTTATGGAGGGGAGAAGTATGCGAAGGGACCTTCCGAATTCACAAAAAAAAGCCCCCTTACGGGAGCTTCATCACCTTTATTTTGTTACCTAGCTTCTACTAATGTACTTCAGAATCTTTGGATTCTGGATCTAAGGTGCTGCGGATGTCATGGTAACGGGCGGAAAGCCAAATGCTTCCGGTAAATAATACGATGAGTCCAAGAACGATAGAAAATCGCCAGTCGCCTGCTTTGAAGTTCAGCTGAAGTACCGTTAGTACAAGCGAAACCTGGGTCCAGACCAGTGTTCTTTTGCGAAAAGCCGCAATATCTCCAGACATCTTTGGGATATTCCGAATGATCCAATAGGCAATAACTGCGAGAATAAGCGCAAATATAGCGGTTACGGCTAATTCAGAAGAGGATAGGACATGCATGGTCTCAGGCATCCTTTCGGCTTGCAAAAGTTAGGATTCAAAAAAGGTGAATTACTATTTCTTGAAAATACCTAGCGGAGCTCCGATCGGTAAGAAAGTGCGTCCGAAATGAGCGTTTAGCACAGAAGCGCCACATCCGTATAAGGATACGATACCAATTCCAAGTTCGGCACAAGCAGCAAGCTTATGGAAGAATTCTGGAGCGATACCAAAGGAATCGAAGGTTAGTCCAATAAAAAGGAAATCTATCAATACAAAAATGATAAGCAAAACTCTATTAGCCTCAACCGCGCCAATGGTCATAAAGATTGTAAAGATCAAGTAACCCAGAAATACAAATCCGAGCTGCTTAGGATCTACAGCCTCTGCAAGCGTTGGGCCGAATACGCCGAGCTTGATCAGCCAGCTGCTAGCCATGCCGAACCAAAAGAAAGCGTAGGCGCCAAAGGCGGTCATACCAAAGGTGTTGTTGTGCTTAGCATCTTGAATTGCGGCGAATAGTTGAGCAAATGCTCCGAGGAAGATAGCCCAAGGAATGACGTAGCTAAGTCCTGTTGTAAACTCAAGCTTCTGTGAAGAAGCAACCAATGTGACAATAGCCAGTCCGAATAGCCCGATGGCGCTAGGGTCTGCGGTGACGATTTTGACAGATTGGGTGTTAGGGGATTGCGCTGACATGACAGTAAAAGCCTCCATTATTATATATAGTTGTACGCTCTTAAAAACAGCACTCAAGGAGCGCTGTTCATAGGCTTGCCTATCATATCATATTGGTATGTGCTTGCCTATAAAACAGCGCTCATTTTTTGTTGTAAAAGGGTGGCCTTATGTCCAATAAGAGGTTATTTACATTTTTAGCATCAACGAAGAAACCTTTTAGCCAAACAAACCGAGGTATTATGTCAAGATTAGACATTATATGCAGTGATAATCTTCACAATCTGTTGAAAATTGATGTATAATAGTCAGTGATAATTATTATCAAGTCATAATGAAAAGGCGGTAAGCTTGAAGTGAGCAAATGGACATTATTTACGAAGGCGACCCGGTTTTGGAGTTTTTCAGTTATGCTTATCCCGATTGTTTTAGGTACAGTTGGGGCATATGTATGGGAAAGGTCATTCCATCCGGTCTTATTTATTCTAACCTTAATAGGAGCGATTTCGGCGCATCTGTTTTCCAATATGGTGAATGATCTGTGGGATTATCGCAACGGAACAGATACAGAGGCGAAGAATTCCGCTGGTGAAATCAGCACAAACTCCGGGCTACTGACAGGTGGAATCCTCTCGGAGTCTTTTTATGCAAAGATGACCTGGAGTATGTTGGCGATTGCCCTTATCTGTGGTGGAATCCTAAGTATATATAGCGGTTGGAATATCCTCTGGTTTGTACTTGTAGGTGCTTTAATCGCTTATTTCTATGTAGCCCCACCCCTGCGGTATGGCTATCGCGGTAAGGGATATAGTGAGATGGCTATCTTTATAGCTTTTGGGATCATGCCTGTGTTAGGTTCCTTTTTCGTACAAACCGGTCATTTTAGCATGAAGCCTGTCATCCTTTCATTGCCGGTTGGATTCTTGACTACATTGCTATTGTTTAATCATCATTTCTTACATTGGAAAGCGGACGAGCAGGCTGGAAAACTTACGCTTGTTGTAGTGTGGGGTGAACAGAAGGCACTTGTCTTCTCGCGTGTGCTTCTCTTCACCGGTTATGCTTCTGTAGTGATCTGTGTGCTGATGGGCGTACTTCCAGTTTATGCACTATTGGCTTTGGTTACGGCCTTCTGGCCAATTCGTATTTATCGTGGACTGAAGCCACATAATGCTTCACCAGCCTATATCCCGCTCATGGGTGCTTCACAAAAAGCCTCCGTTCGTTGCGGAGTAGTGATGGCAGCAACCTTACTAATTCAAGGATTATTCTGAAAATATAAGAATATATAGGTTTCACGCTATACATTATCCTTATATTTCTCGCATAAACGCTTACCGTCCATTAGGGACGCTGAAGGCGTTTTTGCTTGTACTAATAATTACCATACAGAAGGAGTGAGCTTTCATGGAAAAGAAGGACAAGGAACTGTTGAAGGAAGAACAAAATGTTAAAGGCAATCAAATGGTGCTTGGAGATTTCCACTCCATTTTAGAAGAAGGAAAGGTCTGGAAGACAGGTGGATTTACACTGCCTGATGGATCCTTTTGGGCTTATCGTGAACCGGAAGCAGTAGTTATCGTTCGTAATGATACGCTGTATGTGCGTGCGAAATTATCTCGTGAGAACCATCAAGTACAAATTCTAGACAATGCTAAGCATATGTATTACTCCGCGGAGCCAGTGGTAATTCCTGAGACTGGAGAGATTAGCTTTGAGCTGCAAATTCGTAGCCGTACACAAGGAACAGCACCTGGAGATTTGTATGATGGTTATGTATCGCTGAACTTGCTTGATTTTACGACAGGTGCGGCGCTAGACTTTTTTGCGGGAAATGATAAATATGCTAGTGTATATGGTATTTTGCCGTTCCCGGGGGTACAAGTACCAGAGAGCAAAGGAACGAAATATTTCTGCATCTTTAAAGAAGATACGGATTTCAAACCACGTGAATTTAATACCTACCGCATAACGTACCACCGTGGCAATGATGAGGCTGTATTCTATTTGAATGGCAAAGAAGTGCGTCGTGAGAAAAATATTCCGATCAAATTCAACAACTTTACAGTCGCGCTTGGAATTATGACAGAGAAGGATCTGAGTCCTGAAGGCAGCGTGTCTGTGCATGGACAAACGGTTATTGCTGAATGGTCCCCAGTGAAGATTACAACGACTGAACAGTAATACCTTGCAGGCTCATTTGATAAATAAGGGTGTATGGTGTGAATATTAAAAGCTTTCTAAGATTTGTGGAGCTGCCGACAAAAGTAGCCAGTATGATCCCCTTTCTGATGGGAACGCTGTATGCCCTGTATCGGTTTGAGGATTTTTATGTGTTGCGTTTTGGTCTGATGTTCGTTTCCTTGCTTAGTTTTGATATGGCAACGACGGCGATTAACAACTATTACGATTTTAAAAAAGCTTCTAAAACCCACGGCTATGGCTATGAGACGCATAATGCGATTGTACATTTTAAGCTAAAAGAGAGCACCGTCGTGGCGACGATTGTTATTTTGCTGGCTCTGGCTGCAGGGGGCGGGATTGCGCTTGTTACGCAGACGGGTTTACTGGTCTTTTTGCTGGGTGGATTGTCGTTCTTGATAGGGATCCTTTATTCGTTCGGGCCGATCCCGATTTCGCGGATGCCGTTAGGTGAGTTGTTCTCGGGTTTGTTTATGGGCTTTGTCATTATTTTTATTTCTGCCTATATTCATACGGACGAGCATGTGGTATCGCTGTTGCTTCAGAACGGTTGGGTCAGCTTGAATGTAAATATTATGGAAGTGCTGTACCTGTTCTGGTTCTCTGTTCCTGCCATTCTGGGGATTGCAGGGATTATGCTCGCTAATAATATTTGTGATATTGATGAAGATGTGGAGAACCGCAGGTACACGCTTCCGGTCTACATTGGCCGACGTAATGCGCTTGTGCTGTTTAAATATCTATACTATGTCTCTTATCTGGATCTTGTAGTGCTGCTGATCTTGGGGATTAACCCTATTCTTGTCTTGGCGATTCTACTTACACTGATCCCATTGCACCGAAACATCGATTTGTTCAAACAGAAGCAGGAGAAGGCGAGTACCTTTATTCTTGCCGTCAAAAATTTCGTGTTGATGAATGCGGCCCGTATTGCTGTGCTTGGTGCGGCTGTGCTGTTAAACATGATAATGTAATTTTTCCACTGGATTAAAAAGCAGTATCTATCGGAGTCGAATCTCCTATGGGTGCTGCTTTTTTGCGCTCTGACTGTACTTTTCTATTAGTGATGAGTTTCATTCTATGATAAGGTGTCTTAAAGTATAGTAACTAATCCAAGGGAAGAGGTGTAGCCATTATGGTACAAAAACTTCGGTGGGGAATCATAGGCTGTGCGCAGATTGCGACAGGTTCAGTGATGCCAGCTATCATGAATTCAGATTCGGGAGTGATTACAGCGGTAGCGAGTCGTGGCTTGGAAAAAAGCAGCGCTGTAGCCGCAGAGTTCGGAATAGAGAAAGCATATGGCAGTTATGAAGAGTTACTTGCGGATAAAGAAATCGATGCTGTGTATGTTCCGCTCCCTAATCATCTTCATCGAGAATGGGTGATCCGTGCGGCAGAAGCAGGTAAGCATGTGTTATGTGAGAAACCGATCGCACTGAACAGTGCAGAGGCTGCAGAGATGGTGAAAGCATGCAACGATGCAGGCGTCCACTTAGCAGAAGCATACATGTATCGGCATCATCCACGGATTGCTGAACTCCAGGACATTATCGCTAGTGGTGAAATCGGAGAATTACGCTCGATTCGAGGTACATTTACTTACAATGATGCTACAGACACTTCAAATATTCGGTTTAAATCGGCTTGGGGTGGCGGCTCGCTTTATGATGTTGGCTGCTATCCGTTAAGTGCGGCACGACTGTTGTTTGGGACGGAGCCGGAAGCTGTGACCGTGCATGCGAAGTTCTCCCCTGAGCATGATAATGTAGATATGATGGCTTCAGGGCTGGTAGAGTTTCCAAATGGTTTAAGCTTGATCTTTGATTGCGGAATGTGGGCATATAACCGCCAGCTCTTAGAGATTCTTGGGACCGAGGGACGAATTGAGGTGCCTATGCCTTTCAACGCTAGAGACGAGGATGCGGAATTCTTTGTGTACACTGGTGATGAGGTGAGACGGGTCGATGCCACAGGGGCTAATCCATACATACGGCAGGTGGATGATTTTGCAGCCGCTGTGTTCACAGGTAAGAGACTCATTGCACCGGAGGATCCGGTGCTAAGTATGCGGCTGGTTGAAACCTGCCTTGCTTCAGCTAAACAACGGCAAAGAATTAGCATGGTGTAACAGCGAATCTAATATGGATCTACGTTAAAAAAACCTCCGGCTTGCTGCATAAGCAGCTGCCGGAGGTTTATTTGTTTGCATGTTCGGATTTTAAACTGTGCTCAAGAGAATATCATCTTCGTCATCATTGCTATTAAAGGCTTCGCGGTCAAATTCACCTTCTGAATTCGCGACCAACAACGCGGTTACAGCTGTTCCTGTTGCATTTACAGCAGTACGACCCATATCGATGAGCGCTTCTACACCTGCAACGATAGCGATTCCTTCAAGCGGCAGGCCAAGAGCGGTTAAGACTACTGTAGTGGAGATTACGGCTGGTCCAGGTACGCCAGCTACACCAATAGAAGAGATAATACTTACTAAGACCAGCGTAATGTAGTCAGTCCAGTTCAGATCAATACCGAATACTTGGGCGGTAAACACAGCCACAATCGCCGGCCAAATGCCACCGCACGCATTAAAGTTGACCGATGCTCCTAATGGCGCAATAAAGCTCGCGATCCGCGGGGAGACATGAAGGCGCTTCGTAATCACTTCAAGATTGACAGGAAGTGTTGCGTAGCTGCTTCTAGTCGTGAAGGCAACGGTAATGGTTGGATAGATTTTGCGGAAGAAACGGATTGGATTCACCTTCGCTACTAATAGAACCAACCCGCCAAAGATAAGAACAAAATGTATAATCATTGCGACATATGAGGTAATGATTACGCTGCCCAGCTCCTGCAACGTTTCCCAGCCATAACGTGCGGTAATTCCGGCAATCAGTGCGAAGACACCGTAAGGCGTCAAGCGAATAATGAATTTCACGACCTGATGCAGTATCAGTGTCAGGGATTCAATAAGATCACGTACAGGTTTCACGGCTTCCGGTTTCTTGGAGCCAATTTTGATTATAGCTACTGCTAGGAAGATAGCGAAGATGAGCAGAGGCACAACCTTACCCGTAGCTGCTTCATTCACAGGGTTAGATGGCACAAGATCCAGAATAACCTGTGAGAAGGTAGGGATTTCCCGGGCGGCGAAATCTGCAGGTACATCCTGTTGTATCCCTTGACCAGGATTGAACAGCAACGCAACCGATAGGCCGATAATAGAAGCGATACCCGTCGTTCCGAGGAACCAGGCGAAGGTTTTGATCCCTATTTTGCGCAGATACTCCAGGTTAGTTAATGAAGAAATACTGTTTAATACGAGTATGAATACTAAAGGAATGACGAGCATGCGAATCAAGCTGACATAAATGCTGCCGAATGTACTGATAGCTTTGGTCTCTAAATCGAAGTATTGAAAGAATATTCCGGCAATAAGTCCGATGCCAAGTCCGATGAGTACCCGAGTACCAAATCCAATCCTTTTACGTGCTAGTAGAAACAAAATTGCAAACACAAATATGGAAGCAACAAATCCATACCAGTTCGTTTCGATGGCGGATAACAAGTTGTTATCTATGTTCACTACTAATACCCCCTTAAACCTAGTTTTTTAATGTGATTAATCCTAATGAAATCAATCTATATAGAATTTATAGTAAAGTCAATGTCATTATATGTTAAAAATAATTAATTCCGATAAAAACCATGTGAAAAATAAAAATTGATTGACAAGGGACTATAGCATGAATAATATGGAACTTAATCACAAGCCACTTGGAATCGACTGGACAGCCGGAGATTCAACGAAAGACGCGTATTTTGCGTCTCGTTGAGTCTCTTTTTTTATTTTTAGAGAAGGGAGAGGTAATGGGGGTTAAGTATGAAAATGTAGTGAAGTGGCATGGATCTACTGGACAGCCAGAGATTCAACAGGTGCGTAATAACGTGCCGTGTTGGGTCTTATTTTATTTGAAAAGGATGGTACAAATTATGAAAAAGCTTACGATATCTTTGGTTGCTGCAACTGTCGTCTTCTCCGCACTGACGTATGCCGCAGTATCCGCTAATAAAAAGACAGTAGAGGCAGCATCCATTGAAGCAAGCAGTAATACAGCAGTATCCGTTTCTGCAGCCGCTGCACCTGTAGCTACTTCTGCAGCCGCAGTCGTTGTTCAAGCAGAAGCTACCTCAGCTCCTGTTGCAGTAACGGTTCAGCCGGAATCTTCGGCTCCAGCAGTGGAGACTGTCTCGGCAGAAGCGACTGCTGCCCCAGATGCCTCAGTTGATTCAACGACGAAGGCCGTTGCCTCAGCCGCTCCAGCAGTGGGTGAAGCTCAGCCTAAGGCGACTGCAGCTCCAACTGCGGATACCGCTAAAGCAGCAACAACTGCAACCACAGTAGCTGCGACTGTCAAAACACAAACTCAAACAGCTACACCGGCTCCAACCGCTGCACCTACGACGGCTCCAAAAGCAATCGTAACCGCCAAAGCAGCTCAACCGGCGTCTGCTCCTGTCGTATCAGCTCAGCCTAAGGCAACTGCGGCGCCTGTTGTAACGGCAACGGAAGCACCTTCCAAATCGAAATCCATTACCTTCTCTACAACTGAGGTGGTTAAAGCGACAGCAGCTCCGGTAGTTGAGTCTGCCCAACCGAAGACATCGTCTTCTGCACCTGCATCATCCACGGTCAGCGCACCAGCAGCTGCTCCAGCGGAACCGGCTCAAGCACCTGCACCCGCACCAGCCGCTGAGGAAGAGGTTTGTCCTTGATGAGCAGCAGGCTCATTCAGGATTCCTTTCAGCCCATCCATCACATAAACCTATTTAAGGCGAGGTGCACATAATGATACGACCATTAACCTTCAAAAAAATTCTAACGCTGCTGCTGGCAGCCTCCCTGCTAATTCTGCCTACTCAGGCAGGAAGAGCTTATGCTAATCCGGATAACGCAGAGGCGATAACCTCTTCCCAAGGCGGCGTTAGCCACTTTGATTATTTCAGTCATGTATATGACCGTCTGAATGATCCTAACCATGTATTTAAAACGGCAACCTATGAGGATATCGTTCATCTTTTTGAGAGTGAAGGCACTTACGCTGTCCTGGTGGGCGGCGCTTGGAGCGACAATACACAGGCCGACATCGGCTTTATCAATGAGGTAGCCAAGGAATATGGCATCTCTACGATTTATAACTTTGATACTAAGCTGGATGGGGATACCCTTCAGATTGCAGACAGCAATAATAAATTTGCTTACAAATACGTTGATCTAGTAAATAAATATTTGAAGAATTTAAATCTATCCTCAAAGGATGTTCCAGAACGCAATGTCAGCTACACCGATAAAAACGGGGATATCGTAACTGCTAATAAGATCGAATCTCCATTCCTGTTGGTCTACAACAAGGATCACAAGGATGCACAAGGAAATAGTGCTCCTGTTGTATCCTATCTGGATAAGAGCTATTCGTGGAATGAGTTCCTGACGAACGGAACACTTGATGCTGCGAAGGTTAATGCGTATAAAGCATCAGTAAGAGAGGTACTTAGTGCCGCTTCTGGGTATAGCACGATCGATGAGTCCGCTTATATCAAGGCGGCATTTAACAAGAACTACGAAGGAGAAAACGAGGGCAAACCTACGATCTTCAACGAATCGGACGGTACGCTCGTGTATGAGCATGTGACCTACCATCAGCTGAAGCAAATTTTGGCGAGTGATGGTAACTATGCGATTTTATTAGGCGGCTCATGGTGCCCTAACACGCAAGCGGTTATCAAATATATAAACGAGTATGCCAAAAAACATAATATCGATAAGATCTACTTTTTCGATACGAAGCTCGACTCTGGAGTGACGGTTGCTGAACCGAGCAATAACAGCGGCACTAAGGGCAATGCTAATCCGCATAATAATAATGAGCTTCAGATTAGAACAACCAATCATCCATATGCGAATTTGTATGTTGATTTGGTTCGTACTAATCTGACTAATATCAAGACCGAAAACAATACAGCAGCCAAACCATCTGTGATTAGTTATGTGGATGGGCTTGGAAACACCGTGATTGGAGACAGACTTCAAGTTCCGTATCTGTTCACGTACAACAAGGACAACAAAGATGCAGGTGGTTCTAACGCACCTATTCTGGGGCATATTGAGCTTATGTACAGCTGGACGAACATCCAACCGGATTACGTGCAGGCGAATTACCCAGTCGGAGCGAGATACACTAACACTACAACAGCTCTAGATAAGCTATTCTCTAAACTGGAAGCTGTGCCGAATGGACTTACGGGTGTAGCACCAACCGCAGCAGACAGTAAGGATGGGCAAATCTTGGGCACAAGTTCAGCCTTGGAATATAAGCTAGCTGGAGATACGGCATATACGCCAATATCAGGATCAGCGATTACAGGGCTTGCGCCTGGTATTTATAAGGTAAGATATGCGGCTACATCAGGATATCAAGGTCCAACGAACGCAGTGGGACCAACGATCATTTCTTATAATGCTGGCGAAGACGTAAGTGTGGAGGTGCCTGCTTATATCCATCAACAAGCAGCTCCGACAGGTCTATTAGGCGTAGCTCCTACTTCTGAAGCTAATGACGATGGGCAAATTACGGGCTCAGCTGAAGGGCAGGAGTATAAGGGTGTTGGAGAAGCTGACTATAAGCCTGTAACGGGCGTAGCCATCACAGCTCTTACTCCAGGTTTTTATAATGTACGATATGCGGCAAAAGAGGGATACAGCGTAGGTAAAGATGCTACTGTTGAAGTTCCGGCTTATGGTGAGCAAGCAGCTCCTGTAGGATTAGTGGGCGTAGCGCCGACTACTGTAGCCAATAATGATGGTAAAATCACAGGGACTACGAAAGCTTTGGAATATAAGCTGTCAACGGTTACTGATTATGTTTATGCAACAGATGTAGAGATCGTTGGATTGGTACCGGGGACGTATCAGGTAAGATACGCAGCCAAAGAGGGGTTTAATGCGGGTAGAGCAGCAGAAGTGATCGTTCCAGTATTCACTTCAGAGCAAGCAGCGCCATCCGGGTTGCAGGGTGTAGCACCTACCTCTACAGCGAACAATGATGGGAAAATTACGGGCACCACGACAGCCTTAGAATATAAGCTGTCCAGTGTAACTAATTATGTGTATGCACCAGATAAAGAGATTACAGGCCTAATACCGGGTACGTATCAAGTACGATACGCAGCGAAAGAGGGGTATAAGGCGAGTCCAGTAACTAATATTGTTGTCCCTGCGTATGTGTCTATTTCAGACCCAGGAACAAGTGGACCTGGCGGCAGCAATCCTGCGCCGAGCACGACCACACCAACACCAACAGCAAGCCCTCAACTGGTTGCTACAACAACAACCGGTAACACTGTGAATTTATCATCAACAGCAGCAACCAAAACGGATAAAACCACAGGAGTAACCACAGCAACAATCACGAAGGAAGCGGCTACCGAGCTTGTGAATCTTGCTAAAAAGGCAGAAGCGGATGGGAAGAAAGCCGTACTTGAAATTAAAGTAGCAGCTACTTCTGAAACCCAAACAGCCGAGCTTACGCTACCGAGAAGCATAATTAACGAGTTGGTCTCTGGTACAAAGGCCGAGATTACCATTCATTATGAGAATGTAGGTACGATTACGCTTGATGCCAAATCTTTGGCAAGTATCAGCTCAGCCTCGGATGCAGGGGATATTGTCATAACCATTGCTAAGGTTTCGTTAACGGCAGAAGGTAAGGCCGTTCTCGGGGACAGACCGGTTTATGATTTGTCGGTAAAAGCAGGTCAGAGTACCATTTCCACCTTTGGTGGGGGCATTATCCATATCAGTGTGCCGTATACACTGCAAGCAGGAGAACAGAAAGATGCGGTCATCGTATACCATATCAATACCAACGGAAGCTTGGAGAATGTACGCGGGAATTATAACGCTGCCAAGGGAACCGTAGATTTTGTTACCACACATTTCTCCCAATATATTATTGGATATAACAAGGTAAGCTTTGCGGATGTTTCAGAAACTTCGTGGTATAGCAGTGCAGTAGGTTATCTTGCGGCACGCAGTATCACATCCGGTACGGATGCAGAGCATTACAGTCCGAATGCTGCAATAACTAGAGGGCAATTCATAGTCTTGCTCTTGAATGCTTATGGCATCACACCCGACGCTACCGCAACTGATAATTTTGCGGATGCGGGCAATACGTATTACACGAACTATCTCGCGACTGCTAAGCGCCTTGGGGTAGCCACAGGTTCTGGAGATAATCAATTCCAGCCAGAGGTTCAGATCACTAGACAGGAGCTATTTACACTCTTGTATCGCTCACTTGTAGCGCTAGGTGAACTGCCATCCGAGAAGAAGGCTGTAGCTCTTTCTGATTTTGGTGATGCAGGGGAAATTGCTGGCTATGCACAGGAAGCCCTTCAGGCGCTGGTGGAAAGAGGTGTAGTAACCGGAGCGAATAGCAAGCTGAGTCCTAAAGAAGTTACTACAAGAGCGCAAGCGGCACAGGTCATTTATAATTTATTATCGAAATGATTGGCGGTAGCTGAATATAACAGTAGAACCCCCCTGCTTTTTTACAGGGGGGTTCTACTGTTAAAACTTAATGCAGATTTTTCCGAAGTGTGTACCCTTAGCCAAGTATTGCAATGCTTCAACAGATTGTTCAAATGGAAATACAGCGTCAATGATAGGGCGAAGTCCATTTTGTTCAACCGCACGGTTCATCGTCTCAAACATTTCACGGCTTCCGACATTGATGGCTTGAAGGCGTGCTTTTCTCAGAATTGCAGGGATGATTTCAAAGCCCTCGACTTGGAAGCCCGACAGACCGCCTACCAGGCTGATCCTTCCACCCACCCGCAGCGCCCCGATTGACTTATTTAATGTGGATGATCCACCGAGATCAACAATATGGTCTGCCCCGCGTCCCCCTGTCAGCTCAAGAACAGCCTTATCCCATTCAGGGGTCTTTAAATAATTGATACCAAAATCCGCTCCCAATCCCTTTGCACGCTTAAGCTTCTCATCGCTGCTTGATGTGATGATCACCTGTGCACCGTGAAGCTTGGCAAATTGAAGCGCGAATAGTGAAACTCCACCCGTTCCTTGTATCACTACAGTCTCTCCAGCCTTCACCTTTCCTTCTTCAACAATAGCATGCCAGGCTGTAACACCAGCACAAGGAAGTGTTGCCGCTTCTTCATCAGTTAATAGATCTGGAACACGAACCAATCCCTCCTCGGGAAGCACAACATATTCTGCAAGCAACCCATCAAGCGGACTTCCAAGTGAGCTCACCCAATTTTCTTGTGTAGGTTCTCCCGAAATCCAGCTTTGAGTAAAAATACCGCTTACCCGGTCACCAATCTTGAATCTGGACGTATGCTCACCTAAAGCGACAACTTCACCAACACCGTCCGATACCGGAATTAAAGGAGAGTTCAAAATTGGGTTATAAAAACCATCAATGACACCTAAATCTCTAGCGTTAAGGGAAACTGCCCGCATTTTTATACGAACTTCACCAGAACCAGGATTAGGAATTGGACGTTCGGCTACCTTCAGTTGATCGAGCCCAAATTCACTTTGAATTTCGTATACTTTCATGTGCAATCTCTCCTTCTTGAAGTGCATAGACATACAATAACCCATAAATTACACTTAAGTAAGGAGGCACTTTATAGTGTCCAGGGAACCAAAAAGTGCACGGGAGGACTTTATATGAACAATCCATTTTCGACGAATACCGTAGAGCCTGATATCTCGCTATCGATTTGTGGGTACAGTAAGGTCCTTGACATTATCTCTAATAAATGGACAGCTTTGGTCATCTATGCCATGGAAGATGGAATCATTCGTTACAGTGATATCAGAAGACGAATCGAAGGCATCTCTAAAAAAATGCTAACTCAAACTTTGCGGCAACTGGAACGAGATGGGTTGGTAAAGCGTGAGATTACACCTTCCGTTCCACCCATCGTAGAGTATTCTCTAACACCCCTAGGGGTATCTTTACTTGAGCCTATGAGAGCGTTAAATCAGTGGACGAGTCAAAATTATGTATGGGTTGAAAAGGCCAGAGCTTCATATGATCAAGTGGATCAAACAGAATAATTTGCGTGGGATAGATCTCTACACTCTAAGGGGGAACCAATGGTTCTCCCTTTTGTGCTGAAAAGGGCATTAGCATTCATAGATATAAGATTAGTGAGTTAAATTATGGAGTGGGATTCAGTTGAATGATACAATTATTGTAATTTTATGAAATAGTAATTTTTAACATCGTCAATTAGTCGCTAGAGAGGGGATTAGGATATGGGCCTTGCTGATGATCCAGTCATTGCGATTTCTGGTTTATGGATGAACTACACGGACCGAATGGTGCTAAAGGGCATTGACCTTAAGGTATACAGAGGACAAATTATTGGCTATATCGGCCCTAACGGGGCAGGAAAGAGTACAACTGTTAAGATTATGCTCGGTCTGGTAGAAGGCTACAACGGCAAAGTAGAGATTTTCGGTAGGGATATTGCTGATGGAGATGTTTCTTACAAAAAAAGAATAGGTTATGTGCCGGAGGTAGCCGAATTATATGATAGCCTCACCGCTAGGGAGTATCTAACTTTTGTAGGTGAGTTGTATGGCATGAAGCGTAGTGATGTGGATTCCAAAGCTGGAAAATTGATGGCCTTGCTAGGTCTTGAGAAAGCTTATGATTCGCGGATCGCAACCTTCTCCAAAGGGATGAAACAAAAGGTACTGCTGATCTCCAGCATGCTTCATGATCCCGATATTCTGTTCCTAGATGAACCGTTGAGCGGTCTGGATGCCAATAGCGTAATGGTGGTAAAGGAGATTTTTGCATCTTTGGCGGCACGGGGCAAGACCATTTTCTATTCTTCACACATCATGGATGTAGTTGAGAAGATCAGTAGCCGGATTGTTTTGATCGATGGTGGTGATATCGTGGCGGATGGGAGCTTTGCTGAGCTAAGAGAGAAGGGCCGCGAAGGGTCGCTTGAGGATATTTTTAATCAATTAACTGGATTTGATAAATACCGTGATATTGCTGGGGAATTTGTTGCGGTCATGCAAGAGGGATCTTCTCATGACTGATTTCTATGTGCTGAAGCTTCTGGATAAGCTGCGAGGTGGGTTTAGCCGAATCGGAGTTGATTATGATGTGATGCGGAGTATTCTGCAGGTCAAAATGACGATGGACGGAAGAAGAACACCGACAGTGCTCGCTGGAATGCAGAAGAAGGAGGAGAAGAAAGAGGGCTCGCCGCTGCGGGTGCAATGGATTTATTTACTTTTTGGGGTCATGTTAATTCCTCTTATGATGTTAACGGGGAACTATATGCTGCAGATGAGTCTAGTGTTTGGTGTAGTGATGTTTATGATTACGACCACACTGATCTCTGATTTCTCTTCCGTGATGCTTGATCTTCGGGACAAAAACATACTGGCTTCAAAGCCAGTGAACCGCCGTACCTTGAACATGGCGAAGAGCATCCACATTCTCATTTATTTATTTTCAGTAACGCTGACATTGACCGGACCTTCGCTGATTTTGTGCCTGTTCAAACAGGGAGTACTATTTTTTCTAATATATGCTGTTGAGATCATTCTGATGGACTGCTTTATCCTCGTCATTACGGCGCTGCTTTATTTACTGATCATGAAGTTTTTCGACGGGGAGAAGCTCAAAGATATTATTAATTATGTACAGATCATTTTGACTATAGGGATTACAGTAGGGTATCAGCTCGTTGTTAGACTGTTCGATATTGCTGAATTGAGCCTCTCTTTTAAGCCGGCATGGTGGCAGTATTTGATTTCTCCGATTTGGTTCGCGGCTCCATTTGAGATGTTGATTGGCGGGGCGAGAGATACACACTTCGTGGTGCTTTCAGTGCTAGCTTTAGTAATTCCGGTTCTGCTGATTGTGGCTTATATTAAGCTGATGCCTTTATTCGAAAAGAGCTTACAGAAGCTTTCAGAGCAAGGGAACGTTGGAAAAAGTAACGCCCGAATGGTGGACTGGTTTTCGAAAGTAACTTGTAAGAACCCGGTAGAGGGCATGTTTTTTCGTTTTAGCTGGTCAATGATGAAGAATGAGCGTGACTTCAAGTTAAAGGTATATCCGGCAATCGGTTATTCCATTGTCTTCCCGTTCATTTTTATATTTGGGATCTTTTGGGATGGAAATGCATCGTCTATCAAGGATTCGAACACATACCTGATGATTTATTTCGGTGCGACGTTACTTCAGACGGTTGTTCTAATGCTAAGGTACTCTGCGGGTTATAAAGGCTCTTGGATTTATAAGCTGATTCCTCTGCCAAACACCGCACCCATCTATCGTGGAATGCTTAAGGCAGCTATAGTTCGCCTGCTATTACCTTTATTCGCTATAGAAGCGATAGTGTATCTTTGGTTGTTTGGGCTGCGGATTGTGCCAGACTTGGTAGTCGTGCTGTTTGCAATGCTGATCTATGCGGTCATTTGCTTCCGTTCTTATCCTCCGGTACTACCTTTCTCAGAACGTTATGAGGTAGCTAAACAGAAGGATTACACCGCAAACTCCTTTGGGTTGCTATTTTTGCTGATGGGGATGGCAGGTATTCATTACGTCTTCACTTTGTTTATGGGTGGAGTTTATATCTACCTGTTGGTTCTGGTAGTTTTGAATCTATGGATATGGCGAATTACCTTTCCAAAAAATGTATCATCAACAGGTCATGGTTCAAGTTTTCCGGGTTGAGTGATTGTGTCAAATATGGACATTTCTCGCGTAATAAAAAAGGGTATAAATTCCAGTATTTACTTAGACAATCTTCTGAATACAGAGTAGAATACATCTAAAGTTTCTTTTTATGGATAACCTATAATCTTTACGCACTCTTCCATATCTGATATTCGTGTACTGATTTTTTACTTGAGAAATACGCTGAGCGATTACGGGATTCAAAACCGGTGAAGAGGTTAACTAATGGATAAAATGGGAATCCACTTTAATGTTTGGATTGTTTTACTATCATTTGTGCTAGCGGCGACAGTTACTTATTCTGCACTAAATCTGATTTCGCAAGTTTCGCGTTCTACTGGCAAAATCCGACGTCTGTGGTTGATCTCGGGAGCTTGTGTGTTAGGCTGCGGTATATGGGCAATACATTATGTTGGGATAATGGCGAATCGCTTTCCGGCGGAGGTCAATTATTATCCAGGCAGATCTATAATATCACTATTAGTTGGTGTGTTATTCTGCTATTTGGCATTCCGGATCACATCTGTTCCTCAGTTAAAGATATGGAATTTAGTAGTAGGTGGTATTCTCTTGGGAAGCGGCTTTTCGGCTATGCATTATATCGGAATGTCTTCTATGAAGATTGCGACGAGGATTCATTATGATATATGGATTCAAGCCGTTGCTGTAATTCTGGTTTTGGTTTCGTCTTATATCGGATTATTGATGTTTCAAAAGTTTAAAGAATGCGCAGGGTTTCAGCGATGGAAGCTATACTCGGCGTTGTTTATCGGATTTTCAGTTACCGGATTGCATTACACAAGTGTAAAGGCTTGTCATTTTGAATATAACAACTTACCTGGAAGCAAACCTTTTTTTGTAGAGACTGATGTTATACTGTTAATGGCATTTTCGCTGGCAGCGCTACTTATGCTCGCAGTTTCTGCTGGCGCCGTATTTCTGGATCGCCATGTGCTTGAACGAATGGCTTATCAAGATCCGCTAACAGAGCTGCCGAATCGACATGGACTAGAACGCTATTTTAAAGATGAATTTTTTGAAAGTAGATCTGGTGCTGTTTTTATTGTAGATCTAGATCGCTTTAAGTCGATTAATGATACGCTTGGACATGATATAGGTGATATGCTACTACAGGAGGTCGCTGTTAGATTAATTCGTTCTGTAGGGGATAAAGGAAAAATATTCCGTTTAGGCGGTGACGAATTCCTGATTGCTCTTCCAGATTGCACGCTGGAGGGTGCGCAGGAAGAAGCAGGGCATATTATGCATGAACTTAAGGAATTCTATCGTATTCAGGGCAATGAGCTATATGTTACTGCAAGTGTTGGAATCAGTATGACTCCTATGCATGGGACTGATCGCTCAGCGCTAATGAAGGCTGCGGATACGGCTCTTTATACCTCTAAGGATTCAGGTAAGAATAAATGCAGTGTGTTCGACCAGGAAGTAAATCGCCATCAGTTACGGCGGATGTCGCTAGAGAAGGATCTTCGAAAAGCTTTGGCTCGTTCTGAGTTTATGGTTGTGTATCAGCCGAAATGGGATTCATATATGAATGTTACGGTGGGTCTTGAAGCGCTGCTGCGCTGGAGACACCCAGAGCATGGGATCATTTCGCCAGCGGAATTCATTCCTATTGCAGAGGAGACCGGACTGATCGTTCCGATTACCTATTGGATGCTACATGATGTGTGTAGCCAGAACAGGTTCTGGCATAAGGAAGAGATAGCTAACGTACCGGTCTCTATTAATATGTCCGCACGGATGTTTGAGGATGGGAGTCTATACGATGTTGTAGCGGAAGCACTCACATGTGCAGAATTAGAGCCACACTTTCTCGAACTGGAGATTACAGAGTCCATTGCGATGCATAACATGAAAGAGACGGTTGCACAGCTGTCTAGACTTCGAATGCTTGGGGTAAGAGTATCGCTGGATGACTTTGGGACAGGCTTCTCCTCCCTTGGTAATTTGGATGAAATCCCAGTGAACACACTCAAGATTGACCAAGTATTTATTCGTAACAGCAAGATGCACTCCAAGAAAGCTATTATCAGCAATATTATTGCGATCGCGACTCATCTTAATATGGAAGTCGTGGCGGAAGGTGTGGAGACACCAGAGCAGATTGAATTGCTGAAATCACTGGGTTGTAGAGTCATGCAGGGTTATTATTACGGTCGGCCGATGCCTGTACATGAGCTGGGTGAGTGGTTTATAGCAAATACGGCAGCGTCGTGATCTCAATACATAGAAGAGGGGCTAGCGACCAAGCAGAATTTCTCTGCTTGGTCGCTAGCCCCTTTAAGTTTAAGAACTTACATGAATAAGAAGAATTATACTTTGAAACGTTCAATTAGAATCTGTAGCTTCTCAGCTAGCGAGGACAGGAAACCTGCAGCTGACTCCACTTCTTCCATGGCTGCAAGCTGCTCTTGTGAGGAGGCGGATAATGTTTCCGCACCGCTTGCTGTCTGATTAGCGACGTCTACAATATTCTGTAGAGTAGTAACGAGACCATCGGAGATGGAGGCTAGCTCGCGGACTGTTCCGGAAATCTGCTGACTTTGTGAAGCCATCCCAGAGACGGACATCTCAATCTCGGAGAAGGATTGACCTGCCGTTACGATTAATTCCCGACCTTGATCCATCTCTTCTGTAGAGCGCTTCATGGTTTCTCCTGCTTGGTCCATCTGATTTACGATGATGCTTACGAGTTGTCCGATTTGAGCAGCAGATTGGGCGGATCGCTCGGCAAGTTTGCGTACGGATTGTGCAACTACCGCAAAGCCTCTTCCCTCTTCTCCGGCTCTTGCAGCTTCAATGGCTGCATTCAGCGACAGCAAATTGGTTTCTTCTGCGATGCTCGCAATCGTGCCCACAATATTCTCAATTTCCTTGGAGTAGCCACCCAAGGTTTCAATAATGACAGCTAAATCAGTGATGCTGTCACTGACGATGCTCATCTGTTGTGTAGTAGAGTCCATTGCTTCTCGACCTGTGCGAGCCTTTTCGGCGTTACTGGTAGCATTATTCATTGCATTATCAGCATTTCCTGCAATCTCTGTAATGAAGTGTGACAAGTCTTGTACAGACTTATATCCACCCTCCAAATTTTGCAATTGTGTATTAGCTCCATCGGCAAGTTCAATCGAAACGTTGACACTGTACTCACCAGCACGGTTAGTTTCCTGTGCGCTGGCAGAGAGCTCTTCGGATGAAGACGCAACCTGCATGGAGGTTTCATTAACTTCGGTAATGAGCATGCGCAAGCTCTGCGTCATGCCGTTGAAATTTCGAGCTAGTGTACCAATCTCATCCTTGCTGTTGAATGAAATAGGATCATGAGTAAGATCACCCTGTGCAACAAGATTTACGCCTCTGGATAGCTTCGTTAGTGGACTTACCATTCGGCGGATTAAGAGATATGCTGCCACAATAGCAATAACTAGAATGGAAGTCCCGATAATAAAAGGCTGAACAATGATGTCTCGGGTCCGTTCTTGAATTAATGGGCCATCGAAGTTAATAGCCATTAGAGCGACTATAGGCTTGGACGGATCATGATCCTGATAGATGGGGCCGTAACCCGTCTTAAGTGAGGTACCTTCGTATGTATAAACCTTGGAGTAGGCGGAATGCTTAGATGTAGTGATCAATTGCTTCTCTTCATCTGAGAAATAAAAAGTGTCGCCTGCTTTATAACCTCTTGCTTTGAAGCTTGAATCTGCGGCGAGGATCTTTCCGTCTAGCGATAAAATGAACGCCTCTTTAAAAATAGCCTTATGTGCAACAATCCAACCGATCCGGTCTTCGACAGCCTCCAATTTGCTTTGATCTCCTGCAATTAGCGCGGTAATATCTGATGGGTCAATCAGCCCGGTTGTAATATTGGCGCATCCTACCAATTCGATACCTGCTGCTTCATCTACTTGCTTATACGCAGTACGGTATCCGAAGAACCCGATGGATGATCCAACAAGAAGTAACACGATGAACATCATCCAAGTTAATTTAGTTGCCAATTTCATTCTTTGCACCAACCTTGACAAAATATGTTTTCGGAGACAATCGCTCTCACTGCTACGATTATAGCGTATCGTTAAGCCTATGACCTTACATAGAATATAGTATTTTTGTGTCGGATATTGTAAATTGATGGAAAAATTATGGAAATAAACGTGATTATGAAATCTTTAGTAGACAAAAGCATTGAATCCTGACCAGTTCTAGTGGTACGCTTGTGTTATTAAAAAACGGATTGGGAGTTGAAACAAGGATGCCGCATCAATTAGATCCGTTAATAGAGCGTCTTGGATTATCCATGTGGAGAGTACAGCGTAAGATCATGTCTCAAAGGACTTTGCATAAAGAACTCGGACTTACCGTACCTCAGATGGGTCTGTTAAATATAGTAGCGAAAGAGAAAAAGTCGCGGGTGGTACAGCTGGCGGAGTCTATGGAGGTCAAATCAAGTGCCATTACCGTGATGCTCGATCGCCTGGAAGCGCTGGGTTTTATTAAGCGTGAGACGGATGGATCGGACCGGAGAGCGGTTGTGGTGACCATCACCGAGCAAGGTCAGCAAATACTTGAAGAAGGACATTTCCGTTCAAAACAGCTGCTTGCTGAGCATTTATCTATACTGAAGCCGGAAGAGCTGCAAAAGTTTGCGGAGTACTACCGTATGATCGAGGATCAGGAACGGTAAATCTCTAGCTTTAGCTTATAGATACAGAAAGAAGGCCACCTTCTCCGGAGAGAAGGTGGCCTTCTTTGAAATATAATAATGATAAGTTCTAAGGTTCAATTGGTTTGTCTGGCAGCTGCGTAATATAGCTATGGGAAAGCTGTAGAAGTCTCAATGCTCGGTTGTATTCATCCTCAGTAGCAGCCGGTGCTTTTCCATTATAAATAGGGTATTGGGTATTATCTTCAAAGCTGTTACCCGGAATAAGCAGTCCTGAGCTGGAAATGAAAGATCCAGAAGGTAAATAATATCTTTCTGGCAGCAAATTATAAGTCTGACTGAGTAGATCTTGACCGAAAACTAGGTTATTCTCTAATGAAATTCCAAGAAGACCAGCAGCAGTTGGCATAATATCCACTTCGCCACCGACTTGCTCTAAGGTCTGTGGTGCTGTACTGTCTCCTGCATGAATGAGCAGAGGAATGTTTAACATATCCGCATAGGAATATTCATGACCATAAATTTCAGACATTAATTGCTTATCATCATGATCGAGAGAATAAATAGGCAGTCCCATATGGTCTCCATAAATCATGATCACGCTGTTATCCCATACGCCATTCGCTTTAAGCTCTTCTACGAAATGTCCGAAGGCATCATCCGCATAGTTCTGGGAACGGATATAGTCACCCACAAAAGTACCTTCGTAACGCTCTGGTAGCTTCATGCGGTATTTTTCCTCAGGAATTGTGAATGGATGATGCGCTGACATCGAAATGATCTGAGCGTAGAAGGGTTGACCCTCGTTGCTCATTTCTTTCAGTTTGTCAGCAGTTTTACTATAGAGCGTATCATCAGAAGCACCGAAGAAGAAAACATCATCTTCACCAAAGAATGAGCGATCATAATAATGATCGAAGCCCAGTGAGTCATACAGCTCACCACGGTTCCAGAACTCTACGACATTGGTGTGGAAGGTTGCGGTCTGATACCCATTGTCTTTAAGCAAGCGTGGCAGACTTGGTAGCACCTTATCCACATAGGACATCGTTGCCGCACCACGTGGAGGGATGTAGGCGGATGTGTTCACTACGAATTCTGCATCCGACGTATTCCCTTGACCTACCATTTGATAGAAATTAGGGAAGTAAAGACTATCCTTCATTACCTTGTTCAGGTTCGGTGTAATCTCTTGCCCGTCTAGCTCAAGACCCAGCAAGAAGTTCTGGAAGGATTCCAATTGAATGATAATAAGATTTTTGCCTTTAGCCGTGCCATGAAGTGGAGAACTAACCGCAGTATTAATCCCCTTCACTTTGTTGATGGCATCTTGTGTAATGTCACTTGATTGCACAAGCTCTGGTTCTTCTTTTGCAAAGATCGTATAGGCTTCATAGTTAAGAATACCCATCTCCTGAGCTTTCTTAATTTCGTTCATACTAGCCTTATTAGGCAAAATGTTAAACAAGCATAAACCAAGTGAGACTGCGAATAGAACACTATATTTTATTTTTCCGTTACGACGGTTGATATTCTCTTTTTTATAGACACGGCCTTTCTTATTAAAGAAGAAATAGCCTCCTAGGACAATTATATCTGTAAAGATTAACAGGTAGTAAGGATCCATAAGTGAGAATACGCTGTTGCTGACAGCTGTGACTTGATTCACCTGTTCTGCGGCATGGTAAGTTACAATGACACCATAATATTTAAAATACATAATGGCTGCGAAAAAGATGGCTGTTACTAATAAATTGACTGTCATGTAATATCCAAGCTTTCGTTTGGAGGCGAACCGCTCAATAATACAGAAGAGCGCCCAGGCAAAAGGGATTTCTGTCAGTAATGATTTCCAAGGCAGCACATCATCAAAAATGACGCCCCAAGCCAGAAATGCTTTTAGGATAAAAAGTATTGTGAAAAACACAAAAGGTTTAATAATCCAACGTTTAATATTAAAGGATGACACAGCTTCCCCCTCTTTCTACATGATAAAACGCCATTTCTCAAACAGGACGAAACAGCACCAAGACAAAATGACTCCATAGTAATAAAATTTATTATGCAGGGCTAGCAGAAGAAAGTCAAAAACCGAAAGCGTAAGTATAAGCTTTGTGGAGTGCGTAAAGTTAAACACGCATGGGTGAAAGATAATGTTTATGCTATCCCATGGGGTTATACAGCGATTAAAGGACCGAAATAGACATTGGGAACAAAAAGGATATATGGCTAATTAAGGGAGGTGAGAATAGTTGGATCATACTGTAACCCTATCCGTTAGAACTCTCGTCGAGTATGTTTTTCGCAGCGGTAGTATTGAGCCTGGATTTCATGGTACTTCCTCTATGGTTGAAGGAACACGAATTCATCAGAAAATCCAAAAGCAATATAAGGAAGGCGACCGCAAGGAGGTCTATCTGAAAACAGAGATCCCTTATGGTAGCTTACTCTATATAGTAGATGGGCGCTGTGATGGACTGCTTGTTTCGGAGGATGGGAGCCTAATCGTCGAAGAAATCAAATCAACCTCCGGACTGCTGGATATGCTGGAAGAGGGACATGAGGTTCATTGGGCTCAGGCGCTGATGTACGCATATATGGTATCGCTGGAGCAGGAGCTTTCTTCTATTCAAGTAAAGCTTACCTATGTCCACCGGGCTACTGATGAGCAAAAAAGCTTGTACCGAACGTTGTCTTTAGATGAACTGATCTCATTTGCTAATGATACCGTAGCCAGATATGCTCCGTACGCTGAGATGATGGTTCGTCATGATGCTAAGAAAGAGCAGAGCCTTCGAGAGTTACAATTCCCGTTTCCTTCTTATCGAAAGGGACAACGGCATTTTGCCGGAGCGGTGTACAAATCCATCGTAGAAAAGGTCAGTCTGTTCGCTCAGGCGCCCACAGGCATCGGAAAAACAATGTCGACGCTGTTCCCGGTCCTTAAAGCAATGGGCGAAGGACAAGCTAAAGGATTGTTCTATTTAACGGCTAAGACGGTTACCCGTTTTGCCGCGCAGGAAGCAATCTCGCTGCTGCTGACGCAGGGACTTCAGCTGCATGTCATCACACTTACTGCTAAAGAGAAGACCTGTTTTCATGATGAAGGGATTTGCGGTAAGGATTCCTGTCCCTATGCGGAAGGCTATTATGATCGGATTAATGATGCGGTAATGGATCTGTTAGAGCATGAGACACTGATGAGCAGAGACACCCTAGCACTGTATGCTCACAAACATAAAGTGTGCCCGTTTGAGTTCTCGCTGGATGCAGCCTATGCCTGCGATGCGGTGATCTGCGATTACAATTATATATATGATCCTCGGATCAGCCTGAAACGGCTAACAGAGGAGAGAAAGAGAGAAACGGTGCTTCTGGTAGATGAAGCACATAATCTGGTAGACCGGGGACGAGAGATGTTCTCTGCCTCTTTGCTGAAGGCCCCCTTTCTAGAAGTCCAGCGTCAGTACAAGGAAGTAAACCGTAATTTGAGTGCTGCAGCTAAATCGGTGAATGCTTTTTTTATCTCCCTTCGCAAAATTTGTAATGAAGAGGGGCAAGGGCAGTGGGCTTCGTTCCCGGAGGAGCTGCCAGCCTTGCTTGAGATATTTTCTTTGGAGGCGGAACAGGAACTTATTCACCCGAGCGCCAGCATTGTTCCTCAGAATGGAGAAGGAGAGAATGTTCTCCTGGATACCTATTTTGCAGTTCAGGGGATGCTTCGCACCTTTAAGACCTATGATGAACGCTACATAACTTATGCTGAGGTTCGGCGCGGCGATGTGTACTTGAAGTTATTTAATTTGGATCCATCGCATTTGCTCCGACAAATGTCCAAGAGCTTTCGAAGTCAGATTCTGTTCTCTGCTACGCTTTCTCCATTATCGTATTATCGGGATATGATTGGTGCGGTGGAGGAAGATTACAGTTTAACGGTCTTATCTCCTTTTCAGAAGGAGCAATGGGAAGTGACCGTGCTGCCTGTCTCCACACGTTATCATGACCGGGAAGCTTCCCTCATCCCGTTAACTCAGGCATTGAATCAAATGGTTTCAAAGAAGGGCAATTATCTGGTGTTTTTTCCTTCATATCTCTATTTACAAAACGTATATCAGGCCTTTACGGAGAATTACCCCGAAGTACGGACTTTGATGCAGGATACAGGCATGAGTGAGCAGGCTAGAGAAAGTTTTTTAGCAGCATTTAGTCCAGATAATGACGAGACGCTGTTAGGATTTGCTGTACTCGGAGGGATCTTTTCGGAAGGTGTAGATCTGCCAGGAGACCGTCTCAACGGGGTAATGGTTGTTGGAGTTGGCCTACCACAGCTTGGTCTTGAGCGTAATCTGCTGCGTCAGTATTTTAATGCCAGAGGTAAAAATGGCTTTGATTATGCTTATGTCTACCCGGGAATGTGCAAGGTATTGCAAGCTGGAGGCAGACTGATTCGAAGTGAGACAGATACAGGCATTATTGTGCTTGCGGATGATCGCTTTTTGCAGAGTCCTTACATGCATTTGCTTCCCGAAGAATGGAGAGATTATCTTATCCGCTCATAAGAGGGTATAATCTATGAAAAGGTATTCATAATCAATCGGCAGGAGGAAAAAGAATGACATTAAAAGTGGGTATTGTGGGTACCGGTTGGTTCTCTAAGGTACATGCTGATTTACTAGCAGAGATGGATAATGTCCGTTTGCAGGCGGTCTGCGGAAGCAGTAAGGCTAAAGGCGAAGATATGGCACGTCCTTACGATGCTGCTGGATATGGTGATATTACGGAGATGCTGGATGCGGAGAAGCTCGATGCTGTTTATATTTGTGTGCCTCCACAATCTCATGGCGCGATCGAACGATCATTAATCAAGAGGGATATTCCCTTTTTTATAGAAAAACCGCTTAGTATGACTACTGAAATTCCCGCAAGCCTACTTCAGGATATCAAAGAACATAATTTGTTAACCTCGGTAGGATATCATTTCCGCTATCAGGAGAACATTAAACGTCTGAAAGAAACTTTGCGTGGTGACAAAGTCGGTATGATTATGGGGCAATGGATGGGCGGCATGCCAGGCGTAGCTTGGTGGCGTGATCAGAAGCAATCCGGAGGACAATTCACAGAGCAGACTACACATATCGTTGATTTGGTGCGCTATCTAGCCGGAGAAGTAAAGGAAGTTTACGGCATGTTCGGAAACCGGATTATGCATGAGCAGCATGAAGGTGTGAGCGTGGCAGATGTAGGTACCGTATCCCTGAAGCTTGAAAATGGAATTATTGCTAATATTTCAAATACATGCGTTTTACCTGATGAGGTGGGAAGTGTAGGTCTTAGCTTCTATAATGATCGGGGACTTTTGGACTGGAACCCGGATCGTCTCTTGGAAGTGCGAAGCGGCAATAGCACCGAATTTGCGAATACAGGAAACCCATATTTAGTAGAAAGTGAAGCCTTCATACATGCTGTACGGACGGGGGATCGCTCGCGCATTTTATGCGATTATGAGGATGGATACAATACCCTCAAAGTCACCTGTGCGGCCTATGATTCAGCGCAAAGCGGATTGCCTGTTAAGTTCTAAGGTTCAATTCATAGAAAAAGGACATGCTACTTTAGATGTACTAAAGAGACATGCCCTTGGCCCAAGCTGGGTTAGCCTAGTGGAGGAATATCGCGAGCAAAGCTGGCGCCACACCTATAGATAACAGCGCGGACAGAATCATCGCAATACTGGAGATGGTTCCGGTCAGTGAACTAAGCTCGAAGGCTTTGGATGTTCCTGTACCATGTGCAGCGGTTCCCAGCGATACACCGCGCGCAATTTCATTCTCAATGCGGAAGATGCGAAGTACAGTAGGGCCCATCATTGTACCAAGTATCCCGGTAATAATGACGAAGACTGCCGTAATACTCGGTACACCGCCGATACTTTGCGAGATGCTCATAGCGATCGGTGTAGTTACCGAACGCGGGACCAGACTAGCTGCCAGATCGCCGCTAACATGCAGCCATTTGGCGAGCAGAATGGAAGAGATCACCGCAACTATCGTCCCTGATAGCACGCCTGCCGCAATTTCGGCGGCGTGCTTTTTGAGTACCTTGAAGTTCTTATGCAAAGGGATGGCAAAGGCCATGGTTGCTGGTTGCAGCAAATCCGTCAGCCATTTTCCTCCCGCATTGTATGAGTCATAAGTAATGCCTGTTATAAGCAGAAAAATGATCATAATCACTGGTGTGATGATTAATGGAGAGGTGTAGACTTTACCGGTAGAAGCATAGATACGTTTCGCGAGTAAATACACCGCGACCGTGAGGCCAAAGAACAGCAGAGCGTTTAACATGATTCTTTCCGCTCCTTCGCTTTATAAATTCTACTGGTAAGTAATCCGGAACTAGCCATCACAACAAATGTGCCTAAGACGACAACGGCAAGAATACGTAATCCATCCGTTTCCAGAATATTAGCGTATTTCATTACACCTATAGCAGATGGAATGAAGAACAGCAGGAGCTCGGCGAGTAGCCAAGAAGCACCAACCTCTACCCAATTCAGACGAATGACACCGAACTCAAGCAGGAGAAACAATATAATCATTCCGAGTATGCTTCCGGGAATAGGGATATGCAATAATGGGGTCACAGCATTAATAAGTAAAGAGAATAACATAAGTCCCGCTACCTGCAGCAAGCCTATAACAATCTTTTTCATAAGGCTTCGCTCCTTTCATGATAATGAAAGTTTACATCAATTGTTTTCATAGGTAAAATGAATAGATCGAATAAATGACATTCCTTTTGTCTATGGATTGGGGGCACATAAATGGATATCCGACAATTAGAATATTTCGTTCAAGCGGCACGAATGAAAAGCTTTACCAGAGCTGCTGAATCATTATATATAACACAGCCCACGATCAGTAAAATGATTCGGAATATGGAGGTCGAACTGGAGGCAGACTTGTTTTATCGTGAAGGGAAGAGTGTGAGGCTTACAGACGCAGGGGAAATTTTGTTCACCAAAGCGCAAAATATCGTGGAGTCTTTCGCTAGCTTGTCTTCCGAACTGGATAACTTACGGAATCTGGAGCAGGGCCACATCCGCATCGGCCTGCCTCCAATGGTAGGAGCGAGCTTTTTTCCATCGGTGATTGGTCAATTTCATAAACGTTATCCGCAGGTTACGATTCGTCTTCATGAGGATGGGGCCAAAAAAGTGGAGGAAGATGTAGAAACGGGACTGCTGGACATTGGAATGGTTGTATTGCCTGTAGATACAGCCAAACTTCATTGTTTTACTTTTGTTGAAGAGAAGCTGAATCTTATTTTGCCTATGGGACATCGGCTGGCCGAGGCAGAGCTTGTTCCGCTAAGTGAGCTGGCAGAAGAGGAGTTCGTGCTATTTCGAGAGGATTTCACGCTGCACGATCGGATTATTACGGAATGTGTAAAAGCTGGATTTCAGCCGAAGGTTATATATGAGAGTTCACAATGGGACTTAATCAGCAAGATGGTAGCCGCAGGAATGGGAATCGCATTATTGCCGGAAACCATTTGCCGTGACATGGATCGCTCACGATTGGTAGTTATTCCTTTGACAGATCCGGTAATTCCTTGGCAGATCGCTATGGCTTGGCGTAGAGACCGTTATTTATCATTCGCAGCACGTGAATGGATTTCTTTTGCAAAGGGACTATTGAGAGAACAGTATCCAAATGAGCTTCCCCACGAGCCTATAGAGCATCCGAATAAATAGCTATTTTATTTTTTGTGGATGTTCTGCAAATTTTTCTTTTTTTTTGAAAATATGTTTTTTGGTATCATGGATTATGATAGGAAGAGATGTTGATAGAGAGAAGGAGAGAGTTGTGACACTATATCAAGGTTCTTCCGAGAAAGCTTATAGAAGAGACTACAGAGAAGATGAGCTGTTTGTGACTATAGAGAGCCTTAGATGCGAATTGCTGGAAGTCGCGGAGCAACGGAGTCTTAGTGACCATGCTGTCCTAGAGCTAAGCGAGCGATTGGACGGTTATATTTTGCTGGCACAACATAAGATGATGGAGAACTTGCGCAGTCGCAAGGCAAGTGCAACAGCTTACTGCTGAAGCTCAAAAGCCGCTATTACAATAAATTAAACTCGATACATCCATAGAATTACACTATTACAAAGATCCAACCGATAAAGAGGAGAGAAATACGCTCCTCTTTTTGTCGTACAATCTATTGGTTGTACAATCCATAACTTTCACCTATAATGTCAATTAATAGAATCTTTTCAAGTCGAACTTTGGGGGTGCCGAGTGGAGGGAAAGTTAACAACTATACGCTCAGAAATTGAGAAAAATCTGTCCCGCTCCGGCCATAATCTCGCCTCATTTTCAAAAATTTGTGGCCTGAATCGTGGAAGTCTCAGCGCAATTCTGCATGGGAATCCACCGAAGCCTATGTCCCTGGGACAAATAGATGCAATCATTAAAGCCTTTGGTTTTCCGGATGGTTGGTTGTATCCACTGTACGTTGATGAATGCTTCAATGAGGAGAAGGTCTCACGCCGCAGGGTTGAGCCTTTTTTAATACGTTGCGCTGAACTAGGTAAGCAGCAATGCATTGATGAAACATTAAGCAAGTTATTGGAATATCCGAAATCGCTAGATATCGTTTATTCGATAGCCGAAAAATTGTTTAATAAAGGTAAAATAGATGAATCCATGTTTTTCTATAAAATTGTAGCAGAGAATGAGTCCGACAGTTACTCAGAGAGATTGGCTATCAGTCATTATCGTATTTTTAGAGCAATCTTATCAATTGTCGATTCAGATGAGAAGCTGCATGCAGTTATTACATTTGAACCTTTCAGGAATCGACTGCCAGAAAATATGCAGTTAGATGGTCTACTTACTCTAACGCAGTTGAGCTTTGATCTTCGGCGATGGATTAAAATGGAGTCGTTCGCGGATGAACTAAGAACGTTGGCCAATGCTGTTTATCGTGACCAATTACGAAAAAGTCAGGATAGAAGAAGGGAAGTTCTTCATACTGAACGTCCGCTTGTTGTTTATTATGGACATGGATATCTACTTAAAGCAATCTCACTTACCAAGCAGGGTAAATATGAGGAAGCTAAGAAGTATACTGCAGGCTATGCAGATCTTAGCTGGTTTGAAATGATTAACGAAGAAGGTCGTCAGGCTGTAGAGCAATTCCGGTTATTCGCAATTGGTAATGGATTCACGATAGAGATGTTGATGGGCAATGTGGATGTCTTGCCTAGCTATACGGATTTTTTGGCAGATCACCCGGGCGAAATCTTGGCAGGACTTATTACCATTATGGATGCGGCTAATCGATATGGGTTCTCTGCTGATAATATACTTACACGATTCTCACGAGAAATGTTGAGATTTGAAGGGTTTCAGGAGCCGAATAACGTGGACCGTGTATTCCGTTTGTACTATCAAGTAGCGATCTATCAAATAAATAGGAAACGTTATGTTACAGGCGTGGATTATCTTGTGAAATCTCTCGAGTTATCTATTAAGCAGAACAATGGAAAAGACTTCATTAATTGTATAACTTTATTTGAAATGAGTAGAGATTATGCTAATACTGCTCAACAGGAGAAATATAGAGAATTAGTAAAGGGGGTGAGAAAGAATGAAAAAATCACTATTGATGATGGTAAGCGTGTTAGCATTGTTTAGCTTCATCATTATCGGACCTGTAGGCTCTGGAAGCAATGGAGGCATTACAACGTACGAGCATGGAGCTTGGTTCTAAGAATACTGAAATCTATTCAGTATTCTTATAATACAGAGTAATACATATACGAAATTGGACTCCCTTGCCATTGTGCTGGGGAGTTTTCTTTTTCGTAATAATTGATACCGTATTCAAAATTTGACAAAGCGTTGCACCGAAAATATAATTAGGTAGCCTAAATAATACAGTGTTTAATAATTAGCTGACCTAACTAAATTAGAGGTGAAAGAAATTGGGATAAACGGAGGAAATACAGAAAATACTGAAAATTCAGTCGCACACGAGCTTTTTGCGGCGATGAAACGGCTGCATAAAGGCCAATGGCAAAAGGGTGTTGAAGGCCATAAGCCGAGTGAGATGACTTTAATGATATGCATTGAAAAATGGAATCATTCTGATGATGAGGGTCTAAAGATATCTGAAATCAGCCGACTTCTCGGATTCACACCTCCAACTATTACGCAGTTGATTAATAGTCTTGAGGCGAAACAGATGGTGGAAAGACACGCAGATCCTTCGGACCGAAGAGTCGTACGCGTGAAATTGACGGAGAGTGGAAAAAAACTCACACGAAGAGCAGAGCAATATAGAGACGCAATGTTTGATGAGCTCGTTCGTTACTTAGGTGAAAAAGAGACTAAGCAGCTCACAGAACTGTTGCTGAAAGTACATGCATTCGTTGAGGATAATCCACCACCTAATTGGGATAGGCTACAAATGAACGGAGATGAGAAGCTTGATTAAATTATTTAAACAACTGAAGCCATTTCGAGTAGCTATTGGTGCTGTATTAATTCTTGTGTTCTTGCAGTCCATGGGCGACTTATACCTCCCTACGCTGATGTCCGACATCGTCGACAAGGGTATTGTTCAGGGAGATCGTACTTTTATTTGGAAAATAGGTAGCTTCATGCTTTTAGTTGCAGGGGGCGGGGCCTTATGTTCAGTCATTGCCAGCTATTTATCAGCAAAAGTGGCAGCAGGGTTCGGTAAACTTACCCGTGCTCGTGTGTTTAACCACGTAGAGAATTTCACGCTGCATGAATTCGATAAGCTCGGTACCGCATCTTTAATTACCCGTACAACGAATGATATTACGCAGGTACAGACCGTACTTACTATGATGCTGCGTATGATGATCGGTGCACCGATGATGATGATTGGTGGTATCATCATGGCGGTATCTGAAGATGCGAAATTATCATTGATCTTTGTAGTAGTTATTCCGGTACTCGTTGGCGCAATTTTCTTTATCGGGATGAAGGGATTACCACTGTTTAAAGCGATACAGATCAAGCTGGATAAATTAAATCTGGTTCTACGTGAACATTTGACGGGTATCCGTGTTATCCGTTCATTTAACCGGATTGATCATGAGAATAAACGCTTCTCCGAGGCTAACCGTGATCTGACTGACACAGCGATCAAAGTAAATAAAATCATGGCCGGTTTGATGCCGCTTATGATGATTGTTATGAACTTTTCCATGATCGCAATTCTTTACTTTGGTGGGATTCGAATTGGCGATGGAGATTTGCAAGTCGGCTCACTGATGGCATTTATTCAATATGCGATGCAAATCATGTTCTCCCTGATTATGGTGTCGATGATGTTCGTGCTGATTCCTCGTGCTTCAGCTTCAGCCTTGCGTATCAATGAAGTGCTCGATATGCGGCCGGAGTTCACAGATCCATCAGAGAGTGAATTACAAACAACGGCTCAAGCAACTAAAAAAGACGGCCGTGATCATATGCGTGGTTTTGTTGAATTCGATAATGTCTCCTTTTCTTATCCTGGCGCGGAACAACCTGCACTTTCGAAAATTAGCTTCAGTGCTCGCCCAGGTGAAGTTACTGCGATTATCGGGGGTACTGGTTCAGGTAAATCTACGCTGCTTAGCTTGATTCCAAGGTTCTATGATGTTAACGAAGGTGCTGTACGTGTTAACGGAGTAGATGTGCGTGAGATGACTCAGGAAGAGCTACGGAGCAAAATTGGTTACATCCCTCAAAAAGCGGTATTGTTCTCAGGTACGATTAACGAAAACATTCGCTACGGTAAAGAGGATGCTACCGATGAAGAAATCATTCATGCAGCCAAGGTAGCTCAGGCCTACGATTTCGTGTCAGCAATGAAAGATGGATTTGATTCGGAAATTGCTCAAGGCGGTAGTAATGTCTCTGGTGGTCAGAAACAGCGGCTGTCCATTGCACGTGCGCTTGTGAGAAAACCTCAAGTTTATCTGTTCGACGACAGCTTCTCTGCACTTGATTTCAAAACAGATGCTAAGCTTCGTGCGGCACTCAAAGATGAAACCACGGAATCCACTGTTCTAATCGTAGCTCAACGGGTTAGTACCGTTATGGATGCCGACCGGATTATTGTTATTGATGAGGGTGAAATCGCCGGAATGGGCACTCACCGTGAACTGCTCGCGAGCAGTGATGTGTACCGCGAGATCGTATCCTCGCAGCTGTCAGAGGAGGAAATAGCATGAGTGAACAAAACAATAGAGCTGCAGCTCCGCGCACCCATAAAGGTCCTGGACCTGGTGGCGGCCCTGGCATGCGGATGCCTGCAGAAAAGGCTAAAGACTTCAAGGGTACACTTCGTCGTCTGATTAAGTATTTAAGACCTCGTATGGTTCAATTGATTATCGTTCTTGTAATGGCAATTGCCAGTACTGTATTCAGTATCTTCAGTCCTAAGGTTATGGGTAAAGCAACAACTAAACTATTCGAAGGTGCTTACGGTAAATTAATGGGTGTTGAGGGAGCTTCCATTGATTTTGGATACATTAATGATATCCTGATCATACTTGCGGGTCTGTATTTGCTTAGTGCTCTATTTAGCTATATTCAGCAGTACGTAATGGCTGGCGTAGCTCAGAAGGTCGTCTACGACATGCGTGAGCAGATCAACAGCAAGCTGGAACGTTTGCCTTTGAAATATTTTGATTCCCGTACCCATGGGGAAATTCTAAGCCGTGCTACGAATGATGTGGATAACATCAGTACTACACTGCAGCAGAGCTTAACTCAACTGATTACTTCTATTGTCACCATTATCGGTGTCATCGTAATGATGCTTACCATCAGCCCATGGCTGACGCTGATTACAATTGTTACATTGCCACTCAGCTTCGTTGTAATTATGGCTATCTCCAAGCGCTCGCAGACTTATTTTGTCGGACAGCAGAAGTCACTCGGTCAGTTGAATGGTCATGTAGAAGAAATGTATACAGGTCACCGGATTATTAAAGCTTTTGGTCGTGAACCGCAGTCCCTTAAGGATTTCGATGAAATTAACGATAAGCTTTACGACTCTGGTTGGCGTGCCCAATTCATGTCCGGTATGATTATGCCGCTCATGATGTTTATCGGTAACTTGGGTTATGTAATGATTTGTGTAGTCGGCGGTATCTTTGTTACTAAAAAAATGATCGATGTCGGGGATATTCAAGCCTTTATTCAGTATTCCCGTCAGTTCACTCAGCCGATTGCACAAACGGCTAATATTGCGAATATTATTCAATCCACTATTGCTTCCGCAGAACGGGTATTTGAACTTCTGGATGAAGAAGAAGAAGTTAGTGAAGTTAATACTTCGCTTGCGAAGCTTGATGAAGGTACTCCGGAAGGTTCCGTTGAGTTCCGTCATGTGAAGTTCGGATATAAAGAAGATGCGATTCTGATTGAGGACATGAATATTGAGGTTAGTCCAGGTCAGACCATAGCGATTGTCGGCCCTACTGGTGCTGGTAAAACCACTCTGATTAACCTGTTGATGCGCTTCTACGAGCTTAATGATGGGGAAATTATCATTGATGGTGTCAATATTACCAATATGAGACGGAGTGACCTGCGCAGCAAATTTGGTATGGTGCTTCAGGATACCTGGCTGTTCAATGGTACGATCCGCGATAACATTGCATACGGACGTGAAGGTGCCTCAGAAGCTGATGTGGTTCGTGCTGCCAAAGCTGCTCATGCCGATCACTTTATCCGCACACTTCCACTTGGCTATGATACGGTGTTAAATGAAGAAGCTTCTAATATTTCACAAGGTCAGAAGCAGCTGATTACGATTGCTCGTGCGATTCTGGCCGATCCATCGATCCTCATTCTTGATGAAGCAACGAGCAGTGTCGATACACGGACAGAATTGTTGATTCAAAAAGCAATGAAAGCATTGATGCAAAACAGAACCAGCTTCGTAATTGCTCACCGTCTTTCGACGATTCGAGATGCTGACCTTATCCTTGTTATGAATCAAGGTAGTGTAATCGAGAAGGGCAATCACGAGGAACTGCTTGCACAAGGCGGATTCTATGCTGATCTTTACAACAGTCAGTTCTCCGAAGGAGATTTGGACGCAGGCTAAGTTGAAGTGAAAGAAAAAGTATAGCAAACCATAAACCCCTCTTTTCACATGTTGCTGATTTTATATGTGAAGAGAGGGGTATTTTATATGTGATGAGGTGTTTTGATTTTTCAGAAAATAAAAAAAGTTTGATTAAAAATTAAAGCATATATATGATAGAATTAAAAAAATGACCCGCGGCTCATTTTTAAGGCGGGAAGGTAAAGGAGAGGATGAAGGGAATGTCAGGCTACGGTAAATGGGTGGCAGGAAAAAAGACGAAATGGATTACTCTTCTCGTATGGATAGTGCTAGTAGGTGCACTTACCCTATTATGGCCTGCAGTGAATTCTCAAGTTGCTAATAATGCGCCCAATCTCCCAGATGATGCACAATCAATACAGGCAACAGCAATTGCAGAACAAGAGTTTCCAAGTGGAAGCGGAGTACCTGCATTGCTCGTATGGCATAGAGAAGGTGGGCTTTCGCAAGACGATTTAGTACATATCACTGCTGTATACAACAAGTTGGAGCAGCAACCGTTACCCCATCAGAACTTTGTTCCCCCACTAGGGAAGCTGCCGCCGCAGGCACTGCAAGCCTCATTATCTGAGGATCTTAGTACACTGGTAACCCCGGTGCTTTTTGATAAAACGGCAGATAGTGATCAGCTCGGTGAAGCTGTGACAGAAATGAAGAAGATCATAAACACAGAGACGGGTGGAGACCCCTCCGCGGCTAAGGTAGATGGAAAAGACCTGAGTTTACGTGTTACGGGTCCAGTGGGCATCTCTATAGATGCTTCAGGCCTGTTTCAGAACGCTGACGTTTCCTTGTTAATTGCTACGGTTATGCTTGTTCTGGTGTTCTTATTAGTGATTTATCGTTCGCCGATCTTGGCGTTTATTCCACTTATTGCAGTTGGATTCGCTTATGGTGTAACTAGTCCGATTCTTGGAAAAATGGCGCAAGAAGGCTGGATCACCGTGGATTCACAGGCAGTATCCATCATGACAGTTCTGTTGTTCGGTGCGGGTACGGACTATTGTTTGTTCCTGATCTCACGGTTCCGGCAGTTGTTGAAGGTAGAAGAGAGTAAGAGTCGTGCGCTTCTTCGCTCCATAACCGAATCTTCAGGCGCCATCGCTATGAGTGGCTTCACCGTCGTGCTCGCGCTGTTTGCGTTATTGCTGGCTAAGTATGGAGCTTATCATCGTTTTGCAATACCGTTCAGCGTGTCGATTTTCATTATGGGAATTGCTAGCTTAACGCTTGTACCTGCACTTTTGGCGATCTTCGGACGGACCTCGTTCTTCCCATTCATTCCGCGCACGCCGCAAATGGAGGTTGAACGGGCTAAGGCTAAAGGAAAACCAGCTCCAGAACCCAAAGTCTCCCATAAAAAAGGGATTGGCGGATTTGTAGTTTCCAGACCTTGGGCTATCGTAGGAGTGACTGTCATCGGACTGGGGATTCTGGCTTCATTCTCTAGTGGAATCAAGTTTACGTATGATATCCTCTCTTCTTTTCCTAAAAATATGGAGTCCCGCGAAGGGTTCGACCTCATCGGTAAGCAGTTTTCTCCGGGAGAACTAGCACCCGCTAAACTGATTATTGATACTAAGGGGCAAGCGAGTGGAGAGGATCTTAAAGTCATTCTCGGAGGGCTCACGTATGTGGACACGGTTTCCGATCCGCAGCAGGGCGCTGTGAACAAGGATATTCTGGGTTATGATATCGAATTTAAGAACAATCCTTATTCACTTGAAGCGATGGGGCATATTCCAGCCCTTCTAGCAACAGCAGAGCAAGCGCTGATTGATGTAGGGGTAGAGAATCCTTCAGATCATGTGTGGGTAAGTGGTCAGACAGCGACGCAGTATGATACCAAAAAAATCGGAGATCGTGACACCGATCTGATTATCCCTGTTGTTATCGGGTTGATCACTTTGCTGTTGTTGATATATCTGCGTTCGATAGTGGCGACTATTTATCTGGTCGGAACGGTCATTCTCTCCTTCTTCTCTGCACTTGGCTTAGGCTGGATTATCATTCATTATGTGATGGGCGCAGATGCCATTCAGGGAGCGATCCCGCTCTATTCCTTTGTATTCCTGGTGGCACTTGGAGAAGATTACAACATCTTTATGATCTCGAATATTTGGAAAAAGCGTAAGACCATGCCGCTTAAGCAGGCCATCGCGGAAGGCGTAAATGAGACCAGCTCAGTAATTACCTCTGCGGGCCTCATTCTGGCAGGTACTTTTGCTGTATTAGCTAGCTTACCGATTCAGGTGCTTGTGCAATTTGGTATCATCACCGCTCTAGGTATTCTACTTGATACCTTCGTAGTACGTCCGTTCCTTGTGCCCGCTATTACGACACTTTTTGGTCGATGGGCATTCTGGCCGGGGAAACATCAAGAGGTGGAGCAAGCTCTGTCTCGTAGTAGTGAGCAATAAGCGACACACTGTAAAAACAAACAGGGATGTCTCAAAGCCATATTGGCTTAGGGCATCCCTGTTGTTATTGTCATGGTCGAAACCCAATGCTTATTATAGATAGCGATGATGGTCCAATTGCTAGCTGTGCGAAGAGTTTACGATTAGTTGTCCATTCTCTACACTTAATTGCTAGTGCCGGGTGTTCGGCTGATCATCAGATTATACTTGTCGATCGAAGCACCAAGAATGGCTTCATTGCCACCAGCACCGCGGTGTGATTGACGGAAGGATTCACTGGAGGTCCAGCCTTTAAATGCCTCCTCATTCTCCCACATGGTACAGATCTTTAATTCCTCAACACCTTCTTTGGCACTTCCTTGCCACACCTCCATACGGACGAATCCTGGCATATCCTGTACACCATTATTTCCTCCGAAACGTTGAGCAATGGCTTCACCATGACCTTCTTTAACCTTAATAGTATTAGTTAATACTAGCATATTAGGTAAACCTCCGTTCAGTAGTGTGATATCCATACATAAACAATAGGTTGAATATATAATTGCACTTTATACACTTAAAAGTTCTGTTTCGTTAAAAACGAAGCGATAAGTGTATTCTCTGCAACTAAATTCCATGAATTTGGCGAATGGTTGAAAATTGCCTGCTTTTAGTTGCACAGAGTGCAATTAAAGTGTGAAGGATCCTCTAATTACGCTGAATAGATGTACAAAGTGCAACTATTGCTACTCGAACGCCTAGTAGTGACTAGAGCTCGATGTAACGGCCCTTAACTACAATTACTTATCGTAACTATAAGTACCAATCACAACTATAAGAAGAATATAAGCACCACAATATTATAATTACTAACAATTAAATAAGTACCTAAACCCCAGTTGCCTACTCTGGTGATGAAAGTGAAGTTTGATTGCAAAATGTGCAACAGAATAGCTAGGAACTAGTCTACAAAAGGTATTCTGTTGCACTCTGTACAATTGAATTAAGGTTAAATCGCCTAAAGTAGTGTTTTTCCCCAGTTTGATTGCACAAAGTGCAATCAAACCAAGTTTTAGCCGCCACCAGAGACATTCTATTGCACAAAGTGCAATCAGAGCATCGAGAGGAGTTAGAGCCTGAGGGATTATCGATCACAAATTGCAATAAAACAATCCAAGCTTCTTCCTCCTACATCCAGCCGCATTCTCCTGAACAAGTGCAATCAGAGCATGGCGTAGAACCAGCTGCTCCCTTTTATTGCGGATTAGTGGTCCAGAGTCCTGCTGTTTTTAGGAAGACACGATCCGGCAGCTTCAAGGCTGTTAAAGCCAATTCAGCTACATCCTCAGGCTGCATCATGCGGTCTTCGTCACCGATTTTAAGTCCAGCGTTGGAAGCTAATCCGGTGTTAACAGTGCTTGGAGTCAAGGCTACGACGCGGATGTTGTGCTTACGCACCTCTTGTGCGAGAGCTTCGGTCATGCCCATCAGTGCGAACTTGGATGCGCAGTAAGCCGAGCCTGTTGCGAAACCGCGTTCTCCAGCGGTAGAAGAGATATTGATGATATTTCCACCATTTTTCTCAATCATAGCTGGCAGCGCAGCGCGAGTTACATAATAGGTACCGTAAAGATTGACTTGGATATGACTTTCCCAATCGGCAGGGTCCATTTCTACCAAAGTGCCGAATTTTGCAATTCCGGCATTGTTGATTAATGCGTCAAATGTTCCAAGCTCATTTTGCAAGAAAGCAACCGCACGTTCAGCTTCTTCGCGTACAGCGATATCCGCAACGGCAATGCTGACTTTAACGTCGTATACTTCCGTTAAGGCTGATTTTAACGCTTCGAGATCGCCTGAAGTTCTGGAGATCAGGCCCAAATTAGCACCTTCCTTAGCTAGTGCCATGGCTAAGGCTTTGCCGATCCCTTTGCCTGCACCAGTAATCACAACACTCTTTCCTCTTAAATCCATCTCTAACGTCACGCTCCTTTAAACATTTTTGAAGCTAATGCTTCGTTCATGTCCTATTATACCTGAATGCTATAGAGCATTCACAATCGCCGAAGGAAACGATTTGAAAATTTCCATGTATAGCGATGTTATTTTCCATTAATCCATCATTTGTTTCCACGAATGAAATGATTTATTCGTAAAGCTTCGTCAGCGGCACGGATGCAGGTCCCTCTAAGACTTCTCCATCATAGGAGAAACGGGAGCCGTGGCAAGGGCAATCCCAAGAACGGTCGCCATCGTTCCATTCGCATTCACAGCCCATATGTGTACAGGTTCTGTCTACCAGATGAAGCGTCCCTTCCGGATCCTTATAAGCTCCCACACGTTTACCGTCATGGAAGACAACAGCCCCTTCGTCTGCCTTCAAATCACTTGTCTTTTTATGGACGATTTCTACTTTGCCCGCTACAAGCTCTTTTGCCACATTGGCATTTTGAACGAAGAAGCTTTTTAGGCTGGCGCCAGCTTTGAAGCGGGATGGATCGTATAGCTCTGTGTATGGATTATCCTTACGCTGAATCTGATCGGAGATAATTTGAGCGGACAAGGTACCGCTTGTCATGCCCCATTTTCCGAATCCGGTAGCGATATAAATCTCTTCGCTGTTCGAAATCTTGCCGATGTAGGGGACCTTGTCCAGCGTAATTAAATCCTGTGCTGACCAGCGGTAAGGGATCGATTTGATGCCCAGCAAGTGGCCTGCGAACAGCTCCAGATTCTCATAATGACCTATCGTGCAAATGCCTTGGCCCGTCTTATGATTCTCACCCCCGACGATAATCAGATTCTGGCCTTCCCACTCCACTGCACGCAGAGAACGGGTTGGTTCGCTGGCACTTAAATACATTCCACCCTCAAAATCCGTTTCAGGCTGGATCGCCAGACAGTAGGAACGTTCAGCATGCAGTCGCGAGAAATATAACGCACCTCCGTCGTAGAAGGGGAAATGAGAAGCTGACACAGCGTAACGGCAGGTGATACGGAAGTCATTCTTTTCCGTAAAAAGCGTAAGCGTTTCGTTCTTCTCCACCTTGTCCGCCATCATTGTATGCTCATAGATCACGCCACCTTTTTCCACGATAACCTTCAACAAGGCCTTCAGATATTGCAGGGGGTGAAAGCGAGTTTGTCCTGGTAATTTAATCGCACCGCTCGCCATTAGAGGGATAGAGACGTTATCCAGCCATTCACCGGGCAGGCCTAATTGTTCATAGGCTTTATACTCTTCTTCCAACTGTTTAAGCGTTTTATGATCTTCAGTATCAGCGTACAAATAGGCCGCTTCACGTTTCATGTCACAAGACACATCAAGTTCTTCAGCCGTTTTTAAGATCCAATTCATAGCCTCATTGTTCGATTGATAATAGCGCCGGGCATTCTCCGCCCCAAAATGTTTCAGCAAATGATGATAGATTAATCCGTGCTGAGTGGAGATCTTGGCGCTTGTAAAACCCGTAGTACCGCTGAGGATTTCCCCTGCTTCCAAGAGTGCGACTTTGTATCCGGCTTTGCTTAAGAGATAGGCTGTTGTAATCCCTGTAATACCGCCGCCCACCACAGCGACATCTGTAGAAATATCTTCAGTCAGCTTTGGAAAGGTCGGTAAATCTGTAGTGTCACGCCATATTGATTCTGGAAATTGCGGTAGACCTTGCGTTATTTTACGGTGTGGATCCATCTTATTATCCCTCCATCTGTACAATGCTCATTTCATTTATTACCACAGTCGCGTTAAAAGAAACTCCGTATTCATATGTGCAGTGCATGAATTCAGAGAAATAGTGCCAAAATAAGGTGGCATCTGGGAAGCGCAGGATAAATAGGAGGGATGATCCATGTCAGTTCAACAGGATAAGCATAATGTTTCTCTGGAATGGATTAAGGGGGAGTTGGACGGATTTGCCGATTTAATTGATAGAACGCTCGTTGCACCTTTTGGGCAGATCAACTTACTTTATATTAAAAGCGTTACAGATTCGCAGACGCTCAGTCGCCATGTGATTACGCCGTTCTATGAGATGGGGGATACTAACGCTTATCTTGATTACATTACGACGTATCCGGGCACGGAAGAGGAGACTACGCAGGAAATAGCGATCGATCTTCTGCTTAGTGGCTACGTTCTTCTTAGCATAAATGATGTGATTTGTTTTTTTGACGCGATGAGTACAGAGAGCAGCGGTGTTAGTGAAACGTCTGCAGAAAGCATTTCACAGGGACCTTCAGATGCACTAACGGAGGATATTGCGGTTAACCTGAACATGATTCGCCGTCGCTATCAATCCACTAATCTCAAAATGGAAACCATGATCATCGGCGATGTCTCCAAAACAAAAGTGGCCATCCTATACGACATCAGTCGTGTTGATCATAATGTATTAGCGGAATTAAGGGAGAAGATGAATACCCTAAAGGTTGATATTTTACAGGCTACGGGAGAACTTGAGAAGTTTATAAGCAGTGATAAATTGAGAATACTCCCTAAGTCTATTATTACTGAAAGACCTGATAGAGTTGTGTTTAATTTGTCTGAAGGAAAAGTAGCGATACTCCTGGATACAACGGGATATGCGATAGTGTTGCCCTCCATATTTAATGATTTTTTTACATCCATGGATGATAAGATCCAATTTCCTATTGTGGGCCGTTTCTTAAAGCTACTCCGAATTATCGGTGTGTGCATGACGTTGTGGCTGCCTGCGATCTATGTAACACTTACCTCTTATAACCCAGAGATTATTCGTGTGCAGGTTGCACTACTCATTTCGGGTAGTCGCGCGACCGTGCCTTATCCATCTTTTGTGGAAGTACTCTTAATGCTTATGATGATGGAATTTCTGACCGAGGCGAGTTTACGGCTGCCCAAAGCGATTGGTCCTACGGCCACGACAGTCGGAGGTCTAATCTTAGGTCAGGCAGCTACCGCGGCAGGGCTTGTAGGTAATATTATGATTATATTAGTCTCTGCCGTTGCGATATCCAATTTTCTGATTCCTCTGAATATGATGAGCTTGTCGATACGCGTGCTGAAGTACATTTTTCTTATAGCTGCCGCTGTTCTAGGAATGGTTGGTGTAGTGGTCTGTGTTGTAGGATTCGCGATGTATTTATGCAATCAGCGTAGCTTTGGACAACCTTATTTCAGATTGTTTTTTCTTGATAACCTTGGTAAGAAGAAGGGCGGGTAACATTGATGGCCAAAAGCCGTTATTTCTACTGTCTTTTTCTGATGAACAGCTTGATCAACATCATTAATTTTGTTCCTAGGGAACTAATAGACAGACGCTTTGACGGTGCTTTGTTCTCCATACTGATTGCAACGGTCCTTGGCACTTTGTTTGTCTATATATTTACTGTATTGATTGCTAAATTTCCTGGAAAGGGGTTTCCGGAAATATTTACCCCTCTTCTTCCTAAGCTGCTAGTCAAACCCTTACTAGTGTTTTTTGCGGGGTTATGGTGTGTGGCTGGGGGGGTTACCTTGCTTTCCTTTGTAGATATTACACTGCGGTATGTCAGTCCGAATTCAAGCCCATATACTGTCGTGATCGGCTTTCTGATATTGGTCTGCATCTGCTGTCGCTTTGATTCACTATCACTTTTGTATGGTCTTGAAATCATTCTTTTCGTTACATTACCGTTAATTGTCTATGGAATCGTAAAGGCGCTGACCAATCCGGACTTCAATTGGGATTCTGTTCTGCAGATCACTACATACATCTGGCATAAGCCGGATTTGATGAGTCTTTCGGCAGCTACCTTTTCTTTTAGTGGTTATATTAATCTAGCCATCTTTAATCGGGTATTTCATGGGTTAAAGCTAAAGCATGTCTGGATTTTAGGGGTGGAAGGACTTCTCGTACTTCTCGTAACCTTTTTAGTCCCTATCGGTTATTTCGGTACTGTTGCGATTGAGAGACATGTATATACGTGGTTCTCGACGGCAGACAGTATCCGGATAGAATCCTTTATTATTGAACGGATGTTGTTTATTTTTTATTTTGCCTACATGACTTTATCTCTGGTGAGCGTAATTGTTCATTGGCATGTAGGGTTAGGGTTATTCAAAGGTGCTATTTCATCTACGAAAAAAAAATCGCAGAAGGCAGAGCAGTGGAAAGAGTGGCTCATCCTGTGCTTGTTTAGCGGACTGGTCCTCTCCTTAATATGGATGGATCAATATCAGCTCAACGTGTTGGGTATTTGGTTTCTACAGATCCGCTGGTTTGGTGAGATGTTCTTAATCGCTCTGCTGTTTTATTGTTATCGCAAAGTAAGGAGGCAGAGGTTGTGAGAAAAGCACTTAGTGCAATAGGAATTGTATTACTGCTACTCCTTGCCGGCTGTGACTTCAAAGAAATTGATTTAAGGATATTCGTACTGGCGATCGGTGTTGACCCTGGTGAAGAAGAAGGGACTTTCAAGATCAGCTTGAAACTGGCCATCCCACAGGGGGAAGTTACTAAGATTGATGAGAAGATGCAGATATTAACCGAAGAGTCCCCTAGTATTTCGGAAGCTCTCCGCAGAATGAAGTCAAAAGTGGAGAAGGAGCTTGATTATTCCCATTGTAAATCGATTATTTTGGGAGAAGGGATCGCACGCAAAGATATTCAGCATGTTATGGATTGGGCCGTGCGGCGCAGAGATGTCCAGCTTATTGTAAATTTTGCAGTCGGGCGTCCGGAGGCACTTCAAGTGCTGCAGGTACGACCCGAATCGGAGCGAATTCCATCGAATTCTCTTATTCTGGCGATGAGTGGTCAGGGAACGGAGTCTCCTTTTATTGCTAGTGTGTATTCCTTTCAGTTGATGAGAAATATTTATGAGAAGGGTATTGATCCGATTTTGCCGATTATCGAGGCCAAAGGGAAGAGTGAGTTCTTAATTGATAAAATTGCTCTACTGGATAGCGAGAAAATCAAGATGGTGCTTACACCGAACGAAACCCGGCTATACAATCTGCTGTCGCGCTCCAACTTACGGACCAATTTGCCAGCCTATATCGAGGGGGTCATGTATCAGTATTACACAGAGAGATCATCCTCGGACTACAAGATATTAAATACGGAGAGCGGAAAAGCAACTATTCGATACCATATTAAGATTAAAGGGATCCTCGAAGAGAGTAGCAGCCAGGATTTGGTGACACATAGCTTGTTGAAAAAAATTCAGACGGCCGGCGAGAAAGAATTGGAAGATGATATCTTAGCATTACTGAAAAAAATTCATACGAGCGGTTTGGATCCTTTTGGGTGGGGGCTGCACTATGGAGCTAGACATTTTAATAATGATACCGAAATGGAAGTGTGGAAGGAGCTCTATGCTGGGCTCGATTTTCAGGTCAAAGCTGATGTTAACATCAAATATTCAGGATTGATTAAGTAACTGAGAAAGTAATGAGTGGATAAAAGTGGGATTGACGTTCTTACATTCACGATTTATACTTGATCTAAAAATAAGTTAGAGGATGATAGCAATGAAAAGTCTAAATTTGACTTCCCAACGTCAAGCCGTTTACGATATCGTCCTTAATTCACATGACCATCCCACTGCTGCGGAAGTAATGAACCGGCTAGTAGAACAAGGTCATAGCTTAGCATACGGTACTGTATATAACTCTCTTCGTTATCTTTCAGATAAACAAATGATTCGTGAGCTTAAGCTTGGTGAGGCTGCCAGCAGATATGATGCCCGCATGGATGATCACCAGCATATCATTTGCGAGGTTTGCGGTGCGGTTGATGAGGTAATGAACCAAGTTCCACGAGACTGGATGAACACAGTGGCCAAGGATACAGGTTATACCATTGGTCATGCTCATGTGGTATTCGGAGGCGTCTGCCCGAACTGCAAGAACAAGAACGTGAACTAGGATGAAAGAACCGGAGCCTTTTGCTACGGTAATAATAAGAAATAGGCTTATTTGAGTAGATCGCTCTCTTTGAGGCGGTCTTTTTGTTGCGTTTATATGACAATTTTTAAGAATGATGAGAAAAATGAAGAAAGATAGGAGGAAAATCGGTTCCAAAGGAGGATATATAATTATATAGTAAGTCTGGTAAATAAGTCCTTCTTTAAGATTAGAAGAGAGAGAGTGTGATGACATCTATGAACAAAAAAGCGGGTATGAGTATCCGAACCAAATTAATTCTTACATACCTATTAGTTCTACTGTTGCCCAGTATCATTATCGGTTGGCGAACCTATCAATCTGCTAGCCATGAAGTGGAAGATCAACTGGTGAACAATGCTACCGAAAGTGTTGAGGCAGTAGATGCAATCATCAACTCGAATATTCAATCAAAAATAGATACTATTTCTTATTTTGCTGCTGAGTTCACCGCTGAGGGGACCAACAGTGAGGCAAATGGAGAGACGGTAGCTTCTATGAAGGACAGATTAAAGGAATATGCTGTGCTACATCCTGATGTGCTAGATATATATGTTAGTACAAGCAGAGGGCAATCGATCCATGCTTCGGAAGCCAAGCTGCCCGAAGGCTATGATCCCAGACAGGAAAGTGCCTATATTAATTCTCTGAAGCACGGGAAAGGTGTTGTGATTTCTCCGGCCTTTCAAACTGTGAATCAGGAAACGGCGATCGCGATATCAACGGTCCTGAAGAGCGGTGACGGGGTGATAACCCTGAATCTCAATCTATCTGCATTAGGAGAATTGACCGCGACCAAGGTGGGCAAGGAAGGATATATTATTATCCTGGATAACAGCAAGAAATATCTTGTTCATCCAACAGAGGCTATTGGGCTGGAGTCATCCGATGACTTTATAAAGACAATGTTCGAGGAAGATCAAGGTACTTTTGATTATGTCTACAAGGGTACGCACAAAAAGATGACGTTTATGGTAAATGAGCTTACGGGCTGGAGAATCGGAGGCACGATAAGCATAGATGAAGTGACTTCAGTAACGAGTGGAATCCGCAATACAGCGCTGCTTGTAATTGTAGCTTCCGTTCTGCTTGCACTGATCGTAATCTATTTTAATATTCAATCTATCTTGAAGCCTCTGATCCGTTTGCGGAAAGCAACTGCCGTGATAGCCAAAGGGGATCTGTCCGAAGACATGGGGGCTTTCCGCAAAGATGAAATTGGCATGCTAGCCGAGAACTTTCAATTAATGGTGCTCAGCCTGCGCGAGATGATCATAGGTGTGCAGGAGATGACGAGTAATGTCTCCTCTTCAGCCGAAGAGCTGACTGCCAGTGCGGAGCAGAATGCCCAAACGATCGAACAAATGACGATAGCGATTCAGGAGGTAGCGGCAGGTACGGAACGGCAGGTGATCGGTGTACGCAAAGGAATGGAAAGTACAGCGGCGACGACAAGCGAAGTGGATCATATTTCCGTATATATGGAGCAGGTGTCTGCGATGATGGACAAGACTTCACTCTCTGCTTCGGAAGGAAATGATTCCGTCATCAGCGTGGTGGATAAGATCAATGGTATCGATAGAACGGTGGGAGAGCTTGGCAGTGTAATCGACAAGCTGAACGAAAGAACCGGTCAAATTGAGGGCAGTGTCGGCGTAATCACAGGGATTGCCCGTCAGACCAATCTGTTAGCTCTCAATGCTTCTATTGAGGCGGCCAGAGCTGGAGAACATGGCCGTGGATTTGCCGTTGTCGCTGCTGAAGTGCGTAAGCTGGCAGAGGAATCAGAGAGATCAGCGCATTTGATTGCAGAGCAGATTACCGCCATTAATAGTGAGATGACGCTGGTCACTCATACGATGGAGGACACAAAGCAGCGCGTAACCGAAGGGATAGAGGCCGTGGATACTTCCGGACGTTCTTTCTCCCGTATACGTAGAGCGGTCAAGAGTGCTGCAGAGAAGATCGAGGCAATGGGTGGGGCTGTACAGACCTTATTGGTGGAATCAGATCACATGGAGAAGGCTATAGGAGAGATTCGTGGCATCTCTGAAGAAGCGGCTGTGAATACAGAGACCATCGCGACTGCAGCGCAAGAGCAGCTTGCTTCTGTTGAAGAGATGGCGTCTTCGTCTACCGACCTTAGCCGTCTTGCGGAGGAACTGCAAAAGCTTGTGAGTAGCTTTAAAATACACTCTTCCTAGTAATAATATATATTTCATATAGGAAAACGATGCTTTTATCTTCCCTTTTGCAGCCCTTTGCAAGTATACTGATAAACAATAATGTTGGGTTAGGCAACGGAGAGAGGAGAGATAATAGTACATGGCAGAGCAACTGAAAGGGTTCACGGTCGCCTTGGCGGGCCCGCGAAAATCGGAAGAGATGGCCAAGCTGGTGCAAAATATGGGGGGGACGGCGTTATGTCGACCTGCTCAGGGTACTGTCTTTCTTGATGATGAGGCATTGGAGGAAGGATTGAATTCATGGATCAGCCATCCGCCTTATTTGGTGATCCTTACCACAGGAATGGGACTGGATGCTCTCTTCCAAACGGCTGAACGCCTTAATATCGCTGAGCGTTTCTTAGAGGTCCTTTCTGGTTCTATTATTGCTGCACGGGGTTATAAGACAGTGAATGCTTTGAAAAAAAGAGGACTTACGCCGGAGGTTCGTGACGACGACGGAAGTACGATCGGATTGATTCGTGGGCTTCAATCTCTGGATTTGAAGGGCAAGGAGGTCGTACTGCAGCTGCACGGCGATCCAGCTCCTCGTATGCTCGCATGGCTGCAGGAGGCTGGGGCGAATACCCGCCAAGTGCTGCCGTATCGTCATACTCTACCAGAATCGGGTGAGCTTGAAAGATTGCTTACAGAAATCATAGAAGGTAAGATTGATGCCGTGGCTTTTACAAGTGCGCCACAATTTCGTTTCCTCTCTCAATTTGCTCGGGAACAGGGCAAGCTGGAGGAGATGCTGAGGTCTTTCGAGGATAAAGTGCTTGCTGTATCTGTAGGGCGTATTACCTCTGAGGCTCTAAAAGAAGAGGGCCTACAACGTATCATCATGCCTGAGCATGAACGGATGGGAAGCATGATTGTAGAGTTGGGCAAATATGTGGCGGCGAATCGCTAGACCACAGTGTGCGGAAGCTTTACAAGATTTACGTTACTATTCAGAAGCATTCCCGCCGGATTCAATGGGTGGGGATGCTTTTTTACCCGGAAGAGGATGCCTTAAGAGTAGTAAACCCGCCATCTGCATGGACATTCGCAGCAGTTTTCCTTAGAATATAGGCAACATGTGATGAATAATAACAATGAATAAGGAGGAGGATCCCCATGGACAAAAGAAAATGTCTGTTACTTGGTGATTATACCCATCCCCGTTTCCATCCACTTCAAGGAGTGGACCAACAAATTAGCGAGATCTTAAATGATTTATTAACCGTTCAGTGTTCAGAAAACAAAAAAATGATGCGCATTGAGCATTTAGGAAGTTATGACTTATGCATTGCCTACAACGAATTATGGAATGAAACTGTATCTCCTCAGCAAACCGCTGGCCTACTCAGCTATGTGAGCGGTGGTGGAGGACTGATTGTTCTTCATACAGGTGCTTCTTTGACGAAGCGTAACGAACTAGCTCAGCTGATCGGTGGACGCTTTAATGGTCACACCGCTTACGAGCCAATGAATTTTAAGGTGCTAGAGCATGACATTACTGAGGGCGTTGAAGACTTCCAGCTGGATGAGGAGCCTTATCATTTCGAATTTGATCCGTTCACAGATCGGACTATTCTTCTTCAGTATGAATCGGAGGGTCAATGGCTTCCAGCTGCATGGTGCCACAGCTATGGTTTAGGACGAGTAGTGTTCCTTATGCCTGGGCATCATGAGCCATCCTTCCGCCATCCAGCACTACGTAAACTGATCTTGCAGGCAGCTACTTGGGCTGCACGTATTCCGGTAAGTAACTAAGGGATATTGCGTTTTTTTGAAATACGCACACAGTGAGGTATACTTTAATCATCAACTCCGTTTGTAACGAAACGGAATCTTTGGGAGGAAGTACTATGAGTGATTTGTTTAAAAAAGCGATCTCTTTAGGAGTGGGCCTCACCATTGTTAGTAAGGAAAAAGTAGAAAAGGTTGTTGAGGAACTAGTGAAGCGTGGGGAGCTTGCTCCTTCGGAGTCTAAGGCCCTTGTTGACCGTCTGATTGAACGCGGTGAGGAAGAGCGAGGTATGCTCAAGTCTGTTGTACAAGAACAAGTACAACGCGTGTTGAAGGAAATGAAGGTTCCTGTACAAAGTGATATTGACGAGCTGGAAGGCCGAATTGCTGTGTTGGAGCGTCGATTGGCCGAGCTGGAGGGCATTTCCCATCTAGAAGGAACATCGGCGGAAACGCGTACGGACTAAATGGCAGTACGTATCAGACATGCCGGACGATACCGGTCCATTGCCATGGCGCTTATGCACCATGGTTTTGGCTATATGGTGGAGGAGCTGGGGCTCTATCATTTATTATCCCTTCCACGCCGTCTTGTAACGCAAGAAGCTCATACAAGCCTTACGCTCGGGGAGCGGATTCGGCTCGTATTGGAGGATTTGGGCCCAACCTTTATAAAGCTTGGACAACTCGCCAGTACACGTTCGGATCTGCTGCCTGATTCTATTATTCAAGAATTGGTAAAACTACAGGATAATGTGCCCCCGTTCCCTGTGGAGCGCGTGCGCACGATTGTGGAGCATGAACTCGATCAACGGATGGATGAAATCTTTAATTCCTTTGAGGATACTCCTCTTGCGGCTGCGTCGATCGGTCAAGTGCATAGAGCTGTTCTTCACAGCGGGCAGGTCGTGGCTGTTAAAGTTCAGCGCCCTGGCATACTGCGAACGATGAGTAGGGATTTGGAAATTCTCAAAGATCTGAGCGCCCTTGCTGAGAAGCAGCTAGGCTGGGCGAGGCAATATCAGTTGTCCCGTATGGTAGAGGAATTCTCGAAATCTCTGCTTGGCGAGCTGGATTACGGCCAAGAAGGACGCAATGCAGAGAAAATTGCTCAACAGATGGATTATGACGGAGTATACATCCCGGATATTTATTGGGACTATACGTCAGCACGAGTGCTGACGATGGAATATGTGGTAGGGATTACGCTAAGTCGTCGCGATGAACTACTGAGTAGCGGCGTTAAGCTTAAGGTTATTGCTCAGCAGCTCGTGGAAATGATGCTAAGACAAATTTTCATTCATGGCTTTTTTCATGCAGATCCGCATCCAGGGAATGTTATGAGAATGGCTGATGGGAAGCTGGCTTTGATTGATTTTGGCATGATGGGGCGGCTGAACGAAGAGATGAAAGAGCAGCTGTCTGCGCTTGTCATCGCACTAATGCGCAAGAATACGGATGCGATGGTCCGGGCAATTTTGCGTCTCGGCGTCATCCCTGAGGATGCTGATCGAGCGGCATTGCATAATGATATGGATCGACTTCGCGAAGAGTATTATGATGTTCCGTTTAGTAAGATGAGCATAGGTAAAGCGCTAAATGATCTGTTTGGCATTGCTCGCAAGCATCGATTAGTCCTTCCCCCGGATCTAACGATGCTTGGTAAGACAATGCTGACGCTTGAGGGTGTCATTAGCAACTTGGATCCAACGATTAGCATTTTAGAGATGGCAGAGCCTTTTGGACGGGAACTTGTGAAGCAGCGATTTAGTGGTCCCCGATTGCAGCGCAAGTTCCTTGGAGGCGTAGCCGATTTAACGGAGAGTCTTCTAGAGCTTCCTGGGCAGGCAAGGCAGTTATCCGCGCTAATTAGTAAGGGAAAGCTAAAGGTAGAGATTGCGGCACCTGAGCTGGAGCATTTGGAGCGAAAGCTGGACCGGGTTGGGAACCGCTTAGCGTTTAGTATTGTGATGCTTGCGTTCAGTATTATCATGGTTGGACTCATTATTGGAACTGCGATGCGCGGTCAGCCTTCAGTGTTATGGAATTTCCCTACAGTGGAGATTGGCGGCGTAGTAGCGCTTCTGATGTTCTTATGGTTGATCTTTGCGATTTTTAAATCGGGAAGGTTCTAACCTACAACTATAGGATAGAATAATTATTATTCTGCAGTTTCACACAAATGCCGTTCTATCAAGTACAATATAAAAGATAACTTTCTAAGCTTAACTTTACTTCTATTGTATAAAGTGGAATGGAACGCAAATGGAGTGCCGTCTAAACGTCCGGTGGATCGCTGCTGCCCAGAAACCGAACTTTGACCGCACTCTTTTAACGGGTCAAGGGATACATGGGACGGAAGAATGCCGGTGACGGGGTTCTTCCGCTTTTGTTTGAATATAGCTGAATCGGAAGCATACGCCCCCAAAAGGACAGTCGGGTAGGGGCTGCCTGAATAGGGCTTTGGAAGACGGAAGTTAAGTAAGAGATGTAATCAAATTTAACTGAGAAAATAGTGAGGTGGAGAATTTGCCGGGATTTAAAGAATTAGGTGTTTCAGAATTACTGTGTACATTGCTTCAAGGTCAAGGCATCGTTAAGCCTACACCAGTGCAACAGGAAGCAATACCGCCATTGGTGCAGGGTCTGGATGTAATTGCAAGAGCGAAGACAGGTACAGGGAAGACATTAGCTTTCTTGCTGCCAATTATGGACAAGATCCACACGGAGCGAGCTTATCCGCAGGCGCTAATTATGGCCCCAACACGTGAGTTGGCTTTGCAGATTACAGAAGAGGCACGTAAGCTGGCGCGTCATACGGATATTAAAATCTTGGCCGTTTATGGTGGTCAGGATGTTGAGAAGCAGCTGCGTAAGCTCGAAGGTGGCAGACATCTTATTATCGGTACACCGGGCAGACTGCTAGATCATATGCGCCGGGAGACGCTCGATCTTAGTGGCGTTAAGATGCTCGTTCTGGACGAAGCGGATCAAATGCTGCATATGGGATTCTTGGAGGATGTAGAGACCATTATTACGGCTGTTCCTTATCGCCGTCAAACGATGTTGTTCTCTGCGACGATGCCAGATCCGATTAAACGTCTCGCAGCTAATTACATGAAAGAGCCTCTGGATATCATTATTAAGAGTGGTTCTCCGATTCCGCTGGATAATATCAAACAGCAAGTCGTGGAAGTCTCGGATCGTAATAAAGAAGAGGCGCTCAAAACATTGATTGAACGGGATCGTCCTTACTTGGCTATTATTTTCTGCCGGACCAAACGTCGGGTGTCCAAGCTGAACGAAGCACTCCAAGCAGCAGGTTATGATTGTGATGAGCTGCACGGTGATTTGTCCCAAGGTAAACGCGAAGGTGTAATGAAGAGATTCCGTGATGCGAAGCTGCAGCTTCTTGTAGCCACAGATGTAGCGGCTCGGGGGCTGGATGTCGAAGGTATCACTCATATCTTTAACTACGATATGCCACTTGATGTGGATAGCTATATTCACCGGATCGGCCGGACAGGCCGTGCCGGAGGTAAAGGGCTTGCAATTACGTTCACTTCTCCACGTGAGCAAGATGGACTAGACTTGATCGAGCACGGCATTTCGCAGCGCCTGGATCGCCGCCGTTACGACAAGGATGAATTCGGCGTTGGCGAATTCGTTGCAGTACAAGGCGGCGGACGCCACGGCGGTCGTCAAAGCGGCGGCGCTGAGGCAGCGCGCACGGGCCGCGGACCGAAGACCGGCGGCTCTGGCCGCGGCGGTGCTCCGCGCGGCGAAGGCGGAGCGCGGCAAGGTGGCCGCGGCCGCGGTAAGGAAGCAGGCGGCTGGGGCGCGCCTGCAGAAGGTCGCCGCGGCGGTCGTTCTGATGCGGCGGCTGGCAAGCGCGGCGGCAGCGGCTTTGACGCTGCTGCACCTAAGGGCGGCGGCAAGGCTGCCGGTGTAGTACGAGTAGGCGGCGGCTATGGCGCCTTCGCCTCCAGAGGCGATGCGCCAGCTAGCGGCAACGCAGCAGCGCCTAGCAGCACCGGTTCGCGCGGTGCGAACCGGAAGGGCGGCCCAAGCACTGGCTACAGCGAGAACGTAGCCAGAGGTGCAGACGGCGGCGCTTACGTTGGCGGCACACCACGAGGCGGCTTAGGCAGCGGCTACGGTACGGGCCCGTCCAGAGGCGGCGGCAAAGGTGGTAAAGGTAGCAAAGGCAGCTATAGCGGTGCCAAAGGTGGCGCTGGTAAAGGCGGCCGCAACAGCGGAAATACGGGTTCCTCACGGGGTGGACGCGGCAGCTCCGGCGGCTTTAAAAGCGGCGGCAGAGGCACATCCAGATAATGTGAGTGGAATTTCATAACTAAAACTTGTTACCATAGGGAAGTTAGCGGACAAGCTAACTCCCTATGGTAACTTTATTTTGTAGGCACAATTATCCGAGCGATATTTGTCTAAAAAAGGATCTTAGTGTAACATTTTTGAAGGAAAGCTTGTCTAATAGATAAATAGAGTGTTTCGACTTCGAGGAGGAAGATCTTGCAGATGTCTAAAAAATTGAAAATAATAATCTTGTTAATTGTCGTTATTGCTGTTGGGTGGGGGATTGGGAAATATACGACGCCTTCTCCTTCTGCTTCAGATAGTAGCGGTTCCAATATAAATGTGCAGGATGATCTTCAAGCTAAGCCTGGTGAGGATGGTGATAGCACCGAAGAGGGTATAACAGACCCGGTGGTAGCTAATCCAACTAATACAACGGATCCCTCTGATCCGTCCGAACCGGATAGTAACGGCAAGGGAAATAGCACTGATGATTCTTTTAAAGAGCCTGACAGCATAGCTGTGATGGTGAATAAGGAGTATGGACTGCCGGAGAACTATAAGCCAACGGATCTAGTCTACCCGGAAGTGCGTTTTACATTTAAAGAGAAAATCGAGAAGCGTATGATGCGTAAGGAAGCTGCCGAAGCATTAGAGAAACTGTTCGCAGGCGCAGAGGAAGACGGGATTTACTTGGCTGGCGTTTCGGCCTACCGTTCTAAGGAAACCCAAACAAGGCTGTTCAATCGTTATGTTGAGAAAGACGGAGAAGAACTGGCTCGTACTTACAGTGCCGTGCCTGGCTATAGCGAGCATCAGACAGGGCTTGCTATCGATGTCTCAGGAAGTGACGGGAAATGTGCTGCGGAGAGCTGTTTTGGTGGAACGAAGGAAGCGGAGTGGCTAGCGCAGCATGCAACGGAATATGGTTATATCATTCGCTTTCCAGAAGGAAAGCAGGATATTACAGGATATAAGTATGAGCCTTGGCATATCCGTTATGTGGGCAAGGATATAGCTACTTATATTGCGGATAAAGGGATTACGCTGGAAGAATATTATGATGTGGTACCAGTAACCAAATAACAAAGTGATAGAGAGCAGTCCTAAGAAATACAAAGGACTGCTTTTTTTAAATATAAGAAATTATAAGTTTCACACTATACTTTATCCTCATATTTCTCGCATAAACGCTTACCGTCCTTTAGGGACGCCGAAGGCGTTTTTACTTGTTCTTAGTGTTTACAGAAAGTGTCGATAAGTTGCATTCTGTTACAATTCGGGTAAGATACGTAGTGTAGTCTAAGTACATGGAAGGAAGGGGAATTAGGATGTCGATCTACAATTTTTCCGGCGTTACGCCTTCGGGTAAAGAAGTGTCATTTACAGAGTATGAAGGTAAGGTAGTGCTGATTGCCAATACGGCTAGTAAATGCGGACTTACACCGCAGTATGGGGATCTCCAGAAGCTATACGAGCAGTATAGGGATCAGGGACTTGTAGTATTAGGATTCCCCTGCAACCAATTTGCGGGTCAGGAGCCGGGTACAAGTGAAGAGGCAGAAGAATTCTGTCAGATTAATTATGGCGTTACATTTCCTGTGTTTGCCAAAGTGGATGTGAATGGACCGGATGCCAGCCCTCTTTTCAATTATTTAAAAGAGCAACAGCCGGGTACTGGCGACAGCAGTGATATCAGCTGGAATTTCACGAAGTTTCTTATTGATCGTGGCGGTAATGTAGTAGCTCGTGTGGAGCCAAAGGAATCGCCAGAAACGATGTCAGAACAGATTGAGTCCTTACTGTAGATCATTTAGGGACTGATGAATTGTTATTTTACAAGTATCCTTTCGACCTCGGTCTTTGGCCGAGCCTCGACGGGATTTTCTTTTTTTACATAGGAATATAGAATAGGTGCCTTAAATTTTGTTGTGATAAATTATACTTGACGCTTTACAGAGACCATGTATTCTTTGAAGAGAATGTAATGCCCATGCAAAATATGCATAAAGTGTGGAATACAGCAGGATAATAACGGCAGGAGGGTTCAATACAAGCATGAAGTTAATTACAGAGGTAGCAGCACAAGCGGGAATTGGCGAAGAGCATCTGGAACTATACGGCAAATATAAAAGTAAACTTTCACCGTCCTTATGGGAAGACATGAAGAACAAACCAGATGGCAAGCTGGTATTGGTCACTGCGGTGAATCCAACCCCTGCTGGCGAAGGGAAGACCTTAACAACTATTGGGCTGGCACAGGCATTGAACGCAGCAGGAGTAAAGACCGTGGCTGCCTTGCGCGAACCGTCCCTCGGACCATGCTTGGGCATGAAAGGCGGTGCCACCGGCGGCGGCAAGTCACAGATCATTCCGGCAGATGAGATTAATTTGCACTTTACGGGTGATATTCATGCGGTGACTTCTGCACATAATTTATTGTCTGCGATGATTGACAATCATATCTTCCAAGGTAATGAGCTGGGTCTTGATCCGCAGCGTATCGTTTGGAAACGCGTGATGGATATGAATGATCGCAGTCTGCGGAATATAGTGACAGGGCTCGGAGATGGAAATGGAGCCGTGCGGGAAAGTGGATTTCAGATTACAACAGCTTCTGAGATTATGGCTGTATTATGCCTATGCGATAATCTGAGTGATCTCAAAAAGCGTCTGAACCGTATTTTGATTGGATATGACCAAGAGGGACAGCCTGTAACGGCCGAGCAAATAGGGGCAGTTGAAGCGATGACAGCCCTGCTGAAGGAAGCAGTTAAGCCTAATCTGGTGCAGACCTTGGAGGGCACTCCTGTTATTGTACACGGTGGTCCATTTGCGAATATCGCCCATGGCTGCAGTAGTGTTATCGGTACTCGTTATGCACTCAAGCTGGGAGATGTTGTGGTTACGGAAGCAGGCTTCGGAGCGGATCTTGGTGCAGAGAAATTCATGGATATCAAATGCCGGCAAGCGGGTCTAATCCCTTCAGCGGCAGTGCTTGTAGTGACGGTGAAATCCTTGAAATATAACGGTGGTGTACCTAAGAATGAGCTCCAAACGGAGAACCGGACGGCGCTGCGCTCTGGATTGTCTAATTTGGAGCGTCATGTAGAGAATCTCGGCAAATTTGGGGTACCTGTTCTTGTTGCCATTAATCATTTTGAAGGCGATAGCCCAGAAGAGATTAATGACGTTGTGGAGGCTTGTCGCCGATTGAACGTTCCTGCTGCAATATCCAAGGTATGGGCAGAAGGTAGTGCGGGCGGACAAGAGTTGGCTTCGGAATTAAAGAAACTTCTGGACCATAGCGACACTGAACGTTTTGCTCCTTTGTATGAGAATGAACTCGACATCTCTTCCAAAATCACCAAGATTGTTCGCGAAATTTACCGTGGTGCGGAGGTTAACTTTTCCCCTGCGGCCAAACGCAGCCTAGCGGTGATTGAGCGTCTTGGGTTAAATGATCTTCAAGTATGTATGGCGAAGACCCCTTATTCCTTCTCAGATCAGCCTAGATTGCTTGGCGCTCCAGAAGGTTTCACGGTAGGTATCCGTGATATTACCCTTTCGCTCGGTGCAGGGTTTGCTGTAGTGATTACGGGCAATATCGTTACGATGCCAGGCCTACCGGCTAAGCCAGCTGCTGAGGCACTATGGATGGATGAGGATGGCGTGATTCACGGTTTGGTGTAGATACAGTTTATGATCAGGCTTTTCCCTGTTGGTTTAGGGGAAAGCCTTTTTTTGCGCGTTATAAGAAAGTATATCCTGAGTGGGCAGAACATAATGTCCTACGCCCATGGCAAAGCTAACGAGGTCGCAATCGGCAGCAGTGACGGAAAATGCTTAAAATTGTGAACAATCTGAGAATATAGGCGAAAAGACTTGTAATGTGATAAATATCACAATATAATCAATTTATAAAGTGAAATAAATCACAATTAACTCATCGGTGATCAGATATCTAATTTGGTCAGTCAAGCAATTCGAATATATAACCAGGTTGTCCATTTGAAGGAGGAAGAAAATAATGAAAGTAGCTGTCATTGGATGTACCCATGCCGGAACTGCCGCAATTGTAAATACTGCCAAGCTTCACCCGGAAGCCGAGATTACGGTGTATGAGCGTAATGATAATATTTCTTTCTTATCTTGTGGAATTGCTTTATACGTAGGTGGAGTGGTCAAGGACCCACACGGGCTGTTCTATTCTTCCCCTGAGAAGCTTGCTGAACTTGGTGTAAAAACCAACATGCGTCATGAAGTGACCGTTGTGGATACGAAGTCCAAAACATTGCGTGTTCGCAATTTGGTAACCGGACAGGAGTTTGACGATACCTACGATAAGCTGATTATGACTACGGGATCATGGCCGATTGTACCGAAGCTCGAAGGGATTGAGCTTGAAGGCGTCTTGCTTTGCAAGAACTATGATCATTCCAATACCATTATAGAAAAAGCTAAACAAGCGAATAAAATCACAGTCGTAGGCGCTGGATATATCGGCGTTGAGTTGGTGGAAGCCTTCCAAATGAACGGAAAGCAAGTTACGCTGATTGATGGTGAAGATCGTATTTTGAATAAATATTTGGACCCAGAGTTTACTGCGCCGATCGAACAATCCTTTAAGGATCATGGTATTAAATTAGCGCTGAATGAGAAGGTAAGTTCTTTTGCTGGTGAAGGTGGTAAAGTTACCAAGGTTATCACAAGCGAAGGGGAGCATGAGGCGGATCTTGTAATTCTCTGCATCGGCTTCCGTCCGAATACTGAGCTGTTAAAAGGTCAAGTGGATATGCTGCCAAATGGCGCAATTCTGGTCAATGATTATATGCAGACTAGTTGCCCGGATGTGTATGCCGCTGGTGACAGCTGCGCGATTCATTACAACCCTACAGGTAAGCACGCTTATATTCCACTGGCAACCAATGCCGTACGGATGGGCACTTTGGTCGCACGTAACTTAGTGAAAGAGACGATTCCTTATATGGGTACTCAAGGGACTTCGGGCATTAAGATTTATGAAGATAATATCGCTGCTACCGGTCTTACTGAAGAAGGGGCTAAGGCTGAAGGAATGGACGTAGAAACTACCATGATTATTGACAACTACCGTCCAGAATTTATGCCAACCTTCGAGCAGGTGCAATTAAAAGTGGTATTTGATCGCGCCACACGCCGCATTCTCGGAGCGCAAATCTTGTCCAAGACGGATTTGACGCAATCGATCAACACAGTATCTGTATGTATTCAAAATAAAATGACAATCGATCAGCTTGCCTTTATCGATTTCTTCTTCCAACCTCATTACAACAAGCCTTGGAACTTCCTGAATACAGTAGGACTCGAATCGCTACCGGCATCAGTATCAAGCAAAGAGGCAGTAACCGTATAATTTAATTGCATGTGAACAATAAAGTTGGGTAAACCGGAGCCATATATGGCTCCGGTTTTTTGTGATTGATGCTGGTACTATTTACCTTTAAAATAATATGGAGCCTATTCTTACAATTGTAATTATGGATGCGCTTCGTTAAATTTGACATGTCAGTGAAAAGTTTCACTTAGTTTTTCATTAAGTGATAATTATCACGTTAATGTGTTTTATGACACGCTACAATGGTCGTAAAGGAACAAATTTTAAGTAAATAGATGAAGGGGATAGGAATCATGGCTTATAATAAACCGCAGCAGATTGCCGCAGTCACGGTCGAGAACGGCATAAAAAAGGCGCATAATCCTTTAAGCACCGTACTAATTCTGGGCTTTTTGGGAGGAGCGTTTATCGCGCTCGGATTTTTACTGGATATTCGCGTCATTGCTGGCGCACCACATGAATGGGGATCCATCGCTAACTTTATTGGGGCAGCTGTCTTCCCTGTTGGATTGATTCTAGTACTGCTTGCAGGGGGAGAACTGCTGACAGGCAATATGATGGCTGTGCCACTTGCTTTTATGGCGAAGAAGATATCCTTCTGGGAAGTGGTTAAGAATCTCGTATTGATTACCCTGAGCAATCTAGCGGGAGCTTTGTTTGTAGCTTACTTTTTCGGTCACGTGGTTGGTTTAACCTCTGACGGTGTGTATTTGGAAAAATTAGTGGAGATGGCAGGACATAAGCTTGAGGCAGACTTCTTGCCGGCATTTGTTTCCGGTATCGGTTGTAACTGGCTTGTAGCTTTGGCGGTATGGCTCTCCTATGGAGCAGATAACTTCAGTGGCAAAATCCTCGGTATCTGGTTCCCAACGATGGCTTTTGTAGCTATCGGCTTCCAGCACGTTGTAGCCAACATGTTCTTAATTCCGGCAGCTATTTTTGAAGGTTATTTTTCATGGGGAGAGTACTTCAACAATTTTGTTCCGGTATGGCTAGGAAACTTGACGGGCGGTGCGATCTTTGTTGCGGCAGCTTATTGGATGGCTTACCTGCGCAAAGAGCCTGCATCTATTCAGTCCGTGGACAGCATGTCCGGCAGCGGTGTAAAAAAACACGCCTAAACCTATCTTATAGAGCACTCCTTAGAATAGTTGAGGGGTGCTTTTTGCTGTATAGACAAATAAAATCCGCCGTGATGTATCCGAGCTCGGGGGAACGAATTCGGATGCACAGCGAATTTTAAAAGGGGGAGTGTTTCTAGGCTCTATTACCCCGACTTTGTAATAACGAAACACTTCATTATTGTTTAGTCTACTTTACGGACGACAGCGGCAACTATAAAATATAAATAGATAATAGAAATAGGGAGGAATGCGGACGTGAAAGGTGCTACTTTTTTCTCAGCTACGGCAGAAGTTAGTCCTAAATAAGAGGTAAAGTATACTGAGACTTTATCACGATAGCACGTCAATGCGTCCGCTTGCCCTGAACCCTGTTTTGGGATAATACTGGATGGAATAATGACACATATATTACAGGGGATGCACACTACTTATGAAGTTTTTACAGAATTATCCTAAAGAAGTTAAGATATTTTTAATTGCTAGTCTTATTAATGCAACGGGTAGTGCACTGATGTGGCCATTGGTTACAATGTATGTTTTTGATGAGCTTGGACGCAGCATGTCGGATGCCGGATTAGTGATTCTTATTCAATCAGTTGGAGGAATTGTGGGTCAACTACTCGGGGGCTCACTCTATCATAAGGTAGGCGTTAACCGGCTGATTGTTGGAGCGCTGGGCATGAATGCACTTGCTCTGTTCACTTTGCCGGCAGCAAGTAACAACTGGACGTTATTTATGGTCGCGATGGGACTGGTAGGGCTCTTTAATTCACTGTCCTTACCTGCGATTCAGGCATTTATCGGCTTTCGTTTTACGAAGCAGCGCGGAGAGCTGTTTAATGTTATTTATGTCGCTAATAATATTGGTGTAGCACTGGGTACGGCGTTAAGTGGTTTTTTGGCCGATATTTCTTATATGCTCAGCTTTGTGATGAACGGCGTAACTTCAGCGGTATTTGCGGTATTCTTTTTTGTATATCTCAAGAAAGTCGGAGGAGATTCTTCACAGGAGGTCGCAGAACACCAGAAGGCTGGTCCTGACAAACAATCTACCTGGAAGCTAATGGGGCATACACGAATTTATCTTTATATGGGTATTGCCTCGATGTTCCTACTATTAGGGAACTCTATCTGGAATACAGGGGTATCTCCGTTCATTATTTCTGAGGGCTGGCCTAAGAAGACTTATGGTTTTCTCTGGACGCTTAACGGAATTCTCATTTTTGCAGCTCAGCCACTCGTAACAGTAATTAAACGTTGGTTCGCATCTACCTCAACGGCGCAAATGACAGTAAGTGCTCTATTTTATTTGGGTGGGTATGCTGTTCTTTTATGGATGCCGACTTATTCAGGTCTAGTGCTTGGGATGGTACTCGCTACGCTTGGGGAAATGCTGATATCTCCGGCCATGCCTTCCTTTATTTCGGATCATGCAGGTCGCAGTGCTCCTTTCTATTTAGGGCTAAGTGGAGGCATGGGGGCAGTCGGTAGGGTGATTGGACCATACTTAATGGGTAGGTTATACGATAGTGGAGGCTTAGCGCCTACCGCATGGTTGGCATGTGCGATGGCACTGCTGTCCGTAGGGTTCTTTATCGTTCATGCGTATATCAACCGCCGAGGAAATTCATTGGAGCGGTCAATAGGATAGTTGAGAGTTGAGCATAGGGGATTCAAATGATCTACTGTGAATTCTATAGAGGTGCAAGGCAAGGGGTGTACATCTTTATGAAACTTAGCAACAGAGATAGGCTTATAATAAGGTTCTCAGAGATTAAAGACGTGCGGGAACTGATTCATCTGGATCATATGATCTGGACGGAGAACACTAGCCCGGGGCCATTACTGTGGCGTTCCCAAGAGGATTATCTACTGAATGCTCCCCCGGGTTCGCAGCTAGTAGCACTAAAGGATGACAAGCTATGCGGATATGTTGGGTTTGGCTGCCCTAGTCGAATGGAGAGTAACAGGCATGTGTGCGAGGTCAATATTGCTGTTCATCCGGATTATCAACGTTTAGGTATTGGCCGGCAGCTCATAGAGGCTATTAAGGAACATGCCGCAGATAACGCCATTCGTAAGCTGCGTCTACGCGTATTATCCTGTAATGAATCAGCGCTTTCTTTTTATCGTAAATGCGGGTTTGTGGAAGAGGGACGTCTGCGGGAGGAGTTTTATCTTGGCGGTCGATATGTGGATGAAATCTTTATGTGCTGCATGCTGACAGGAGGAGAAGGATATGGAGATCATCTCGCTTAATGTGGGGCGGCCGGTAACAGTGGATTATCGGGGGAAACCTTTGGAGACTGGGATTTATAAAATGCCTGTCGAAGGATCAGTTCAGTTAAATACTAATGGTTTTATCGGAGATGGTCAGGCGGATCTGAAACATCACGGGGGCCCTGACAAGGCAGTTTGTGCCTACCCCATCGAGCATTATCCCTACTGGGAGCAGCAGCTTGGGAAGAAACTGGAATACTCTGCCTTCGGGGAAAATATAACAACTACCGGCTTATTAGAGACAGATGTGTGCATTGGCGATGTGTACGAAATAGGTACCACTGTGCTGCAGGTCAGCCAGCCACGTTATCCTTGCTTCAAAATCTCACAAAAGCATGGCCCGGCAGATCTCCCGGCTCAAGTGCTGGACACTAGATATAGCGGATTTTACTTGCGTGTGCTTCGTGAAGGAAAGATCTCAACCGGAGATGCGATTGTCAAAAAAGAAAGTGGAGCTGGCGATGCGTCCGTGGCGCATGTACTACATTTAATGCAAGTGGGGCTGCAAGAGGAAGCTGCACTGGCAGCTCTTGCGGAGCTAGGAACTCTCTCCGCCGTAGTGCGGAACAAGTTTCGAAAACAGCTGGGTCTGCCGGAGAGTTAAACACTATCTACAAACCAAAATAAGCCTGGAGGCGTGTGCCTTCCAGGCTTATTTCTATTTATGAGCTTATATGTGTTGCTTGCTTAGCCTAACTTAGCCGAGCAGCTGCCATTCACTACGCAATAAACCGTATACGGCATGGTTGACGTAGCCGTCAGGCAGTTTCTCTGACTGTCTAATTACACCCTCAAGGACAAAACCAAGCCGTTCCGGGATCGCCCGGCTGGAAACATTTCCGGTCGCGCAGCGAATTTCTACACGCTGCAGCTCCATTTCCAGTAGTGCATAGTCTACTAGCACCCGACAGGCACTGGTCATATACCCTTTACCTTCATATCCTTCACCCAGCCAGTAGCCGATCCCAACAGATCGGTTATGCCAGTCAATCTGGTGATACCCAATAACACCGGCGAGCTCACCGCGAACCCATAGTCCAGCGGTAAAAGCACCATTGTCAGTGCTTTGTTTAACCGCATTTTTGATGAAGTTTAGAGTGTGGGCCTGTTCCGTAACGGCATCCACCCAAGGGAGCCATTGTCGTAGTCGTTCCCGTGAGTGCTCTACTAACGCGAACATGTGCCGAGCGTGCTCTGGCATTAGCGGCTTTAACATCAGCTCTTCATCGATGACATAATTAAACAAGCGGTTGCCTCCTTTTTGGCACAAGGCCTTATGTATGATTATGGATTATTTCTTATGATTATCATGCTACTCTATCGCCCTGACAGAAGTCAAAAGGTCTAAAGACACTAAAAAATGATCCGTGCCTTGTGCCCCCTTTTATTGAACAATCTACGGTTAACGGGTATATTAGTAGGAAACATGTTTATACAAGAAGTAGTGTAACACTACAGAATGAAAGGTTGATAGCTGTGGAGAACCGTAGCACCCCCTCCAATTTTATTAAGAATGTTATTACCGAAGACCTCCGTACCGGTAAAGTAAAGGAAGTTATCACACGCTTTCCGCCGGAGCCGAACGGTTATTTACATATCGGACATGCCAAGGCGATCTGGATTAACTTTACACTGGCGGACGAGTTCGGTGGCAAGACTAACCTAAGATTTGACGACACGAATCCGGCTAAAGAGGATACGGAATATGTAAACTCGATTCAGGAAGATGTAAAGTGGCTCGGTTATGAATGGGAAGAGCTGCGTTTTGCATCTGATTATTTTGAGGAAATGTACAAACGTGCCGAATTATTAATTACAAAGGGCAAAGCCTATGTCGATGACCTCAGTGCGGATGAAATTCGTCAATTGCGTGGAACGCTGACGGAACCAGGAAAGAACAGTCCGCATCGTGATCGTAGTATCGAAGAGAATTTGGATCTGTTCCGGCGTATGCGTGCAGGCGAATTCAAGGACGGTGAGAAGGTTCTTCGCGCCAAAATCGACATGGCGTCACCGAACATTAACCTGCGTGATCCTGTAATTTATCGGATTACACATGCACATCACCATAACACAGGCGATAAATGGTGTATCTACCCAATGTATACCTTCGCTCATCCGTTAGAAGATGCTATTGAGGGGATTACTCACTCCCTTTGCTCGCTCGAATTTGAAGATCAACGTCCATTCTACGATTGGGTTGTAGCTGAATGTGAGATGCCAGCTGTCCCTCATCAATATGAATTTGGTCGTCTGAATCTGGCTCAAACGATGACTAGTAAGCGTAAGCTGAAGCTGCTTGTAGACGAAGGACATGTGGATGGTTGGGATGATCCACGGATGCCTACGATTTCTGGTCTACGCCGTAGAGGATATACGCCGGAAGCGATTCGTAAATTCGTGTATGAAGCAGGGATCTCCAAGAGTCAGGGTCTGGTGGACCTGCAAATGCTGGAGCACTTTATCCGTGAGGATCTTAAGCTAACTGTACCGCGTACTATGGCTGTGTTACGACCGCTTAAGGTTGTTATCACCAATTACCCAGAAGGTCAAACAGAATGGCTTGAAGCGGAGAATAATACAGAGAATGAGGAAATGGGCGTACGTCAAATTCCGTTCTCGCGTGAAATTTATGTTGAGCGTGATGACTTTATGGAGAATCCGCCGAACAAATATTTCCGGTTGTTCCCTGGTAATGAAGTACGTCTGAAGCATGCTTATTTCATCAAATGTAATGAGGTTATTAAGGATGAGAATGGCGAGGTAGTGGAGCTGCATTGTACGTATGATCCAGAAACGAAGAGCGGAAGTGGATTTACAGGCCGCAAGGTAAAAGGTACGTTGCACTGGGTTGAAGCTAGCCAAGCGGTTCCTGCGGAATTCCGTCTATACGAGCCTCTGATTTCTGCTGAAGAAGCGGATGAGGCTGTGGAGGTTGAAGGTTTGGATTCCTCGGTAGAGAAATCGGAGCCTAGCTTCTTAGATCAGCTTAATCCTAAGTCCATAGAAATCCTGCAAGGGTTTGTTGAACCTGCGCTTAAGGATAGCGTGGCTCAGGATAAATTCCAGTTCTTCCGTCATGGCTATTTTAATGTGGATAGCAAATATTCGGCGCCTGGACATCTCGTATTCAATCTTATCGTTTCACTGAAGAGTTCATTTCAGCCTCCTAAACAAGGCTAAACAGATAAATTAATCAAGGTAACAGCAAAAAGCAGGCTCAAACGTCCCGAATAGGTACGTTTGAGCCTGCTTTTTGTTGAATTATAATGCTTCGATGTCGAAGATTTCTTCATCTTCCTCTGAAGGGGGGCGATACCCTCCACGGCTAACAAAGAGCCACATGAAACCAAAGCCAAGCGTTCCAATAAGCGTCAAGAATACACCCGTCTGATACATGCTTTGTGCACCCAGATACTGATACATCCAACCTCCGAGAATACCTCCAATGAAACCGGATATCCCACTCCAGCTTAGGGTGTAGAGCGCTTGTCCGGAAGAGCGATAAGGCCGTGGAATCAGGAGCATCGTCAATTGGGTACCTACATAGAAAAAGCCGCCGAACGTTATGCAGTGTAAAATTTGAATGAACACCACTTGAAGGGCAGTAGTCGCATCAGCCATAAACCACCAACGCAAAACGAACAAACCACTGACCAATGCAAGCCAGCCGAGCAGAACAGAAATTTTACGTTTCAGGAACCGGTCACAGAGAACGAATACGCCTACCTCCAAAATGGAGGAGAGGAATACGGCAAGACCAATCATTTTTTTAGAGCCGCCCAGATCCGTAATATACAAGGATATAAATGTGGTGTTCATAGTGTTTGGAATGGATACCAGAATACCAAACAATAAAAAGCACAAGAAAAAAGGATTGAAAATCAACTTACTTAAGCCCTTATATGGCATCGGAGCTCTCATAATGGTATGGTTAATTTTAGGCAATACAAGAACGGATAGGATTGATGCACCTAGTAACGCTGTAAGCAGATAGGTCAAGATGGATACATCAGCCCAATCCAGGATAAAGCCGGCGACAATCGCAATCACTGCCCACCCTATTGAACCCCAAAGCCGGAAAGAACGGAAGCGCTGATTAGTTCCGTCAATATAGCTGAGAATCATCGTGTTGCTTTGAGCAAATAGTGGTCCTTGGAAGAAATAGAACAAAATAATGGCGTTGTAGATCGTTTCATATGTATTTGCTCGAAACATAAACTGTGAGAACACTAGCGTTCCGAATAACATTAGCAAAACGATACGCCGTATATTCTGAGAACGGTCTGTTAAGAACGCCCAAAATGGATTTGCAAATATGGATACTAGCGCTCCCATAGAGAATAAGACACCAATCTCTAATTTGTTCATCCCTACATCCAGCAGGTATAGTTGAAAGAAGCTGGTGAAGAGGACCATGGTTCCATATACAAAAAAATTGAACCATTTTAAAGACGTGATAGAAGATGGAATAACGCCTTTTCGCAAATGGTTCACTCCTTTCTCACTAAATATCTTGCATGGAGTAGAGTGGCCAATAGTAGGCCCTTCTATCACTGTAACACGTGTTGAAAAGGGATACAAACACCCTTTTTTACTTTTTTACATTATTTTGGGTTTTATTTATGTTTGAGACGATAAGCGACAAAAAATGCGTGAACGCGTGCGTAGAAGGTACAAACGCTAAGTGTAACGGGCGTTATTTTGGCCTATGACTATTCCCGCAGGATGGGAAATGACAAGGCAGTATTGTCTGATCGGCGCGTTTAACTTCAGTTTACAATCTGCAGATAGGATGGGTGTAAGGCGAGAAAGATATTACTATGCTTTTCTCGTAGAGCTATTTAGAAAAGGGGAGTCATTGTCATGAAGAAATCCGAATCCAAGCGAAAGATGGCGCTGAAGCCGTTTTTAACGCTACTAAGAGAAACCAAGCCTTCATACGGCTTATTGGCTATAGCCATTGCGTTAAGCATGATATCGACATTGGTCAGTCTGGTCATCCCGATGTTCACTAAGAACTTGGTGGATGGCTTCTCTTTGGCCTCCGTGAGCAAGCTGCAGATTGCGGGTATAGCAGCTGCATTTATTGCGCAGACCATTGCGGGAGGGATCTCTATCTATCTGCTCAATTATGCAGGTCAGAAGATGGTTGCAGGTCTGCGGGACCGACTGTGGCGTAAATTTCTAGTTCTGCCTGTGGCTTATTATAATGACAACCGAACGGGAGAAAGTGTCAGCCGCATGACGAATGATACAGGGATCATCAAAACGCTGATTTCTGAACATCTAGCCAGCTTATTTACCGGAGTGATCTCCATTGTAGGTTCGATCTCAGTTCTGCTATTTTTAAATTGGAAAATGACACTTGTTCTATTCACTGTTCTTCCACTTTCTGCGTTGATACTAGTACCACTTGGGCGGCAGATGTACAAAATTTCCAAAGGAATGCAAGATGAGACAGCTTCTTTTACTGCTACACTTAGTGGTGTTTTATCTGAGATCCGTCTGGTCAAATCCTCAGGCGCAGAGAAAAAAGAGTACGAGGCAGGCAAGACTGGAATTATGAACCTGCTTTCCTTTGGTATTCGTGAAGGCAAGATTAGCGCGATGATCAGTCCACTCGTCTCCTTTGTTTTTATGATGCTGCTTGTGGTCATTATCGGTTATGGTGGGATGCAGGTATCTTCCGGTGTCTTGACGGCTGGAGAACTGGTCGCCTTTATTCTTTATCTTATTCAGATTATTATGCCACTTACTCAACTGACTACGTTCTTCACACAGATTCAGAAAGCTAAGGGTGCCTCAGAGCGTATTATTGAGACCTTGGCAGCAGAAGAGGAAGTATATGAGGGACAGGAAGAGGCAAATGGCACAGAAGGTCCGATTTCAGTAGAGGGATTAAGCTTTGGATATAAAAATGGTGAGAAGGTATTGAATGATGTAAGCTTCCAGATGCTTCCTGGTCAGGTGACGGCTATTGTCGGACCGAGCGGGGGCGGCAAGACCACTTTGTTCTCGTTGCTAGAACGTTTTTACGAGCCTCAGTCAGGTCTGATAAAGCTGGGTGACAAGCCAGTGTCTACATTCTCATTGCGTTCGTGGCGGAAGCTTATAGGGTATGTCTCGCAGGAAAGTCCACTGTTGGCTGGTACGATTGCTGAGAATTTAACCTATGGATTGGATCGTGACGTTAGCAGGGAGGAGATGCACGCAGCTGCAGCAATGGCTTATGCAGATGGCTTTATTGATGCACTTCCTGAAGGATATAATACGGATGTCGGCGAAAGAGGCGTGAAGCTGTCTGGTGGACAGCGGCAACGGATTGCTATTGCTAGAGCACTGCTGCGGAACCCGAAGATTCTTATGCTTGATGAAGCCACTTCCAGTCTGGATAGGCAATCAGAAGCCGTGGTGCAGAAGGCACTGTCCAATCTGATGAAGGGTCGGACTACGATTGTAATTGCGCACCGTTTGGCTACTGTTGTAAATGCAGAGCAGATTATTTTTATGGAAAAAGGTCAAATTACCGGAAAGGGAAATCATGAGGAACTACTGGAAAACCATGAGCTGTATCGTGAGTTTGCCACCCAGCAGCTACAGATGAATAACCCCGAGGTTCAGGACATTGAAGAGGAGGCTCCAGTGCTACATGACAAAAATACTAATAGTGGACGACGATCCGCACATCCGCGAATTGGTAGAAGTATTTCTGAGAGCTGAAGGAATGGATGAGATCTATGGAGCTTCCGATGGACTGGAGGCTCTTCGGATTCTGGAAGGTAATAACATAGATTTAGCTATTATTGATGTGATGATGCCCAACATGGACGGCTGGGAGCTATGCCGGCGGATGCGCCAGAACTATGATTTCCCGATTTTAATGCTGACAGCCAAAGGGGAAACCTCACAAATTGTAAAAGGCTTTGAGCTGGGTAGTGATGATTATTTGGTCAAGCCATTTGAGCCGGTTGTACTTATTGCGAGAGTAAAGGCGCTGCTTAAACGATATCAGATTTCTGCCGCGCAAAGTGTGACCGTAGGCCGATTGCGTATGAATCGCAAAACCTACGAGGTCTCTTCAGAGTATGGGGAAATTACCTTGCCGCTTAAGGAATTTGAGCTGTTGTTTAAGCTGGGCAGCTATCCGGGGCAAACATTGACAAGAGACAGGCTGATCGAAGAAATTTGGGGTTATGATTTTGAAGGGAATGAGCGGACACTCGATGTCCATATCAACCGTTTGCGTGAACGGTTCAATCAGGATAACTATGGATTCGTTATTCGTACGATCCGTGGTCTAGGGTATCGGTTGGAGGGGCATGCATGAACTTGTTTAAAGATATTGTGAAGCATGTTTTGATGTTTATTCTCTTTCTTGCTGCAGCTGCGCTTTGCTGGACTGCGGCTTATTTTCTAATGAACCAAGTGAATGCTGCATATGGCTGGCCTTCCTCGAAGTATGTTTTGCAATTGGTCACCTTTCTAGTTGGCTTTGTAATTTTACTGCTGGTCTTTTTCTTATTTTCTATTTTCTTTCGTGGCTGGGAACGTGTCTTTTATAAATCGGTTATTGAAGGAATTCGCCGTATTTCCAAGGGAGACTTTGATGTTGTACTTGAACAAAATAGGGAATACCGTGAGTTCGGCGAAATTGTAGAGAGCATTAACGAAATGGCTAGTGAACTGAGCCAGATGGAGACCATGCGCCAGGATTTTATCTCCAATGTATCGCATGAAATTCAATCTCCACTAACCTCGATTCGGGGGTTTGCGCTTGCGCTGCAGGACGAAACCTTAAGTATGGAAAGTAGGAGGCACTACCTTAATATTATCGTAGCTGAGAGTACCCGCGTATCTGGACTCAGTGATAATTTATTGAAGCTGTCCGCGCTTGAATCAGGCAATTTTCCGTTTGAAAATCAGGTTTATCGTCTGGATAAGCAGCTTAGAGATACGATTTTGGCTTCTGAGCCACAGTGGCTGGAGAAAAATATAGAGGTAGAGGCCGAGCTGGAAGAAGTGAATGTAACTGCGGTAAAAGATTTAATGACCCAGGTCTGGACCAATCTTCTTCATAACAGCATTAAATTCACTCCCGGGAATGGATGTATTCATATCAAGCTTCGAACGATAGATGAGAGGGTAGAGGTGGAGATTCAAGATAGTGGGATTGGTATCTCTGAAGAAGACTTACCTCGCATCTTTGATCGCTTCTATAAGGCAGACAAAGCTAGAACAGCGAGCGGGGGCGGTAGTGGCCTGGGCCTATCACTGGTTAAGAAGATCGTTGAGCTGCATAACGGTAAAGTAACTGTGGCCAGCCGACCGGGTGAAGGAACGGCTTTTGTAGTGAGCTTGCCAATGCCAAAGAAATAAATCGGCAGTGTTTATGTAAATATGAATATTTACATAAACATGCAACAAAATCCGACATGTCTTTACAATTTTCTACTATTCTAAATATAGAATCTACGAAAATCCAAAAGACATCGGAGGATTAATCATTTTGAAGAAGAGCAAAATTCGCGTTTTTCTAACTAGTTCGCTTGCCGTATTATTGTTAGCACCCAACTTTTCATTACAGACAGTTTATGGTGCTTCAGGTGAATCGGCGCCTGATTTCAGGGATACAGCCTCTGAGCATTCAGGGAAATGGATGACAGGTGAATACCATGCACATACGTTTGAATCGAACGATGCTCAGGAGTCATTGAAAAGTGTGCTCGATGCTGCATTTGAACAAAATGGTTTTGACTGGATGGCACTGGCTGATCACCTTCGGGTATCTGACCGGGATGACGAAGGGGTGAATCTCCCTGGCGGCTCCATTCCGATGTCTCAAGGTATTGTAGATTATCAGAATGAGAAAATTAAGAAGTTACAGGCAGAAGGCAAATATGCTGGGAAAATCATTTTTTCAGGCTTTGAGTGGGATATGCCCCAATACGATCATGCTGCAGTTGGGATTGTTACAGATCATCCAGGGTCCGCAGAAGCTTTGAAGGCTATTAATCAATTTGAATATTTATTTACTAATCGTGATGTAAGTATGTTCGATCCGGCAGATGTGGCTAAGTGGAGTGCGGCGGATACCAGAGCTTTTTCTACAAAAGAAGATACTCGCACAGCTATGAAATGGCTCAGTAGTCATTATCCAGATAGCTATGTACTGATCAATCACCCCTCCAGAAAAAATGGTACAAGCTCGGAGCTTAAAATAGAGGATATCCGTGACTTTAACAATATCGATCCGAATCTTGTCTTCGGCTTTGAAGGTATGCTGGGCAATCAGATGGCGAGTGATCGGGGAGAGACACCTGAGACTTACGGAGGTACAGACGTCAAGGTTGCACAGCTTGGAGGAATGTGGGACGCACTGCTGGGTGAGGGCCGCAGATTTTGGAATTTTGCTAACTCAGATTTTCATTTCAAAACAAAAAATGATCAATTTTCCAGCGGTTACTGGCCTGGTGAATATTCCAAGAACTATACCTGGGTGGATGGCTCCGATATTAACGCTGTCGTAGATGGCATGCGGTCAGGGAAATCCTTCTCTGTTTTTGGGGATCTCATCAACGCATTAGAGTTTAACGTGTCTGGAGATGGACAAGAGGAAGAAATGGGTGGCGAACTGGACGTAAAACAAGGCGACGACCTAGAGCTTACGATCCGTTTCAAAAGTCCACAGCAAAATAATAATGGCGACGCCGTTAAGGTAGACCATGTAGATTTGATCTCCGGTGAAGTCCATGGCAAGGTTGATCCAGGTACACCTGATTACACCAAAGCGACTAACGATACAACAAAAGTGTTGAAACGCTTCACAAGCGAGGACTGGACTACAGATTCCGAAGGCTACAATGTTATTAAGTATAAGGTAGAGGCAGCGGACAAGGATCGTTATTTCCGGTTAAGAGGGACTAACCTTGGAACTGATGTTGCGGGAGAAACGGTTAATGGTGAACCGCAGATTGATCCAAAAAATAATACCGTCGATAACCTGACTCGTTTCGAAGAAATCAACGCCCGTAATTATAGTGATATGTGGTTTTATTCCAATCCGATTTTTGTGGATGTGGAGTCGTATAGCGATCAGCAGGCAGTTAACGATACTATGACCGCATTAGATCTAGGAGACACAAGCGCAGTAACTTCTGATCTAACGTTGCCTACCGAAGGCAAACACGGGACAAGTATTGTGTGGAAAAGCTCCAATCCGGTTCTAATGACGAACGAAGGTAAAATCATCTACCAATCTAAGAAGGATACGAAGCTGACCTTAACAGCTACAATTCAGCGGGGATTGGCTACGGAAACGAAGGCTTTTGAAGTAACGCTAAGCGGAGATGATAGTATCACCCCATTGGCGCTTCATAGCACATTAAAGACTGAGAACGGACAAGCTTATTTAAGTGGTGACTGGACGAATCAGAGTGTTTCGGTAAGCGTGTATGCTAGCGTATATATTCCTGGTGCGGATGTATCCATTCAATTAGCGACTGATGTAAACGGAAATTTCCTGCCCTATGAAAGTGGGAAAGTGGTTGAGATTTCGGAAGAAGGCCAACATCAACTGCAATTCAAGGCAACGGATTCTTTAGAAAATAAGACAACATTGCCGCTTGCTGTGAATATCGATCGTACAGCACCTGTGATTACCCTGAAGGGGGATAGCCGTCTTAGTCTGACCCAAGGGGATGACTTCAAGGACCCGGGCGCAGACGTTACTGACAAGGTTGGGATTGCAGGCTCTATCCTGGTGACAGGAACAGTGGATGTTCAGACTTCAGGAACCTATACACTGAAGTACAATGCGACAGATTTGGCTGGCAATGCAGCTACTGAGATTGTACGCACAGTAGTTGTAACTGCGGGCACTAGCAGTGGAGGGGGGAATAATAACGGAGGAGGCAACGGACCAGTTGCAACTCCATCTCCAACCGCGACGCCATCTCCTACAGAGCAGCCTTCTACAACTCCGCGTGTGGAATTGGAGGTAAAAGCACAGCAGGGAGGAACGGGCAGACTTAAAGACGTGGGCAGCTTTACGATTCCGGCTGGAGCGTTGTCTGGTAACAGCGAAATTGCCTTTTCGGTTATTGCTGCTGATGAGACACCAGCAATGGGCGCTCTTCAGGCTGTGAGTGCAGCAGTAGAGCTTACTAGTGACAAGGCAGGCATGCTCAATAAGCCTGTGGAACTGTCCCTCAATTACGATGCGGCCAAGATTACATCGGGGCATAAAGCAGCTATCTACTATTACAACGAGCAGCTTAAAAAGTGGATTTATGTTGGTGGTCAGAGTCAAACGGGTGGAACTATAACTGCAAGCTTAAATCAGCTTGCCAAATATGCTGTGTTTAATTATCAGGCCCCATCGATTACCGATTTGAATACACATTGGTCCACGGCGTTTACAGACCGTCTAATCGGTATGGGCGTCATGAAAGGGTACGAGGATCATACCTTCCGTCCGAATGAGGATGTTACTCGGACACAGTTCGCTTCTATGATTGTACGGGCGCTTGGTTTGCAATCAACAGGTAGCACAGTGAAATTCGCTGATCAAAGTGCGATTCCAGCTTGGGCTGCAGATGATGTAGCAGCGGCGGTAAATGCCGGAATCCTTCGTGGATATGATGTGAACGGCAAAATGTTCTTCGAGCCTTCAGAAAAGATTACCCGTGCCGAAATGTCAGTTATGCTCGCGAATGCTTTGAAGGCTAATGCCCATAAGCAAATGGATAAAGAGGGGGACTTCGCGGATCTTACCTCCATTCCACAATGGGCACAGGCATCTGTAAAAGCGGGTGTTGAAGCGGGTATTTTGGGTGGATTCGAGGATAACACATTCAGACCTGAGAACAATGCTACAAGAGCGGAGGCAGCAACGACGCTTTACAAGCTGCTCGAGGCTCTATATCTATAATAGTAGATGGTGAAGGCTATCCTTTAATCTCTAAATGAAACGCCGCTTTTCCCAGATGGCTTCGGGAAAGCGGCGTTTTTAATGAGACGGACTAGCCTCCAATTTGAGACATACGCCGAGCCGTCGGCGTGTGGCTTTGTGCTTTTTTCTCCAAGGCTAATGCCATTTCGTGGTTATGTGGCTTGTTACCCAGAGCTTTGCGGAATAAGGCCTGCACTGCTGCGGGATCGCTTATTAGGGGGCGGACATTGTACTCATCTTCCCAATACAGACAAGCTTTGATATGGCCATCTGCTGTTAGCCTTAGTCGATTGCAGTTATCGCAAAAGTGATCGCTTACGGGATGGATTAATCCGAACGTTCCTTGCGCTCCAATAACCCGCCGATTCTGGGAAGGGCCATTACCAGATGGCATCTCAGCTTCCTCGGTTTCCCAGCCGGCCGCAGTACAAGCTTCTATTACAGTTTCCAGCGGCAGATAGGATTGGCGCCAAGAATCAGTAGCACTTCCGATGGGCATATATTCAATAAAACGTACATTTAGTGGACTGTTCAACGTAAGGGAGATGAAGTCTTTGATCTCGTCATCATTAATCCCTTTCATCAATACAACGTTAAGCTTGATCGGCTCCAGCCCGGCAGCTTGTGCTGCCTCGATCCCCTTTAGTACCTTGGAGACCTCACCGCCGCGTGTAATCATAGAGAAGCGATCTTGCCGTAAAGAGTCCAGACTGATATTCACCCGTGACAACCCGGCTTCTTTTAGCAGCGCTGCTTTAGCTGGAAGCATTAATCCGTTCGTAGTCAGTGAAATATCATCGATCCCCGGAATGGCGGATATCATAGTTACTAGCTTCTCCAGGTCTTTGCGTACAAGAGGTTCTCCACCTGTTAGCCGTACCTTGCGTAATCCAAGTGGTGCTAGCGATTCCACAACTGCGGTGATTTCCTCATAGCTCAGAATCTCGTCCTGCGGCTGGAATTCCATCCCTTCCGCTGGCATACAATAAATGCAACGCAGGTTGCAGCGGTCGGTAACCGAAATGCGGATGTAGTCATGTAAACGTCCAAAAGGGTCCATCAGCGGCTCCATAGCGTTGCTCCCTTCATTTGTTGGTGTTTTGAATGCTTCCCGTCTTAAGAGGAGGCGAAGGTGTTTATACTTGTTTAGAATTTTAAAGATCACTCGCGGGTACGTCAATGAGCAAACTATTGAACGGGTTAAACTCCCCCTATTTGAATAAGGAGGGTTGTGATTTAATTGCATAATAATGGACAAACTAAATAGAATGACAAAGCCGAAATAGACTTGCGAAAATGTGACAAAAGTACGACAAATGAAGTGATTAGTCATAGAATGCTCACGGAAAGCGTTTTTAATATCCGATATAATCTAGGTGCGGATTACTTTTACGTTCACTTTTGCGAAAACAGAAAGGATACCGGAAATTGCACGTCGATCATGTGACGGTGTGTGACCGGGAAACCCAATGAGGAGGATTTGCAAAATGACTATGCAAACTGTTCCATCGCTCGCCGTGCCGGAGGCATTTAGCCATTGGTTGGAAAGTCGGGGATTAATATATCAGCTTTTAGTGGATTTTTTGGGTAGAAAACCATCACTCTCACTTGTGGCTCAGTGGAGCCGCAATCGCAAGATGAGTGTTGCTGCAGAGATGACGGAAGGTGGACGGGAACTGAAGCGCTATCTGAGTCAGGAACCGAATAAGCTACCCCATATATGTGAGAAAGAGACCCAAGAGTATAAACGGCTTATGCACGAACAGACAGTAAGCTCTTTTAAATTACGTGAAGCTGCTATTCTGGGTCGTTCTGAGGATTTCTGCAACGTGCTTGCTGATGTGTATACTTCCGCAGGAATTGTATTTAACAAATGTAATGGTGAAGCTGATGATCATATTGCTATTGAGCTGGAATTTATGGCAGTAATGCATGAGCGGATGTTGTACAATAGCTTCTCAATTAGAAGTGCTATGGATCTACTTGATATTCAGGTAGCCTTTTTGGAAGATCATTTACTGCAATGGACTCCACAGTTCTGTGAGAAGTTAAATGCAGCAACGAATAGTACGTTGTATTTGGGGCTTTCCCATATGCTCGCTGAGTTTCTACCCCTTGATCTGCAGATGCTGCGTTCCTGGAGAGCTTCGCTGGAGAGCAGTGCAACAGCAATGGTATAACAACACTATAATGCAGAGCCCGGCCTATAAATTAGGTCGGGTTTTTCTTGCTATGGAAGTGTAAATAGCGATTTAATTGAAGCTCCAAGTGGAGCGAGTAAATGAAGACCTGAGTGAAGTCCCAAATGACGATCCAAGTGAAGCTCTAGATGAAAAATTAGGGAATTTCTCCCTGAAATTCTGAAATTATTGGTCATAAGACATGTAATTAGGGAAAACCTCCCTATAATTCACCTGATTTGGCGCTAAATCAGGTGAATTAGCTATTTTTTAGGGAGGAATTCCCTAATTTCGTACATTTTGAGCGATTATCGGAAATTTTGAGGGAGTTTTTCCCTAATTAGTTTAGACCTACTGTCCACCGCACAACTACCCATCGCAAATCATGCACCGCCTACCGCACAACCGCCTATCGTCAATCCCCCGCCCGTCCAACCACTCATCTCCCACCTACAAAAGTCTACTGGGTTACTTTGCCCATTCCATAAAAAAGAAGCTGCCCCATAAGTAGTATTCACTACTTTGGAGACAGCTTCTTCATTTAGCATGTTTACTTGATTCGCATTTAGTGTTCTAGTCAATTACCTTTTTACTGCGGAATTTCATCAGGAATTCATACACGACTGGCACTACTACAAGTGTCAGCAGCGTGGAGCTGATCAAGCCGCCGATAACGGTAACGCCTAGCCCCTTGGAGATGATCCCTGCACTGTTTTCAAGTCCTGTAACCAGTGGCAGCAATGCACCAATCGTTGCAAGTGCAGTCATCAGGATTGGACGTAAACGTGTGCCGCCTGCTTCAAGCAAGGCTTGACGTGTGGTCATTCCTTCTTTTTCCTTATGAATAACGCGGTCGATGAGGACAATGGCATTCGTGACTACGATACCAATCAACATCAGCGCACCCATGAGGGAGGAGACGTTTAAGGTTTCCCCAGCGATCAGAAGGGCTACGAGTACCCCAATAATGGTGAAAGGAAGTGAGAACAGGATAGCAAATGGAGCTAATCCACCGCCAAACGTAACCACAAGCACGAAGTATACGATGGCAATAGCCGCCGCCATAGCAATACCTAATTGACCAAATGTGTCATTGATCTGCTCGGTTACACCACCGAAGCTAACCGTCACGCCATCTGGTAATTCCATAGCATCTATTTTTTCTTTCACGAGGTTTGAAGCACTATTGACGTCACTTGAAATAATCTCGGCAGTGACATCCACCTTCATTTTACCGTCCATACGAGTAATCGAGTCAGGGGAAGAGCCGTTTTCAATTTTAGCGACTTGCCCGATTGGCACGGAAATGCCTAGTGGCGAAGTCAATGTAGCCTCTTCCATTTCTTTAATACTCTTATACGTTTCTTTATCAGTTTCGATATAGACTTTGTAGTTCTTGCCGTCCATTTCTACTTCTGTGAGTACTGGGCGTGTACCTGCAGGAGCAAGCTTCATCGCAATTTGTCCCGCTGTAAGTCCAAGGGAGCTAAGCTTTTCTTGATCCGCTACAATCGTATATTGATCGTAAGCTTCTTTGAGACTTGTTTCGCCATCCTTGAAATTAGTGGTGTCAGCCTGTACGATCTTGGCGATCTCATCCGCTACCGGCTTAATTTGATCTAGTTCGTCTCCGAATACATTCACGGTTAACGTGCTTCCACCCATACCTCCGCTCATCATCGCGGACATATCACCCCACACACCATCTGGGACTTCTGCGGTTAAGCCTTCGATCAACTTCTCTTTTACATTTTCGAAATCAGGAGTATTACTATCGTAAACGATGAAAAAGAGTCCTGAGTTGCTGGATCCTCCCATACCCATCGGGCCGCCGCCACCAATGGAATATTGCATTTTATCTACATGCTGCTGTGCTAAAATATATTTCTCAGCTTTCAGGCCTTGTTCTTGAACTTCTTCAGTTCTTTGTCCAGCCTTCGGTGAGTAGGTTAGCATAACCGTTTTATCCTCTTGGGAAGGCATAAAGCTAACGCCGATAGGCTTGATCAGGAACAAGCTGCCCGCAAGGAGCAGAACCGCTACTCCGAACGTAACGAGTTTATGGGAAAGACACCAGTTCAGAATCTTTTGGTAACCGGCAGACATTCTGTCTGGTTTCTCACTATGGGTCTTCTTACCTTTTAATCCGTTGCGGAACAGGGAGTGTGCCATTGCAGGAACCAGGGTAATCGCAACTACCAATGAAGCGAGTAGGGCGAAGACCATGGTTAAAGCGAAAGGCAAGAACAGCTCTCCAACCATACCACTTACTAGAGCAAGCGGTAAGAATACCGCGATGGTTACAATCGTAGAGGACATGATTGGTACGAACATTTCACGAGTGGCTGCACTGATTAATTCCCGGCCTTTTAGCTTCTCGCCAGATAACGAGAGTCGCCGGTATATGTTCTCTATGACTACAATCGAGTCATCGACTACCCGTCCAATGGCAACGGTCATCGCACCAAGGGTCATCATATTAAGCGTAATGTCCATTTGACGCAGACATAACACTGCGATCAGCAATGATAAAGGAATAGAGATGATAGAAATGATCGTCGAACGAATATTCCGCAGGAAGACCAAAATGATAATTACTGCGAAAAGGGCGCCAAATACAGCTTTGGACAACATTGTATTTACGGAGTCCTCAATCGGCTTACCTTGGTCAAGCAGAACTGTAAGGTCAATGCCTTTATATTGTGCTTTTAATTCTTCAGTTTTGTCCTTAACACCATTTACGACATCAACAGTGTTGGCATCGTTGGCTTTGACAATCTGGATACCGATCGATTCTTTACCATTCGTACGGGAGATCGATTCAGAATTACCAACAACCTCAATTGTAGCAAGCTCTCCCAGCTTCACGGTTGGCAATCCCATATTTGCAGCTCCGCCAGCAGCGCCTGCACCAGCAGCACTTCCAGCACCTGCATCGGCAGTGCCAGCTCCAGGAGCCCCAGCGCCAGCAGCGCTCGCTGCACCAGTTGGCATAACTGGAATGGTCACATTTTTAAGATCTTCAACGGTGGTGATGTTGCCATCCACGACAACTGCCTTTTGAGCTTTGTCCATCTCGAACAGTCCTAGTGGAACACGGAGGGAAGAGCCTTGAATGATCCCTTTAACCGTATCTTCGGTCAGTCCGTATTGCTTGAGCTTCTCTTGATTGAACTTAAGCGAAACTTCTTTGACGTATTGTCCAGAGATTTGAATAGAAGCAACACCCTCAACATCTTCAAGGGCAGGGCGAATATCGTTCTCGGCAATACGGGTTAGTTCCTCGAGATCTTCTGAATCTCCATTCGATAAACTAAGGGAGACGACAGGCATTGAGCTAAGGCTAAAACGGGAAATGGAAGGCTTTTGCACATTGTCTGGCAATGAGACCTCATTCAGCGCTTCGCGAACAGCTGCTGTAGCATTATCCAGATTCGTTCCATAATCAAACTCGATTTGGATACTGGAGGCATTCTCCAGAGAAGTGGAGGTGATTGTCTTTACACCATCCACATTGCGCAGCTTTTGCTCCAACGGTTTACTGACATCATTAACGACGCCTTCTGGTGCAGCACCCGGATAAATGGTTGTTACACTAAGATAGGGTATACTAATATTAGGTAAGGTTTCTTGCTTCATTGTCAGTCCGCTATACAAACCGGCAAATACAATAATTATCGTCAGAAGCCAAATGGCAAATTTGTTCCTGAGCGAGAAATTAATTAAGCTTTTCATAAGTTTTGTTTCTGCTCCTCTCGGGCCTTTTCTTTACGAAATAGGGCGCCATTTTGAAAATTTATAATACTCGCTATCCATGTTCTTCTCTCTCACGAACTCTTTATAGAGCAATTAACGAAATAAGCATGAATGATTTGAAAAAGAGGTAACCAGCTTCCTCAATTCTTCCAATGGTGTAGTGAGCTCTGAGCAGGATTGGAGGTTGGACAACATCCCCTGTATGATTGCTTTGCGTGGGTGTGGTAAGAGAACTTCACCTTCTAGAATGTTGAGTGATTCCAGCAAATCGGCTGACTCTTCGGGTTCTATACTATCTAATTTACTGACCACAGTCTTCATGTCCTTAATGATCTGCAGTGGATTCTTGCGCTTACTCTCCTCATTCTCCTCCATCCAGCTTGCTAGAATAGTAGAGTTGATGAGAGGAGCCTGCTTACTTGTAAGAAGACCAGCTACAATAATATCTAGTAGATTCATTAGATGATCAGCCATAACGGCAAGGGACAAGTGGGTATCCTGACGAAAAATAACGGCAATATATGATTTGATTAGTCCATGACCTACAATACATAAATCTCCGGTATAGGGAATGATGTCTTTTCCATAAAGGGTCTCCATCTTCACCTGAAACCAGCGCAAGAAGGAAGCATTGTTTCTACGCAGCCATTCCGGTACTTCTGTATCAAATCCTTTTCCGGCAACTTCCTGAATCTGACGCTGTAAGAACTCACGTAATTCGTACACATGACTCAGTAGAATTTCTATTTGATTCCTAAGCTTTTCACGCGGTGTTCTTTGGGTTTCTTGTTCTTCACGTAATAAGGGATCACGAATCATTCGGTAACAATAGAGAAAAATACTGCGTTCCAGTTCTTCTTTGGATTTGAATACTAGATACAAGCTTCCCTTCGAAATTCCGCATAATTCGGCGATCTCTTGCATGGACGTGGAAGAAGAGCCTTTCACAGCGAATAACTGCATGGCGATCTTAATAATCTGTTCCTGCTTGTCCACAGTTTTATCGCTCATTGGGGGGATAACCTCCTTTCTGACTACCCAGTTCTATAATTGACTAATCGGTCAAAATAATTATATTCGATCCATCTTGTCATTACAAATTTCAGAACAGAAGGGTTACAGTTTTGTTGTAAATAGATTTTTACACAGTAATTGTCTAGGAAGATATAGGTTCTTCATGTAATATATAAAATGTGTCATTTTGGTGTTGCTTTTATGAATAAGAAGGTAGGTACAATATGAGAAGAGGACTTCAATCTATAATTATTATTGGGGCTTTCATAGCATTTTATTATTTTGGTTTTGGTATTTTTGGGAGTACTGCTGGAACAATTATTAGTATTTTCTCCACACTGACAGTCGTTTCAATTAGCTTAGCTATTTTTATGGAGAACCGTAATCCTTCTACTACGATGTCATGGATTCTTTTGCTTGCGTTGATCCCGGTGCTCGGTTTGGTCTTTTATTTTCTATTTGGACAGAATGTATTTAAACGTCGTAAATATGATAAAAAAGCACAAAGAGATCTTATGGCCTATGAGCGGATTGAGAATGACGCTTTGCGTACGCATCAAGATTGGTCGGTCTTTGACCCCTCGCGTCAAAAACTACTATTATTATCCAAGACTCTAGCGCGTACTCCTATTTCCTTTGCTTCAGAGACGCGCATCCTTACCAATGGTGAAGAGACGTTTGGTACATTACTGCTAGAGCTGCGACAAGCGAAGCACCATATACATATGGAGTATTACATCTTCCGTGCAGATCACATTGGAACGCGTATTCAACAGATTTTGATCGCAAAGGCGCGTGCGGGTGTATCTGTCCGATTTATGTATGATGCTGTGGGTAGTTTTCAGCTTTCTAAAGCTTTTTTGAAAGAGTTGGTTGATGCTGGAGTACAAGTGGCATCGTACGGTAATTCCACCTCCTTTTTCTCTAGCCGGGTTAATTACCGGAATCACCGAAAAATCGTCGTCATCGACGGTGATGTCGGCTTCATGGGTGGACTCAATGTGGGCGATGAATATCTAAGCCGTAGCAAAACTTATGGATTCTGGCGTGACACCCATATGTTAGTTAGAGGTGAAGCGGTACGGACGATGCAAATCATCTTCTTGCAAGATTGGATGCATACTACAGGTGAAAAAATACTGGAGCAGGATTATCTCACACCACAGCTACACTTTATGACAGGGGACGGAGCAGTACAGATCATTGCGAGTGGGCCGGACAATGAACGCCGTGCACTCAAAAATATATTTTTCTCCATGATCACCTCAGCTGAAAAATCAGTTTGGATTGCCAGCCCTTATTTCATTCCGGACGAGGATATCCTGACTGCGATACGTGTAGCGGCTATATCTGGTCTAGATGTTCGCTTGTTATTCCCTGCTAAGCCGGATAAATGGATTCCGTTTCTGGCTTCGCATTCTTATTTCCCGGCATTGCTGGAGGCTGGAGTGAAGATTTATGAATACGAGAAGGGCTTTATACACTCTAAGCTGTTAATCGTGGATGGTGAAATAGCGACTATTGGTACAGCAAACATGGACATGCGGAGCTTCCATCTTAACTTTGAGGTAAACGCATTGCTTCTTCAGACAGAGAGTGTTACACGAATCGTTGCTGATTTTGAACGGGATTTATTGTCCACCACTCAGATTGTGCATGAGACCTTTATGAATAAACGCATGGTGGTACGTATACTGGAATCTGCCGCCAGATTAATGTCTCCATTACTATAACTTCATTACAGATTAAACCACCGCGGAGGGTGCTGCCTTCTCTGCGGTGGTTTTTGTTTAAAAAGTAGTAAAGCCCAGGTTAGTCTGCAGCCGGAACAGGATGTACTTGAACCAGGTCACATCGCTCTGATAGGCCTCAAAAGGTAAAGTGAACGTATGACCCTCGTTATTCCATAGCCGATTAAAGTAGGCTTCCATGTCTGTGAACAGCGGCTGATCTCGCTTCATAGAAATCCACAGATCATTCTCTAGATTGTAGTCATCTAGATTGCGAGTGGTGAAATTGGTGGAACCGCCAAGAACGATGGAGCTGCCGGTTTGTTTGGCGATAAAGAGCAGCTTTGGATGATATTGCTCTTTGGTTGTATTGTACCAACGAATAGAGATTTCACCGTTCGTGCGTTTGTTCAGATCCATGGCAACTGGACGGTTGGGGATCCCGATTTTATCACGCCCGAAGGCGTTCTGATTTGGATCCAGGATTAGGTTTACCTTAGCCCCGCGTGATGTAGCCTCTACCAACGCATCCAGAATGGCATCATCAGCAAGATAAAACATCCCCATCCATACGGTATCCCCCTTCCGGGCGGACCTAATGCCTTGCAGCGCATATTTGTATACCTTTCCTTCTGTTAAATAGCGAACTTCTAGAGCTTCCGCTGATGGTAGGTTCTTTTCTTGGGTGAAATTGGGCTTATGAAGTAGCAATGGACCTGCATCTGAAAGATTGGCTGCCGCCTGCTCGGTCTGGAGAATATCGGCAATAATTGGACCTTGTACCTCCAAAGCAATATTGGAGTGGTAGGCGCTGGCATCGTGAACATTTCCAGAGGAAATTAGTGCAGTGTTCTCACTGACAATTACTTTGCGATGGTTCGCCTTCACATTCAGCAGCTTCAGATAAGATCGAGCGGTAATATCCGGTCCACCACTGGCCATAAGATTGGGGATAAAGCCCTTACCGGATTGTCCGAACCATTGAATGAAGGTGCGCCAGACGGCTGAATAGGCAGGTGTAGAATCCCGCAGCGAATTAACATCGGTCATGATGACTCGGATCCCCACGGCCTTCATTTCTTCCAGAAGATGATTGGGCGCCGAGTTGTAATTGGTATTGACCTCATCGGTGATGAAGACAATCTCCATTTCGGGATAGGTTTGCTTTTGTGAGATTAATTTATCTGTCAGCATTCGACTGACTGGAGGGAATGACTGATCTTCATGGGTATAATCATTGAACAGGAACAGGTCGATGACTAAGAACTCCCTTGACTCCTCGATGATATGTAGCATTCTCGGAAGAATTTCACTCTCCTGCTTACCTGTGTCCGTACCGTCTGGATAGGTTAGGTCATGCCAGAAGGATACATTGTTCACTTTGTATATGGGACTTTCATAGGAAATCCCAACGGGTAGAGGTTTATGTGTCTGGTATATCATGACGCCGATTAACCAGAGAATTAGAATGACGCAAGCCCATATCACTCGTTTGCGGCGTCGTGAAGAGGTGCGTTTCTTTGGAGCAAAAGCATGGGTTCTATCTTGTATCACTTGGGGCTGAACGGGTTGTTCACGATCTGATCTCATCGGAAGTTCCTCCTGAAAGTATTGCAGAGCACTTCCTTTATAATTATTATGCTCCGGCGTGTACCAACCTATTAACACCTAGTGGGTAGAAATGAAGCATCCCTCGTATTTCACTCACTTCATATTGTAAATTCATCTGAAGGGATATGTTATAATAAGTGCAGTTTAGGAATAGGAGGAACGGAGCATGAATCATACGCCAGAAGAGGCCGGACCATATGATGCGAATAGGCAGTCTGGCGCGGATCATGGCAATGACCTACCGACTGTAGAGGTTTCAGATAAGAAGTCTTTATTGCCTGCATCAAGGACAGGTGAACGCAAAATAGAGCATGTACGCCTTTGTCTAAATGAAGAAGTTGGTGGCGTTGGTGTGACTACGGGGTTTGAACATTACCGATTTCGGCATAATGCTCTTCCAGAGCTGAATTTCGATGATATATCATTGCAGACTACGTTCCTGGAACGTGAACTTCGTACACCACTGCTGATCAGCTCGATGACAGGCGGCAGTGCAGCTACAGGAGCCATCAATGCCCGACTAGCAGAGGCAGCACAGCATCGTGGATGGGCGCTGGGGGTTGGTTCTGTGCGAGCGGCGGTGGAGCGCTCTGAGCTAACCGAAACATTTTATGTACGGGACAAAGCACCTGATATACCGGTTATCGCTAATATTGGCGCCGTACAGCTGTCCTATGGTTTCGGGATTGAGGAGTGTCGCCGGGCTGTGGATATTGCTGGTGCGGATTTTCTTGTGCTGCATCTCAATGGTCTTCAAGAGGTCTTCCAACCGGAAGGGAATACTGGCTTTGCTTCCTTACTATCGCAGATAGCAAAAGTATGCCGTGCACTTGAGGTTCCTGTAGGTGTAAAAGAAGTCGGCTGGGGCATTGACGGTGATACAGCAGCACATCTTTATAATGCAGGGGTAGCTTTTGTTGATGTAGCGGGTGCAGGTGGAACATCCTGGAGTCAGGTCGAGAAGTTTCGGAGTAGAGACCCTATACGGCGCGCAGCGGCTGAAGCTTTCGCAGACTGGGGTACTCCAACCGCAGATTGCATTGCGGAGGTACGTGCTGTCTCCCCGAAGGGGGCATTGATTGGCAGCGGCGGCTTGAAGCATGGTGTGGATGCGGCGAAGGCATTGGCCCTCGGTGCTGATTTAGCAGGCTTTGGACGCAATCTTTTAGGACCGGCAGTAGATTCTGAAGAGGCGCTAGATGCTGCACTGGCTCAGGTAGAGCTGGAGCTTAAGATAGCAATGTTCGGCATCGGAGCTCCCGATTTAGCAACTTTACGTGGGACTTCCCGTTTAATACGTAAATAAAAGTATATGGTAAATATAGAAGTGAGGAAGTGAAAAAAGATGATGATTAAATTGGTTCATATGGATGAGTCTGCTTTTCAATTTTTCTTAGGTCAAGCTACTCGTGATTACGCTGAAGATAAGATTAAAGCCGGCGCTTGGGACCCTGAAATCGCGATGAAGCTGTCTGAGGAAGCTATAACACAGTCTTTACCTAAAGGGCTGAGCACAGATGGCGCTTATCTATATTCTATAGTAGAAATAAGTAGTGATATCCAGGTAGGATACATCTGGTTTAATGTAAGTGAAGGCCGCAGCGGCCGAGAAGCTTTCATTTATGATTTCTATGTTTTTGAACCGTATCAGAGTAAAGGCTATGGCAAGCAGGCTATGGTCGCACTCGATGAAGAAGCTCGTGAGATGAACGTCACCAAAATCGGGTTACATGTCTTCGGTCAGAACAATCGTGCATTTGAGCTCTACAAAAAAATGGGATATACCGTAACTGACATTACGATGTCTAAAGATTTGTAATACTTAACGTGGAGACCTCGAAGGAGGTCTTTTTTGTGTTGTTCTAAGAAAACTAATGTAAATAATTGTGATAAATATATTTGAATTAGGAGGAATAGAAAAATATGATTATTAAATAAATTCCTGAAAATGGATTCAGCTATATGGAATATTGGAAGGGGGATTAAGGTGAGACCAAGGTTTGTATTACCAGCGGCTTTATCTGTAGCTGCAATACTGTTACTGGTTAGTTGCAACCGTGGGGATTCGCCAGGGAAAAAGCAATCTGCGTCGGGGCAAGTTCAGGCAAGTCCGGTTGCGCCGGTAGCCTCTTCAAAGGTAGCGGGAAAACAGCTAGAAGCGGCGTTGTCTCCATTGACAGTGGAACAAAGATTAGAGGATTTTGATTATATGTGGAAGATTATTGAGGAGAACTACCCTTTCCTAGAGGTAAATAAGCGTCTAAATGGAGAGGATTGGCTTGCGAACAAAGAGGAGTACCGTAATGAAATTGCAGCAGTGAAGACAGATGATGAGTTTTTTAGACGAATGAAATTCGTACTTAGCAGGTTAAATAATGGGCATACCAATTTTTTATCTAAGGAAGAATATCCATGGTTTCTAAACGCCTATGTTCAGGCAGGTTTTGGTTATGAGCCTTGGATCAACGTGTTTCAACAGCCAAATGTGTTGGCTCGTTACAACCAGAAACCTTTAGCGGAGCAGCAAAGCTCTAATGGCATCGTTAACGATATGAATAGTGGTGAGGCAGGGAGTCAGACAGGAAAGACTTCCGGGAATGTAAAAAAGGTTATTATAGAGCCAGAGCAAATAGCGTATCTAGGCATGCGAAGCTTTGCTGGAAGTCTCATGGAGATGGATAGTTCGGAGATTCGTGATTTTTTAATAGAAGTTAAAGATTATAAGACATTAATTCTAGATATCCGCGGAAATGGCGGAGGAAACAGTAATTACTGGAGAGCTCATATTGCTCCTCTGCTGATCAATAAACCTATCGAATACAATACATACTTACTTTATACAAGAGGCAACTATGCTGAGACCTTTATGCAGGCACGTCAGATCACAAGGGGGCAGCAGCCTATTACCAACATCAAAGACGAACAGTTGCCTAATTTACCATCGGAAGCATTAAAAATGTTCAAGACATATAGTAAAAATACAGATGTAGTAATCCCTCAAGAATCCGTTGGTTTTAAAGGAAAGATCTATTTGCTGGTAGATAGCTCTGTGTATTCAGCGTCGGAAGGTTTTGCAGCATTTGCAAAAGGCACCGGGTTTGCGACGGTTGTTGGTGGCAGAACAGGTGGGGACGGACTAGGGATGGATCCACTTGTCGTTGCATTGCCTAATAGCGGTTATGTATTCAGATTTTCCTTTGAGATGGGACTTAACTCTGATGGAAGCTGCAACGAGGAAGTGAAGACAGTCCCTGATGTGGAGGTTGATCCAGATACTTCTAAGCCCCTATTGGATCAGCCGGCGGTGCAAAAAGTATTGGAACTTGCCAAATCCTATTGAAATGGGTTCGCTTGGATAAGGCTGGATTGACACAACTGTAAGACATCCGGTGTTGCTGGAGAATATGTTCTAATATATAATGGTTTAGATCGTATTACTTATTCGGATGATCAATTTAGCTGAAAATAGGAGTTGTCATATAAATGGCTTTGAAAGCGGGAATCGTCGGTCTTCCTAACGTAGGAAAATCCACATTGTTTAATGCAATAACGCAAGCGGGAGCAGAATCCGCAAACTACCCTTTTTGCACGATTGACCCTAACGTTGGTGTCGTTGAAGTTCCGGACGAACGTCTTGATAAACTGACTGAGCTGGTACAACCTAACAAGACTGTACCTACTGCTTTTGAATTTGTTGATATCGCTGGTCTTGTGCGCGGTGCGAGTAAAGGTGAGGGACTAGGCAACAAGTTCCTAGCTCATATTCGCGAAGTAGACGCTATCGTTCATGTCGTTCGTTGTTTTGAAGATGAGAACGTTACCCACGTGGATGGAAAAGTAAATCCGATCAGCGACATTCAGACCATTAATTTGGAACTGATTCTTGCTGACATTGAGAGCATTGAGAAGCGGATTGAGCGTTCCCGTAAGAACATCAAAGGCGGCGACAAGAAATACGCTCAAGAAGTTGAACTGCTTGAACGCGTCAAAGAAGTGCTCTACGAAGATAAACCTGCACGTAGTATAGAATTGTCCGATGACGAGAAGGTTATTATCCGTGATCTTCATTTGTTAACATTGAAGCCTGTGCTGTATGCAGCGAATGTAAGTGAAGAAGAAGTAGCAAGTGCTGAGAATAATCCTTATGTGCAGCAAGTACGTGAATTTGCAGCAACTGAAGGTGCTGAAGTTGTTCCGATCAGTGCTAAAGTAGAAGCTGAAATTGCCGAGCTTGAGGGCGAAGATAAAGCGATGTTCCTAGAAGAACTTGGGCTAGAAGAATCTGGTCTGAACCGCTTGATCAAAGCGGCTTACAAACTTCTAGGCTTGTATACGTATTTCACGGCAGGCGTTCAGGAAGTTCGTGCGTGGACCATTCGTAAGGGAACTAAAGCACCCGGAGCTGCTGGTGTAATTCACACAGATTTTGAACGTGGATTTATCCGTGCTGAGGTAGTGGCTTACGCAGATCTTTTGGCAGCAGGCTCAATGAATGGTGCCAAAGAACGTGGTCAACTGCGTCTAGAAGGTAAAGAGTATTTGGTGCAGGACGGCGACGTTATGCATTTCCGTTTCAACGTTTAAGAGGACTGAAGCATACTAATGATAAGAGGGTCATCTCAGTCGGTAGAGGGTATCTACTGCTGGGATGATCCTTTTTTTAAAATATAAGACATTTATTAAGGGATTTACGCGTACAGAACTGTAGCCATTTCACAATATCTTTGGTATAATATAAAGTCGTATATCTAATTTTATGACATATGTTTTAATCGCTTTATTTGCGAATTTGAAATTGAACTAGGAGAGGTGAATTCCCTTGTTGGACCGATTGCAATCCCTGGCGGACCGCTATGAGAAGCTCAGTGAACTGCTTTGTGATCCGGATGTTGCAAACGACAGTAAGAAACTGAGGGATTATTCCAAAGAACAATCAGACCTACAGCCTGCATTTGAGGCGTATACTGAATATAAGAGTGTAATGGAAGAGCTTGAAGCTGCTAAGCAGATGCAAGGCGAAAAGCTTGATGATGAGATGAAGGAAATGGTCAAGATGGAAATTGACGACCTTTCCAAACGTCAGGTAGAGCTGGAAGAGCAAATCCGCGTATTGCTACTGCCTAAAGACCCGAATGATGATAAGAACGTAATCGTCGAAATTCGTGGTGCAGCGGGTGGAGATGAAGCTGCATTGTTTGCTTCCGACCTTTATCGGATGTACACCCGGTTTGCAGATTCACAAGGCTGGCGCGTGGAGCTAATGGATGTCAACGCGAGCGATCTTGGTGGATTTAAAGAGGTAATCTTCCTTATTAACGGCCGCGGTGCATACAGTAAGTTGAAATACGAAAGTGGTGCGCATCGCGTACAACGTATCCCAGCGACTGAATCCGGTGGACGTATTCATACCTCTACTTCTACAGTATCGGTGATGCCGGAAGCTGAAGCATTTGAGATTGAAATCCATGATAAAGATATTCGTGTGGATACCTTCTGTTCAAGTGGTGCAGGCGGACAGTCTGTAAATACAACCAAGTCTGCAGTACGTGTAACCCATGTACCTACGGGCATCGTTGCTACCTGTCAGGACGGTAAGTCACAGAACTCCAATAAGGAAAAGGCGCTTCAAGTGCTTCGTGCCCGTATCTCCGATATGAAGCGGCAGGAAGAAGAAGCAAAGTATGCTGGTGAACGGAAGAGCAAAGTAGGTACGGGTGATCGTAGTGAGCGTATCCGGACGTATAACTTCCCGCAGAGCCGGGTTACAGATCATCGCATTGGCTTGACACTGCACCGTCTGGAGCAGGTTATGAACGGAGAAATCACTGAAATTATTTCGGCTCTTTCAATTGCTGAACAAGCTGATTTGATGGATAGTATGGACAATGGATAATAATGCTTTGAACGATGGCGTATTTGTCATGTCGGAAGTGAAAAGCATCCGGGAAGCCTTTGCGGAGGCTTCTTCTTTTTTGAGCCAGAGCGGTTGTAATGAACCGCAACGCAGTGCGCAATTACTGCTTGAGCATGTGCTTGGCTTGTCCGGGGCAGCGTATTATATGGCGCTGGCGGATTCTTTTCCAGCTACGGTCAAGGAAAAGTGGGAGGCGGGAGTTACCCGCCGGAGTAAGGGTGAGCCGGTGCAATATATCATCGGCGAGCAAGAGTTCTACGGGCGTCCTTTTGAAGTGACGCCTGATGTGCTTATTCCACGGCCGGAGACGGAGCTGCTCGTCGAGGCGATTTTGCGGTACGGCGCGGAGCTTTGGCCGGACGGCACGGTTGCGCCGAGTGAACCGGCGCAGGAAGAAGGCGCTGCTTCGTTAGCAGCAGCGCAAGATCGTGCGGGCGGCGCGGAAAGTGGACGCGCCGTACGGCCGCTGACCGCCGTCGATATCGGCGCCGGCAGCGGAGCGATTTCCGTCACGCTGGCGGCGGAAGCGCCGGCGTGGCGGGTCTGCGCCGGCGATATTTCGCCGGCGGCCCTAGCTGTGGCGAAGCGCAATGCGATGCGCTCCGGCACAGCCGTGGACTTTCGGCTCGGCGATCTGCTCGAGCCGTTCGCGGGGATGGAGACGGATATTCTCGTCTCCAACCCGCCGTACATTCCCGGCGAGGATATCGCCGGGCTGCAGCGTGAGGTGCGCGACCATGAGCCGCGCACTGCGCTGGATGGCGGAGCGGACGGGCTGGACCCGTACCGCCGCATGATGGGGCAGCTGGCGCTGCTCCCGGCACCGCCGCGCCTGATCGGCTTCGAACTCGGCTTCGGACAAGCCGAGCAAGTAGCCTCGCTACTTGAAGCGGCGGGCCATTGGAAAGAGATCATCACCATTAATGATCTGGCTGGAATTCCACGTCATGTGCTAGGTATAGCACGATAATACTGCATGCTGTGCAGGGGACTCCTGTTGATCGGGGAGTAAAATTGTATTTTCAACCCGACTTCCTTTACAATAGAATTTAACCGGACTTCTTGGTGAACCATACAAGAAAGCCCAGATTTAGAGTAGGGAGGCAGAACGTGCTTCAGAAGATTAAAAAAATTGATGGTGCTATCGTAGTCGTTCTGTTATTGCTCATGACTGTCAGCATCTTCGCCATATATAGTGTGACTCATGGAAGAGAAAAGCTGGACGGACATCATATCCGTATGATGATGTATTATGCAATTGGCTTTATTGCTTTTATTGGAATGACCTTTTTAGATTACAGAATTTTAGTGAAATACGCGCTATATATTTATTTGTTTGGAATAGGTATCCTGGTACTCGTCAGCTTTTTGGGCGAGACCAAGAATAATGCCCAAGGCTGGTTGTCCCTCCCTGGAGGACTGAGCCTTCAGCCTGCCGAGCTATTCAAGCTAATATTGATTCTATTTCTGGCAGCGATGCTTGTTCGTAAGAATAAGAGTAAACTCTTGTTTTGGCGGGATGTTGTGCCGCTCGGCCTATTAACCTTATTTCCGTTTCTTATTGTCCTTACACAGAATGACCTTGGGAATGCCTTGTCTTACATCGTGATTCTTGCAGGTCTGTTGTGGATTGGAAATATTAAGTACACTCACGCATTAATCGCTTTGGTGATTGTAGCAAGCTCTGCGATTGCCGGAATTATGAGTTATATCCATTATCATGACGAAATTAAAACGTTTCTTAACGATATTGGCCGTTCGCACTGGATTGAACGTTTCGACCCATGGCTTGTTCCGGATAAAGCGACAGCGAAAGCTCTTTATCATACCAAAAACGCCAAGCTTGCGATTGCCTCAGGTGGGATGAGTGGAGAAGGCTATATGAACGGTAGCTCTGTTCAGACGGATCGGGTGCCTTATACGTATTCAGACTCTATCTTTGTGCAGATTGCCGAGGAATTTGGCTTTGTAGGTTCTGCATTTGTGCTGCTACTGTATTTTATCCTGATTCACCGAATGATTCTGATTGCGCTGGAAGCCAGAGATCGAGCAGGTCCATTTCTGATCGTCGGCATTGTCGCGATGATGCTGTATCAGATTTTTGAGAATATCGGCGCGTTTATTGGTCTGATGCCTTTGACAGGTATCACATTGCCATTCATCAGCTTCGGAGGTACCTCCCTGCTTATTAACATGGCCAGCATTGGGCTGGTAATGAGCGTGCGTCTGCATGGTCGAGATGTAGAGGAAGATTTGCCTAAGCCTACTCCTTATGCAGCCGCCAAACAGGTTTAATCACTAAATCAAAAGATAACCGTCAGAAACTCATCTTTTAAGGATGGGAACTGGCGGTTTTTTATTATGGGAAGTGAATCTCTGATATCGGGTGTATTACATAAATTTGGAATTGTGGCCTTGAATGCTCTACAATAGAAAGGAGAGACTTTCCTCAGGTGAGGGTGGTTGGAACCTTAATAGAGTAAGGGGTTTGTGTATGCTTAAAAAGCTCAAGAAGATCGATAGCGTGATTCTTATTGTTCTGGTTATGCTGATGGTTATTAGTATTCTTTCGATATACAGCGTGACTAATGGTAGATTAGTTCAGAAACTAGATGGGTTCCATCTACAAATGCTTAAATACTACATTGTAGGGTTTGTAGCGTTTTTTGTGCTTACCTTCGTGGACTATAGGATATTTGTTAAATATGCTCTTTATATTTACATCTTGGGTATTGGTCTGCTAGTGTCGGTTAGTTTTTTTGGTAAGGTAAAGAACGGTGCGCAATTAGGGCTAGAGATAGGTGGACTTAGCTTTCAACCTGCGGAGCTTTTTAAGTTGATATTGATTCTTTTACTCGCGTCCATACTGGTCCGTAAACAAGGAGCCACGCTAACTTTCTGGAAGGGAGTCGTTCCGCTGGCGCTTCTTACATTGCTCCCTTTTGCCATAGTTATTGTACAGAATGATCTCGGAAATGCGCTAAGCTACATCGTAATATTAATCGGTCTTCTATGGATCGGGAATATCAAAATTTCACATGCACTCATCGGATTACTAATCGTTGGCGGATTGGGTCTTGCAGGAATTCTGAGCTATATTCACTATCATGATGAAGCGGTATATTTTTTTGAGGAGACCCTTGGCAGGAAGCATTTAGTGGATCGTTTTGATCCTTGGCTCGTACCTGATTTGGCGTCAGATGATGCAAGCTATCACACGAAAAATGCTAAAGTGGCTATTGCCTCCGGAGGGATGAGCGGCGAGGGGTACATGCAAGGAAGCTCTGTGCAGAGTAACCGTGTTCCATATACCTATTCGGATGCCATATTCGTACAGGTTGCGGAGGAGTTTGGGTTTGTGGGTTCAGCGCTGCTGTTGTTGCTCTTTTTTATTCTTCTTCACCGGATGATACTGATTGCTCTAGAGAGTAGGGAGCGTAGTGGTCCGTTTTTGATTATTGGAATTACGGCAATGCTGCTATATCAAATCTTAGAGAATATTGGAGCTTTTATCGGCCTAATGCCGCTTACGGGAATTACACTTCCGTTCATCAGTTATGGAGGCACATCTCTTTTAATTAATATGGCCTGCATGGGGATTGTAATGAGTGTGCATCTTTATGGTCGGGATGTTGAGGATGATTTGCAGTTGCCTAAGGCGCTTGCTGTAAAATTATAGATTTAATAGATTCATAGGTTTGCAGTCTCTCATCTCTGGACATACTACTAGCATGAGAGTTAAGAGGAGAGGGGCTGCGACAAATGAACGATAATCATATGGATAAAAGAGATTCCTTACGTGTAACTTTTAAGTATACTGCCATTTTAATTTGTTTTTTTATGATCGTTATCATGGCCTGGGAAGGTCAAAAAACCGATGCAGCAGTAGCCGAAGTATCGATTCCACAGGATTCTATCCGGCTGCGTATTCTGGCAAATTCGGACGGAACACAAGATCAACTAGTGAAGCGGCAAATCCGCGATACAATCGTAGAGCAAATGAACCAGTGGGTAACTGCACTTGAGGACCCACAGAGTTTAGAGCAGGCACGCGCTTTAATTAGAACTCATCTACCAGAGCTTAATGCACTGGTTGGATCGGAGCTAGAGAAACGCGGCATTCAATATTCTTATAAAGTTGAGCTGGGTGTAGTTCCTTTTCCGACCAAATTATACGGTGGAACAGTCTATCCGGCCGGAGAATACGAGGCTGTGCGGGTTACGTTGGGCGAAGGAAAGGGTCAGAACTGGTGGTGTGTACTGTTTCCGCCGCTGTGCTTTATCGATGCGGGCTCCGGAGATGCAGCAGCGCCTGCTGCTAATAAAGGGGCGAAGACCGTCTCGGCTGCCGGGGCAGATAGCGGAGTTAAGGCGCAACCAGCAGTAGGAACAGCTGTACAAGCAGATTCTTCGGCGAAGGATGTTGCGGCAGCGGATTCCGCAGAGCCAGAGGTACGGTTCTTCGTTTGGGAACTGCTGCAAAACCTTTGGAACTGGATTAGCGGATTATGGTCGTAATGCTGATGTTAGCCCTTTGGTTTTGTGGAAATGGTCTATAGTTTTGAATCTAGATATGTTACTATTTCATAAGCAGATCGACTGCGGCGCCTTCATTGGGGCCGCTTTTTGGTAAGATTAGAGTTAATGAACCTCCAGAGTATTTATCCTAAGATTGCAAGAAAAGCTATTGTTCAATATATATCCTGTAGAAAGCCTGTGATGAGAATGAATGAACCACACGACCCTTTATTCGCCGTTCAGCGGCGGAGTGGAAATAGAAATGAGACTGTATATTGGGTACTGGATTTGCTGGAAGATGCAGAATCGGGTTCCGATGTGCTTCAGCCAAGTGAGGAGAATAAGTTAGCCATCGTGGAGGCGGCAACCATGCTTCGTGAAGGTGGAACGGTCGCTTTTCCAACCGAAACGGTCTATGGACTTGGTGCGGATGCACGGAATACTGCGGCAGTTGAGGCTGTTTTTGCGGCAAAAGGGCGACCGTCTGATAATCCCCTTATCGTGCATATTGCCGATCCAGGTGCTCTGGACGAGCTGGTTACAGAAGTGCATCCTACGGCTGCGGTATTGATGGATGCTTATTGGCCAGGACCGCTGACAGTTGTTCTTCCTGTTCGTGAGGGTGTTTTGTCATCCTGTGTAACGGCAGGACTGGACACGGTAGGTGTTCGTATGCCTGATCATCCGGTAGCTTTGGCGCTGATCAGTGCAGCGGGCTGTCCCGTTGCGGCACCTAGTGCTAACCGTTCCGGTCGTCCGAGTCCGACCTTAGCTTCACATGTGATGGAAGACTTGGCCGGATACATTGGCGGTGTACTTGATGGCGGCGCCGCCGGAGTTGGACTGGAGTCAACTGTGGTGCAGGTGCAGCCTGATGGAAAGGTTGCCGTGCTTCGCCCTGGTGGGATTACTTTGGAGCAGTTAGCTGCTGTAGTGGGAGCAGAAACCATTGCTGCTGAGCCAGCTGTTGTTGAAGAATTTGGAACTTCTGCAGCAGCGGAAGCTCCAGTAGTCACTGCACCGAAGGAGCGCCACGGTGCAGAAGCTGTTTCCGACAGCTTGGCGCCACGCGCGCCGGGCATGAAGTACACGCACTACGCGCCGCGCGGCTGGCTCGGTGTGGTGAGCGGATCTTCTCCGCAACGTGTTGCGGATGAAGCCGCGAGTCTACTTCAGGCGGCACAGCTGAACGGCGAAGTGACGGGCTTACTCCTCTTCGAGGAGCATAAGCCCCTCTATCCCGCCGATCCTGCCGCCTGCGTTCTTTCCCTCGGCTCGTTATCCTCGCCGGAGGAAGGGGCGCGCTCCCTATATGCCGCGCTGCGGCGCTTCGATGAAGCGGGAGCGACTTACATCTTGGCCGAGGCTTGTCCGTATACGGGCCTCGGCGTAGCTATTATGAACCGGCTTATGAAGGCAGCCGGTGGTTCCATCATCGACGCCGGATAGCCACGGCGACCTTTCTATCCAGCTATAGTGCAGGTTCTTCGAATCTGAAATCTCCTATGAAGTCATGATTACCCCCTTGTCCGCATATCGTTGTTGTACAAGATATTTCGGACTTGGGGGGTTAAGCATGGGCATAGGAGATGTATATGCCGGTTGGGGGCAGACAGTTACTATTGCTATAATGGCGATTGCATTAGGGATGGATGCATTTTCGCTCGGAGTAGGGATCGGGATGAAGGGGATTCGTCTGCTGCATATTCTGCAAATGAGTGTGCTCATTGCTTTTTTTCATATGCTGATGCCTCTTCTAGGTTTATTAACTGGAAGTTATGTCGGACATTTGCTAGGTCAAGTAACAACTTATGCCGCAGGAGGGCTACTTGTGCTGTTAGGCGGACACATGGTGTATAACTCCTTTCGTCCGGAAGTGGTAGGTACGCGAGCTATGAATCACCGAACCTTATGGGGAATGCTGCTTCTATCACTCAGTGTAAGTGTGGATTCTTTTTCCGTTGGGGTATCCTTAGGGATGTTTGTAAATGGTGTGCTTCTGACTATACTAGCTTTTGGTGCCTGTGGAGGTCTGATGTCAATTATCGGCCTGCTTCTTGGGCGGCATGTCAGTCGTGGACTCGGGGAATATGGGGAAGCACTGGGCGGGGCTATTTTATTGGGGTTTGGCTTGCTATTCATCTTTTGATACAATAACGGCATTACAATATTTTAATTTCATGGGGGTGCAAAAGCATGCTGCATATTTTATTCGTCTGCACCGGTAATACATGCCGTAGTCCTATGGCTGAGGGGCTTTTACGAAAGCTTGCGAAGGAACGTGGAATCGACCTGGAAGTGCGGTCTGCAGGTGTATCTGCCATTTCTGGTACTTCTATATCGAGACATGCTGCAGCTATTTTGCAAGAAGAAGGCATTCATGATCATTTAGAGTCGTCGCAATTAACGGGGCAATCCGTCGCTTGGGCCGATCTTGTACTTACCTTAACCAGTGGACATAAGCAGCATTTGCTACAGTATTTTCCGGATGCCGTAACAAAAACATATACATTGAAGGAATACGTGCATAACGAAGAAGCTGTGACTGAGGATATTAAAGAATTGGACAGCCTTTATGCAGATGCTGAGTTAAGCATAGCTCTAGGTGGTGAACCCAACGCAACGGATCTACAACGAATGATTGAAATCCGCCAGCGTATCCCAAGCTTTGATATTTCTGATCCATTCGGGGGTACGCGTGAAGATTATGAGCTTACTGCTGCTGAGATTCGCACTTCGTTGTTTAGTTTATTAGATAAACTGGAATCCTTACGCCATTTGTAAATGGTTGATTTTCAGTCGGCTTTGCTTTAAGATGAAAGTACAACTAATCGGTTCCGATGTAACTGGCGACAAATGTGGATCAAACCACGATGGAGCATCGGAATAAACGGCCGGTCGCCTGGGCAAAAGAGCAAATCCGCAGCTACCTGCGGACTGCTCTTTTTTGTTTAAATGAAGCTTGTTTGAAGCTTGAGGAGGTAGGGTGATGGACAAAGTTGTGGAGTTATCTTTAACTGAAGCTACTGTCACTGTGTTAAGGGAGTTGGCGGAAGCTGGTAACCTTGGATCTGGTAAAATTGTTGTCCTAGGAGTTAGCACAAGTGAGGTCGCTGGTGTCCGTATTGGAACCGGTGGTGCGCTTGAAGTCGCACAGCAACTGCTTGAAGGGGCTCGTTTGGTCGCAGCGGAAAAAGGATTTCATCTCGTTTATCAGTGCTGCGAGCATCTGAATCGTGCGCTTGTAATGGAACGCTCTTTGCTAGAGTCGCTTGGGCTAAATGAAGTTTCAGCTGTACCTATACCTGGTGCTGGCGGTTCGATGGCTGCGGCTGCCTATCGCTCTATGAAAGATCCTGTTCTGGCGGAAACGATAGAAGCGCATGCTGGCTTAGACATTGGTGAGACTCTTATAGGTATGCATTTGCGCCGCGTGGCAGTTCCTTTTCGACCGACCTTACGGTACATTGGAGCAGCTAGAGTGAACGCAGCATGGGCCAGACCTCCGCTTATTGGCGGCGAACGTGCGGTTTACCGCACTCTTGAACAGAGTGGTTCACAGGTTTGTGATTGATGAACTTAGATTTATGTTTTTGCAGAAACGTAGACCTAAAGCTTTTTCGTGGCGGGCAAATCGTTTCTATTTAAATACAACATATCTACACACACTAGGGAGGAAATAAGAACATGGAACAATTACGTAAGAGTGACCCGGCAGTACTGGAAGCAATGGAACTGGAACTGAAACGTCAGCGTGCCAACATTGAGCTTATTGCCTCAGAGAATATCGTTAGCGAAGCCGTAATGGAAGCCATGGGCTCAGTGCTTACGAACAAATATGCAGAAGGCTATCCAGGCAAACGGTATTATGGTGGCTGTGAAGATGTGGATATCGTTGAGAATCTGGCTCGTGATCGTGCAAAAGAATTGTTCGGTGCGGAACATGTCAACGTACAGCCTCACTCTGGAGCACAAGCGAATATGGCTGTATATCTCGCTGCACTTAACCCGGGCGACACGGTTCTTGGCATGAACTTGGCGCATGGCGGACATTTAACGCATGGTAGTCCAGTAAATGCTTCTGGATTACTCTATAACTTCGTAGCTTATGGTGTACAAGAAGATACTTTCCTAATTGATTATGACGAAGTACGCAAAGCAGCCTTCAAGCACCGTCCTAAGTTGATTGTTGCTGGTGCAAGTGCGTATCCGCGTATTATTGATTTCGAAAAGCTTGGTGCTATCGCCAATGATGTCGGTGCGTTGTTTATGGTAGATATGGCCCATATCGCAGGTCTTGTTGCTGCTGGTCTTCATCCGAGCCCGGTTCCTCATGCTCATTTCGTTACAACTACAACACATAAGACTTTACGCGGTCCCCGCGGAGGTATGATTATGTGCAGACAGCCATGGGCGGCTGCTATCGATAAAGCCGTATTCCCTGGTTCCCAAGGTGGACCGCTGATGCATGTCATTGCGTCAAAAGCAGTCGCATTCGGCGAAGCTTTGCTGCCATCCTTTAAAACTTATGCTGAGAATGTAGTGAAGAATGCAAATGTTCTCGCAGAAACACTGATTAGCGAAGGGGTTAACATTGTATCCGGTGGTACAGATAACCACTTGATGTTGCTTGATACACGTAACCTGAACATTACCGGAAAAGATGCGGAAAAAGTACTAGATTCCATCGGAATCACTGTGAATAAAAACGCAATTCCATTTGATCCTACAAGTCCTTTCGTAACAAGCGGTATTCGTATTGGTACACCTGCGGTTACTTCCCGTGGTATGGACGAGCAAGCTATGGTGGTTATTGGCCGCATTATAGCTAATGTTCTGAAGAATCCGAAGGATGAAGTGAAATTAGCTGAGGCAGCTCGTCAAGTTGCTGATTTGACGGATCAGTACCCACTTTATCCAGAACTGAAATACTAGTTCCTATTCGTATTCATTAATAAATTCACCTCCACCGAGTCCTGGTTTTAGGGTTTGGTGGAGGTTTTTTGTTGTTTATTGTTCACAATATTATATGGGTGAATTGATGGAAAATTATGAAATCAATCATGAAAGTTCATGGAACTTTCATAAACAATAGTGAAAAAAATGTGAATAGTATGAAAAATGCAAATTTGCACAACCTAATCAAGGTTTTATTCCTGAAAAGGCAATGGAATTTCCAATCCTTACCTTTATAAGCGAAGGAAAATACAGGGGTAGGGGTTCAATATGGATACATGTGCCTTTCTAGGTGAAATGCGGCGATGGGAATGCTATAATAGACAGGATTTAGCCATAGAGAAGCAAAAGCGCTTTCTAGGGTTATAGACACGACTTACAATTACCGGAGGGACAGGAAATGGGAAAATTGGTGATTTGCGATCATCCTTTAATTCAACACAAACTAACATTTATTCGCGACGTAAGAACAAACACGAAGGATTTCAGAGAGCATGTTGACGAAGTTGCCACATTGATGGCTTATGAGATAACACGTGATATTCCTCTAGAAACCATTACAGTACAAACACCGGTCACTGAAACGGAAAGTAAAGTGATTTCTGGAAGAATGCTTGGGCTTATCCCAATTCTTCGTGCTGGTCTGGGTATGCTTGAGGGCGTTCTGAAGCTTCTTCCTGCTGCTAAAGTAGGACATGTTGGCTTATTCCGTGATCCGGACACGCTTCAACCGGTTGAGTATTACATCAAGCTTCCTACAGATGTACAGGAACGTGAGCTGATCGTAATTGATCCAATGCTAGCTACGGGGGGATCTGCGATTGCTGCTATTACCTCGCTGAAGAAGCGTGGCTGTACACAAATTAAAATGATGAACCTGATTGCAGCTCCAGAAGGTGTTGCTGCCGTTCAAGAGGCTCACCCAGATGTTGATATTTATGTAGCTGCGCTTGATGATCATTTGAATGAGCATGGATATATCGTTCCGGGACTTGGCGATGCTGGAGATCGTTTGTACGGAACTAAGTAAATAGTAATTCGTAATAGGATATAAGAAATTTGTTTATTTTTTGATGAGAGGGTAGGGGTTATGTCCAAAATTAAAGTGATGACTATTTTCGGAGTGCGCCCCGAGGCGATCAAGATGGCTCCTCTAGTTATTGAACTGAAGAAGCATCCTGAGCACATCGAGTCAATTGTATGTGTAACAGCACAGCACAGGGAGTTGCTCGATCAAGTGTTGGAAGTGTTCAATATCACTCCTGATTACGATCTGGATGTGATGAAGGACCGTCAGACGCTTAATGAGATTACTATTCGAGTACTTGAAGGCCTGGAACCTGTACTCAGAGAGGTTAAACCTGATCTCGTATTGGTGCACGGGGACACATTAACGACGTTCCTTGCAAGCTATGCCTCTTTCCTGCAGCAAATTCAGGTTGGGCACGTAGAAGCAGGACTTCGGACATGGAACAAATTGTCTCCGTATCCTGAAGAAATGAACCGTCAGCTTACAGGTGTATTGGCAGACCTGCATTTCGCTCCAACGGATTGGTCAGCTAGTAATCTGAGACATGAGAACAAAAAAGAATCAAGTATTTATATCACAGGCAACACTGTAACCGATGTGTTTCAATATACCGTACAGCCTGATTACCGGCATCCTGTTTTGGATTTTGCTTCAGGAAAAAAACTTATTTTGATGACTGCTCACCGTAGAGAATCGCAAGGTGAACCGCATCGGAATATCTTCCGGGCAGTCAAAAGAATCGCTGATGAATTCGAAGATGTAGCCATTGTTTATCCTGTGCATCCGAGTCCTGCTGTTAAGGAACCTGCACATGAAATTTTGGGTGGACATCCAAGAATTAAGCTGATTGATCCGCTGGATGTCGTGGATTTGCATAATTTTTATCCGCATACCCACTTGATATTGACCGATTCTGGCGGTTTACAAGAGGAAGCTCCTTCATACGGAGTACCAGTTCTTGTGCTTCGTGATACGACGGAGCGTCCTGAAGGGATAGACGCTGGAACGCTAGAACTTGTGGGCACGGACGAGGAGAAGGTGTATGCACGGACACATGCTCTTTTGACTGATAATGAGCTCTATCAGTCGATGAGTCGGGCCGCCAACCCGTACGGAGATGGCAAAGCCTCCCAACGAATTGTCAATGCGATTTTGCACCATTTTGGTGTAAATAAGGAGCGTCCTGAAGAGTTTCACAGAATGTTCACAAAAAATAAATAATTTCATTTAAAGTAATATCTGATCTGATTAAAATCAACATACAGTGAAACTGTACGGTTTATATGGTTTTGGAACATTTTGCTGTGATTATTTTCATGTTTTCAAGGGTTTTTGGGCAATGTTCAATGAATTGACAAAGACTCCAGAAATTCAGTAAAATTAGTTGGGATTGTAGCCATGAAAGAACAAAATAGCAGGGACAGCTTGTTACAGACCGCGCTTATCATTGGAAGTGCAGGCACTATACTCGCCGCTTACATTGTTATTGGTTTTTTTGCGGCAAGGTGGCTGAAAGACTTGATGGAGGGGCCGAAATATTGGCTCGCTATTGGCACTATAACCGGAATGATTCTGGGAATTGTGAACGTCGTCCTGTTAATTAAAAAATTTTTGGGGGAGCAGAATGGATAATATGACTCCCATGATCAATACCGTCACTAGAGTTACGCTCGTCCTTATGGCAGGACTCTTAATGGGCTGGGCGCTTCATCATGAGACCAGGGATTTTACACTGGGCATGACTCTGGGTCTGGTGGCGGGATTGGTAAACTTTCGTTATCTGGCCGTCAAGGTTCGACGGGTAACGCAGTCGATTGCGAGCAACGAAGGGAATGCCTTCAGCCTCGGTTTTGTTACACGGATTAGCTTCGCAATTTTGGTCACCATGTTCGCGGTCAAGATTGAGCATTTTTCCCTGGTAGCAACTATTTCGGGCGTATTCATTCCTCAGCTTCTCGCCATTCCTGCGGGGATATATCTGAGTGTGAAGAACAAACTTTAACCAGATTAAAGAGAAAGGGGGATGATACTATGCATGAGATGCCGAAAATCTTTGTCGGGGGAATACCGATAGATATATCAGCCGTATTGATGCTTCTGATCAGTTGTACAGTAGTATTTGTGCTGGTGATGCTGTCGGTTCGTAAGCTTTCGGTTGAGAATCCATCTAAGCTTCAGAATTTTATGGAATGGGTTGTTGAATTTGTAGAGGGTGTCATAAGCAGTGCCATGGACCTGAAGAAAGGAAAACCTTACATATCTTTGGGGCTAACGTTGATTCTGTTTATCTTTGTTTCCAACCTTCTTGGATTGCCTTTCTCAGTTGTAACTGAAGCACATGGACCTGTAACCGTGTTTGGCCATGTGATTGAAGCAACCAGGAACTTGGCGCATGGTGATCATGTTGAGATCTTATGGTACAAGTCGCCGACTGCTGACATTAATATCACTGCAGGATTGGCAATTATTGTGTTTATACTGATGAACTTCCTGGGCATTAAGCTCAACGGCAAGCATTATTTCAAACACTATATTGAGCCGTTTCCAATCTTTTTGCCACTGAACATTATCGAGAACCTGGCAAAACCAGTAGCTCTGGCTATTCGTCTATTTGCTAACATTTTTGCCGGAGAAGTACTGATTACAGTCATTTTGAAACTGGGGATTCTCAGTATTCCTTTCCTTGCTGTATGGCAAGGCTTCAGTATTTTCGTCGGGGCACTACAGGCGTTTATCTTTACGATACTAACGATGGTTTATATCGCACAGATGACGATTCACGAAGAAGAAGCACATTAATGAACTGCTGCGAAGGGAACGGTTATCGTCTGATTTTCTTTCGCGGGAGATATCTTATATCATTAAACACAATATGAACCAAAATTAAAGGAGGATATTTACAAATGGAATATTTAGCAGCAGCAATAGCGGTTGGTTTGGGTGCACTTGGTGCAGGTCTTGGTAATGGTATGATCGTTAGTAGAACAGTTGAGTCCATCGCTCGTCAACCAGAAGCTCGTAATGCGCTTCAAACAACAATGTTTATCGGTGTAGGTATCGTCGAAGTTATTCCGTTGGCAGCAACAGTTATCGCATTCCTAATCATGTTTTCATCTTAATAAACCGTATTTACGGTTTGGCGGGGACGGCCGATGCCATCCGCGCCTTACTTTTGTATACGTCCGCATGACGCGGTAATGGAAGGGAGTGACCTCAGTGGAAATTGTTTGGACAAACATCTTATTTTCAATTGTAGCCTTTGGGATTCTATATTTCTTGCTCAGTAAGTATGCGTTCAGCAAGCTGTTCGCAGTTATGGAGAAACGCCGTGAGCTGGTAATGCAGCAAATGGATGAAGCTGCGAAGACTAGAGAGCAAGCGGTCGCGTATGTGGAAGAGCAGAAGCAGGCGCTGAACAGTGCACGCCAGGAAGCTCAACAGATTATTCAACAATCGCAAATTACTAGTAATCAACAGGTAGAACAAGCTTTGGCGCAAGCTAAAGTTGAAGCTGCACGCGTCAAAGAAGAGGCCGTGCGCGATATCGAGAACGAGAAGAATAAAGCAGTGGAAGAGTTGCGCAGCGAAATTGGAACGGCATCTGTTCGTATTGCTTCTAAACTTCTTAAGAAAGAAGTTAGTGCTAGCAGTGAGCAGGAGCAGCTTGTGAACCAATACCTCAATGAGGTAGGAGGCCGATCATGAGCCGCGATACGGTAGTTGCCAAGCGCTACGCTAAAGCATTGTACAGTGCAGCGGTAGAGAAGGGGATTACCCTTGAAGTAGAAGAACAGCTCAAGGCAGTGGTCGAAGTATTACATTCAGACCAAGAGGTACAGCGCTTTATTCTTGCGCCACGTATCTCGGAGTCCGACAAGCTGAAAGTGCTGCGCACAGCACTTCAAGATAAGCTCTCTCCTATTGTAATGAACATTGTAGAATTGTTAGTAGAGCGAGGCAGAACCGATATTTTTGCCGAACTGCTGGATACGTATATCAAGATTGAAGGAGACGCTCTTGGCATTGGTGATGCTAAGGTATACTCCGTTTATTCTTTAAGTGAAGAAGAACAAGAGGCTGTAGCTGCAGAATTCGGCCAGCTCGTAAACCGTAAAATTCGGGTTACGAATGTGGTGGATCCAAGCCTGCTGGGAGGACTGAAAGTTTATATCGGCGATACGCTGTATGACGGAAGTCTTTCTAGTAAATTGGAACGTCTCGAGAAATCCTTTAATGATAAGCATAGAAGATAGGGGTGAGGATATTGGGCATCAGACCTGAAGAGATCAGCACTTTGATCAAAAGTCAAATTGAGCAATATAAAGCCGATATCGAAGTTGCCGAAGTGGGCACCGTCATTCAAGTCGGAGACGGTATCGCTCGTGTCTACGGTCTGGAAAACGCAATGGCAGGCGAGTTGCTAGAGTTCTCCAACGGTGTAGTGGGCATGGCGCTCAATCTGGAAGAAAGCAACGTCGGTGTTGTAATTCTGGGTGAGTACAAGGAAATTCGTGAAGGCGATCAAGTAAAACGTACTGGACAAATCATGCAAGTTCCAGTTGGAGAGGCCCTTCTGGGTCGTGTTGTTAACGCACTCGGTATGCCGCTTGACGGTAAAGGCCCAATTCAAACGACGGAGTTCCGTCCGGTTGAGAATAATGCTCCTGGTGTTATCGACCGTAAATCGGTTCATGAGCCAATGCAAACTGGTCTTAAAGCGATTGATGCGATGGTACCAATTGGTCGTGGACAACGCGAACTTATCATTGGTGACCGTCAAACAGGTAAGACTGCAATTGCAATCGATGCGATTATCAACCAAAAAGGCAACGGAATGAAATGTATTTATGTTGCCATTGGACAAAAACAATCCACAGTAGCACAGGTTGTAGAAACTCTCCGCCGTCATGGCGCGTTGGAATATACAATCGTTGTAACTGCTTCGGCTTCAGAGCCATCCCCACTGTTGTATATTGCTCCATACGCAGGTTGCGCAATGGGCGAGTACTTTATGTACAAGGGCGAACACGTATTGATCATTTATGATGACCTTTCAAAACAAGCTTCGGCTTATCGCGAATTGTCCTTGCTGCTTCGTCGTCCACCGGGTCGTGAAGCGTTCCCTGGTGACGTGTTCTACTTGCACTCCCGTCTTTTGGAACGTGCGGCTAAGCTTAGTGATGAGCTTGGTGGTGGTTCATTAACCGCGCTTCCGTTCATCGAAACACAAGCATCTGACGTATCGGCTTACATTCCTACGAACGTAATCTCGATTACAGATGGTCAAATCTTCCTTGAATCCGATCTGTTCTACTCTGGTCAACGTCCGGCGATCAACGTCGGTATCTCCGTTTCCCGTGTAGGGGGCTCCGCTCAGATTAAAGCGATGAAGAAGGTAGCTGGCTCGCTCCGTTTGGATCTTGCTCAATATCGTGAACTTCAAGCTTTCTCACAGTTCGGCTCAGATCTTGATAAATCCACGCTTGCTCGTCTGAATCGCGGAGCACGTATGATGGAAGTTCTGAAACAAGGTGTAAATCAGCCGTTGTCTGTTGAGCATCAAGTGCTTAGCTTGTACACAGCTGTAAAAGGATACTTGGATGATATTCCTGTTAAAGACGTAAAACGTTTTGAAAAGGAATTCCTTGCTTACATGGACAGCAGTGCTGCTGAAGTTGCTCAATCCATCAGAGATACCAAGGATTTGACAGCAGATAACGAAGCCGCTCTTAAAGCAGCGATTGATAAATTTAAAAGAGGCTTTGCTACTAGCTAATATAGATCGTACCTAAACGATTCTTACTAAGTGAGCTTTGGCTATGCCGAAGCTCAGGCTATTACTTATAAAGTTGGCTTTGAATTCGTCAAAGCTAAGAAGATGCTTACGAAGTTAGCTTTGACTTCGTCAAAGCTTTAAGGTGGTGAAATCATGGCAAGAAGCATGCGTGATATTAAACGTCAAATTAAGAGTGTTCAAAACACAAGACAGATCACAAAAGCGATGGAAATGGTAGCCGCCTCCAAGCTGAGAAAAGCCCAGGAGAAGGCAATTGCCGCCCGTCCTTATGCTGAGAAGCTGAAAGAGGTTGTATCGAGCATTGCTGCCGGTACAGAAGGCGTTCAGCATCCCATGCTGGTCAGTCGCCCTGTGAAAAAAACTGGTTATCTTATCGTGACCTCTGATAGAGGGCTTGCGGGAGGATACAACGCTAATATTTTACGTAAGGTGACGATGCTCATCGCGGAACGACATAAATCCAAAGATGAGTACGCCTTGTTCGTTATCGGTCGTAAAGGCCGTGACTTCTTACGCCGCCGTGAATATCCGATTGTTCAGGAAGTTACTGAGCTATCGGATGCGCCGAAATTTGCTGACATTAAGTCTATTGCTAATTCGGCAGTACAACAGTTTGTAGACGGTACGTATGATGAGTTGTACGTTTGTTACAACCAATTCGTCAATGCGATTACCCAGATCCCAACCGTTGATCGACTGTTGCCTATGGAAGGCGTAGGAAATCATGAGCATCATGAAGCGACTGCAAATTACGAATATGAACCTTCACCAGAAGGCGTACTCGAAGTACTACTTCCGAAATACGCCGAAACTTTGATTTATAGCGCAATTCTGGATGGCAAGGCCAGTGAGCTGGGTGCGAAAATGACAGCGATGGGCAGTGCAACAAAGAACGCGTCGAAAATGATCGGAGAACTTACCCTTACGTACAACCGTGCCCGTCAGGCGGCAATTACGCAGGAAATTACCGAGATCGTGGCCGGAGCGAACGCTCAGTCTTAAAAATACAAGAACAGTTAAGCAGCGTGCTTGACTTGCCTTGTATTTTACGAGAAACAGTGCCGCATGGAGCGATACATAGTATCGCCCGCTTCTGGAGTATGGCTCCTTAAGAACGGCACTGCAGTTCTTCTTAAAATATAAGTAAGTATAGGTTTTACACTATACAAAATGCTTATATTTCTACGAGAAACGGTTGTCATCTTTATATGACGACAACGTCGTTTCTTCTTGATGTAATAGCTTTCGAGGAGGGAAATGAAGATGAACAAAGGACGCGTTGTAAGCATTATGGGTCCGGTTGTCGATATTGAATTTGAACGCGGCCAATTGCCCGAGATATTCAACGCTATCAAAATTGAAACCGTCTTGGACAATGGTCGCCAGATTAACCTAACACTTGAGGTTTCCAATCACTTGGGAGACAATTTGGTACGTTGTATCGCGATGTCTTCTACAGATGGTCTGGTTCGCGGACTGGATGCGATTGACCAAGGTGGTCCTATTTCGGTTCCTGTTGGGGAAGCGACATTAGGCCGGGTATTTAACGTACTTGGAAATCCAATTGATAATGCTGGTGAAGTTGTTGCTGAAATAAAGAACCCGATTCACCGTTTGGCTCCGACATTTGATGAATTGTCGACACAAGCCGAAATTTTGGAAACGGGTATTAAAGTTATCGACTTGCTTGCACCTTACGCTAAAGGCGGTAAAGTTGGTCTGTTCGGCGGTGCCGGTGTAGGTAAAACAGTAACGATTCAAGAATTGATTAATAACATTGCCCAAGAACACGGCGGTATTTCCGTATTCGCAGGTGTGGGTGAACGTACTCGTGAAGGTAATGACCTTTATCACGAAATGACGGACTCCGGCGTTATTAAGAAAACAGCAATGGTGTTCGGACAAATGAATGAGCCCCCAGGCGCGCGTCTACGCGTAGCTTTGACCGGTCTTACTATGGCGGAATATTTCCGTGATGTAGAAGGTCGCGATACGCTGCTCTTTATCGATAATATATTCCGCTTTACCCAAGCGGGTTCCGAAGTATCCGCTCTTCTCGGACGTATGCCGTCCGCGGTAGGTTACCAACCAACCCTGGCTACTGAAATGGGTCAGTTGCAAGAGCGTATCACTTCTACCAAAAAAGGCTCCGTTACTTCCATTCAAGCAATCTACGTACCAGCGGATGACTACACTGACCCTGCTCCGGCAACGGCGTTTGCTCACTTGGATGCAACAACTAACCTTGAGCGTAAGATTTCCGAGAAGGGGATTTTCCCAGCGGTTGATCCACTAGCTTCCAGCTCGCGTCTGCTAGCTCCGGAAATTGTTGGTGAAGAGCATTACAATGTGGCACAAGGTGTTAAACAATTGCTGCAACGTTATACCGAACTTCAAGACATCATTGCCATCTTGGGTATGGATGAATTGAGTGAGGATGATAAGGTTATCGTAGCTCGTGCTCGTAAAGTTGAGCGGTTCCTGTCACAGCCTTTCCACGTAGCTGAACAGTTTACCGGCTTCAAGGGTAAATACGTGCCAATCAAAGAAACTGTACGTAGCTTTAAGGAAATCCTGGATGGTAAGCATGATGATCTTCCAGAAGCAGCGTTCCTTTTTGTGGGTACAATCGAAGAAGCGGTTGAAAAAGCGAAATCGATGTAACACTGAGCTTATTGAATGCTTTCGAAGCGAGCTTTACTTCGTAAAGCTTTAAGGAGGAATGGAAGTGAATACCTTTTTGTTGGAAATTGTCACGCCGGAGCATCTCGTCTATTCTAAACAAGTGAATAGCTTGACAGTACGGGGAGTCGAAGGCGAGTTGGGTATTTTGCCGGGACACATTCCGCTTGTGACTCCACTTCAGGTTGCTCCGTTATCCGTCAAATCGGACGGTGTTACGATCTCCATCGCCGTTCATGGCGGTTTCGTTGAAGTGCATAAGGACAAAGTAACAGTGCTGGCCGAAAGTGCCGAACTGCCAACGGATATTGATGTTGAACGCGCCGAGGCTGCTAGAGAACGCGCTCAGCGCCGTCTCCAGACTCGTAGCAAACAAGATGATATCGATCACCGCCGTGCGGAGTTGGCGCTGCAACGCGCTGTTACACGGATTAAAGTGTCCACTGGTAAAGGACAACAGTAGGATATAAGCGGTCAAGCTCTAAGCTTGACTGCTTTTTTTGTTATAGTAATCTATGTAGTAAAGGTTAAGTTTTCTTCATTTTTTTGGATATTGGCATTGAATTGTTTAAAAATTTGTAAAAGTACTGGATTCTTTTGCCCTGCGCAAGTATGATATAAGAGTCGATTTCCGAGTAATACGAACACGGAGGGTTAGCATGGGGGATATATTGTCCAATGGATGGTCTAGTGCCGCTGGAACCAGCAGCATGATCTCAATGATTGTTTCTTTGCTCAGTGTTGTATTATCTTGGTGGGCATTGCAGAACCTTAAGCTGGATTTGGTCATAAGATATCCCAAGAGTCCTCAAGGAAGGCTGCTGCACTTGCTTCTGGCTATTGTACTTGGTCGTTTTGTTGCAGGATTCTTTCTGGATTACCTTAGCTGGAGTGGGATGATCCGCTATATGTTTTAGGAATATGTAGTTTGGTTATAAGTGTCATAGGTCGCAATGGTCAAAAAGTGTCGAATAATAAGGTTTTATTATGTCAACACTGAACTTTAAGGAACATGCCCGGCTGAATGGGCGTATTGATGGAGTATGCGAATTTTTTTGCAATTACTTTTAATCTAAAAAATAATTTAAGAAATAATGGACGCGGAGGGAAACCGAAAATGAGCAAATTTATCGTCCGCGGTGGCAACAGATTGACCGGGAGCGTGAAAGTTAGCGGCGCAAAAAATTCCGTATTACCGATCATAGCCGCCTCTCTATTGGCAGAAGAAGGAGTAAGCGTCATTGTGGACGCACCTCCGCTTGATGATGTAATGACGATTTCAAAAATGTTGGAATCTCTGGGTGCAGGGGTTACATATCAAAACGATATTATCCAGGTGGATGCTACAAACATCACTTCCTGTGAAGCACCTTATGAATGGGTACGAAAAATGCGGGCATCTTTTTTAGTCATGGGTCCTCTGTTATCACGGCTTGGTCATACAAGAATTTCTTTGCCTGGTGGCTGCGCCATTGGCACACGACCGATTGATCAGCATTTGAAAGGATTTGAAGCGCTTGGTGCAGAGATTAGTCTCGGCCAGGGCTACATTGAAGCGAAAAGTAACGGTCGCCTGCGCGGAGCCAAAGTGTATTTGGATGTAGCTAGCGTGGGTGCGACCGAAAATATAATGATGGCAGCGGCACTCGCCGAAGGCGTGACCGTGATTGAGAATGCGGCTAAGGAGCCTGAAATTGTCGACCTGGCCAATTATTTGAATGGTATGGGCGGAATCGTTCGCGGTGCGGGTACAGGTGTTATCCGTATTGAAGGCGTAGAACGTCTGCATGGCGTTAAACATCATGTGATTCCTGACCGTATTGAAGCTGGTACCTATATGGCTGCCGCAGCAATTACAGGTGGGGACGTATATGTGGAAGGTGCAATCGCTGATCACTTGGGACCTGTTATTGCTAAGATGGAAGAGATGGGTGTGACCATTATTCCTGATGAGAATGGGGTTCGTGTAATTAGTGACAAACCTCTTAAAGCTGTTGATTTGAAGACTTTGCCGTATCCAGGCTTTCCAACGGATATGCAGTCACAAATGATGGCATTATTGCTGCGCTCTGAAGGAACTAGTGTCGTTACAGAAACTGTATTCGAGAACCGGTTCATGCATGTGGATGAATTCCACAACATGAATGCTGAGATTAAGATCGAAGGTCGCTCAGCAATCGTTACAGGTAATGCGCAATTGGTCGGAGCCAAGGTTTGTGCTACGGATTTACGTGCGGGAGCTGCGCTTATTTTGGCAGGTCTTGTTGCTGAAGGCACTACTGAGGTAAGCGGAACTCATCATATCGACCGTGGATATGTACATTTGGCTGAGAAGCTGTCTGGACTAGGTGCGGAAATATGGCGTATCTCCATGGAAGACACAGCCGCGCAAACGGTGAAGGACGAAACTCTTAAACCAGAAGTAGCCAAGAGCGAATCAAGCAAAAGCGATGAGGTTAAACCTCGCTTTCAGGTTCAAGCAACTTGGGTATAATATCAGTCATTAGGTGAGAACAGGCTGCAGTGATGCGGCCTGTTCTTTTTAAAATATAAGAGTTTATATGTTCTACGCTATAAATTATTCTTATATTTCTCGCATAAACGCTTACCGTCCTTATAGGGACAGCGAAGGCGTTTTTGCTTGTATTATTAGAAAGTAAATCTGAATCCTCATCTAATGAGGATTTTTTTTCGTTTGTGATTTTTTAACGCGGGGCATAGTGATAGATACGAGAAAGCTAGTCTCTTTCTCTCAAATATTGTTCTAGTAGTTGCTGTAAATTCATATCTATAAGAATCAACAGTGACTCACGGAAGGAGCCATAGAGATGAAAGATTTCCGCTACTTGCGACGTAATAAGTCAACGCGCTGGCACTCGCGTCCCCTTGCTCCCCGGCTCAGGCGCCTCGGTCCCGCCGCCTGGCTCGCAGCGCCTATCCTGGCGGCGCTGCTGATTCCACTGGCGGTTGTCCCGCTGCACCGGGGACAACCGGCGCCTCCGGCCTTGCCGACGGTAACGGCTTCACCAGCCGCACCAGCGGGGCCGGAGGCGGCTGCGCAGGAAGCGCCACAGCCGAAGGTCTCCGTCTATTTGTCGCGTAGCGGACAAATAGAGACGTTGCCGCTGGAGGAATACGTCAGCGGCGTGCTTGCGGCCGAGATGCCGGCCAGCTTTGAGCTTGAAGCGCTCAAAGCGCAGGCCGTAGCGGCCCGCACCTTTATCCTTCGCCGCCTGCTGGCTGGCGACAGAAGCGGCGTCCCCGTTCCGGGGGCGGATGTAACAGATACGGTAAGCCATCAGGCTTACGTATCTAAGGACACGCTGGAACGGAAGTGGAAGCTCGGCGGAAGAAGCGCCGACCTCGCAAAGCTTCAGCGCGCGGTCCTTGAGACGCGCGGTATCATTATGACCTATAAAGGACAGCCGATTACGGCCTCCTTTTTCGCCTCCAGTGGAGGATATACCGAGAACTCGGAAGAATACTGGAATGCAGCGATTCCCTATCTGCGCAGTGTAACTAGTCCTTGGGAGAAAGAGATCACCCCAAACTATGCGGTGACATCTACATTCACCATCTCGGAAATACTTACTAGACTTGGGCTAAACGACAGAGTAATCCCTGCTTCAAAAAATACTACCCAATCAGGCATGACAAAAAATATCTCTACTTCCTCTGAATTGCCGGTAGAAGTGTTGTCTCTCACCACCGGACATCGGGTTAAGGAAATCTCTATTGGAGGTACTGTTTTTACTGGAAGAGAAGTGCGAGAAAAGCTAGGGTTACGTTCCAGCCAATTCAGTTGGGGGCGAAAGGGGAATAAAATCTATATAACTACCTTCGGAAATGGGCATGGTGTGGGAATGAGTCAGTGGGGAGCTAATGGGATGGCGAAGGAAGGCGGAACGGCTACTCAAATTCTCAAACACTATTACAGTGGTATCTCTTTTACGCAAATCTCAACTCTTCTGAAAAAATAACTTGAAAGATACGTATAAAAGATAGAAGCCCGGTAACACTGGTTACTGAGGTGATAACCATATGAATGAACAAGACAAAAACAAAACAAACCATGATGAATCTCTCAAAAAATCGCAGGGAGATTCAGGTGCTAAACCTTCTTCATGGAGCAAGATGTTATCTAAACGTTGGGTGTTCCCAGCAGTCTACACGGCGGCAGCGGCAATTATACTAACTTTGGTGTGGGTCTATCAGGATGCCGGCCAAAAACCGCTGGACACCGCCGCCACATCACAGCAAGTAGGAGCTTCGACTAACGAAGCTGGTACTGCAAACAGTAATCCAGATGCCCTTGAAGTTCTTGCTTCAGCGGAAAGCTTGGTTTGGCCAGTAGCCAATCCAGGTGAAGTAGAAGTGGTCAAACCGTATTATGATGAGAATGGTACAGAAGACAATCACGTTGCCGCAATGGTGCAGTATAACGACAAATTTATTCCTAATGTCGGTATCGATCTTGCCCGTGAAGACAACAATACGTTCGACGTCAAAGCAGCGCTTAGCGGTGAAGTTACTAGAGTGGACGATGTTGCAGTGTTAGGTAAGGTCATTGAGATTACCCATCAAGGTAATATGAAGACCGTCTACCAAAGTCTTGGCGAAACGAAAGTGAAACAAGGCGATGTTGTGAAGCAAGGAGATACGCTTGCAACCGCAGGTCGCAGTGAAATCGAGAAGGACCTTGGCAATCATGTACACTTTGAAGTGTATAAGGACGGCAAAGTAGTTAATCCATCAGAGTTACTGCCAGGGCGATAAGAATATTTACTGCAGGGGGCTAATGCCCCCTGTTTTTATGTGAAAAAGGCTTTTCGTAAGCAGCATGCTTATAAAGAGCCTTATTTTTCTATGAGAAACGGTTATTGTCTTTGATGAACCAACGACGTTCCGTCTTGCTAATAACAAGGCTTCTTGGGTTGTCCATTAAATAAAATGAGCCCTCCCAGGCTTGTCATGTCTTGAAAGCGCGAATATATAAGCCCGCCCCTCATATAATGTACCAAACTATCCACAGTTGGGAGGCGGGAGCGTGCACGATTACATCAAGGAACGTACGATCAAAATCGGACGCTGCATCGTGGAAACCAGGCATACGGTCCGGACCATAGCCAAGGAATTTGGCGTTTCAAAAAGCACGGTGCACAAAGACTTGACGGAGCGTCTGCCAGAGATCAACCCTGATCTGGCCGATCAGGTGAAGCACATTCTTGAATATCACAAATCCATCCGACATCTTCGGGGGGGAGAAGCCACAAAAATTAAATATAAAAAAACGACGGGGAAAAAACGTGAGGTTGCTGTAGCATCAAAGCCATAAGATTTTCGGAAATTTAAGGAAATATTCAGCTTTAAAACATTGTGTAGTTCCCCTAAAGTATGTTATTTTTAAATTTAGTACTAACTGCTGTTTTTTCAATTAAAATAACACTTTGGGGGCTCTTTCATTATGTTTAGCAAGGATATCGGAATCGACCTCGGCACGGCCAATGTGCTCATACATGTTAAGGGAAGGGGAGTCGTTCTGGATGAACCTTCCGTGGTCACACTTGAAAGTGATACGAAGAGAGTCCTTGCGGTGGGAGAACAGGCACGTCGCATGGTTGGACGTACACCCGGAAATATAACAACTATCCGTCCTTTACGGGATGGTGTCATTGCAGATTTTGAAGTCACGGAAATGATGCTGAAGTATTTTATCGACCGTGTTGGCGGTCGCACCTGGTATTCACGGCCTCGCATTCTGATATGCGCCCCTACAAATATTACATCTGTGGAACAAAAGTCCATTCGGGAAGCGGCAGAACGCAGCGGGGCTAAGGAAGTATTTATGGAAGAAGAGCCAAAGGCCGCTGCGATTGGAGCGGGAATGGACATTTATCAGCCAAGTGGAAACATGGTCGTCGATATCGGTGGCGGAACGACGGATGTAGCCGTACTTTCTATGGGCGACGTCGTTACCGCTTCTTCGATTAAAGTCGCTGGAGACAAGTTCGATGAGGCCATTTTAAGATATATTAAACAAAAGTATAAATTGTTGATCGGTGAACGGACAGCAGAGGATATTAAGGTTACTATTGGTACGGTTCGACCTGGTTTGATGAAGTCCGAAATGGATATTCGTGGCCGGGACATGGTAAGCGGACTTCCCCAAACGCTCACTATTACGGCGGCTGAGGTAAAGGAAGCATTATGGGATCCGGTTTCTTCCATTGTGGCTGCAGCTAAATCGGTACTGGAGCGTACACCACCAGAATTGTCTGCGGACATCATTGACCGGGGTGTGGTTCTTACTGGTGGAGGTGCTTTGCTTAACGGATTGGACGAGCTACTCTCAGAAGAATTACATGTACCTGTTTGGGTAGCGGAAGACCCTATGCACTGTGTGGTAAAAGGAACAGGAATTATGCTGGACAATTTGGACAAGGTCGTTAAGAAAAAGTTCTAAGCAGCCGATATAAAAGGTAGCATTAGATTCGGAAGGAGACTACCTTCATGATAAGAGGTTTATATACGGCCGCTGCAGGTATGGTTGCGCAGCAACGTAGACACGATACGGCAACACAGAACATCGCTAACTTAAATACTACGGGATATAAGCAGGTTGACAGTGTTAATCATGCTTTTCCGGATGTCTTGATCTCGGCTATGATTAATGGCAATACCACGCCGGTGGGGCGCCTTAACACGGGAGTTTTTGCAGAACAGTCAATATCCCAATATTTACAGGGTGATTTAAGGGAGAGCGGCAAGTCTATGGATTTTGCTTTATCTACAGATTTGCAAGTCGCCGACCCTGTGACGGGTCAAAATATAGCCTTTGATGGTTCAGGGAAATATGTAAGTCCTGAGGGTGAGGTTATTTACCGTCCACAGGCTTTCTTTACCGTTCAGGATGCTGAGGGCAATAACTTATTTACCCGAAATGGAAGCTTCACAGTAAATGCGGCTACGGGAGAAGTGTTGAGCAGTGGAGGCTTCAAGGTTCTGGATTCCACTGGCAAGCCACTTGTCTTGACAGGAAATCAGGACACCCTTAAAGTGGACGGGCAGGGTAATGTACTAAATCCAGTAACAGGACTTCCGACAGGGACCAAGATTGGTGTGAGTGTAGTTACAAAGCCGCAGGAGCTTGTGCGTGATGGTAAAGGTGTGTTTCACGCTGATGATATAGCGGCGGCGGACATTCGTTACTCCAATGCAACTGATAACTTACAGGTGCGTCAAGGGTATTTAGAGGGCTCCAATGTTGACCCTACTCAGGTTACTGTTGATTTGAATGCCGCATACCGGGCATATGAAGCGAACCAAAAGATCGTCCAATACTATGATAGCAGCTTGCAGAAGGCTGTAACTGAAGTCGGCAGGGTATAAGTGCTGCTTATGAAATGGGTTTTACAGGTACAGCTTATAGGAGGTTTGATCTATGAACAACTCAACGATTAGTGCAGCAGTCTCCATGTCCAGCCTTCAGCAGCGGCTTGATATTATAGCGGATAATCTAGCCAATATGGATACAAATGGTTATAAGAGCAAGAAAGGCTCCTTTGAGGATGTGCTGACTCGTGTGCAGCAGCAATCGGATGACTATGATCAGCCGGGCCGCGCTACACCTCTAGGTTTTAATATCGGTTTCGGGACTTATGTGCCTTCGATTACGACTAATTGGGAAGAAGGTCCCCTTAAAGAAACAGGTAATCCAACCGACTTGGCGCTTCAGGGTAATGGGCTGTTTGGAGTTCAGGTCAATGGAACTACAGCTTATACAAGACAAGGTGACTTTCACTTTACGCCTGACACCACCGATACAACCAAGATGGTCCTTGTAGATAATACGGGGAATCCGGTACTGAATACAGCAGGTAATCCTTTAACGGTCCCTGTGGGTGTGAATGCAGCTATCGATGAATCCGGTCGTGTATTAACGAAACAGTCAGAGAATGGACCTGTTCGGGTAGCAGGTACTATAATGATTGTAGAACCTAAGACACAGAATGCTTTAAAGGCAGTGGACGGGAATTTCTATATGCTTGCCGATGGAGTTACAGCACAGCAGGCTTTTGTACAAAGAGCGGCAGGTGAGGCGTCTGGAATTGGAGTACGCTCAGGGTGGCTGGAGCAGTCAAATGTCGATATGACCACAGAAATGACAGAAATGATGCAGATTCAACGTACGTATCAACTCGCAGCTCGGGCGCTTTCTTCCAGTGATCAGATGCTAGGTCTGGCCAATAACATGCGCGGGTAGAGGTGAAGGAATGGAACGTCAGAAAAAGGTGAAGTCGGAAGACAAACCAGAAGACAAGAAAGAGCCGAAGCGGCGAGGATTATCAAAATGGACACTTATCCAGTGGATTCTTATTCCTTTGCTTCTCATAGCTGCACTTGGAGGCGGACTGGTTGTCGGTTACGTTGTCCTTGGCAAAAAAGAGTTTAGCGATGTTCTACAATGGAGCACATGGAAACATGTCTATGATTTGGTTTTTGCTCCATAATTTAAGATGATAACGACTCCCTTCTTGCTTAAGGGAGTTTTCTTTTTTATACGGATAAATGTATAATGGTGGGGGGCCTCGGGCAGCAAAAAGGGCCCTCTCCGCCATGCTATCGCATCCGGTGGAGAAAGCCCCTTATCTCAACCTCCACTTCTGCAGGTGGTGAAGGATATATATAGTTTTTACCGAAGCTGCCTAAATTTATGCAGTTCGGCGAAGAATAAATGAAGTAACATCCGAAAGGAGTTTTGTTAATAATGCTGGATATCAACCAAATTCAAGAAATCATTCCCCATCGGCCTCCATTTCTGCTGGTGGACAAGATCACTGAGATTGAAATGGGTAAACGAGCTGTTGGCATTAAAAATGTAACGATCAACGAACCTTTCTTCGCAGGTCATTTTCCAGGTTATCCGGTAATGCCGGGCGTACTGATTACAGAAGCTCTTGCACAAGTTGGTGCGGTTGCTATTTTAGGGGTAGAAGCGAATCGCGGTCGGATTGGCTTTTTAGCCGGGCTCGATGGATTCCGTTTCCGTGGTCAAGTCGTACCGGGAGATACGCTCACTCTTGAAGTGGAGATTACTCGCCTTAAGGGCAGTATTGGAAAAGGACAAGCTACTGCGTCGGTTGAGGGGAAAGTTGTTGCCTCTGGGGAAATTATGTTTGCGCTCAGCTAATATTAATTAGCGAATATATATTATACATGGAGAAGGAGAGATTCTAAATGACTCAATTAAGCCCAAAAGCGGCAGAAACCTTATCTCGCTGGCTGGAGAACGCATCTGTTGATGAGTCTACGAAGGCGGAGCTGCGCGCTCTGGAGAACGAGCCACAGGAGCTCGAGGAACGATTTTATAGAGATCTAGAATTCGGTACAGGTGGTCTACGCGGTGTAATTGGCGCAGGTAGTAATCGTATCAATCGTTATACGGTAGGTAGAGCTACACAAGGTTTCGCTAAATATATTCTGGAGACGCATACTGGAGCGGGAAGACCTTCTGTTGTTATCGCTCATGACTCCCGTCGTTTCTCGCCTGAATTCACACTTGAGGCTGCTCTTGTATTGGCTGCTAATGGCATTGAGGCTCATTTATTTACTTCTCTGCGCTCAACACCCCAATTGTCGTTCAGCGTGCGCCATTTGAAGGCAACGGGCGGTATTGTTATTACTGCAAGTCATAATCCGCCTGAATATAACGGGTATAAGGTTTATAATTCTGAAGGTGGACAGCTTGTCCCTGACGAAGCCGAAAAGGTCATTTCTTACATATTAGGGGTTGACACTTTTGATGGTGTGAAGCGGATTTCCCAAGAAGAAGCGGAGCGTCAAGGTCTGCTGCACTGGCTTGGTGAGAAGGATGACGAAGCGTTTACCGATACTGTCGCTGCGGTTAGTCTTGCAAGTGAAGAGATCGCCTCTACGCTTGGAAAAGACTTCAAAATCGTATACACCCCGCTACATGGTACTGGTAACCTGCCAGTCCGCCATGTGCTTGAGAAAATAGGTTTCACACAGGTGCATGTTGTACCTGAGCAAGAACAACCAGATTCCGAATTTTCCACTGTAAAATCACCGAACCCAGAAGAACGCGAAGCCTTTACACTGGCTATGAAGCTGGGCGAAGAGTTGAATGCAGACCTCTTAATTGGCACGGATCCCGATGCAGACCGTATGGGGGCAGTGGTTCGCGATAATGAGGGTAAATTTGTTGTTTTGTCGGGCAATCAATCTGGAGCTTTGATGATTCATTATTATTTGAGCCGTTTACAGGAACAAGGTAAGTTGCCTAGCAATGGTGCAGTTGTGAAGACTATCGTGACGAGCGAGATGGGGGCTGCTGTAGCCTCTCATTATGGTGCAACTGTATTTAATACGCTAACGGGATTCAAATATATTGGGGAAAAAATGACTCAATTCGAACAATCCGGAGATTACACATATCTTTTCGGTTATGAAGAAAGCTATGGTTATCTTGCAGGTAACTATGCTCGTGATAAGGACGCCGTTCTTGCGGCTATGTTGATCGCTGAAGCAGGTGCTTATTACAAAGCTCAAGGCAAAACATTATATGATGTTCTTCAGGAATTGTATGAGCAGTTCGGATACTTCTTGGAAAGCCTGGAGTCCCGTACACTGAAGGGTAAGGATGGCGTTGCGCAAATTCAAGGTATCATGAATGATTGGCGTACGAATGCTCCACAAGAAATTGCGGGATCTGCCGTTACAGAGGTGCTGGATTATTCGCTAGGCTTGAATGGTCTGCCGAAGGAAAATGTACTAAAGTATTTGCTGGCTGACGGTTCATGGTTCTGCCTGCGTCCTTCAGGTACCGAGCCAAAGATTAAAGTTTATTTTGCGGTTGTGGGTGAATCCTTGCAGAATGCTAAGGATAAGGTAGCTACACTATCCAAGCAGGTTATGGCTCGTGTTGACGGGGAACAATAAAATAAGAATATAGATCGCGCTCTATATTGTGAAATTATATTTTTTACGTAGAAACGGGTACCGTCTCTAAAAGGATGACGATCCGTTTCTACTTTTGTAAAAAGAGTTTTGAAGTGAAAGAGGAGGTACTTTTGGTGCAGCAAAAATGGCAACGTTGGAATATTTCTTCCCGAAAGTGGCTGTGGATCATAGTTGTGGTTGGCGTTTTAGCTGCCTTGCCAGTTGTCTATGACCGTCTGCAGACGGAGAAGTCTTCCAAGACAGTGGAATTTGTATTTGATTACCGTGATTTAGTTGAAGTAGCAAGCTATCGTGCAAATCCGCAGGATTATATTTCCGAACAGTTAGATCGTCTAAAAGATGCTGGTGTTCAGAGTATGGCGATTTACGAAAGCACGCTGGAAGATTATCGGAAGGCGCGTCGTCTAATGATGTGGGGTGCGGCTGATATCGCTAATCTTACGGATACAATCATTCCGGTGAATGAGAACTATACTTATGTTCTTTTTACTAATCCTGATTACTACCAGGCCCTGGCGCCTGTCATTAAAGAGGCATTCGGTAATCTTGGGATTACTTCGAAGGAATGGAGTTTCCGCGGACAACAAGGTCTTATTATTGAGACTCCAATAGAAGATGCTACACTGAAGCCACTTCAGCCGGATCCATTTACACTGGAGATGCTGCATGACAAAGGGTTCACCATTGTACCGCGTCTTGTGGATTCTTTGACTTATAATAACGCGACAGTTAAGAAGCTGTTAGATCGTTATGAAGAATTGGGTGTAAAACGAATCCTATTCGAGGGAGAGTCCGTTAAAGGGTTTAATGATGATGCCGATACGGCTAGTATCACTGACTTTGCAAATCTCCTTAAGGAACGTGGAATCGGAATTGCAGCAATTGAAAATATTAAGAAGCAGCAGAAGGGCTTTAACAAGCTTGCTTATTTGCTGGACTATAACGTAACACGGTTATACTCCCTTAGCGAAGGGGACTCTGCCTTAGATCCAAAAGTGATCTCAGATCGTTTCGCGCTGGCAACAAAGGATCGCAATATCCGCATGATTTATTTAAATACGATTCCTTCACGGAATACAGCTAAGGCACAGATTACAGATACGCTAGACAACCTTGTCACGAGTCTGAGTGATCCTGGTGGTGCCGTTGAGCAGATCAAAGACAATGGGTTTAAGTTAGGACAAGCTACGGCTTTTGAAGTTGTAGATTCGTCTTATCAGCGTTACTTCAAGCTAGTTGCGGTAGTTGGCGCAGTCTCATTAGTAGCGCTGCTGATTTCTTACTTTATTCCATGGCTTACGATCCCAGCATGGGTGCTAGGATTACTGGGAAGTGCAGGCCTGCTGGTCTTGAAACCAGAGCTATTTGAGCAGGCACTGGCGCTAGCGGCTGCGATAAGTGCACCAACCCTGGCGGTTGTACTTGCCATTCGTAAGGTTAATGAAATGGGACCTCCGCTACGGAACAATACCCTTACCTACAAGGCTATGAGCCCGCAACGTCGGTTTACGCATAGTCTGGTGCTTTATTTGAAGACTTCATTAATTTCTTTGAGCGCTGTGCCATTCGTGATCGCACTGCTCAACAACATAACCTACAGTCTAGTGCTGGACCAGTTCCGTGGTGTTAGTCTGCTCCATATGGCGCCTATCGGCCTTGTAGCACTTTATGTACTCCTCTATCGTGGAGAGTTTGTCTTTAACAAGACAGGTAAGCTGCTGCGTACACCAATCACATTAGCTATGGTTCTTGCCGCTATGGTTCTTGGGGTCGTAGGTATGTATTATTTAAGCCGTACTGGAAATGGTGGTAACGTAACACCTCTAGAAATGGCCTTCCGTACATTCCTAGAGAATACGGTTGGTGTCCGGCCGCGTAATAAAGAGTTTTTGCTCGCACATCCGTTATTAATTCTTGGTGCATTCCTGGCCTTTAGATATCGGAATGCAGCATTTATCATGATCATTGCCGTAATTGGTCAACTCTCCATGGTGGATACCTTTGCACATATTCATTCACCTGTTCTGATCTCGCTGGTTCGTGGATTGCTCGGTCTTGGACTCGGACTGATCATTGGTATAATTGCCGTAATCGTATGGCAGATTGCAGAAGGGTGTTGGAAACGATGGTCGCCACTCCTAAAAAGATAGTTATCTCTGGTTACTATGGTTTCCGTAACAGTGGAGATGAGGCGGTGTTGCAGTCCATTCTAATTGCAATGCAGAAACAGTCTCAAGCTTTGGGTATATCCATTGAGCCTATAGTGCTGTCCATTGATCCTGAGTGGACGAGCGCCACATACGGAGTGAAATCCGTGCACCGGATGAAGCTTGTTGAAGTCCGTCAAGCGATTTATGAGAGCGCTGGTCTGATCAGCGGTGGGGGTAGCTTACTGCAGGATGTCACAGGCAGCAAGAGTATTCCTTACTATTTAGGTATTATCAAGCTTGCGCAGTGGATGGGGAGACCAACCTTTATCTATGCTCAAGGTATCGGGCCAGTGAATCGCAAGCTTTTTCACCCTTTAATCAAATCCGTGTTTCGTAAATGTACTTATATATCTGTGCGGGATGAACAATCCCGCGAGCTTCTCCTATCTATGGGACTGGAACAGAAGAAGATAGAGGTTGTTCCCGACCCGGTTATGGGCTTGTCTTTGCCAGAAGACACGGATGCTACTACACAATCTTCAGAATTATCTGATTCACTTCCGGTGATTGGGATATCGGTGCGTTTTTGGGAGCAAGACCGCAGAGAACTGGAGGCTCTTGCACAAGGCTTGATTAAGGCCAACCGTGAGGTTCCGTTACATTTGCGATTTCTCCCTTTTCACACCCCTTCGGACAATGAGGCTTCACGTTATGTGATGGATAAACTGAAGGGAAATATAACCGAGCATGGTGGGCAGGTCAGTATTTGTGAGGATGCCATTCACCCGCAGCATATGCTACGGGAAGTGGGACAATGCGATGTTCTGATTGGTATGCGACTTCATAGCTTGATCTACGCGGCTGGAAGACGTGTTCCACTGATTGGTATTTCTTATGATCCGAAGATCGATCATTTTCTAGACAGAATTCAGTGCCACCCTGTTGGACCAACGAACACACTTGATGCTGAACATGTTGCTGCCGAGATTGTCCATCTTTTGAATACAGGGCAGGTATGGAGAGCAGCACGGGAAGATGTCCTTTCCAAGTTGATTCAAGAAGCAGAGGCACCAGCTCGGCAAATCGTAGAATATTTTCACCATAAAGGATGATCTAAAGTGAAAGCAGAAAGCGCGGTACCTACAGTTCCTATTTTTGGAATTAGAGTCTCGAAAGTTGATATGGCAGCAACGGTTGCCTATTTGACGGAGGCTGTTCATACCCGTATCCCGCATCAAGTGATTACAGCTAATCCCATTATGGTTATGGCTGCACTGGAAGATCCAGCTTATATGGATATTATGAAATCGGCTGAATTGGTTGTCCCCGATGGGACAGGTGTTGTATGGGCTGCTAATTATTGTAATGAGCCGGTATCAGAACGGGTAGCAGGTTATGATCTGTTACATGAATTGATGCGGCAGGGTGAAAGATATAGTTGGAAGGTATATCTCCTAGGTTCTACGCCTGAAGTGATTCAGGAAACCGCTGAAAGGTTACAATTGCAATATCCGGGTGTTATCATTGCAGGATATCACGACGGTTATTTTGGTCCGGATGCAGATGAAGAAATTGTTGCTGGAATCGTTAAGGCTAATCCTGACTTATTATTTGTTGCCAGAGGTGCGGATAGTCAGGAACCTTGGATTGCTAAATATAAGTCCAAACTGGGCGTTCCGATCATGATGGGGGTCGGCGGCAGCTTTGACGTGATCTCTGGGAAGAGCAAAAGAGCGCCAATAGCCTTCCAAAAAATGAGAATAGAATGGTTGTACCGTCTCCTAAAAGAACCTACACGGTACAAACGAATGCTTGCACTGCCGAAATTCGCATTAAAAGTGGTGCGTGAGAAAGATAAAGTAACAAAAGTCTAGCAAAATGCCGATATTCACCTAGAAAATGAGATAAATAGCCTAAATAAAGGATTGGAATTTGTTTTTGTAACAGCGTATAATTCAATGCGGTAGAGAAATGGGGGTCGACTGATCAAATGTTAATCATATACATCGCTGGATTTATCGTATGCATGGGACTCGCACTTGGCCTCACACCTTTGGTGAAGAAATTCGCCATTAAGATTGGTGCAACAGATGTGCCGAATGCTCGTAAAGTGCACACGAAAATTATGCCCCGCCTTGGCGGATTAGCTATTTTTCTAGCGTTTGTGTTAGGCCTGCTTGCCGTATTGCCGATTATTCCATACGAGTTCACTCCGCGGGAGGTCAACTTCATCAAAGCGCTGCTGTGTGGTGGCGGACTGATTGTACTTATCGGTGCACTCGACGACCGATTCGAATTATCAGCAAAAGTGAAGCTACTGGGCCAAATTATCGCAGCCTGTATCGTTGTTTTCGGCTTTGGTATTACTGTAGATTTTGTGAATATTCCATTTAACAATACGTATTCCTCACTGGAGAGCTGGATTGCTATTCCGCTTACGATTTTCTGGATTGTCGGTGTTACCAATGCCGTTAATCTGATCGACGGGCTGGACGGGCTTGCGGCTGGTGTATCAGGAATTGCAATTGCTACGATTGCGGCAATGGCTTTCGTGATGGGAAACACCATGGTGGCAATGCTGTGTCTGTTGCTTTTGGGTAGCATCATCGGATTCCTGTTCTTTAACTTCCATCCTGCTAAGATTTTCATGGGAGATACGGGTTCGCTGTTCTTAGGCTTTTGCTTGGCATTACTTGCTTTGCTAGGATTTAAACAGATTGCAGTGGTTTCGTTTATTACACCTTTGCTTATTATCGGTGTACCATTGTCGGACACGTTCTTTGCGATCGTGCGCCGTAAGCTGCAAAAGAAACCAATCTTCGCACCAGATAAAGGTCACTTGCATCACTGTCTACGCGAGCTTGGCTTTAGCCACCGCCAGACTGTACTTATTATTTATGGTATTGCTGCGTTTTTCGGTATTCTAGCTGTCATTCAATCATCCGCAGCTCTTTATGAAGCGAACTGGGTTACGTTCGTGGTCATCTGTATCATGCTCTTCTTCCTGCAGATTGGTGCTGAAATCACAGGTTTGATCGGGAAGACTAAACGGCCGCTGATTGATTTCTTTTTAAGAATGCGTATGAAGGCTGATCCGGAAAGAGGCTCTAAGTCCTAAGTGACTAAGCAATTATTCTAAAATTTTCTATAAATAACAAAACTCATCCGATTTCGGATGAGTTTTTTGTTATTTTCCCTAAAAATATCACTACTTATGACCGATAAAGAACAAAGTGAAGGTTTACGAGAACTTATACTCAAAGGAGAGATATAACACATGCAACGCTTTAAGAGACCGTTCGTTTGGCTGATGCTGGCGGCTTTGATCGTTTCTATGTTCCCAGGTAAATACACGCCGATAGCGGCAGCGGCTACCACGAGCTCTACGACTTTCTTCAGTCCGGATGATCTCACATTACGTAATACCGTTTTGTTGAAGCAGGATGTTGTACCAACAACAGATAATCAAAACCCAGAGGGGTTAATTAGTCGTTCTAGTGTCTACAAAATAAGTAATCCTACCTTTTCGATTACAGGGACTTACTCACAGGTAACTTCATCTACAATGAAGGTTACTGTTGAGCAGTTAACTCAGGATAGCTCAACTAAAAAATGGGTAACGGATTCGACTCGCTTGACTACGGGAACAGTTACAACAGATAACAATAGTCCGGACAATCGCTTTGTGGCGTCTGGTCTTGTTTTGTATACGGGGTTTAATAAGATTACTTTCTCCGGTATGCAAGGTAATCTTCAACGTTCAGAATCATTCTATGTGCTATATGATCAAGTGCCTTACGTAACAGAATTAAAAGTATTGGGTGGACCTGCTGCGCTTAATTTGAACGAAGGAACACAGGTTGTTGTGCCGGTATCTACAGTTACTCTTCAAGGTAAAGTAGCGAATGCAACGAAAGTAAGTGTCTCCGTGAATGGCGGGACTGCATTACAGACCTCTTTATTGGAAGATGGAACTTTTTTTACACCTGCTTTGAACTTGAATCCGGGTTTAAGTACTCTTAAAATTGTGATTCAGAATGCTTCGGATTCTATTACCATAGACAGATCGGTATATTTCTTTGATAAGGATCAACCGTTTGCTTCTTTGAACATCAATCATAATTCTGTCGATTATAATATTCTAAATGATAAAGTACCTACATTAACTGCTGATCTTAATCCTAGTGTTGCAGGTTTTACAGGACAAATATTGGTGCCTTACAACGTAGCTCCATTCAAAACAAGTGCTGTACTAACGCTTAATAAAGGTACTACTAGTAGTGAGAAAGTTGTTACGATAAATGAGGTGAAAGAGGAGTTAACTATTCCTGGTCCTGATGGCGTTACTCCCACGTACAAGTTGGTCAAATTTACGACTAACACAAATCTAGATATTCTCCCAGGTGTAAATGACTTTAAACTTTCCGTTGATTATGGCACCCACAGTAGTTCTCATATCTATTCTTATAAATTTTTAAAAGATGAGACTGTCATAACAGAAATGTATTATCTTCCTGGATATACAGGCTCAGGGGCTCTTACAAATATCTCAAAACTGCCTCTAAATGGTCAACAGTTGGAGAGTGATACCTTTTATATTTTGGCAAAAACAAATAAAGCAACTTCAGCTGTTTTAACTGCTAACTATTTACCTTTGAGTAATAAACCGTTAAGTATATCTCCTGTTCCTGAAGCGGTTACCGGTACAAACGAATACGTTTATAAAATTACGGGTTTCTCTAACGGTCAGCAGAAAGTACAGTTCCGATATACAGGATCGGAGTCTTATTATAATGCTGATATTTCATATGTATCTAAAAACTATATTTATGTAAGTAATCTGCAGGACGGACAAACCTACGAATTCGATTCAAGTATCGATAGAACTCTGAATGTTAATGGTGAATATATCGGATTTGAGAATATTGAGAGTGCACAAGTACAGATTAATGGTATTGATAGTAACTATTTACCAGATACTAAGAATTCGGCGGGTACAGTTATTGTAAACAAATTTGCACTTGGTGTAGTGAAGGATGGTTCAACTAGCGACAAGACGACCTTCAATTTTAACTTAGGGATTAGCCAGTCGGGTCCCTTGGTGTACGGTGAGAATAAAATCGTGTTTACAGGGGTCTCTAAAGATAGTACAGGAAATCAGCGGATTATTAAAAAAGAACTGAAACTCTACATCATTGATACCAACATATCTGGGTTGAAGCAGTTCCACCCAACCGTAGGAGATAATCGTCTACCTTTTACGTCAACAACTCTTACTAATGAAGTAGAGCGTAATGCAATTCTTGCATTGCCATCTGAAATTATTTATAAGGACGAAAAATATACAACAAGCAAAGATAAATTTGACTTGGTGCTACAAGGAAGCGGAGCTTCGACGTTAAATCTATATCAGGGTTCAACTCTGGTGTTTACTTCAACAGGACAAGATAAGCTCCTAACAGACAATCCTGAAGGTCCTATTGGTCCAAAACGTTATCCTGATGAGTTGGCTGCAAATGGCCTGTACTATGAGTACATCGGAAGCGCTAAGAACTTTATCTTGCGATTACGTGACATTAAATTTGATGCCCCAGGAAGTCAAGTTTATACACTTGAGCTTATTAATAAGACAGGGGCAAGAACTACACAGCGTCTCGAGGTAGTACGAGAGGTGGCTCCATATCGTCTTCTCTCACCTGTACCAACTGTGGGTAAACAAATCGTTGTTAACAAGAACTTTGTTCGTTTCGATATTGAAGCAGAAGGTGCGACTAAAGTAATTATTGGTAAAGATGAAGCCAAAAAACGCACAGATTTTCCGAATCAAGATCGTTTTACCTATGATTATGTAGGTTTGAAGGCAGACAAATCCACGCCAATTAAGATTCAAATTGTTCGTGCTAACTCTACAATTAGCGATACTATAGATGTCTATTATGCCAGTGCAGTACAGATCGACACGCAGTATATGGCTGAAAAGGTAGCTACGAAGTATAGTGTTTTCAATAAAGCTCTAGAATTGAATTTCCCTAAAGGAACAATTATGAAGGGATTTACTAGCTCTGGTGCTGCGAAATATTATCCTAATACAAAATTATTGTTTGGTATTGCGGATCCCGCTGATGGAGTCGTTGAACGTAAGAATGATTACGGAAATATTATTAACGTCACTGGTAGCGATGACAGAACTGAAGGCGGCGGAGGTCAACTTGTGATCCCGCAGGATCTCGCATTGCGTTTCACATCAACCGTTTCCACGAATAACTTTTCAAGAGTATCCGATATCTACTGGCTCAGCGGTGGCTTAGGAGAAGACGGTGTTAACATTGAAACCAATGGCGTTACTCCGCATTTTGTGGACGCTAGCGGGAAGACGGGGTATTTTACGCAGTACAGTCAAACTCGTAAAATTGTACCTTCTCAACGCGGTGAATTGACGCTTACGTTTAATTCTAGCATCGTAGATGAAGTGGGTTCGACAATTACAGTATTCCGGTATACCGATTCAGGAAAATGGGAAAACGTAGGTGGTGTAGTAGATACGAAGAAACATACCATTACAGTTCCATTTGATGAGTTTGGTTATTATACTGTTATGAAGCTACGTCGTGGTTTTGTTGATATTACGAATCATCCATGGGGCAGAAATATTATGAATGGATTGTACTCTAAGGGTTTCATGACTAATCTTCGTGCAGATGCATTCGGGGCAGATGATTTAACGACTCGTGGCGAGTTTGCTACATTGCTCGTAAAATCATTGAGTATTCCTTTGAACTATGATACCAGTAAACAGACATTCTTCGATATTGTGCCACAAGCGGTTTCGGCCACATGGGATTTCAAACATATTGAGACTGCTGCTAGGGCGGGGATTGTTACAGGACTAAGTGATGGCTTCTTTGGACCTGACCAAGCTTTAACACGTGAACAAGCGGCAGTAATGATCGCTAGAGCGCTGAAGCTGAAGATGTCTTTGAATGACAATAAACTCTTGGCAACCTTAAGTAAATCGTTTGTTGATACGAGTAATATGGATTTCTATTCACGTCCTGCCATTGAGGCTGTGTCCAAAGCTAAGATTATGGAAGGAAGCGCCGTGACGGTTACAGGACAGAAGAAACCCGTATATAACTTTAATCCAAAGGGTAAATTGACTAGAGCGGAGGCTGGAAAGATTACAGTTGCACTCTTGCAAAAGAGTACAAGCATCTTCCCGAAGAACTTTAACTAAAGCAAAAAAAATGTTCACCGGCCTGCGAAAAAATATTCGCAGACCGGTGTTTTAATGTAATGAGAGCAATTACCAAAGACATATATTTTGTATTCTTCTTAGATTTACGATACAATAACGTAGAAAATATTATTTTCTGAAAGGTGAAAGCCAACCATGAAACCGATTTTAGCAAAAGCACAGTTGGATTACATGAAAGCCAAGAATATGTTTGAGAATAGAGCAAAAGTGTTAGAAAAGGAAATTGCGGCTAAGCGGGCACTACAGGAGATTACACAGGAGGTTATGGAGGAGCTTGTGCAGGCTACAGGATTCCATGATTCTTACAATGAGCTTGTCGTTGCTGAGAACGCTCTGATCGAATGGTCTCATACTACAATTAAGCATGAAAAGAGCTATCGCGAGAATCGCGCAGCTATTGATGCAATGTACGACAATGTAAACTCAAGTCCTGAAAAGCGTCAGGAATTGATCCAGTTATCTATGAAGATTCGTTAGACCCTACTGTAATAGACGCAAGCGCCGGCAACGGCGCTTTTTTGTTGCGTTCAACATGGATGCTATCTATTGGGCGGATCACCGAATGGTGACGGTAAGTAGTAGCCATTAGCTTACGAATCATCAAAGTAATGAATCAGGAGGCTAACCAAGAAAGAACATATTTGATTGAACCTATAAGCGAAGGTTTTTAGGTTATAGCTTTAAGAGCTAAAGCTCAGAAGGGGAGCCGCCATATAAACAGCCTACGGTGAATGTGAGAAATCAGGTCTTTCCGCCCCGTTATACTCAAATTTTGTAGGAATGTTTAAATAAATAGCACTAGTGTTAATGATACTTAGTAAATATTGCATAATGACGTTTAGAAAACGACTATGGTATACTATTTTCCGTGGCAACCCAAGATTAACAATAGTTAGTAGAACATACATATGTATCTTCTATTGGGATTGTACCGGGAAACAAAAAAAGAAAAGAATTTTTTTGAGAAACCGCAACTTTTCCAAATCTTCTGCGTTTAAGGTGTAGAGTCATTTACACAGGCAGTTGAAATTAACCGGTGGTAAAGCGAATTTAACAAAATGGAAAAATTAGCTTTACGTGACTTGAGGCACATTGTATAATACTTAGGTATAATTAGGAATCTAGTATTGTCATGTCCTGATCATTGTTTACCAGTTTCTGTGATACCCGTCACAGACATTATTTATACTTAATTTGCTCAACTCTGGAAAGGGGGTGCATCGGCTAATGAGTGACACGAGCTACTCAACTAAAGAAAAATCTCAGTTTATGAACGTCCAAGGAGGAGAAAAAAAGGTTATGAAGAAAATTTTATCCGTAGCATTATCTACAGCAATGGCATTCTCGATGTTTGCCTCTGTAGCGTTTGGTGACGCAGCAGCAACTCCGCAACAAAAATTTGACGCTTTGGCAGCAAAAGGTATTCTCAATGGGTACCCAGATGGTCAAGCTCACCTTGAAAAAGATCTTACTCGCGCTGAATTCGCGAAGATCGTTACTAAATTGTTCGATCTTACTGAAGTAACTAACAAATTGTCTTACAAAGACAAAGGTTACAACACTAAGAACTGGGCAGTTCCTTACATCGAAGCTGTTACTGCAGCTAACTTGATGCAAGGTAAAGATACTGTTAAAGGTATCTTCGACTACAACGGTAAAGTAACAGTTGAAGAAGTAGCGGCTGTATTGTTCCGCGCTTTGAAACTTGAAACACCAGCAACAAGCGACAACAGTGCATCTGCATGGGCTAAAGGTTATGCTCAAGCAGTAATCAATGCTGGCCTGATCGCTAAAGACACTAACTTCAAAGCTAACGCTAGCCGTTCTTTGGTAGTTGAAACTGCTTATGCAGTTGATCAATTGAAAGCAGCTCCTACTGTAGCTTCTGCTGAAGCAGTAAGCCCAACTAGCGTAGTTGTAACTTTCTCTGACAAAACTACTACTACTGTAACTTTGACTACTGCACTTGTAGAAGGCGTTGAAACTTCAATTTCCTTCAAAAACAATAATCATGACTACACTACTAAAGTAACTTTGGCAGCTCCTAAGGTTCTGTCCGTAGAAGCTCCAAATGCTAAACAAGTGGTTGTTAAATTCAACCGCGTAATTAATGCTGAATCTGTAATTGAAGATGGCAAACTGCTTGCTGACACTGTTAAGGTAGTACCGGTTAGCGGTCAAGCTGTAACAGTTGCAGGATCTGATGCGAGCCTGAACCAAGCTGGCACTGAACTGACAGTTACCTTGAATGCTAAAGAACTTGATTACTTGAAAGGTCAATATACTGTAGTAGTAAGTGATGATGTTCTGACAACCGCTGGAACAAAAGTTGCTACTTACACTACTCTGTTGAATGTTGCTGATACAACTGCTGCAACAGTAAAAGCTATCAACTCTGTAGCTAAAGACACTACTAAAGAAATTTATGTTCAATTCAGCGAACCTGTTAAACAATACGGTATCACTGCAACTGTCAATGGCGCACTATCTTCGATCGTAAGAGACTCCGCTGACACATTTAAAATCACTACAAATGCTGATCTGAAATCAGGTACAGCATATGACGTTTCCTTGACTAGCGTAACTGATTTTGCTGGTAACGTAGCAAGCACAATCAAAACAAGTGTTACTGTGACTGCTGATACAGCTGCTCCACAAATCGTTAGTATTACTCCAGTTAGTGATCAATATGTAAATGTTAAATTTAACAAAAAAGTGAACTTCGCTTCTTTGAAAGGTAATGTTTCCTTGTTGAAAGCTGATGGAGATAAAGTTGGTAACATGTATGTTAATTCTGACTCCAACGGAGACACAATTAAATTGCAAGTACCTAGCAATTTTGCATTCCCAAGCTCCAACACTTTCACTGGTACACTGGTATTTGGATCCGCTGTGAAAGATACTTTGGGTAACACACTTGGCTCAAGCCTATCCCAAGCTATCACATTGACTAAAGATACTTCTGCTCCAACTGTAGTAAGTGCTACTTATGGATCTAAGGGTCTTGTAGTTACTTTCAACGAAGATATTAACTATCTGGGAGCATCTGTCAGTGCAATTGAGAATTCCACTGGTAAACTAGTTACAATTGATACTACTGGCGCTGTTAAAAAAGGTGCAAAAGTTACCTTCCCTAAAGTTGTTGGTTTAACTGGTGACTATACACTTCGCATTGCAGCGAATTTGGTATCCGACTTGGCTAAAGACCCTAACAAGTCTGCAGCAACTACAATTGGTTTGACTGCTGAAAAAGTTACTACTAATGATTCTAAGAGACCAGTTGTTACATCCGTAACATATGCAACAGCATCAATTGCTGATATCACTCAACCGGGATATCATCTGTACACTGTAGAAGCTACTGACAATGCTACTGGTGATTCTGGATTGAATGTAGCATCGCTTCGCGATCCAAATAGTTATGTTCTGAATGGTAATGCTCTACCTTCTGGATCTTATGCAATCGTGTCACATTCAGTTGGAGATGTTACTAAACCAACAGCAGCTACAGTTCGCGTGTTTGTTCCAGTAAGTGGAATCACAGAAACTAAAGCTTATAAGTTCGAAGTTGTGGGTATTACAGACGTTGCAGGAAATGGAATCGAAAGCGTTCCTGGAAAAACTTCTACAACGGACACTCTTGTTAATAAAACTGCTCCGAAATTGACTGAAGCTATTATTAACAGTGTTCAAAACAACTACTTGACATTGACCTTCTCCAATGGTATTGCAATTGCAACTTCTGGTACTAACGTTAAACCTGAAGCTAAAGACTTTGTAGTTACCTTGGTTGTTGATGGCAAAGGTGTTACACCATTCGTTTCTGTTGAACCTGGTACAGGTAGTGACAATGGTAAAGTTCACTTGGCATTCTACACTGATGCAACTAAAGCTAAGTCAATCGACTTGAGCACTGCTGATTCTCTCATTGTAAAAGTAGCTAAAGATGCTACCTTCACAGATGGTAATGGCAACGTTGTTACTGGTGAAACTTCAATCACTGTAAGATAATTAGCTTCCTTTACGAAGCAAGAATAGCCTCTTCGGAGGCTATTCTTTTTTTATAGGCATTTACCCCCATAAGAGGAGGAACTTCATTGAAATCGGTATGGAAAGTATCAACAGCAGCTGTATTGCTGGCTGGTGGTGTATGGGCTGGATCACTGTTGAATGTTACTGCTGAAGGTGCAGGTGTTGGTTCACAGCCTGGCACAGCAGATGATCCAGTGGTTACCAAAAGCTATGTTGATCAGCAAATTCAGAAAGCACTTACAGGTGGTACAGGTACAGCTCCAGTAGCTACAGCTACTCCGAGTCCAAGCTCAGCTCCAACAGCTACAACAAACCCGACTACTAGCAGTAATGAATCCGTAATTGTCGATGTGAAACCAGGACAAACCTTAATTGCTTCCGCAGGCGCTGAATTTATCGTTCGTGCGGGTAAAGCGGTTATCTACTCTCAGGATGCAAATGGTGTTGCTGATTTAACGGATGGTAAAGATCTTGCCAATGGAGTAGCTGCACCGACTAACCATTTATTATCTTTCCCTCGTGATGGTCGTGGTATTACTGTGCAATCAGGACAAACTCTTGGCCTTGTTGTCATGGTTCGTGGTGGATATACACTAAAATAATTTGTAATAATATATATTCATAATGCCCGTAAAAGTACTTAATCATACCTTCAAACTGATTTCCAAAGTTACAAATCATTGGCGCGATTGAAGAGTAGCTGTTGGACGCACAATATTCCTGTAATCTTACAAATTCACAGGAGGTGCTGTAACATGGCACGTAACAATCGTACAGTGGTACCGGAAAGTCGGGCAATGCTGAAGCAAATGCAATATGAGATTGCAGCTGAATTTGGTTTATATGGAGCGCATTATGGAGGCGGAGCAGACACAGAGTTTGCTTCTGAATTAGGAGCAATCGGAGGTAGTGGTTCTGGCCGTAGCCAGTATCTTGGACATCTTAGTTCAAGAGATAATGGCTCTGTTGGTGGAGAAATCACGAAGAGACTCATTAAGCAAGCCGAACAGTCTCTTCTTTAATAATATCAGGGGTGAAAGAATTCTTATTAATCCTATCTGATATTTCTTTTTAATACTGTGGAATCAATATTTATACAGTGATGGAGGGGCTTCGGAGTAATTGACACCACCTCCCAAATAAGATAATATGACTTTTGAGGAAAGCCTTAGACCTTTTCCATATGGGAAAGGTTCATTTTTTTGAAGAGTTTAGTGAATATAAACATGAAATACTGCAATCATCCTTCATAAAAAGAACAGGCCCCTGAGTTTCTTTGTTTTATATTTTTTTTATTAATTTGGCCTGTGATTATTAAGGAACTCCTTATACAGTGTCAGACTAACCATAAGGGAGGTTGTTATACTTGTCTATTAAAGGGCGTCATTTGTTTACTTCTGAGTCCGTGACAGAAGGGCATCCGGATAAAATCTGTGACCAGATTTCCGATGCGGTATTGGATGCGTTTTTAGCTAATGATCCAAATGCACGTGTAGCCTGCGAAGTAGCAGTAGCAACTGGTCTTGTTTTGGTGATCGGGGAAATCAGTACCAAATCTGAGTATGTAGATATTCCTGCCATCGTACGCAATACCATTAAAGAAATTGGCTACACACGTGCAAAATATGGTTTTGATTATAATACCTGTGCAGTTTTGAGCTCACTTAATGAACAGTCAGCTGATATTGCTCAAGGTGTAAACTCTGCTCTCGAGCACCGTGATCCAGCACAATTGGCTGAAGAAACAGCAAATATTGGTGCGGGTGATCAAGGCTTAATGTTCGGTTTTGCTACGAATGAGACACCTGAACTGATGCCGCTACCGATCGCTTTGTCTCACCGTATTGCTCGTCGCTTATCTGAAGTTCGTAAGAACGGAACTTTGGAATATCTGCGTCCTGACGGAAAGACACAAGTTACGATTGAATATCAAGATGAGAAGCCTGTACGCGTGGACGCTATCGTAGTATCCACACAACATGCGGAGGAAATCTCTCTTGAACAAATTCAGGCTGATATTAAAGAGCATGTAATTATGCCGGTTGTTCCTGCGGAACTGCTCGATGCTGAAACTAAGTATTTTATTAACCCAACAGGACGATTTGTGATTGGTGGTCCTCAAGGGGATGCCGGTCTAACTGGACGGAAGATTATCGTTGATACGTATGGCGGATATGCTCGTCATGGCGGCGGTGCATTCTCTGGTAAGGATCCAACTAAAGTGGATCGTTCTGCGGCTTATGCTGCTCGTTATGTGGCGAAGAATCTTGTTGCTGCGGGTCTAGCTGATAAATGTGAGATCCAGCTTGCTTATGCCATTGGTGTAGCTACTCCTGTCTCGATTAATGTGGATACATACGGAACAGGTAAAATCAGTGAGGAAAAGATGGTTCAACTGATCAGCAACAACTTTGATCTTCGCCCTGCGGGTATTATCTCCATGCTTGATTTGCGTAAACCAATCTATAGACAGACTGCAGCATACGGCCATTTTGGACGGACTGATGTTGATCTTCCTTGGGAACGCGTAGATAAAGCGGAATTACTCAGAGGTCAGGCAGGATTGTAGTTAATTATATGTTCTTATAATACGTTAAGCCCGCAAGTTGGCACTTAGTGTCAGCTCTGCGGGCTTTTTTTTGTAATGGATAGAATTACTATTGATTCTAATCATAGAGAAGTAGACTACTAAACTTTGTAAGCCCTTTAACCGAAATATAAGAATATACATAAAGACGTTAGTATGGTTTGAGAGGAGTTTATCACGGCATGAAAAGAAAAATTTCAATATGGACGGCAATTTTTCTAGCGGGAGAACTGGTACTTGGAGCAGGGTATCCTTCTATCGGAATTGGAATATCGGCAGTACATGCTGCAGCGGAATTTGGCATTAGTGTGTCGCCAGCACCTGGAGCAACCTATGTAAATATCGGATCATCTCTTAAATTAAGCTTTGATCGTCAAGTAAACCCACAGGCTGGAGAAATTACCATCACTGGTCAGGGTGATAGTACACCTTTTGTGACGATTCCTATTGGTAGTTATGGTTTAATTGGTAGTTCAAAAGATTACGAGCTTAAGTTAGGGCCAAACCAACAATTCACTCCGAATAAGGCATACACGGTCACAATTCCAAAAGGATTGTTCAAAGATAACGAGGGTAATGAATCAGGACTTACTTCATGGGCATTTACCACCGCTCCTGAGAGTAATACGGCTATCACGGCAGGCAACTTTTCACCGGCTAGTAATGCAAGAGTAGATGCCGGGAGTTTAAAGGAACTTAGTCTGACACTAAGTAAGCAGCTGTTAAAAGGTGGGGGCTCTATCCGAATCCTGTCCTCAGCAGATAATACAACAGTGCAAGAGTTCAGAATAAAGGATGATGACACTAGAGTTAACGTTCTGACTGATGCTAACTCTACTACAGTTAAATTAACGTTGGAGAAAGCATTGGCGGCCGGAGGGAATTACTATGTTCTTATTGATTCCTACGCTTTTAAGGATGTTGATAATAGAACGTTCTCTGGTATTTCTAGCGGCAATGTATGGAGTTTCTCTACAAAAGGTGTAGCTGAAATTCCAATGACTCCATCCCCGGCTAACGGTGCAGGCGGTATATCTACCACAGGAGCGTTACAGCTCACTTTTGACCGTCCTATGATGCCTGCATCAGGTGTAATTACGGTGTCTCCAGGGGCAGCTAACGATGCTAGAACAAGATGGCTTAATGTGAACTCCCCAGCCGTTACTGGAGGAAGTAGCAGAACTATAACATTGAATCCAGCATCCACAGCCTCACCTCTGCTAAATGGTACGCAATATACAGTTACGATCCCCCAGGGTGCTTTTTATGATCAAGATGGAAATGTATTTCCTGCCTCGGGCCCGTACACTTGGACCTTCACAACGGTATCTTTGACTGGACTTGGCGTAAGTGCTTTGAATCCATCTGATCGAAGTGAATCTATTGCTAACAACAGATCCTTTTCGATCGCTTTTAATCGGGATGTGAATTACAACAGTGCAGTGGCCAATGGTGTGGCTCTATATAAAAGCGGAGGATCTCAGGTGCCGGTTAACGTTACTCGGAGTACCACTACAGCTAAAGAATTTATAATCACACCTTCTGTAGCGTTAGATAGTGATTCAACTTATTACATTGATATCGCTAAAGGGGCTTTTGTAGACGCAAGTGATGCCAACGTTCTATATGAAGGATTAAGTGGTAAAAATTCATGGAGCTTCAAGACCTTGTCTCTGGACAAAACTGCTCCACAGCTCACATCTGCACAGCTTGAGAACAACCGAACCATTCGTCTGAAATATAATGAGTCTCTCAATTCATCCATAGCGCTGTTAACCTCAAGCTTTGGAGTTACGGTGAACGACGAGAATCGAGCGATTGAAAGTGTTTATATTCAGGGAGGCAGTGCCTACTTGGTGCTGAGTACAGGAGTAGCAGTTGGGCAGATTGTAAAGGTCAGCTATAATGGCGGACTGCGGACGATTCAGGATCCAAGCGGAAATGCAGCGAGCACTTTTAGCTCTAAACAGATCACGAACTCCATTGAGTCCTCCATGCCGACACCTAAAGACGGGCGAATCACGGGGAGATCTGTAGTATTAAATTTTAACGACACACTTAAATCGGTTTCCTATTACGCTCATAACCAGTTCTCAGTGACTGCAGATGGAAGCTCACTTGGGGTCAACTCGATCAGTTCCAGTGGCAATACAGTATATTTAACATTGGGCAGTGAAGCATCAAATGGACAGAACGTTCGGGTGTCCTACTATGCAGGTTCGTATCCTTTGCTGAATTCTTATGGACAAAATATTGCAGACTTTACTGATTTCAATATCCGTAACAGTAACGACACTATTGCGCCAGTGTTTCAAAGTGCAACCGGAGGCGGCACTAAAATCATTTTGAATTATAATGAAGGCTTGTCTACAACCAATCTCCCACTGAATAGCCAATTCTCTGTGTTAGTGGGCAGCACGCCTAATTATGTAACTAATGTATCGGTCAGCGGCACTCAGGTCACTTTGACGCTTCAGACAGCGCTGACGGTGAATCAGAATGTGACTATATCTTATGTGCCGGGTTCTGCCGGGGTGAGCGATTTGAATGGAAACCGAGCGGCGTATATTAACCTGCAGCCTGTATCCATCTCAGAAAACAGCGGCACTACTATACCTGAGATTAATTCAGCGACCGTTTCAGGTGACGAGTTAACAGTTACTTTTGCAAAGAATATGCAGGCATCCGGTTCCCTCTACGCGAATCAGTTTGGAGTTCGAGCAGATGGCAGCAGTTTGGGAGTGCAATCCTACTATATCTCAGGCAATATTCTGAAAATAACGTTATCCTCGGTTGTGAAGACCGGTCAAACAGTGGACCTGTCCTATATGTCTGGTACCGGAACGATTAAGGATTTGAGTGGGAATACACTATCCTCATTCTCAGCTTTATCAGTTCAGAATCTAACTGGCGTGACCACTGGATCTGGAAATCGTCCATCCTACCTAGGAACACTTGCAACGAGTGAGTTTGGAAAAGAGTATGCACTATTAAAGAGCGATTCCTCGCAAATTGTGGATGACCGTTCTGTATATAATCAATCTGTAAAAAGATATACTTTAAACGCAGATCGAATAGCTGCCAGTTATGAATATCTGTATAAGATGAATAATGATGTATTGGCTTTTGAGGTTCCTTCCACGGAGCAAGCAGCTTTTGTAACTGCTCCGCTAAAACCATTACTAGACGCGGTGAATCGTAATAAAAATACTAAGTTCATGATTCGTCATGGAGACAACCTATTTAGCGTAGGGCTCGATGATATTGATATGAATGGGCTGGCGAGCAGCCTAATCTCGGACAGTAAAAATATCTCACTCGTGTTCCGCTTGGATAAAGTTCCAGCAGGTACATTTACACCTTTTGAGCAAAAGCTACAGACGATGGGTATGCGAACTATTACTAGTCTTATGGATGTCCGGGTGACGGCGATCGTTAGCGGTAATTATTCGAATGCCAAGGCACTGACTGTACCAGGAGAATATACCGTACGTACTACTTCTTCATTAAATAGTGCGCAGACATCTGCGGCCAGATTGGACCTTTCCTACTACGATGCGGCTTATCTACCTACAAAGGTCAGTACGGTCGGTAACTATACGGTTATCCGTGCTCGTACCGCTGGTAATCAGATTTTAGGGACTTTCTTGTCCACCAGAGCCTTCACGGATATGGGTAAGCATTGGAGTAATGCAATCGTAGCTGAGCTTAACGCAAAGAATATTATTGATAGCAGCTACGGTAGTGCGTTTAATCCGGAGAAAAAAATTACCCGTGCTGAGTTTGCTATAATGCTCAGTCGAGGTCTAGGCTTGCTAGGAGATCGTGAGACCGCACAACGTTTCCGGGATGTGCAGCCTTCTACACAAACTGGAGACTACATTGGCGCAGCGGCTAAAGCTGGAATTATTACAGGGAACACGGATGGTACTTTCCGTCCGAATGATAATATAACACGCGAGCAGATGGCGATCATGATGATCCGTGCGATGGAATATACCAATCATCCTATTACACTAAGCGGTACTTCTGCCTCAACACTTGCAAGATTCAAGGATAAGGCAAAGATTCAGAATCAAAGTGCGGAGTTCGTCGCAAAGGCAGTGCAGTCAGGGATTATTTTGGGCATGACAGTAAGTGAATTTGGGCCCCAAGGCAATGCCACCCGTGCTCAAGCTGCCGTGATGTTACAACGGATGCTGAAACAGGCTGATTACTTGTAAACAACTCTTATAGATAACCAAACAATTGGTAAAGCCCGGCAATTATGCCGGGCTTTTTTTGTCGTCTAATTATGACAGTTTTGACTCTATAAAGCTTGAAATCTCTCAATTTCGCAACTTTTTGGCTTATTTTCAGTCTATTAAAAGAGTACTAGAAAAATAGGAACCAGTTTCCAGACATTGATATGGACTGATAGAGTACAAAAGAGATGGGAGAGTTACGTTGAAATGAATGAAGTTTTCATGGAGAAGAAGAGTAGCGAGATTGTACGGGGAATAAGATTATCTTCCACTAAAAAGTGGATTGCTGCTTCATTGGCTGGTGTGTTATGGATTATGCCGGTAATCGGCAGTGAAGGTATGATGCTATTTGGTCAGGGGTCTGTACCAATCGCAGCTGCAGCCACAGCTCCTTTTAAAGTAAGTAAGCTGGGAGAAGAAGTGATTACTTCGGGCGCCATTATGATGAAATATAAATATACTACTACACGTTCTGGGGCGAGTGCTTCTGGGCTTGCGGATGTCATTCGTGTAGATCTTAACAATCCATATGTTTCTTTAGATGTAATGACTGGTAAAGGTGGAAACCTGACTACGCGGCAAAGTACTGGCGGGATGGCGAAGGAAACTGGAGCCGTGGCCGCAGTAAATGGCGATTATTTTAATACAGGTGGAGAGGGTGCTCCGATCGGTGGACAAGTATCAGGTGGAGTACTGGTGTCTACCCCTTCACAATTGGATGGAATGTATGCCTTTGCAGTGACAAAAGATCGCAAACCTATTATTGACGAGTACAGCTTCGAGGGGATGGTAACCGCGCCAGATGGCGCACAGTTTGAGATCTCCGGTATCAATAAAGGTGCTTATAGCCCTGAAGGCGGAAGCTCGACTTATAGTCATGCTAATGCTATGTATATCTACACAGATGTATGGACTGCACTCGACCGCCCTAAAAATAGCTCTACCACTCCAACAGAGGTACTTGTTGAGAATGGTGTAGTTACTCAAATCTCAGAAAATGCTGCACTCCCTATGGCGGTTCCAAAGGGAGCTTATATTTTGCGGGCACATGGCTTAGCCGCACGATATGTTACTGCCCATTTGACGGTAGGACAACCTGTAACAAGTGTGTATTCCCTGAAATCTAAGACTACACAGCAATCGCTAGATCCTGCGAGTCTACAAACAATGATTGGCGGACATACGATTCTAGTAAATAACGGAAAAGCAGCAACGTTCTCTCGTTCTACTAGCAGCATTGGAGGCTATCGTGCACGCACGGCTTTAGGATATTCTCAAGACGGACGTTATGTATATATCATAGCTACTGAGAAAAATGGCAATAGTTCAGGGATGTCTCTAACCGAATTGCAATCATTCATGACCAATATTGGAGTCTGGAAAGGTCTTAATCTCGATGGAGGTGGCTCTACAACGATGGTAGACCGGCCCCTCGGTGAAACCTCTACTACACTCACTTTTAATACAGAGTATGGCACAGAGCAACGCAGTATCGTTAACGGGCTTGGTGTCTACACTAACGCACCGCAAGGTGAAGTCAAAGGAATCAAAATTAGCGGAAGTTCCGCACTGCTGGTTGGACAAAAGGCAACATATTCTTTAAAGGGTTATGACACTTACTACAACCCTATTGATGTAGCAGCAGGTAATCCTACATGGGTATCAAGCGGCGGAAGCGCAACGGTAAGTGCAGGTGAAGTAACGGCAGTGAAGCCAGGTACCGTTACCTTAACGGCTAAAAGCGGTTCTGCAAGCGCCTCTACAACTGTTACAGTTCTGGGTGGTAATGATCTATCCAGTATGAGTGTAGGTACAGCTACAGCGCCACTGACAGCCGGAACTACTGTGTCTGTCCCTGTTACAGCGGCAACGAACAGTGGAACAACTATCAATGTTCCGGATTCAGCACTGAAGTGGGAGTTTGTAGGCTTTAAGGGAGCCGTGAAAGATGGCAAGCTTACTGTAAACGCCGTTGATACAGGGGTTACTACAGGTTATGCTATTGCCCGTTATGATGGATTTAGTGCAGTGGTTGTATTATCAACAGCAGCAGCTACAACATGGGAAGATTTCGAGAAGGTAAGCTATCCAATCGACTTTACTACCAATGTTCCAGCGGTACAGGGTACTGCAACAATAGTGGATGGAACGGCTGAAAGAGTAGGCTCCAAGGTGCTGTCACTCAGTTATGATATGACGGCTGGCAGCGGCAAAATGTATGCTTATGCTCAGCTTAATGGTACAAGCGGCAAAACAGTTCCAGCGCTTGCAACTTCGATGTCGGTTGATGTGATGGGCGATATGAGCTTGAATTGGCTGCGTGCTGAATTTGTAGACAACAGTGGAGCTACAGCTTATGTGGATCTTGCGAAGATCATCGATTGGAATGGTTGGAAGAACATTAACATTGACTTGTCAGGCTCAGGCATTAAATTCCCAGCAACGCTGAAGAGACTCTATGTTGTCAACGTAGAGGAAGGCCAAGATGAACGGGCGAAGACGGGTACAGTTGCCGTTGATAATATCAAGTTTACAATGCCATCGCTTTCTAGTGATGCAGGCTTACCGAAAGGTACGGCTTCCATGAGCATTGGTTCAAAAGCAATGACCGTAAACGGAACAAAGAAAGCTATTGATGTAGCTCCAATTGTAAAAGACGGTAGTACTTATGTGCCAATTCGGTATGTTCTTGATGCTTTCGGAGGCAGCGCTACTTGGGATCAGGTGAATAAGAAGATCATGGTATTACGCGGAGCCAAGGCACTGGATCTTACCGTAAATAAAAAAGAATATCTGCTGAACGGCAAACGTCAAAGTGCTGAAGTAGCACCAATCATTTTACAAGGTAGGACTTTAGTACCGTTAAGACTAGTTTCTGAACAGCTAGGATTAACTGTAAAATGGGAACAGAAAACGAAGACCGTAACTATCGAATCGTGATATGTTAATATAAAGGAAAACCTTTAAAACGATTCGATAGAAAAGGGGCAAGCATCCGTGGAATTTCAAGCCGATGCGATTGATCGCGTCATTAAAAATACCATCGACGTGATGGAGAGCAGCAAGTATCAGATTTTTGAAATATTGCAGGTTGCGCGTGATGAACTTGCTGCACTCAACAAAGAACTGCAGCGGGTCATGGACGAAACGGATGAGACATTGAAAAAAGTAGACAAGCTGGAGCTGCAGTATCATCGCTCCAGAATCCGGCTGACAGAGGTCAGCCGGGACTTTGTCCGCTACTCGGAGAAGGATATTCGTATTGCCTATGAGAAGGCTACGGAGCTACAGCTCGAACTCATGATGACGCGTGAGCGAGAGGTCTATCTTCGATCAAGACGTGATGAATTACAGATGCGAGTGCGCAGTGTCGAAAATTCTGTAGAGCGCGCAGAGTCAATTGGTTCGCAAATGAGCGTAGTGCTCGAATATTTGTCGGGAGAACTAGGTCAGGTGACGAGAATTGTCGAATCTGCGAAGAATAGACAGATGATAGGACTCAAGATAATCCTGGCTCAAGAGGAAGAACGGAAGAGAATTGCCCGGGAAATTCATGATGGTCCTGCTCAAATGCTGGCGAATCTAGTCCTTAGGACGGAAATTGTAGAAAGAATGCTGGTAAAGCAGGAATTTGGGTTGGTGCAGGACGAAGTAATAGATTTGAAAGGACAGGTTCGATACAGCCTGGAAGAAATGCGTAAGGTCATCTTTAATTTACGACCGATGGCTCTCGATGATTTGGGATTAATTCCGACTTTGCGGAAATATGTGCATGATTTTGAGGAGAAGACGAAGCTGAGGACGACCTTGGAAACCAGAGGTCAGGAACATCGACTATCTTCAGCCATGGAGGCAGCGGTATACCGATTGGTCCAGGAAGCTTTGTCTAATGCAGCTAAACATGCCTACCCGAGTTTCGTATTGGTAGAGATTACTTACCAAGCGCAGTTAATTAAGATTGTGATTAAGGATAATGGATTAGGTTTTAATGTGCAGAAATTAAAAAATCCGCAGGGCAATCGTGAAAGCTTCGGGCTAGTAGGTATGCGGGAACGTGTAGAGCTGCTTGAAGGCAGAATGGAAATCATATCAGCCGAGAATCAGGGGACAACAATCGTGATCCACATTCCGACGAACGTGGAGAAAGGGAAGGAGTAATGTGATGGAGAACTTAAACTCTACTAAAACGCCCATTAAAGTTCTTTTGGCGGATGATCATCAGCTTTTTCGTGAAGGGCTGAAACGTATTTTGAATATGGAGGAGGATATCGAAGTCATCGGTGAATGTGGTGACGGTATCCAGGTATTAGAGTTCTGTAACGGAACTAAACCAGACATCGTACTGATGGATATTAATATGCCTATTGAGAATGGCGTGGAGGCCACTCAAAAACTGCGGGAGATGTTCCCGGAGGTTAAGGTAATTATTTTATCGATTCATGATGATGAGAGTTATGTGTTTGAAACCCTTCGTAAGGGTGCCAATGGTTATTTATTAAAGGATATGGAGGCTGAATCCCTTATTAATGCGATCCGTTCGGTCTGTGAGGGACACGCTTTTATTCATCCAAAGGTTACCGGAAAGCTAATCAATCAATTGCGGCGCATGACTTACCTTAATGAGACTGGAGTAGCTGCTGATACGGTAGTGAAGGAAGCCGGTGTTAAGTTTGTGGCCGGTGACAACAATCCTCTAACACGTCGTGAAGCAGAAGTACTGCGGCTGATGGCGGAAGGTAAGAGTAACAAAATGATCGGTGAGTATTTATTTATTAGTGAAAAAACGGTCAAAAACCATGTGAGCAGCATTTTGCAAAAAATGGAAGTTGATGATCGTACGCAAGCTGTAATTAACTCGATCAAATATGGTTGGGTAACCTTATAAGAATATTTACAGATTTACGGTACATATAGGAATGAATTCAAGGAGAGCACAGCTTGTTCCTTTAAAATATAAGAAAGTATAAGTTTCACTCCATACTTTATGTCTTATATTTCTCGCTTAAACGCTTACCGTCCTTGCAAGGACGCCGAAGGCGTTTATGCTTGATAGGAACTCTGGGCAGTCACCGACCTTTTAAAGCCGGCATATAGTGTTGGTATACAGAGGAGGTGCATCTCCATGGTAGCCCAGTTGATATGGATTGCGGCTGTTTATGTATCCGCTGCAGTGATTATTCATATGCTGCATAATCGGCAGAAGGTGCGGCAGACACCGCAGTCCGTGAAATGGATTCATTATATTTTGATTACCCGCAATCATGCATCTGTTGTGGAATGGTACATTCGGGCGCTGACATTTCAAGCATGTTTAACCGGAAAACGATTTCGAGTAACGTTCATGGATGATGGCTCGAGCGATGGAACCCTTGGAATTGTTTCCAGGCTGGCTGATAGTGGCTGCTCTATCGATCTTGCAACATCTATGTACACTTTTCAGGTGAGTGAAGAAGAGTTGCAGCAACAAGGGATTGTGGTAGACTTGCGGTTGTCAGGGCAGTCTGTTTCGTTGCCTTTTATGGGGATGGCAGGAAGTAGGGGATGCGAATCAAAGCGCGACAGATTTTAAGTGAATATGTGAGTAACGGGTGAAGCACACTCTCCAAGAAATGGAGGAGTGTGCTTTTTGCGTTTGGCGGTAAGGGGAGTGTTGTGGGGGAGAGTGATTTATGGTGAAAGTTAAGGAGGCGGATTTTATGCGAGCGGCTGTGTATGCCTTGGAATGTAGAGGGATCTGGAGTATTTGGATTTCTTTAGATCTTACAGTAGATAGATGGTGGTGGTCTGGCGCTGGACCGGAGCGTCAAGGCAGAGGCTTAGTAACGGTGGACAAACTGGTCTTATTATCTCCTGTACTGCCGCTGGGGTGGGCGGTGAAGCTCCGCGATTATTTTAAACAAAGGGGCGGAATGAGGAACTGGGGGGCTAAGGAGTGGGGTCAATACGTAAGCAGTGTTCTTGAGCCTGAGTTGAAGGAGGAAAGGGAAACAGGAGGAATGGGAAAGGAAGAGTGCCTTAGTGATGGGGTATCGCTATGGCGACCTTATGAATTAGGTTGGGTAATAGAACAGGGTAAGAAGAACATTGATAGCAGAAGTTACAGTAGAAGAAATGATCTCGATTATGCTTTGCTTGAATCGGAGGCAGAACAACTATCGTGGGCTGTGGCCGGCCGCTCTTTACTGCAGCCGGAAATTGAGGCGCTGCTGGCAGAAGGATTGCCAGAGCTGACAGGTCGTTGGCGCCAGGCGGCACAACTGGCGCATTTGCAGGGGCGGCTGCAACTGACAGCTGCCGTTGGTAGTCGCGCCCCGGCTGAGCTTGGGGCGTGGGCCCGCCAGCTCCCTGCGGGCGCTGGCGCTCTGGCGCGTGCGGCGGCTAGGCTGCCGCACGTATTGTGGCGCGGCGCTGTCGCCCGCCGCGCGGTTTCGCGCTGCCTGCGTTGCGGCAGCGCTCCCACCGGCCGCACGGCATGCGCCGCGTGCGGCCTTATGGGCTGCGCCTATTGCGAGGCCTGCCTCGCACTTGGGCGCAGCCGGGCTTGTGCGCTGCTGCTGCGCAGTGCAGCGCTTCCGGCCGTGCGGTGCACGGCCGCCCTTGACCCCACCGCGGCCGCAGGTCGGTGGGGGCTCAGCCCAGCGCAGGCGGGAGCCGCTGGCGCTGCGCTGGGTTTTCTGGCGGAGCGGCGCGAGCACTCCGCCAAACCGTGCCCAGAGCGGTTCCTGCTCTGGGCGGTGACGGGAGCCGGGAAGACAGAAATGATCTTCCCGCTCCTAGAGGCCGTGCTCGCCGCCGGTGGGCGGGCGCTCGTAGCGACGCCGCGACGCGACGTCGTACTCGAGCTCGCTCCGCGGCTCGCCAAAGCTTTCCCGGCGGAGACTCTCGCCGTGCTTTACGGCGGCAGCGCAGAACGCTGGGTGAGTGGTCGCTTAACGCTCGCGACCACCCATCAGCTGCTGCGCTTCCATCATGGCTTTGATCTCGTTATCATAGACGAGCTGGACGCGTACCCCTATCACAATGATCCTATGCTGGCTTATGCCGCTGAACAAGCCTGTAAGGTAGATGGCTCTTTTATCTACTTATCAGCTACTCCACCACAAGAAATGCAGCGGTTGGTCCGGTTAGGCAGACTTCCACATGCCAGAGTACCTGTTCGCTTCCATGGTCATCCCTTGCCTGTGCCACAGCATCTGACCATGACATCCGTTCAAACATGCCTAAAGCGTGGGATGTTACCTAGATCTCTCATACATACGCTTCGTAAGTCGCTCGAGCGCGAGGCGCAAATCTTTTGTTTTGTGTCGCGTATTGCACATATTGAAGGATTACTGGTTCTGCTTCGTCGGAGCTTTCCCGGCGTAGTTATCGAGGGTACTTCCTCCAAAGATTCCTTCCGGGCAGAGAAGGTAACTGCTTTTCGCGACCGGGCTATCTCCCTATTAGTAACGACTACGATTCTGGAACGAGGAGTTACAGTCCCACGCAGCGATGTATTTATTTTGGATGCGGATAGCGATCTTTTTGACGAAGCCTCCTTGGTTCAGATGGCTGGACGTGCCGGGCGATCTAAGGATGATCCTGCTGGGCGTGTTGTATTTGCCTCTCCCCAATGGACCCGATCACAGCGAGGAGCGATCTCCCAAATCCGTACTATGAACATCATCGCTCGCCGCAAAGGATACATTAGCAAGGAGGCGCCGAGATGAGCTCTCTGTTCTCATGGTTAACCAAATCTCGGGCACTCTTGTCCCCTTCCGTAACTCCATGCTTAACCTGCGGCAAGCGTAATCCTGGATCCTCACAATTTCCTGGAGTTTGCAGAATATGCGTAGAATCCATTCCTTGGATAAGTTCCCCTCGTTGCATGAAATGTGGTCGGCATGTGGGCTGTCCTGACTGTACCCGCAGTAGTGAACCGTCACCGATTATTTGTAATCGGAGTGCAGTGGCCTACACTAGTGTTATGCGAGAATGGTTGGGTCAGTATAAATATCGCGGGAATGAACGGTATGCCCCTTTACTAGGCCTCATGCTGGATAGAGCCTATCTAACCCTAAAAAAAGAGAAGCAGAGCGCTCTTTTATCCCGAAAACCATCCATCATCCATCGTTCTTGGTCTGCTGATTTGTTAGTGCCAGTGCCTGTCAGTGATGCCCGGCTTATGGAGCGAGGATTTAATCAAGCGGAAAGATTGGCGGATGTGCTGTCTAGACGTAGAAAGGTCCCACAGCTTCCGCTGCTAATCCGTACACATCATACGGGAAAACAGAGTTTTAAGAGCCGAGCGGAACGACTAACGGATATGAAGTACGCTTTTGTGGAGAATCCGGCAGTAACAAAACAATTTGCGGATTGGATGAATAGTGAGGTATCTCTAAATCGTCCTCTTCGGATTATTATTGTTGATGATATTTATACAACGGGCAGTACCATTCGTGCGTGCGCTGAGATCATACAACAAATGGGTTCAGATTATGGTTATACGGTAGAGGTGTATAGCCTAACTTGGGCACGTTCCTGAGGAGAGCGAAATGCATGATTGTGAACAGCCCATTCACTTTTTGAAGAGATCCATGCCCGTAATAGCGTTTCTTCCGTCCCATAGACGAATTCTTTGCAATCATGTAATCTAGGAGCATAAGGATATTATGCGTTGTACAGAATGTACGGAGAGGAGCGGCTGCTTGTTATGAATCTAGACAATTGTCCAAGGTGCGGCCGGTTGTTTGTTAAGAATCTTATGGGGTTGTGCCAGCCCTGCATCAAAGAGCTGGAGCATGAATATGAGATCTGCGTGGATTATTTGCGGGAGAACAAAGGAACCAACATTCAAGAGTTGTCCGATGCTACAGGAATTTCGATTAAGGAGATCACCCGCTTTATTCGAGAGGGCCGGATATCTATAGCTAACGCTCCTAATATGATGTATCCCTGCGAGGTGTGTGGAACGCTGATTCGCGATGGGCATATGTGTGATAGCTGCCGTTCTCGGCTAAGGAAGGATCTCTCCAATGCCGCCAAGGAAAGTGCTGCTGAGGATTCTACCAAAAAGACAACAGACGGTGCATATCGTGCCATAGACAAGTTGCGTGACCTATAAAATCTGCAAAAAAACGTTTGCAGCTATAAAGAATGTTTCAGTCTACGCCGATAAACTTAGTAAAGATTATCGGCTTTTTTATATTAGAAGGAAGGTGAAGTTATGAAAATTAACGAGACCGGACGAATTAACGCGATGAATCCGTATCAACGCAGCGCGGATGCGCAAAGGCAGGAACAAATGAAGAAAAGTTCACGCAAGGATGAGGTTTCGATCTCTGATGAAGCAATTCAGCTCTTGCAAGCACAAAATTCTGGTAATGATGCTGAACGTGCGCTTAAGATCGACAGTTTAAAGCAACAGGTCTCCGCAGGTACCTATCAAGTAGATGCAGCTAAGCTAGCAGAGAAACTCGCCCCTTACTTTAAGCAATCCTCCGAGAATTAGGTGAAACCATCCATGGCATTGACGACATTAATAGAACTATTGGAGCGGCTGGACGAAGTGCATAACCAAATGCTGGAGCTGGCCGCTGAGAAAAAACAGACGATTATGGACAACAAGGTGGATGCCTTAATCGACATCCTGAACCGTGAGTCCAAGCTAATGAAGCTGATTGGGCAGCTCGAGGAACAGCGAATCGCGGCAGCGTATACCGTTCTACAAGGCGTAGGTATTCGTTCCAACCTGAACCTGAACCTAACTGAGCTGTCCAGACTTATATTTGACCCTGAAGACAAGGCACGACTGCTGCATATTCAGCAGAAGCTTTCTGGCACTTTGCACCGCTTGAAAGAAGCAAATGAGCTAAATCAGAAGCTGATAGAGCAGTCGCTTACTTTTATAGATTATTCTTTGGATCTGCTGGTCGGAAGACCGAATCAGGATATCACTTATCATCGTCCGTCCGATAAGGGTAATGGCGTGAATCGGTCGGGGATTTTTGATGCACGAGGCTAGAATTGTACTGATGAAGTGTTCTGTCAGAGCAGAACATAAGGAGGAGTAAGCAGCATGACATCCACATTTCACTCGATAGAGACGGCGAGACGCAGCCTTTTTACTCAGACCGCAGCTCTTAATACGACTGGACACAATATCGCAAATGCGAATACCGAGGGTTATACTCGTCAACGTGTAAATATGAAGGCTGCTTTACCTATTGAAGCATACGGATTTAATAAATCTACCGTTCCTGGTCAAATGGGTACAGGGGTGGAATTCTCATCTATCGATCGGATTCGGGAAATGTTTCTGGATGATCAGTACCGTGGTGAGAATTCTGCTTTCGGTAACTGGAAACTTCAAGCAGACACGCTCTCTAAGCTGGAAGCCATCGTTAATGAGCCATCGGATACAGGTATCCGTACCGTTCTAGATAACTTCTGGAAATCATGGTCTGACCTTAGTAAAAACCCTGAGGATCCTACTGCTCGTAAGATTGTAGTGCAAACTGCACAATCTCTGACCGATGCCATGAATTATATGAGCACGCAATTAGATAATCTCGATCGGGATCTAACTACTAATATTGACGTTAAAGCAAAAGAGGCTCAGGGTTACCTGACCGCTATCGCAGACTTGAATAAATCGATCTATAAGATCGAAGGTATGGGCGATCAAGCGAATGATTTACGCGATCAACGTGATCTGATGGCAGACAAGCTATCCAAAATTGCTAATATTACCGTTGTAGAGACGGAAGCTGGTTATAACGTTTCTCTGGGTGGACAGCCATTGGTAGAGGGTGGAGAAGTTACTGCAACCGTAGATAGTGCATTTCTTAATAATGCTTATGCCGCTGGAACTTTGAAGGGCGGCGAGGCCTACGGAATGATTTTCTCCAAAAATACTTATGTTACCGACTACAAGAAACAACTAAACGATATGGCTAGTACGATTGCTACTGGTGACGTTGAAATTACAATACCGGCAGGTTCTAATCTTCCTGAGGGTACCATGTTAACTAATGATGCTAAGATTACTCAAGCGGATGGTACTGTAGTTACTTTGGCCGCTGGTCAGGCAATGCCTAAGGGAGCAACGATGTATGAGGACGCTAAAACCATTGTCAAAGGACTGAACGGACTTCACAAGTTAGGTTATGCGATGGATGGAAGCTCAGGTCGTGATTTCTTTGTAACCTCTGGTGACGCTGGAACGATCAAGTTGAATCCGGAAATTGCTGCAGATGTTAACTTATTCGCAACCTCATTGCGCACTACTGTAGATGCAGCTGGCAACACACAGGTCGTTAAAGGAAATAACACCCTGGCGCTCTTGCTGACAAACCTGAAGGATAGTAAATTCACTACGCCCGACGGTAAAGTTAGCAATACTGTGGGTGGGCTTCTAGGCTCTATGGTTGGCCAATTGGGTATTCAATCGCAGGAGGCAGCGCGTCAAACTGATAACTCAGATTATCTGGTAGAGCAGGTTAACTCCCGTCGGCAATCTGTTAGCGGAGTATCGCTAGATGAAGAAATGTCGAATATGCTAGTGTTCCAGCATGCTTATAGTGCCGCAGCACGTTTTATGACTACTTTTGATGAACTGCTCGACAAATTGATTAATTCCACCGGCACAGTCGGCAGATAAAAGGAGATATAGCGTATGTTGAGAGTAACCTCTAACATGATGAATTCACAGCTTCTGCTTAACCTAAACCGCAATGCACGTACAATGAACGACACACAATTACAGCTTTCAAGCGGACAAAAAATCAACAAGCCTTCCGATGATCCGGTAGGGATTACGTATTCCCTGCGCTATCGTGCGGAGCTTTCTTCTAACGAGCAATATACTAAGAATGTAGATAGCGCTCTTTCATGGCTGGATTATAATGATACCGTCCTAGGTCAAGCCGGAGATGTTGTTCAAAAGATTCGTGAACTGTCTGTACAGGCTGCGACAGGGACTAATCCACAGTCAGCACTGGACAGTATTAATGCCGAAGTGATGCAGTTAAAAGACCAACTTGTGGATATTGCAAATAGTACGTTGAATGGTAAATATATTTTTAATGGTGAGCAATACAACACAAAACCTTATGATTTCACTAAAGGTGCAGATGGCACTTATGATGTATCTAAGGCGATTACAACAGATACCGGACAGATTCAGTTTATTGTAGGTGATGATGTTCGTATGCCTATTAGTACGACTGGCAATGACGTATTTGGTAATACTGGGGATGCTGACAATTTGTTTGCAATCATTAATCAATTATCAGTTGCTTTGAAATCCGGTGATTCCAAAGGAATATCGGCACAACTTGGTTTAATTGATACAAGGATGGAAAAAATTCTGACGGCGCGCTCTGAAATAGGGGCCAAAACCAACCGTGTGGAATTAATGCAGGATCGGCTTAGTGATTTAAATGTAAACTTAACCGATCTCCAAGCGAAGACAGAAGATGCAGACTACGAAGGTTTGATTATGAACTCTAAGATTCAAGAGAATATCTATAATGCCTCCTTATCTGTAGGTGCGAAGATTATTTCAACATCTCTTGTGGACTTTATAAGATAACGGAGGTGGTTCTCGTTGCTTCAGCCGATACTGCAAATCCGTCAGACACCTGCTGTAATTGGAATTGATGCTGATCCGGGCACATACTCAATAACCCAGCCAAAGGCTGAGGTCAATGTTACAACCACTCCGGGGCAATTAACGGTTCAATCCACTCGGCCTGAGCTTACTGTAGATCAATCTCGAGCATGGGAAGCTTATAATGGCGGGAAGATGCTCGATATGAATAGACGGATTTACTCTGGAATTCAGCAGTTGTATCTTCAGGGCATTGCTAGAAAGGTCGAGCAAGGGAATCGTATGGCTCAGTTTTTCAGACCTGGTAACACAATTGCAGAAGTTTACGGCACGGATACCCAGCCCAACTCGTTTCCTGAGATTCGCGGTCCAGCATCATATGACAATGTAGATATTCATATCGAAACGAGAGCCCCGCAAATCGAATTTCGAGCCGCAAAAGTGGATATTCAGGTGGAGAGACGTAATCCAGAAATTGAATATACCCGTGGGAAGTTGAACATATACATGCAGCAATATGCTTCGATTCAGTTTATTCCACCAGAACTGAATGTTCAGTTGTAGCTTCTTAAGCTATAGATGTGCCGGAAAGCGCCTCTATAGCTTTTCTGTTATTTAGAATCCGAATGAAGTAAGTTAAGAACCAGTTTTGCTATGCAGAACTTTTGAGGAGTGAACAACTTGATTATAGAAACACTGTCTTGGGGCAAACTTGAAGTGAACGAGGAACAGCTTTATCATTTTTCTAAAGGAATCCCAGGATTCGACGAAGAAACAGATTTCGCATTGATAGAAATGGCTGAATCTCCCTTCTGGTACTTGCAGTCAGTGAAGAACGAAGGATTATCCTTTCTGCTTGGTGATCCGTTTATATTTTATCCCTCCTATGAATTTGAACTGCTGGATGATGAAGCTGAAGAGCTCCGGATTGGTTCGAATGTGGTTGTCCGTTGCATCATTACGCTGAAGGAACAAGTTGAGCAGTCTACAATCAATCTGCTGGCTCCCATTGTATTGAATCCTGATGGTAAAGCGGGTAAACAAATTGTTCTACACAGAACAGCTTATCACACCAAGCATAGCCTGCTGCAAGAGCAGCCAGCAATAGACGGAAAGGATGGTGGATAATATGCTCGTGCTTTCCCGCAAAAAAGGGGAGTCCATCGTCATTCAAGATCAGATTGAACTAACGGTCTTAAGTGTGGAGGGAGATACGATTAAAATAGGCATTGCCGCTCCCAAGCATGTCGATATTTTCCGTAAAGAAGTATATCTGTCTATACAGGAAGCAAACCGTGAATCGGCTGCTCCGTTGCAATCGGATCTTAATGCGCTGATTCATCGGCTTCGCGTACCCAATGGCAATAACGAATAAGTGTCTACAAAACTCATTCCTGGGGCTGCAGCCTCAGGTTTTTTTGTGATATAGGCAGATTCTCCAAGAAATTTTAAAAAAACTTCGAAATGCTCTAAACAGTTGGGTACATGTCGTCGATATATGTAGTAGACGCTGATCCGGCAGGGCGGCCGACCTTAATGGTTCGGCGTTTACCACATGGATGTGGAACTAACTTAATTTCAGGGAGGAAATATCAAATGATTATCAACCACAATATCGCGGCTTTGAACACTCATCGCCAACTGTCTACAAACACTGCCAACACTAACAAAAATATCGAGAAACTGTCTTCCGGTCTTCGCATCAACCGTGCAGGTGATGACGCAGCTGGCCTGGCAATCTCCGAAAAAATGCGCGGTCAAATCCGCGGTTTGGATCAGGCTTCCCGTAATGCTCAAGACGGTATCTCTTTGATTCAAACAGCTGAAGGTGCTTTGAGCGAAACTCACAGCATCCTGCAACGTATGCGTGAGATCGCAGTGCAATCCGGAAACGATACTAACAACGACCTGGACCGTGGAGAACTTCAAAAAGAAGTTAGTCAACTTGTTGATGAAATCGATCGTATCTCGAACACAACAGAATTCAATACTAAGAAACTATTGAATGGTAACCTTGGAGCTGCAAGAACTGCAACTGCTGGAGTAGTTGAAGGACAAGCTAACTTCAAAAGTTCTTCTACTGCTAATATCACAGGAGCAACCGGTGTTCTTACAGGTAATAAAGTTGGTACACATGAAATTACGTTCTCAACAGGTGTTGCTGGTGAAGTAAAAGGAACAGCTTCTAACTTTAATGGAACAGAAACTCTTGCTTCTCTAGGCATTACAGATGTGGCGGGTCTAGCAGTAGGTGATGCTGGCGCTGAAACTGGACTGACAGGTATTAACCTTAACAGTACTGTGGCAGATTTAATGAATGCAATCACTACACAAACGAATGCTAAGGCTGAATTAGTAGATGGTAAATTGGTTGTTTCCAGCAAGGCAGCTTCAGCTACTGCACTTAGTATTAAGCAAACTACTCCATCTGCAACAGGAGCAACTAATGTTTTGTTCGGAGCAGCAGCCCCAGCTTCGACCAATCACAGCACAACTGCTCTTACAGTAACAGATAAATTCACAGATGCATCTGGTAATGTATCCACTACTGTGGACAGATCCGGTAAAGTTGGAACGGCTGATATCGTTTACAACGGTCTCACTATTAAGAGAGGTGCAGCTGATATAGCTGGTGGAGACAAGCTTGTTGTCGATGGCCTGAAAGCTAAGGATGCTCTTGCAGCAAGAACTGACAGCTCCGCTACTTTCCAGATTGGTGCCAATGAGAACCAAACAATGAAGCTTGACATTGAGGATATGTCTTCTAAAGCGCTTGGTCTTACTATTGGAGGAGAAAAAATCAGCATCGCTACTTCAGCAGATGCTTCCAAAGCTATTACTACAATTCAAAGCGCTCTTGAAAACGTATCTGGTGAACGTTCAAAACTGGGTGCTGTTCAAAACCGCTTGGAACACACCATTAACAACTTGGGAACTTCTTCAGAGAACTTGACAGCTGCTGAATCCCGTATCCGTGATGTAGATATGGCTAAAGAAATGATGCAGCAAACCAAGAACAACATTCTTGCACAGGCTTCCCAAGCTATGTTGGCTCAAGCGAACCAACAACCGCAAGGCGTTCTGCAATTGCTTCGTTAAAATTAATTCTGCTTTGTTCTGGTCCTGGGGATATCCCTGGGGCCTTTTTTTGTTTTGGTAATCAATCTGCTGCTGGAAGTGTTCTTTTTTTTGCTTGACAGGTTAAAGTCCTAAATTATCCCTCAAATAAACCGATATATAGTATAAATCGAGCTTTGTTGGAGGTCGAATTAATGAATATACAATTCTCGCTTACTGCTACTCCCAATATAACGGGACAGAGCGGAGCCGCAGACAACAAGCAAAATACAGGTGCGGGGTCACAGGCTAGTAAAACATCTCTGATCAGAGACACCAGAGATATGAGTGCAAAAGAAATGCAGGGAGTAAACGTGTCAATTGCCGAAAAACAACTCATCCGTACAATTGAACAGGCGGTAAAATCATTACAAGGACCATTGACCACTCTGGAGATTTCAATTCATGAAAAGACGCATGAAATTATGGTGAAGGTACTCAATAAAGACACTGGTGAGTTGATTCGTGAAGTTCCTCCAGAGAAAACGCTGGATCTTGTAGCCAATATGATGGAGATCGCCGGGATTTTGGTAGACGAAAAAATATAACATTATGGGGGTGTTGTTTTGGTTACACGAGTAAACGGATTCTCGGGAATGGATATTGACAGTATGGTCAAGAATATGATGAATGCCAAAAGAGTGCCACTTGAAAAACTTAATCAAGATAAACAGCTTCTGGAATGGAAGCGGGAAGGTTATCGTGAGTTGAACAGTAGGCTCTATGATTTCCGGACTAATAAACTGGGAACTAAGTATGGTAGCAGTTCCGCACTAAATGCTAATAAGGCAGTTGTCACAGGAAATACAGATGCGGTAAAAGCTGAGGCAACGTCGATGGCCAATGGAATTGAAATGAAGATCAGCGTTACTCAATTGGCGACCAGAACGACCTACTCAACACCTGGACTAGGTCAGGGAATAACAGGGTCTACATCATTAGCTAAGCTAGATAATGTTGATCTGTCAGTCATGACCCCAAAAGAAGTGGAAGAGTATCTGAATAAAGGGTTTGATATTAAAATAAATGGTGCAGATTTTAAAGATAAGAATGGTAAGTCGCTTTTTAATGGCAGAACATCCATTTCTACATTGGTAGCAACAATTAATTCAAATGAAAAAGCAAATGCGATTGCAAGTTTTGATGAGATTACAGGAAAGTTAACAATTTCTGCAAAAGATAGTGGTGAGGGTGGAACTGTAGAAATTGTTAATCCCACGCAAGGGAACTCATTAATTGGTCTTTTTTCTAAAACAAAAGTTGTTGAAACAAATGGGTTGGAATCAACGATAGATGCATCTATAACAACAATGGGACAACTGCAAAACTTAACTGTGGAAGAAGCTAATTCGAAGAAATACAATTTTAGTATTAATGGAAAGTCCTTTAATTTCGAGGCAAACACTACAATTGCTAATTTGGTAAAGGAAATTAATGATCAGGTTGGAGCTAATGTTATAGCTAGTTTTGATGGGAAAAAATTAAAAATTGTAGGCAAAGATGATGGTGCAGTAGTAATGGGCGGCGGTTCCTATGAGCTATTAAAGATGTTTAATGGGACAGTGCCAAAAGTAATTGGAAATGATGCTATTGAGAAAGTCATAGATGGGAAGAATGCAAAAGTTACTATCAATGGTGAAAAACTTGATAATATAAAGAGTAATACTTTCACAATTAATGGTTTTCAACTCACTTTGTTGAAGGCGACTGTTGTAAAGGACAGTGGTGGAACAGAGATTGATACCCCCCTTATAGTAAAAAATCAATCTGATCCAGAAAAAGTTTTAGAATCCATCAAGGGATTTATAGAAGATTATAACGATTTGATCAAAATGCTCAACACAAAAGTTGATGAGGCCAAGTTCCGAGATTTCAAGCCATTGACGGACGAGCAGAAAAAGGAATTGAAAGAAGATGATATAAAAAGCTGGACAGAAAAAGCAAAGAGTGGGCTCTTCAAAAATGACGATATCATGAAAACTGTTTTGTCTGAGATGCGCATGGTTATTACTCAACAACTCGGTCCACTCGGTGCGCTTGGTATTACCACAGGAAAGTATATGGAGAACGGTAAATTAATACTTGAAGACGAAACAAAGTTGAAGAAAGCTATCAGTGCCAATCCTCAACTTGCTTTAGATTTGTTTCAAGGTCCAGCAAGTGCTTCAGATTCTGGTTTATTTGATAAGTTAGCTGCTAATATGACAAGTGCGATTCAAAAAATCTCTGATCGAGCTGGTACTAACAGATTTACAATGGACCTGACTAGTAGTTTCAAGGAAGAAAGTGTCATGGGAAGGACACTAAAGGATTATAATAGAAGAATCGGAGTTATGAATAAGAATCTCGTTAATGCTGAAAACCGCTATTACAAACAGTTTACTGCCATGGAAACAGCAATGAGCAAGTTGCAATCCCAGTCCTCCAGTTTACTCTCCAGCTTAGGTCTATCATCATAATAGTTAAAGGGTGAGATTATTGATTAATTCTCCTTACGATAAATACCGGCAGTCTTCTGTTCAGACATCTACGCCTGCTCAACTGGTACTTATGCTCTATGATGGAGCGATTCGTTTCATTCGGGCTGGTTTAGATGGTTTAAAGCGGGATGACCTTGAAAAAACCAATATCAATCTTGGCAAGGCCCAAACCATTGTCAGTGAGCTGATGAGCACTCTTGATAATAATTATGAAGTATCCAAGAACCTGTATTCACTCTATGAATATACAAATTTTCTACTTGTTGAGGCCAATATACGCAAAGATACAACAAAGGCTGAGGAAGCGGTGGGATATTTGATTGAACTACGGGAAACGTGGTTACAGGCTTCCAAAATCGCAGCAGGTCAAGGTCAGCAGCCGTTATCTACGGAAATTTCAAATGGATAAAGATAAGCTTATTATAGAGTTGAAGCAATTGACGCAGAATATAATGGAGCGGTTATACGAAGTCGAATTTGAAGAGTTAGAGTCTTTCGTGGACGAACGTCAGAAATTGATTGATGACATCATCCGACAGTTCTCGTTGATTCCTGCAACGGAAGCGCAAAAAGTCGAAATTGAACGAATTTTGCATCATGATTCAGAAATCACTGCTCGCATGAACACTCTTTGCCTCGAGGCTCTGGACTGGTTGCAGAAGCGTAATCAGGCCAAGGTACAGCGCAGCGCCTACGAGGCCGCTTATACCCCAGATAGTTTTCTAATGGATCGTAGAAAATAATTTATTTCGGTGTTTCACTATAGGAGTAGACGGGTATTAAATACCGTCTGCTCTTTTTTTGATCCTTACGCCGCAGCTATTTCTTGATTATGGTAAATTAAACGTCCTATTTTACGTGGTAAATTATTGCATGTAAACATTTACTTTTCCAATTGACAATGAAGAAGTTACGGTGGTATAGTCGATTTGTGAGCAAGACTCACGTTCATCTGATGACGAAGGGAATGTTTAATCAATGGAAGGTAAAGTAAAATGGTTTAACGCAGAAAAAGGTTATGGTTTTATCGAGACTGCAGACGGTGGCGACGTATTCGTACACTTTTCCGCGATTCAAACAGATGGTTTCAAAACTTTGGATGAAGGCCAATCCGTAGAGTTCGATATCGTTGAAGGTGCACGCGGACCACAAGCAGCTAACGTAATCAAATTATAATCATACGGCTAAGCCGACCTACATATAAGTAGATGGTTAGCAATTTAGACAGCGCTAGCAAGGATCTTGGGATTTCTCCCAAGGTCCTTTTTTTGTGTGCTTGGGGCCCCCGCAAAGTACCTGAGTATGCATCGAAGTAAAGCTCCACTTTGTGGGGATAATTTGTGCTCTCAAAAGCCTCTATTAAGGCAGTTAATAGAAAGAAAATAGCGTACTTTGTAAATTTTTAATATGGAAAATGTTAGAACTCTTCGAAATGTGGGTAATAGCTTTACGTTGAGCTGTTTATCTTACCTCGACGCACACTATGTTAGCCTAGGCCAATACTTCCAAAAAGAGATTCATATAGCCTACGCTATCAAAACTTTTAGGAGGATGATTAGCAGGATGAAAAAGAAGTTGCGCGGTCTCATGACCGGAGTTTTAGGAGTTAGTATGTTATTAGGATCTCTTGGCAGCGTCTCCGCCGCCTCCGTACCTAAGGATATTCAAGGTCACTGGGCCCAAGCTCAGCTACAGGAATGGTTAGATAGTGGATACCTTGGAGGATACCCGGACGGTACGGTTAAACCAAACAAGGCAATTACACGTGGAGAGTATGTGACTCTGGTAAATCGCCTGTTCGGTTTTAAAGAAAAAGCAACTGTAAGCTTTAAAGATATGAAAAGCACAAACTGGAACTACAGTGAAGTGGCTAAAGCCGTGGAAGCTGGCTATATCGGAGGATACGAGGACAATACGTTCCGTCCTAATAGTCCGCTCACAAGACAAGAGGCAGCAGTAATGGCTGCGAAATTACTTAAATTGAGCACCAATAGCACTACTAGCAAATTTAAAGACAACGCACAAATTGCAGCATGGGCAAAAGGTGCAGTAGCCGCTGCAGCGGATAAGAAGATTATTAACGGTTATCCGGATGGAACCTTCGGTCCTAAGAGATCGTTAACACGTGCAGAGGCTGTAGGTATCATCAACACCTCAGTCATTTATTACCCAGGTAGTGGTACAGGTGGTGGAGTAGTTCCTACCCCAACGCCAACGGCTACTCCGACACCAACCGCTACGCCAACGCCAACAGCTACTCCAGGTGGTAGTACAGGTGGTGGATCTGGCGGCGGTAACGGTGGTGACGGAAATGTCACAACACCAACCGTAAGTGGGGCAACCTATGGTAACGTTGGTTCGGTAACAGCCGATGTATACCTGACATCTTCCGTAACTGGCTCAGTGTACTATGTTGTAGCTCCTTATACTGCTAACGTAAGTGCACCGAGTGCATTGCAGGTAGAAAAAGGACAGATCAGCAATGGAACTGCAAGCGAACAACATGGTAGTGTTGCAACTGTAGCCAACACAACGGTTACATTCTCGGTTTACGGATTGAATCCTGGGACGGAATATGCAACATATATCGTAGCAGCGGATGCATCTGGCAATCTGTCTACTGTAACAACAGTTCGATTAACTACTGCTCAGGCAACAGCAAACTCGATTACGCTTTTTGAACCAGGACAAGTAGGTACAGTTACAGCAGATGTGTATGTTAAATATGGCGTGACTGGTGGCACTCCAACACCGGTAAGATATGTAGTATTGCCGGCAAATGAAAAAGCACCTAGCGCAACACAAATTTCTTTAGGGCAGAATAGTGCTGGTAAAGCATTGACTGCTCCATGGACGGACATGCTTACGTTCGCTCCTGGTGTAAAACATACGCATACTTTGACTGGATTAACAGCCAATACCGCCTATAAGGTATACGTTATTACAGGATCAGGTACGCAATTGTCACCGGTAGAAATCATCCATATTCATACCAAGTAACTTAATCTTATACTGTCTCAGTTTGGGAATATAAGAATGGAATTCGTACTATAATAACGACAGGTTTACAATTGGTCCGGTGAGGCGAATAGTTGCTCTTACCGGACTTGTTTTATTTGTGAACACAAGGACAATATTTGTTATCTAATTGTAAGTGCTGTAAGGAATTACTTTTTACTTAGCCTTAACAATTTGGTATAATGAAGGTGTAACTAAAGGAGGAGTGGCCATGCAATTCACCATTCGAGGTCAACAAATTGACGTGACCGACGCTTTGAGAGAGTATGTTGATAAGAAGCTCAGCAAACTTGAGAAGTATTTCGAAGCACCCCCTACCTCTGAAGGGTCTGTGACGCTTGGCGTAGTTCGCGGCCTTCATACGGTGGAAGTAACCATTCCGCTTGCTGGCGTGACGCTTCGTGCGGAAGATCGCAGCGATGACATGTATGCTTCCATAGATGCCGTTGTGGACAAGCTGGAACGTCAAATTCGCAAACACAAAACGAAGATCAATCGTAAGTTCCGTCAAGAGGGACTGAAGACGCTGTTTGTGGATGGAGCTAGTACCGCTGTTGCTGTAGAAGAACAAGATTATGATGATTTAGAAGTTGTGCGGAACAAACGCTTTACAATGAAGCCGATGGATGTGGAAGAAGCAATTCTTCAAATGAACATGGTAGGACATAATTTCTTTGTGTTTTCCAATATCGACACCTCGGAAGTAAGCGTAGTTTACAAACGTGATGATGGTAAATATGGACTGATTGAACAGGGCTAAGATACAATGATGCCAGTTATGCTCTAAGTATAAAGGGCCTCGAGAGTTAGTCAGAACCTAAGAAATTTAAACCGAGCCCCTATTCGCTTGCAGCGAATAGGGCTCTTGTGCGTATAAGCGACTATATTTGAAAAATGTGGCTGATACACCTTGTATTGCGGCATCTCTTACAAACTGTTACAATTTATGAAGCAGCGGAATCGAATTTATAAATGGCCCTTTCAATTTTGTGAGGATGGGCTCGGTTCCACCATCTGTGTTGCATGAAAGGGGTTAACCATGCTAGGACTTGTAAAGAAAATATTCGGAGACACCAACGATCGTGACGTTAAACGTCTCATGAAGACAGTCGATGTAATTAATGGATTGGAACAGGAATTTGTAAAGCTATCTGATGAACAGTTACAAGCTAAGACAGCAGAATTCCGTGCCCGTATTGAAAAAGGCGAAACTCTGGAAGAAATTCTTCCTGAGGCATTTGCAACCGTACGTGAAGCTTCCAAGCGGACACTTGGTATGCGGCATTTTGATGTGCAGTTAATTGGTGGTATGGCTCTGCATGAAGGCCGAATCTCCGAGATGAAGACTGGTGAAGGTAAGACACTAGTAGGTACATTGCCAGTGTATTTGAATGCTTTGCTAGGTAAAGGCGTACACGTAGTAACGGTCAATGACTATTTGGCTCAGCGCGACAGCGCACAAATGGCACAAATCTATAACTTCCTGGGCATGACGGTTGGGGTTAACCTAAGCGGTATGGACCATGCTGATAAACAAGCTGCTTATGCCTGCGATATTACGTATGGCACAAACAACGAATTTGGTTTTGATTATTTGCGTGACAACATGGTGCTTTATAAAGAGCAAATGGTTCAGCGCCCTCTGTATTTCTGTATTATTGATGAAGTGGACTCTATTCTTATTGATGAAGCACGTACACCTCTTATTATTTCCGGACAAGCTGAGAAGTCTACAGAAATGTATTTTTCAGCAGACCGTTTCGTGAAAAAGCTTAAGGCTGAAGAAGACTACACAGTTGATATTAAGGTGAAGTCTGTTGCCTTGACTGAAAAAGGTGTGGCTACTGCTGAGCGCGCTTTTGGTATTGAGAACTTGTATGATCACAGTCATGTAACTTTGAATCACCATATCGTCCAAGCCCTAAAAGCAAATGTAATTATGCGTCGTGACGTAGATTACGTTGTAAACGAGGGTGAGGTCGTTATTGTTGATGAATTTACAGGACGTCTAATGTCAGGTCGTCGCTATAGCGATGGGCTGCACCAAGCGATTGAAGCGAAGGAAGAAATCGAAGTACAGAATGAGAGTATGACTCTTGCAACAATCACATTCCAGAACTACTTCCGTATGTATCGTAAACTCGGTGGTATGACAGGTACAGCGAAGACTGAGGAAGAGGAGTTCAAGAAGATTTATGGTCTTGAAGTTCTTCAGGTTCCTACCAATAAGCCGAACAAGCGTGATGATATGCCGGATGTTGTCTACAAGAGTGAGAACGGTAAGTTCAAAGCTGTTGTGGAAGAAATTGTAGAACGTCACAAAAAGAACCAGCCAGTATTGGTTGGTACAGTGTCGATCGAGAATTCAGAGCTCGTATCTGAAATGCTGAAGCGCAAAGGCGTTAGACACCAAGTGCTTAATGCAAAGCATCACGCTGCGGAAGCAGAAATCATTACCCATGCAGGTCAGCCAGGTACAGTTACGATTGCTACCAATATGGCTGGACGTGGTACGGACATCGTTCTGGGTGAAGGTGTGACAGATCTTGGAGGTCTGCATATCATTGGTACAGAGCGTCATGAATCACGCCGGATTGATAACCAGCTGCGCGGTCGTGCGGGTCGTCAAGGTGACCCTGGTTCTACACAATTCTACTTGTCGCTTGGCGATGAGCTCATGAAGCGTTTTGGTGCTGACAACGTTCTGACTATGATGGATCGTCTCGGATTCGAGGAAGATCAGCCGATTGAGAGCCGCATGATCACGCGTGCTGTAGAATCTGCTCAGAAACGTGTTGAAGGTAATAACTTTGATATCCGTAAAGTCGTATTGCAATATGATGACGTGATGAATCAACAGCGTGAAATTATTTATAAACAACGCCGTGAGATTCTGGAGTCCGATAATATTAAAGATATCGTGCTTGAAATGATCAAGCCTGTAATTGAGCGTATCGTTCTAGCACACTGTAGCGACGATATTCCTGAGAACTGGGAACTGCAAGAAGTTGCTGATTACGTAAACAGCAAGCTTCTTGAAGAAGGTGCTTTGACCCGTGATATTCTATGGGGCAAGGAAGCAGAGGAAATCATCGAGTTCATTTTCGAACTTGTGCTTGAGAAATATGCTGCACGTGAAGAACGTCTGGGTTCAGAACTCGTACGTGAATTCGAGAAGGTAATCGTGCTTCGTTCCGTAGATAGCAAATGGATGGATCATATTGATGCAATGGATCAATTGCGTCAAGGGATTCACTTGCGTGCTTACGGTGGTACGGATCCACTTCGCGAATATCAATTCGAAGGCTTTGAGATGTTTAATACTATGACTGCTACGATTCAAGAAGAAGTAGCTACTTATATTATGAAGGCTCACATCGAGGCGAATCAGGAACGTCAATCCGTTATTGATGAAGACAAGATCTCTACAAACAGCGAACCTGTTGAGAAACGTCCGGTTCATGTTGAGGCTGTGACTGGCCGTAATGATCTTTGCCCTTGCGGAAGCGGCAAGAAGTACAAGAATTGCCACGGTCAAAACGCATAAGACAAACGTTTAGTAGCGCTCATATTCAGGTGTTGAAGATGTAAGTCTTTAACCCTGATCTCTATGGGTATACTAACCATAAAGAGCGGCTGGGCCCGGGGGTATCCCCCGTTTACGGCCCAGTCGCTTTTTTGGATCTTTAGCACTTGAGTGAATGTGGAATGGAGAGAAGGTTTGGAACTGGAGAAACGGAGTGTTCGCCTTTGTTTCGGGATTCCAACCGCTATGCGGTTATCAATTCAAGGAATCTGGAAACAACAGCGATCGGAAGTCCAATCCTTCTCGGAATGGCTGAACATTCACTCATTACTAACTTTCCAATAGCGAAGACCGTAACAACCAATTTTGAAAGGTGAAGTGACCTATGATAGAACCAAATGTAAAGCAGGATCTGCGTGAAATAGGCAAGAAACTAACTGACCTTAGGGGGTCTCTTTGACTTAGATCTTAAGCAAGAGATGATTTCTAACTTTGAAGAGAAAATGGCAGCTCCAGGATTCTGGGATAATAGTGAGCAAGCGCAGAGTGTAATCGCTGAGATGAACGCTGTGAAATCTTCCGTAGATCAATACGAGAAACTTCAACAGGAATACGATGATGCTGCGATGATGGCAGAGCTTGCGGATGAAGAGGGCGATGAGGATCTGGCAACAGAAATCGGAGAGACAATTCGCAGCCTAGGCAGTAAAGTGGATGAATTCGAGCTGCAATTGCTGCTTAACCAACCGTATGACAAGCTGAATGCGATCCTTGAGCTTCATCCGGGTGCAGGCGGAACGGAATCTCAAGACTGGGGTCAAATGTTGCTTCGTATGTACACACGTTGGGCTGAGAAACGTGGATTTAAGGTTGAGGTGCTCGATTATTTACCGGGTGATGAAGCAGGAATTAAGAGTGTTACACTGCTTATCAAGGGCTTCAACGTATATGGATATTTAAAAGCTGAGAAGGGTGTCCATCGACTAGTGCGGATTTCTCCATTTGACTCTTCGGGTAGACGCCATACCTCTTTTGTCTCCTGTGATGTCGTTCCGGAAATTACGGATGATGTTGAAGTTGAGATCCGCACCGAGGATCTTAAGATCGATACGTATCGTGCGAGTGGCGCCGGTGGACAGCATATCAATACTACGGACTCTGCGGTACGGATTACTCACTTGCCGTCGGGCGTAGTGGTAACCTGCCAGAACGAACGTTCACAGATCAAGAACCGGGAACAAGCCATGAAAATGCTGCGTTCCAAGCTCTATGAACGCAAGCTGCAAGAGCAGCAGCAGCAATTGGATGAGATTCGCGGCGAGCAATCGGAAATCGCTTGGGGCAGTCAGATTCGTTCCTATGTATTCCATCCGTATAACATGGTCAAGGATCACCGTACTTCCGTGGAAACAGGTAATGTGGGTGCAGTAATGGACGGAGACCTGGACGCATTCATTGATGGGTACTTGCGTAGCCAGATCAAGGTTGAGGCGGATTAAGGGATTTTTTCGGGAATATAGGAAAGTATAAGCTTACTCCATACTTTATCTTTATATTTTTTTAGGGGAAACGGATACCATTCTTTGATATGGATGGAATACCCGTTTCTTCTTACGTAGAGCAAGATGACACTTTAAGGAGCGCCATGAAATGCAAAAAATCAATTCTCGTAATAAACCCCCGCTGATTCCACTGAATGGACCCGTCCGTCATGTGGTGGATACAATGCTTATTCTGATCGGTTCGCTAATCACGGCATTGGGGTTTAATCTTTTTTTTCTGCCTAATCATATAGCTTCTGGTGGTGTATCGGGTCTTTCTGTACTGGCTGAAGCTTGGTTTGGGGCTGAACCGGCATTTACGCAATGGGCACTTAATATCCCGCTGTTTGTGCTCGGAGTAATCTTCCTGGGTAAACAATACGGCGTTCGCTCGTTGCTCGGGAGCTTTGTGTTGCCGCTATTTATCTTGTTGACAAAAGATTTACCTACACCTACAACTAATCCACTTTTAGCCTCCATTTATGGCGGTATCTGTGTGGGGGTGGGACTTGGCGTTGTGTTCCGCGGACGGGGCTCAACAGGTGGACTTACGATTTTGGCGCAGATCATTCAAAAGATATCCGGTCTCAGCTTCTCGGTTTCCGTTGTGTTGCTGGACGGGACGGTTATTGTGCTGGCTGCATTTATACTCGGTATGGAGCAGGCGCTGTATGCGCTGATCGGATTGTTTGTTACGGGTAAAGCCATTAATGCAATAGAGGTAGGCTTCCGTTATACGAAGGTTGCTTATATTATCTCAGACGAGACAGATGAAATATCTGCGGCGATATTAAATGATCTGGATCGTGGTTTGACGAAGCTGGACGCACATGGCGGGTACACTGGAGATGCACGTACTGTTCTGATGGTTGTGGTAGGTCAGAATGAAGTATCAAGGCTAAAGGCGATTGTCCAATCCGTAGATACAAGTGCATTTGTTATTATTACCGAAGCACATGAAGTGTTAGGCGAAGGATTTAAAAGAGAAGCGTAATCTCTCCTACGGGGGAGGCGACGCTTCTCTTTTTTTCTAAATGAGGTTATATTTAGGATGAATAAAGTTCACATATTGTGTTGTATTTATATTAATAGGGATGTATAATAATACATATTTCTAAGACGGTATGCATTATATTAAATAATATATTCATGATAAGCAGGAAGTGGGGATGACAGTGGAAGGCAAGCTGAGGGCGGCGATTGTTGGATCAACGGGTTATGGAGGCGTAGAGCTGATTCGGCTACTACAAAGTCATCCTAAAGTAGAGATTACTTCGGTAATTTCCTCATCAAGTGCAGGGGATGCGATAGAGGAAGGGTTTCCTCATTTGACGGGCATTATTGACCGAAGGTTGGATGGCGTTGATCCGGCGCAGATGGCTGAGCGGGCGGATGTGGTTTTTACGGCTACGCCGTCTGGTGTAAGTGCAAAGCTGGTGCCGCAGCTGCTGGAAGTTGGACTTAAGGTCGTAGATCTATCCGGTGATTTCCGATTGAAGGATGGCGCAGAGTATGAGCACTGGTACAAACATACAGCTCCTGCTGATGAGTACCTAGAACAAGCTGTGTACGGACTTTGCGAGGTGTTCGGAGAGCGTGTGGCCGGGGTTGATTTTATATCTAATCCAGGCTGTTATCCTACGGCTACACTTCTTGGACTAATTCCTGCGATTCAGGCAGGCTGGATTAAGCATGACAGTATTATTATTGATGCCAAATCCGGGGTTACCGGAGCAGGACGCGGAACGAGCCTGATGGTGCATTATGCAGAGATAAACGAGAACTTAAAAACTTATAAAATAAATAAACATCAACATATACCAGAAATCGAGCAGACACTCACGGAGATTGCTGGAGAAAAGGTAACCGTAACGTTCACCACACATCTCGTGCCTATGAGCAGAGGAATTATGAGTACGATGTATGCAGGAATGACGGGCAATTATACGGAGCAGGATTTTGTGAATTTATATCGTGAATATTATGCGGGCAGACCCTATGTGCGGGTGCGCGATGTAGGTGTGATTCCAGCGACAAAAGAAGTTAGTGGCTCTAATTATTGTGATATCGGATTTGCGACAGATGCTCGTACAGGGCGGGTGACCATAATCTCCGTCATTGATAACGTTGTAAAAGGTGCGGCAGGTCAGGCGATACAGAACCTTAATTTGATGATGGGATGGGAGGAAACCCTTGGCCTCGGCTACACACCTGTGTATCCATAAGGATCAGCGGTACAAATAACATGAGCGAGATTGAATTATTTACTGCCTTGGAAGGTGGAAGCATTACTTCACCTAAAGGATTTAAGTCCGGAGGACTGCACTGTGGATTGAAAAAAACAGACCGCAACGATCTCGGAGTGATTCTTTGTGAGGTTCCAGCTACGGCTGCTGCCGTGTATACGACAAATGTTTTTCAGGCGGCTCCTCTGAAGGTGACGCGTGAAAGTCTTGTGAACGGAACGTTGCAGGCGGTAGTCGTGAACAGCGGAAATGCTAATGCCTGCACAGGCGAACAAGGCGAGGCCGATGCTTATGAGATGCGCGCTGCTGCGGCTCAACATTTGGGTGTAGAGGTTAATGATGTTGCTGTCGCCTCGACTGGTGTGATCGGTGAGCTGCTGAAGATGGATTGCGTACGTAGCGGTATTGCTGCAATACCAGAAAAGCTGGACGGTGGGGCTGCTGGAGCGGAGGAATTCTGTCAGGCCATACTTACAACTGATTTAGTTAAAAAAGAGGTTGCCGTGAAGGTGCTTGTTGGCGGTGTAGAAGTTATTATTGCTGGAGCTGCAAAGGGCTCCGGGATGATTCATCCTAACATGGCTACCATGCTCGGTTTTATGACTACAGATGCTGATATTTCAGCGGAAGATTTACACAGTCTACTTCGTTCTGCTACGAACGTTACTTTTAATATGATTACAGTTGATGGAGATACAAGCACGAATGATATGCTAGTGTCGATGGCTAGTGGGCTTGCAGGTAATGAGAAGCTGACTCGATTTCATCCGGATTGGGACGCTTTTGCTGCTGGATTCACTTATGTGTGCCAGACGCTTGCCAAAGCGATTGCTCGAGATGGCGAAGGTGCAACTCACCTGATTGAGGTTCAAGTGAATGGTGCTGTTCATGACGAAGCTGCTTCAGCGATTGCCAAGACAGTGGTGGGTTCTAGTCTAGTGAAATCTGCTATTTTTGGAGCGGATGCGAACTGGGGACGGATTATTGCTGCGGTTGGACGCGCGGGTGTGCCAGTATCGCCGGAGCGTGTGAACATTTCGTTAGGTGATATCGAGGTGCTACTGCATTCGAAGCCGGTTGCTTTTGATGAGGAGAAGGCTTTGGCCTATTTGCAAAAAAGTGAAACTGTGCTGATCACTGTAGATTTGCATGATGGAACCGGAAAGGCTACAGCTTGGGGCTGTGACCTAACTTACGATTATGTGCGTATTAACGCTGCATACCGTACCTAATTTGTGGCGGCTTAAGCCCACAAGGGAAGGATACCGAACTTATGACGCTAAATAGCGAGCTTGAACTTATTGATGCATTAGATGGTAGTGGATTGTTTGTGATGAAATGCGGCGGCAGTACGCTGGCTGCTCTTCCTGATTCTTTTTTCGAAGATTTACGAGATTTGCAGCAGGAAGGCATTCAACCTGTAATTGTTCATGGCGGAGGGCCAGCCATTTCAGAGAATCTAGCAAAGCTGGGCATTGAAAGCAGCTTCGTGAACGGTCTGCGAGTAACCACCGAGGCAGTACTAGATGTCGTAGAGATGACACTGGCAGGGAGTATCAACAAGGCGATTGTAAGGCGAATTCAAGGAAGTGGCGGTCTAGCTCTAGGGCTATCCGGCATCGATGGAAATATGATTACTGCTAGACCCGTAGCTAATAGCGCTGAAGTAGGGTTGGTAGGAGAAGTAACGGAAGTAAAAGCTGAGATCGTAACTGGTATTGTTGGGATGGGATATATTCCTGTCATTGCACCTATCGGTGTAGATGCTGCAGGTCAGCGCTACAATATTAACGCAGATACAGCAGCAGGGGCAGTCGCTTCTTATGTAGAGTCTCCCCAAATGATCGTAGTTACAGATGTGCCTGGCATTATGAGTACGGTGGAGGGTCGAAAGGTTGTGCTTCCATCCGTTACCGTACAGGAAATCGAAGCTTTAATTGAAAGTGGAGAAATCTACGGCGGCATGATCCCAAAAGTACGGGCAGCTATCGATTGCATTCAAGGCAGCGTTTCAGAGGTTATCATTGTGGATGGAAAAGAACCGCGGGTGCTTAGCCGAGTACTGCAAGGTGAAGCGATAGGCACACGTATTATTCGTTCGTAGAATCATAGATGAATATCAATTAGAGGTGCAGCCTGGTACACAGGAGCACAAGGTGGGAGAGTGACTTAGAATGAGCAAGCTTACACAAGCGGAATTGGATTCGCAAGCAGGGGCACAGCAGACCGATACAGTAGGATCAGGTACACCGGATGTTGCAGCAGGCAAGCTGAGCGCGGTATTCCCTTCTTACGCCAGATATGATCTCAGCTTAGTTAAAGGCAAAGGCACTTGGGTATGGGATGATAAGGGCAATAAGTATCTTGATTTCACAAGTGGATTAGCTGTGACCAGTCTAGGTCATGCTCCTGAAAAAGTCGGTGCGAAGCTGAAGGATCAGATTGATACGCTCTGGCATGTCTCGAACCTGTTCCATATTCCTGGACAGGACAAAGTTGCAAATCTTTTGACAGAAAATAGCTGCGCTGATCAAGTGTTTTTCTGCAATAGTGGGGCAGAAGCGAATGAGGCTGCAATTAAGCTGGCTCGTCGTTACCACCAGAAGATTAAAGCTGTGGATCGTTATGAGGTTATCACATTTGAACAATCCTTCCATGGACGTACATTAGCCACACTAACAGCTACAGGTCAGCAAAAGGTAAAAGAAGGATTCCTGCCGCTTCCAGCAGGCTTTAAGACGGTACCCTTGCATGATCTGCCAGCGTTAGAAGCTGCTATCGGGGATCATACCGCTGCTATCATGCTAGAGATGGTGCTTGCAGAGGGTGGCGTGCTTGAGGTAGAGCCTGAGTTTTTGAACGCTGTAGTGGCACTGTGCAAGAAACACGGATTGCTTCTGATTGTAGATGAGGTACAGACAGGTATGGGACGTACAGGCAAGTTGTTCGCTCATCAGCATTATGGAATTGAACCAGATATTTTCACTTTGGCTAAAGGGATTGCTAGTGGGTTCCCAGCGGGCTTAATGCTTGGCAAAGGGTATTTGCGTGAAGCATTCTCACCTGGCAGCCATGCGTCCACCTTCGGAGGAACACCGCTTGCAACAGCGGTTATGGCAGCGACAATTGAAACGATGCTGGAGGATGAGCTTCCACAACGCGCTGAAGAAATGGGTAAGTACCTGACAGGTCTTTTGAAAGAGAAGCTGGCGGACTGTTCTTTTGTGAAGGATATCCGTGGTAAAGGACTGTTGATCGGGATTGAATGTCAATCACCAGTGGGCGATATTGTTTTGGCTGGACAAAAGAAAGGCCTGTTGTTCGTGACAGCGGGTCCTAATGTCCTTCGCTTACTGCCTAATCTATATGTAAGTAAAGAGGAGATCGACCAAGCGGTAGACATCGTCTCCGAACTCATTCATACTTATGCTAAACAAGCAAACGGGGAGGTAAGCTCATGAGTCAGGGCGTACAGAGTAACAAGCACACCATTGCGCAGCAGCTGAAAGGCCGTGATTTACTGGAGCTGAACGATTACAGCCCGGAGGAAATTACGTATCTGATTGATTCGGCGATTGAGCTGAAGAAGAAGCAGAAGAATGGCGAAGAATTTCAGCCGCTGAAGGGGAAGACGATTGGACTTATTTTTGAAAAATCCTCTACTCGTACGCGTGTATCGTTTGAAGTTGGAATGTACCAGCTGGGAGGGCATGCCCTTTTCTTGAGCAAAAATGACATTCAGCTTGGACGCGGTGAAACGGTTGGAGATACAGCACAAGTAATGTCACGTTATCTTGATGGAATTATGATCCGTACCTTCGGTCATGACAAAGTTGAGGATCTAGCTCGTTACGCTTCTATTCCAGTAATCAACGGTCTGAGTGACCTGGCACATCCTTGCCAAGTGCTGGCGGATTACCAAACCATTTATGAGCACAAAGGAAAGCTCAAAGGCCTGAAGCTGGCTTACATCGGCGATGGCAACAATATGGCGCATTCTTTGATGATTGGTGGAGCCAAGCTGGGTGTTGATGTATCAATCGCTGGACCAGAAGGTTATGAGCCGGATGCAGCAGTTGTAGCAGAAGCCCGTGAGATCGCTAAAGAAACCGGAGCTAAGATTGTGGTTACTAACAGCCCGCAAGAAGCTGTACAAGACGCTGACGTCATCTACACCGATGTGTGGGCGAGCATGGGCTTCGAAGAGGAGCAAAAGGCGCGTGAAGCGGCATTCAAGGACTATCAGGTCAATGAGGAGCTTGTAAAAGGCGCGAAGAGCGATTATCTCTTCCTGCACTGCCTGCCGGCCCACCGTGAGGAAGAGGTTAGCACAGGCGTGATTGACGGCCCTAACTCGGTCATCTTTGATCAGGCTGAGAACCGCCTGCATGCGCAAAAGGCTTTAATGGCTGCGCTGATGAGTTAAGGAATTTAAATAATATAAAATATAAATCACTATATAAATTGAATTAATGTTGAGCGAAGTTAGGTTTTGGACGATGGAGTAATGGAGCGGAATTTTTGGAACTGTAGGAGCGTAGCGTTCGCCTTTATCATCAGATTTCATCCGCATAATGCGGTTTGAAATAAAAGAAATCTGATGATAACAGCGACCAGAAGTCCAAACATTCCGCGTAATTATGATTAATCGTTAAAGTGCTAGCGAGAGCACGGTTATTTTAATTTATGTAGCCCACACGAAAGGAAGTTGCCACACCATGGCTAAAGAAAAAATTGTACTCGCCTATTCCGGCGGACTAGATACATCCGTTATTTTGAAATGGCTTAAAGAAACTTATGATGCTGAGATCATCGCCTTCACAGCCGATATCGGCCAAAAAGAAGAGCTCGACGGTTTGGAGGAAAAAGCACTAGCAACCGGCGCATCGAAAGTATACATCGATGACCTGCGCGATGAGTTCGCTAGCGACTTCATCTACCCTATGTTCCAATCCGGCGCGCTTTACGAAGGCCAATACTTGCTCGGAACTAGTATTGCTCGTCCGCTAATCGCTAAGCGTATGGTGGATATCGCCATCGCTGAAGGCGCTACGGCTATCGCGCATGGCGCGACAGGTAAAGGTAACGACCAAGTGCGTTTTGAACTTGGCGTAGCTGCTCTTGCACCAAACATTAAGGTGATTGCACCTTGGCGTCTGGAAGAGTTCCGCAATCAATTTCCAGGCCGTGCGGAAATGATCGCTTATGCGGAAGCTAATGATATTCCGGTACAAGCATCTGCAGCGAAGCCGTATTCGATGGACCGTAACCTGCTGCATATCAGCTATGAGAGCGGCGTATTGGAAGATCCTTGGTTCGATCCAAGTGCACCTGAGAACAAAGGAATGTTCCTACTGAGCAACGCTCCAGAGGATGCTCCGGATGAAGCGGAATATTTGGAACTCGATTTCGTTAAGGGAGACTGCGTAGCGCTGAATGGTGAGTCCTTAAACCCACTTCAAGTGATGGAGAAATTGAACGAGCTAGGCGGAAAACACGGTATCGGACGTGTGGATATGGTTGAGAACCGTTTTGTCGGCATGAAGAGCCGTGGTGTGTATGAGACTCCGGGTGGAACAATCCTGTTCGTCGCTCATCGCAAAATGGAGTCCATCACGATGGACCGTGAAGTGATGAACCTGCGTGACAGCCTGATCACTCGTTACAGCACTTTGGTGTATAACGGTTTCTGGTTCGCACCAGAGCGTATTGCACTGCAAGCTCTTGTAACACAGAGCCAACAAAATGTAACAGGTACTGTTCGTCTTAAACTGTACAAAGGCAACATCATCGGCGCTGGAGTGAAGAGCCCAGTCAGCCTGTACAACCCTGAAATTGCAACGATGGAAGCTGATCCTACACAAGCTTATGATCAAGGGGATGCAACTGGTTTTATCCACTTGAACGCATTGCGCCTTAAGGTTTCTACAGGTGTAAATGGAGCTTCGAAATAGAACGATAACATAAACTTAAACGGGCATTCCGAAGGCCGTTCCTCCCGTCAGGATAGGAGCGGCCCTCTGGCGTCCAAGAGGAGGAAACTACAGGTGAGCAAGCTTTGGGGCGGAAGGTTTACTAAAGGAACAAACAAGCTGGTGGAGGAATATACGGCTTCCATTGGATTTGATAAGGCTTTGGCCAAAGAGGATGTGCAAGGCAGTCTGGCGCATGTCACAATGCTGGGCAAATGCGGAATCCTTCCACAAGAAGATGTGGAGACGATTAAGCAAGGTCTGAACAAAGTATTGGACAAGGTTAACGCTGGAGAGGTTGTTTTCTCCGTAGCGGATGAAGATATCCATATGAATATTGAAAAACATCTGATCGAGGAAATCGGTCCAGTCGGAGGTAAGCTGCACACAGGACGCAGCCGTAATGATCAGGTGGCAACGGATATGCACCTTTACTTACGGGGGCGTGTAGTTGAGCTAGTTAGCTTGCTGCATGAATTGCAGGAGGCTTTGATCGAGCAAGCCAAAGACAATGTGGAGACGATCATCCCTGGTTATACGCATTTGCAGCGGGCACAGCCGATCCTGTTTGCTCATCACTTGTTGGCTTACGTATCAATGTTCCGCCGCGATGCGGAGCGTTTGACAGACAGCTACAAACGGATCAACGTTCTGCCACTCGGGGCAGGTGCGCTTGCGGGAACGACCTTCCCGATCGACCGTCATTTTGTAGCGGAGCAATTGGGCTTTGACAGTGTGTATGAGAACAGTCTGGATGCTGTCAGCGACCGCGATTTCATCGTTGAGTTTTTGGCAAATGCTGCGCTTGTTATGACTCACCTATCCAGACTCAGTGAGGAATTGGTGTTGTGGAGCAGCACGGAGTTCAGCTTTGTGGAACTGGATGATGCTTTCTGCACAGGTAGCAGCATTATGCCACAGAAGAAGAACCCGGACGTACCAGAACTGGTACGGGGCAAAACAGGCCGCGTTTACGGCAACCTGATTGGCTTGCTGACCGTGCTGAAATCACTGCCACTCGCGTACAACAAGGATATGCAGGAAGACAAAGAAGGCATGTTCGATACCGTTACTACACTGACTGGTGCACTGCAATTGTTCGCGCCGATGATCTCCACCATGAAGGTGAACAAGGGGCGTATGCGTGAAGCCGTGAACACGGACTTCTCGAATGCTACGGATATCGCCGACTTCTTGGTAGGCAAAGGTCTTCCTTTCCGCCAAGCACATGAAGTAATCGGAAAAACAGTGCTCTACTGCATTAACGAAGGCAGGTTCCTGCTGGATCTGACGCTGGAAGAGTTCAAGCAATTCTCGCCGCTGTTCGATGAGAATATCTATGCTGTTCTTCAACCGGAAGCTGTAGTTAACGCCCGTAACGTTTATGGCGGCACAGCCACCGTTCAGGTGAAAGCTGCAATCGAACGCGCGGAGCAAGCACTGCACGAAGCTAATGAATGGGTTGTACAACACGGTGACGCTATATTGTAAACCGTATTAATACCAAATCTTGCCTCAGACTTTTATAGGTCGCAGGCGAGATTTTTTTTATCTAAAGGGGCTCTAATTACAACATGACTGGATTCGCAGTGTTCTTTACGGTTATCCTTAGAGTAGGGATAGGAGGGTGCGTAAGTATGAGTAGAGAGCAAATCCTAGACGAGCTTAGATCCCAATTAGATCTGGGGAATCACATTATTGGAGTAGCCACAGGTGCGGGAATAACGGCAAAGTATGCGAAGCAGGGTGGGGCAGACTTCCTTCTGATGTTAAATTCGGGTAAATTCCGGCAGATGGGGAGGAGCTCTCTCGCTGGGATTTTGCCATTTTGTAATAGCAATGACATGGTGATGGACTTTGCGTCTAGGGAAATCATCCCTTTGGTAAGAGATATTCCTATTATTTTTGGACTCAATGCAACCGATCCGACAAAAGATATGGAGAGCTATATCAGTGAAATAAAGAATAAGGGATTTTCCGGAATTAATAACTACCCCACAGTTGGATTAATAGATGGTCAATTTGGAGAAGCGCTTGAAGAAGAAGAGAATGGTTATCTACTCGAAGTAGAAGCTATAAGAATAGCTCACGAAAAAGATTTGTTTACCATTGCTTTTGTATTTGACGAAATCCAAGCCGCTCAGATGATCGAGGCAGGAGCAGACATTATTTGTGCACATTTAGGCTTAACCGAAGGGGGATTATTAGGAGCAAAAAAAGTATTCTCTCTGGAAGCTGCCAAGGCTAAGGCAGACAAAATTTTTAATACATGCAATGCGCTAAAGCCAGATTTAATTAAATTGGTGTATGGTGGTCCCGTGAAAACGCCAATTGATGTGCAGTATATGTACAGTAATAATCAAAACCTGATGGGGTATATCGGGGGCTCTGCTTTTGAAAGAATTCCCTCGGAGAAGTCCATTACGAATATAACCAAAGCTTTTAAAGTGTCGGGGACGCTGGATGAAGATGATTTTATGGTCAAAATGTTAGATGGCATCACAAAGCACTATGATTATGTTGAATTTGTAAAAGAATACATTGCGCAAAATTATAGGAATGAGATCTTGTTTGCAGATTTAGCTAAGGTGGCGCATGTTTCCCGAAGTTACTTAAGTAGTTTGTTTACCAAAAAAGTAGGCTGCAGCTTTCAAACGTATCTCGTGCAATTTCGGATGGATAAGGCAGCGGAAATATTACATAGAGACCATATCCAGTTATCTGAGCTGGCGCCATTAGTTGGATATCAAGATTATGCGCAGTTTAGCAAAATGTTCAAGAAGTACAAAGGTTTCTCTCCAAAACAATATAAATCTAACATAAACACAAAAACATAAGACATAAAAGCGTTTTCATTCATAATTCAAAGAAGTATGATTAACTCATAAGTTGATCATGCTTTTTTGAAATATAAGAAAGTATAAGTTTCACATTATACATTATCCTTATATTTCTCCTTGTAGATATTTGAAGAGGAGGTTGAAGAAATGAAGACGATTGCCATTGCCGGAACTTTTGACACCAAGGGTGAAGAATATCTCTACATTAAAAATTTGCTGGAAAGCTTGGAGCTAGGTACGTTTACGATTCATACGGGTGTGTTTGAGCCCACCTTTACACCGGATATCTCCAACCGAGAAGTAGCAGCAGCCGCGGGTGTAAGTATAGATGAGCTCGTTGCCAAGAAAGATAGATCATTAGCGACAGAATTATTAGCCAAAGGTATGGAAAAATTAGTACCTGAATTATATAAGCAAGGCAAATTTGATGGAATTATCTCCTTTGGGGGCACTGGAGGGACTTCACTTGTAACCCCTGGTATGCGGGCATTGCCTATTGGTGTACCAAAAGTGATGGTTTCGACCGTAGCTTCAGGGAATACTGCTCCATATGTAGGCACTAGTGATATTGTCATGATGCCATCGGTTGTAGATGTTGCTGGACTGAACTCTATTTCAACAAAGATTTTTACCAATGCAGCCTTCGCCATCGCCGGTATGCTTAAATTTGAGAATAAACAAGTGATAGAGAAAAAACCATTAGTAGCTACAACCATGTTTGGGGTAACAACCCCCTGTGTGACGGCAGCCCGTAATTATCTTGAAGCTAGAGGATATGAAGTGCTTGTATTCCATGCAACAGGTGTAGGCGGCCAGTCCATGGAAGCGCTAATTGAGGCTGGTTTTATTGAAGGCGTATTGGATCTGACGACAACAGAATGGGCGGACGAAATTATTGGTGGTGTGCTAAATGCTGGACCTCATCGGTTAGAAGCTGCTGGAAAACATCATATTCCACAGGTGGTATCGGTAGGCGCGCTTGATATGTGCAACTTTGGCCCTTATGATACGGTACCCGAGAAATTTGCTGGACATAAGTTCTATAAGCATAACCCTACAGTTACTTTGATGAGAACCACGGTAGAAGAAAATGAAGCCATCGGTAAGAAGCTTGTCGAGAAATTAAATATGGCCAAAGAGAAAACGGTTTTAATGTTGCCTCTTAAAGGGATATCCGGCATTGATGTTGCAGGGGAAGCTTTTTATGGCGTAGAGGAAGATCAAATGTTATTTGATACCTTGAGAAATGGTGTGAATAGAAATGTTGTCGAGGTTATCGAAATGGATTGTGCCATTAATGATGTAGAGTTTGCAGAAGCAGCAGCGCAGAAGCTAATAGATCTCATGAGCAAATAACACTAACACAGAACATTTTAATAATGATGGAGGCGTTACACATGAACAAAAATACAAGAACAGAAATCATGGCGAAGTTTAGAGAAGAAGTAGCAAATGGAAAGATTCTTTTAGGCGTGGGAGCTGGCACAGGGATTACTGCAAAAAGCAGTGAAGCTGGCGGGGCGGATATGCTGATTGTTTATAATTCAGGAAGATACAGAATGGCAGGTCGTGGATCACTCGCGGGGTTATTATCTTATGGAGATGCCAACCAAATCGTAGTCGAAATGGGCTCTGAGGTTTTACCTGTTGTGAAAAATACTCCCGTATTAGCAGGCGTATGTGGAACGGATCCTTTTAGAGTGATGGAGGTTTATTTAAAACAACTTAAGGAACAAGGTTTCAGTGGCGTACAAAACTTCCCAACAGTTGGTTTGATCGATGGCGTATTCAGACAGAACCTTGAAGAGACAGGGATGGGGTATGGTTTAGAAGTAGATATGATTAGAGCAGCGCATGAATTGGATATGCTCACAACTCCTTACGTATTTGATCCTGAACAAGCTAAAGCTATGGCAGAAGCAGGCGCAGATATTTTGGTGGCACATATGGGCTTGACTACCAAAGGTACGATTGGAGCTAAAACAGCTCTTACATTGGATGATTGTGTAGAAAGAATTGAAGCGATTATTAAAGCAGGGAAAGCAGTAAATCCAGATATTATGGTGATTTGCCACGGTGGACCGATTGCTGAGCCAGAGGATGCGGCGTATGTAATTGAACGGACAGAAGGTATAGACGGATTCTTTGGTGCATCCAGTATTGAAAGATTTGCTGCTGAAAAAGGGATTACGGAACAGACAGGATTATTTAAAAGAATTACAAAATAAAAGGTTGAAGACAACAAAAGAACCCTCCGAAGAGGGCTCTAAGATAGAGCATATATTAAGGTGTAGCTTATGGCTGCACCTTTTTCTTGTCTTTTCAAAGCAGTTAATTGCTCTTCAAAGGCAACCATGCCAGCACATCGCGGATTTTGGCATCCCAATAGCCCCATTCATGGTTGCCAGGACCTTCATCGTAGGTGAAATCAAGGGAGGTTGCCCGGCATGCATCGCGGAATTTCAAGTTATCTGTGTACAGGAAATCTTCTGTGCCACAACATTGATACAGCGCTGGTTTCGGTCCCGTGGAGCGGTTCGCTTCTTCAAGCAGCCATAGAAGGTCTTCGGGCGTACCGGCGATATCTTCTGTTCCGAAGATCATCTCGTATTCTTTGGTTTTGACGGTAGGATCTTCCCAGTTCATAAAATGATGTGCCATATCGAGTGCTCCCGACAAACTCGCTGCTGCTGCAAAAGATTCGGGTTTACGCAGTCCCAGCTTGAACGCCCCGTAACCACCCATCGATAGTCCAGCTACAAAGTTCTCCTCACGTTTATCTGACAGTGGAAAAAACGAGCGCGCAAGCATCGGCAGCTCTTCACTAATAAAGGTCCAATAACGGCCGCCAACTGCCATATCCGTGTAGAAACTGCGATGTACATTCGGCATAACTACAGCTATTCCCATCTCTGCTACATATCGTTCTATAGAAGTCCGGCGAAGCCAGATCGAATCATCGTCTGACAAACCGTGCAGCAAATACAGCGTAGGGTGAAGTTCACCTCTAGTTACGTTGCTCATCCCGATTTGTGTGGTTGTTTTTTGCGGCAAAATTACAGTCATTGAGGTATTCAATCCTAGTACTTCCGAATAAAATTTGCACTCTATTAAAGCCATTTCATCCATCCCCTCTCTTTCCAAATGATAGCACATAGCAAAAGTGTGAGATATTGTAGAAATATCTGAATTATAAGGGTTTTGAGGATTGCTGTAGCTGGATATGAGAGAATATAATGGAAGTAGAAAATTAAGGAAAAAACGTGCAAATATGAAAGCATTCTCGTAGGCGGGAGGAAGAAAGTAGGATGAAATCAGGCCTAAAGCAGGAAAAAGGATTTACATTGATCGAAGTGCTGGCCGCTATTGTGATCTTATCGATAGTTTCACTGGTACTTACGTCTTACTTTACAAACGCTATGAGTTACTCTAAATCGAACCAAAACAAGACGATCATGGTCAATCTGGCGCGGAACGCGCTGTTTTATGTGGAGAAGCAGGATTTTGATAAAATGAAGGAATACTTTAAATCAGAAGAGAACAATTCGCTAGAAGCATCCAAATGTCAAAAGGTTATCGATGCAGACGATTCTGTGAAATGTGAAGACTATAGACAACTCGTTGAAGATACTACCATCTTAAATCAGGTTTTAAACCCTTCAATCAATGGGGTAAACTATCGAATCGATATTGAGTACCAGCGTAAGTTACATAAAGAAAGTTTAAGTGATTTGGATAAAAAGGATATGGCAGCATATCTATTGCCGGTATTGGTAAAAGTCAGCAGAGTGGATTCTTCTAATGGACCTCAGACCCAATCTGTTGTGGAGGGATATATTACCGATGAGAAAATTCGTTAAGCTTCTCCGCAGAGAAGGTGGCTTTTCATTAGTAGAGTTGATTGTAGCGTTATCATTATTTACGGTGGCTGCTGGAATTATTTCAGGGATCACGATGTTAGGCTTACGCAGCTATCATAAAATATCAATTGAAAACTCTCTACGGGATGAAGGTGATTTGTTGATGTCATCCATTATTACGGAGTTATATACATTTGCACCCGAGAAAGTTACCTCGGCGATCACCCAAAATAGCGAAGAGACGGATAGCTACATTACATTAGAACGGCAAGACGGTATGAAGTCGCGAATTCAGATTGCCAATGGAGTTCTTACGATAGCTAACCCCGATGTAATTAATCCTCCAGAGGACGCAAGAACTACAATTCATTCCAAGTTAGCAGAAGGATCCAAAATTATTTTAGAGTGTCAGAATACCGTTCCGTGTAAAAGTGGTCTGATTTCGATAGATTTATCTCTGGTACAGAGCTATGCGGGAAAAGATTACCCATTAGAATTAAAAAGTACATTCGGATTCTAGGAGGAGTAGAAGAGATGAGAAACCCTAATGAAAGAGGGTCGGCTCTGGTACTGGTTATGTTTGTTGCTCTTCTACTTACCATACTTGGACTAGCTGTACTTGGGGCAACGGTGGGTGGTGCACAGCGAACGGAGACAAGAGAGAATGATGTACAAAGCTTACACTTAGCGCAGAAAGGCTTGGATGAAACGGCTGCATATATACAGACGAAGCTGGATGGTCGGAAGGATATTGATCCTGATCATATGGAAGATGAGATTAAAGATATTGTCTTAGAGATCAAAAACAAAATGGTTGTGGATAGTTATGATGTAAGCACAGATTTATCAGGGGCAGGTGGAACGATCAAGAGTATTGCCTATGAGAAAAAAGATGGGCAAAAATATTATATTAATATAGCTGCCGAAGCCACCGTGAATGGTGTGACAAGACAATTAAAACAACAAGTTGTTATTGATACCTATCCTGATTTTCTGAAGTATGCTTTTGGTTCGGAGGGAACTTTGACGCTAAACGGAGCACCCGCAATTCATGGGAATATTTATGCGGGTGAGAAGCTAGTTATTAGTGATATAGCTAACTATAAATATAAGGGACTAGATTGGCTGTATAAACAGACTCAATACCCGAGAGTAGAGAAAAATCGCACTAGCGCTGCATCTACGGAACCTCTGCCTGAAGTGCATGTACAGTCGCTAGAAAGGATAGAGTATTCGGGGAACGGAGTAGTAAATGCGGCAGTAAATAAAACTAATGCTTCAACCATTCTTCCGAGTATTCTGGGAATTACTAAAGACCAAGTGTTCTTCAAATCGCAGAAAAAGTTCATTCAGATTAATGTGCAGGAATCGTTCGCAGATAAAGTGGTGGAAGCGACAAGCTTGGTAGGATCAAAGGCTGAAATTATGCGGGCTATTGAAAACGGCAGCCTGGGTAACTTCTTAAGTACTATAGCATTGGAAAGATTACCGGATGCTAATCCACCTTTTATTAAACCTACATTAGAAAGCAATCCAACAAAAGAACAAACAGATGCTTACAATCTTGCAATAGCTGATTACGAGATGAAGGTAAGGGTGTATCAGAATAAACTTTTGCTTAATCGGACGGAGTCCGCAATCTATAATAGTGATTTGCTCATTGATGGAATCGAATACAAGCAATTGACGTTTAGTGATGAAGCCAAGATGGGTACCTCTTCTGGCAAACCGAAATGGCTCATTGTGAATGGTAATCTGGAGATAAACAACTATAACTCAGAGCGTTCTAACTTTCTGAATATTCAAGCTAATATTCTGGTTACAGGGAATGTTACGATTAGAGGTCAAGTGAAATTCAATTCCACTATGTTTGTGTTAGGGACAACTACAGTAGAGGATGCTGTCATTCAAGGTCTTGGTGCCAAGGAATTGGTTCTAATTTCTCAAGGGAATGTACTCATTAACCGAATTGATGCTTTTAGTAATCCGCCTGAGGCATCTAAACAGGACGAGTTTTATATGAAAGCTTTTTTTTACACGGATAGTAATGCTGATCTTTACGGAGTTGGGTCAATCTTTTGGCTGAATGGAGGCTTCTTCGCTAAAAAGGATTTAACTGTAAATGCTGCGCTTGGTGAAGTGAAGGAACCTTTAACTCCAGCGGAGGGCTTCGAGGATCAAGGATCAGAACGATATCAAATGGGTCATCGCTTTCAAATCCAATATAACAAGGATGTTTTTACGCATCAGCAGTCCAGTCTCCCGCGTGTACAGCAGGTCAATGTAACGGTTGGACCTTTGGAGCTTGTAAGTCATTAAGCTGTGCTGACAAGATAATAAGGAACCCTTAAGCGAATGCTTAAGGGTTCCTTATTTTAGTATCGATCACCACTATTAGTAGAGTCCGTTACTTTGACTATAATTGTAGCAGTTATTGCTGCTTTACCGGGAATACCAGAATCATAGGTCACTGTAATGGTGGCTGATCCCTTTTTGACACCTGTAACAGTTCCACGGGTATCCTTTTTGGCTCCATTATCGACACTGGCGATTGCAGAATTGTCACTGTCCCAATTTAAGTTATCTTTGATCTGGCCGATCGAGATGGAGGTTGGGAATGCCCATAAAATATCGGTTAGCTGAAAATGATGACCTACCTCAATAGTAATGAACTCATCCCTGAAGCTTAATCCTGTCAGATCAACGATGTTAATAGTATGTGTTGTACTAATGTTACCGGAGTAGACCTTAATTTCCACACCTGCTCTAGCGGTATTCCCAGCCTTTACCGTAACTTTAAAACCATCCGCAGAAGGCGTGAGAGTAGCCAAATTGCGATCAATATCTTGTACAAAATCCCAGGTTAGCGTTGATTCATCTGCATTGGAAGGAGTCCTAATTGTTGCTTCTAAATCAATCTGTCCCCCTACCACAACCGTCGTTGGACCCGTAATCGACAGATCAACTAGTGGGTTAGTGATTGTGATTCGCTTCGTCGCAGTGATTGAATCACGATTACTAGAAGTAACCGTAAGGCTTACTTCGTAGATTCCTGATTGTGGAACACTGAAAATCTGCTTGCTAGGATCATTCGAATACTTTGGGTCGATTGTCATTGCATTAGCAACAATGTCTCCGGTATCAACTTTAGTGACGGTCCAGGCATACTGTGAAATTGCAGATTCTTGATTGTTAAGATTTCCTTGTGAATAGACTCCACTAAAGGGAATATCCTTATTTACTCTACCTGAGTCAGCTCCATCAATTATTAATGAACGATCACTTCGTTTGTCTTTTACAGTTATAGTTGCTGTAGCTGAAGCACTGCTGTTGCCCTCAGCCCTCACAGTAATTTTAGCAGTTCCAACGGCTAAGCCCACAATATCACCGCTGCTAGGATCTACAGACACATTAGATGCGTTATCTGTTGTCCAAGAGAATGCAGAATTACTTAAATCAGAAGGCGTAACGATTGGGATTAGACGGTGGCTCTCATCTAAATAAATTGTTTTGTCATGCAATTCCAGAGACGTAATCCAATAGTCAGCTGTAAAGGTTAAGTTCTCAAATGAAAGCGTAGTACGCGCAACAGTAGGTGGTGATGGGACTGTTGGGACTGGAACAGCTAATGGATAGATTTCCGCTGGTAAATTGCCCGTAAACGGAATATGGAATAAAGTCGCACTTCTCATAGTCATTGATGCGCTTATGATTGTCCCATATACTTGTCCTCCATCAAAGTTTATAGCGGATCTTGGTGCTAGAATGGTTCCGTATACATTGGCTTGTGAAATCCGTATAGGTTTAGAGCCTTGGAAATTAAATATTACACGAGTTCCGTCACTTCCAAGAGGGAAACGAAGGAATGGCTTTTCTGTACCGTCATCTATAACATTAACAATTATAGTTGATCCTTGCGGTACAGTAAGGTTTGAACTCGTAAGCTTACTTAACTTTGATGCAGTGATTTTAACAATATTGATTGGTGAGTTCCCTGACACAGTGAATGTTCCTGAATTTTCATCTGCATTTGATGAAGTATTAGGAACTAGTTTAGCGATGGCATCAGAGAGTGCATGGAGATAACTCTCCTGCTTACTGAAATTCAGAAGTTCTCCATAAGAGATGGTACCATTTTGAATAGAGCCATTTCTTTGATCTCTGACTGCGCCCTTAACTAGTACGTTTCCATACACCGTACCTTCTGGGAGATGAATATCTCCGCCGGTGACTACACCATAGGGTACTGCATTTTTATATTGGCTATTTACATCAATACCAGCGTTGTTAAAGTTGATTGTCCCCCCTGAAGCAATTGGTCCCATGATACTTCCTCCGTTAAGTGAAGTGCCCTGAAGGGCAAAGGAGTTATATTGGTTTGTAATTGCTAGTGGTGATATCGCGTGGATATCGACATAACTAAGTTTGGAATTATTTAAGATGTAGGTTTGGGTCCTGATCGGTTTAACTGTGATTTGGAACGTTATAGGTTGCTCAGGCTCTGGTTTATAGACCTTAGCTCCGTTCTCTGTTTTTAATGAATAAGTAATATTATTTAGATTATGTGTCAGTGTATACCCGCTCGTAACATTCCCTGTGACAACCATGCCGGCAGGGAGTTCTTCTTTAACGATCTCGAGGTTAGGTGGAAGCGTCTCGGCAAATACAATATCTGATATAACCTGTGTGGTGGAGCTTTGGTTGGCCGTGCTTATTTTATCAAAAGGTATTCTCTTTGGAGTAATAGAGTAGCTTATCTTGAGCGGTTCTCCTTTTTTTACGATCCCAGTTGCATGGTCCCCTGTTGCATCATTTTTGGGAAGAGATCGTGTTACGCTCAAGTTAGGTTCCACTTTTTGGACATTTACTCTGATTGTTTTGCTTGAGAGCGCACCACTTGGGTCCCAAGCTTTAATTTCGATGTCGAGTATGCCCCCTTCTGGAAGCGGGTTGTTAACCTCTCTATACATTTTTTGTCCAGATTTGATGTTTGTTCTGCTTATTTCAATATTGGAGATGTAATTGCCTCCCGATTTGAATCGGACTTCGGTTGTCAGGTCACGATCATTAAAGTCCAAGTCAGTAACGGAATAGTCTACAAGTATTGTATTTTGATAAGAAGGAATGATTGATTCATTAGTTGGCGTATGCACAGTAATGTCAGGAGCATGATTGGCACCGATAAAAGCTCGATACATAGTATTAACGAATAGCTTTTGCTCCCATTCAGGGAATTTCTTTAGATTGCTCGGGATATCCGAAACTCCAAAAAAGTGACCGGTACCTGAGTACGTTATATTACCCTTGGAGTATGTGTAATATTGATTCCAGCTATCTTCGATATCACGTTGGTATTGATTGTATTCTCCATTCGGCTTAATTTTGGTGCCTTCAGGCATGCTCTCAATGTTATACCAGGAGACTACCTCAGAGTCTTCTAGATTAAGAGTAAAGTACTGGTTATGTGTGGGTGCAATTTGTGGTTGAATGATATCGATTTGCTTGTTATTTTCATCTCTCTTACTCAGATAAAAAGGGTATTGCATCAGAAGTCCGTCATTCACTGGTTTTACCTTGGTAGATAGGTTGATAGCATTATGACCTAAGTTGGTTTCAGGATCCATTTGGTCTGTGATGCTTTTGAAATTATTGACCCAATCCTTTTTCCCAGAATCTAGATTGATTACAGTATCATGTGTGAACAGAATGCTCTGTTTGAAGGTATCAGTAAATTGTTTTATGGCGTTGATCGCATTAGTGTTTAAATTAGATTTCTTGTAGTATTCGTCAACAAAACCAAAGATGAGCATGTCGTAGGTACCGTTAAGTCCGTAGCTTTGTTTGTTTGATGAATTATATTGAGCATTTACATATTCGTTGAATTCCTTCATTGTTTTGTACTTAATATCGAGCTTGTAATCAGGCTTATCCAAAAATGACTGATCCATATTGTTAGCATATGTGAGATTGCTTTCCGTTAAAGTATCAGGCATGACTTGAAGAATATTTACGATGGTCTTCTCGCCACGGTAACGAATGACGCCGCTGTCGAAGTCTTTTAGTTGCGTATTGTGATAATCATTGACCTCTAGCTTCCAGTACAGTAATCCAGAGTACGTTTTTGGCAAAGTATATTCTATACTCCCACTGGAGGCACTAATCTCAGTTTCAGCAACGAGCTGTTTGTCTCCCATTTTGATAGATTTATCGAGGCCAATATACAGCTTGACGGACAGCGGAGCGCTTTGTTGTGGAGTGGCTGTGAGATTAAAGTTAAAAGAAAGCTTTTCTCCAGGAACATAGATATGGCTATTAGCTGTATTAGAATCGTAGTTAGGAATTCTGTTTGTAATTTGCAGACGGGGGCGTTTTTTGAAGTCGTTTATGTAAGTAGAATTTTGTTTTTTTAAGTCGGCGAAAATATTCGAAAGTCCAGTATCATCAACGAATTTAACCTTTGGGTTAGAGGAGGAAGTACGGTAACTGTTAAAAGCTTGGTACAGAATGCCTTGTTCTGGCTGTGGTCTATTGCTCTTGTCTATAAAGGGCTGGCTATGAAAAATTACATAAAGACCCTTATTGATAAACTCCTTCGTAATTTCATCCGCTTTAAGCTGAGTGATATCATTCTTTACGCTCTTGGTATCCAGTGCCCTTGCTCGATTTTCTTCTGAGGCGGGTTGCTGATTACTCACTTGTGTTGGGCTATAGGTCCCCTTCCCAATATAAATCGCATCATATCTTCCATCCAAATCATCCCGCAGCGCCACAAAGCGCTTCATACTCATGGTATCCACTGTGAAGTTAGATAATCCTGCTTTTAGAGATGTTAACTCGCTGCTTCCACTATCCGTAATTTCAAGCATCCGTATTTGGTAATCATTTGAACTGGCTTCTACATTCATGAAGTGATTTTTGAGTGGCAGAACAAGCAGAAGGAGAAGCAAGATCGTTACTGTAAAAAGATAGATCCGTTTGTTACTGGCAAATTTCATGGTCATCTCTCCCTGATTGTTAACTATTGGTAGATATGGTCGAATTGTATGTTGTATATGCTAGTTTCCGACAGCTTTCTCAGCTGATTTTGTTGTAAAATTATCCAATCTATGTTATATACATTCTAGGACATTTAGCATTGATAGACAACATAAATCTATTGAAATATACCTATAAATTTATTACTAAAGTCCCAAGTCTATTGAAAAATACGCTAGTTTGACAAAAAAGATGAATCCGTAAATATGGAAAAAATAATTTTCGTATTTTGCAGAAATAGAACTGGTAATTTATCTTTGGTTATTCCTAGTATTATCCATTAATGAGGTCAGTGTAAAAGTATAACCAATAACGGCATACGGAGCTGAACGGACATGGCCATCGCCAAAAAGAGACTTGGAGATTTGCTGGTAGAAAATAATATTATTTCGCAGGAACAACTGCTTGAAGCACTTGCGGAACAGCGTAAAAGCAAGCGTAAGCTTGGCGATCTGCTAATCTCTCAAGGCTATATCACGGAGCAGCAGCTGATTGAAGTACTTGAATTCCAGCTCGGCATTCCGCATGTCAGTTTATTTAAATACCAGATTGATCCTGCGATCACGCAGATTATTCCTGAAAGTATGGCAAAGCGATACCAAGTACTTCCCTTCTTAAAAGAAGGCGGTAAGCTGATGGTTGCGATGGCCGATCCGCTGGATTATTTTGCGATAGAAGATTTACGAATGAGTACAGGGTTCCGGATCGAGCCCGCTATTTCCACTAGGGATGAGCTGCAGCGGGCGATTGCGCGTCATTATGGCATGCGTGATTCTATGAATCAGATGTTAGTAGAGCTCCCGACACAGGAAGAAATAGAAGAAACGGAGATTACAGACGAAGACTCTCCAATTGTTCGTTTGGTCAACCAGATGATTCAGCAGGCTGTTGCTCTGCGGGCGTCTGATATACATATGGATCCAGGTGAGAATAATCTAACGATCCGCTACCGCATTGATGGAACCTTACGGACAGAGCGGATTATTCCTAAGCAGATGCAGGGCTTTATCACTGCTCGTCTGAAAATAATGGCCCGACTGAATATCGCAGAACGACGTTTGCCACAAGACGGCCGAATCAAAATGCAGTTTGATTTCAAAATGGTAGATATTCGCGTGTCCTCATTACCTACGATGCACGGGGAGAAGATTGTACTGCGGTTGCTAGATTTGAGTACTGGGGTTAAATCTGTAGATGCTTTGGGATTCAGTGAGGGGAATGCGGAAGCTTTTAAGGAAATGATTGCTCGTCCTTATGGAATTCTGCTAATCACTGGACCTACAGGTAGTGGAAAGACAACGACTTTATATTCAGCGCTGAATCAACTCAATGTAGAAAGTGCAAATATTATCACGGTTGAAGATCCAGTGGAATACCAGCTTGAGGGTGTAAACCAGGTGCACGTAAACTCGGCTATCGGGTTAACCTTTGCCGCGGGATTACGTTCGATTCTTCGGCAAGATCCGAATATTGTAATGGTCGGTGAGATACGGGATGCGGAAACTGCTGAAATTGCGGTTCGTGCCTCATTAACGGGTCATCTAGTGTTGTCTACTTTACATACAAATGATGCCATTAGCTCGGTCTCTCGATTGCGAGATATGGGGGTAGAGCCTTATCTGATTGCCTCTTCACTAATTGGCGTGGTAGCGCAGCGGCTCGTTCGCAAAATCTGCACCGACTGCAAAGAAACCTACAAACCGTCTGAGCAGGAAGCGATTATGCTACGTAGCTTGGGGTTGCCAGCGGATGAACTACATCGTGGCCGAGGCTGCGGTAGCTGTAGCAGTTCTGGTTATCGAGGCCGAATAGCGATTCATGAGGTACTCAGCATTGACGATCATTTGCGGCAGCTTATTACGAACACTGCTTCAGTAGAAGAACTCCGTATCGCAGGCAAAGCGCGTGGACTTGTTCAACTGATGGATGATGGCTTACTCAAAGTTAGTCAAGGGATTACAACGCTTCAAGAAGTAATGCGCGAAACGGTCTCACATTAGGGTCTTTTAGGTGTTTTTCATTTTAAAATAGGGGGAGCAGCGGATGCCAACGTATACGCGGGACATTAGACAGCTTTTGCAGACGGCATACTCCTCCAAAGCTTCCGACTTACATATCTCTGTAGGCTCGCCTCCGGTGATACGTATGAATGGAACACTTCACCCACTTGAGAGTACACCAGTAACAGTCGATGAAGCTGCAGAAATGGCGGAAGCGCTGCTTGGCAGTGAAAGAAGCGAAGTGTTTCGGAATGCAGGCGAGGTGGACTTCTCTTATCCGCTGGATGGCGGCGTAAGATTTCGGGTGAATGTCTATCGTCAGCGGGGTGAGATTAGTATTGCTGCCCGGGCAATTCCAGCAGAGATTCCGAGTCTAGAACAGCTGTCGATGCCTCCAATTTTGTCCACTTTGTCACTTAAACCACAGGGTTTAATACTAGTTACAGGGCCTACTGGCAGCGGTAAATCCTCTACGTTAGCAGCTATGCTGAATTACATTAACAAGACCGAAAGCAAGCATATTGTGACACTTGAAGATCCTATAGAATTTCTGCATAGTCATGGAACCTGTCTGGTGGATCAACGTGAAGTGGGCAGCGACACAGCTAGCTTTGCGAGCGGACTACGCGCCGCATTACGTCAGGATCCGGATGTTATTCTCGTTGGAGAGATGCGGGATCTGGAGACCATTACAGCAGCAGTTACTGCCGCGGAGACAGGTCATCTTGTGATGGCAACCTTACATACAACAGACGCACCACAGACAATTGATCGAATTATTGACGCTTTTCCGGGTCATCAGCAGGGGCAGATCCGTTCACAGCTAGCCTCAGTACTACTGGCAGTTGTCAGTCAGCGGTTGTTTCCAAGGGCAGGAGGACGCGGGCGGATATGTGCAACAGAAATCTTAGTGAATACACCTGCCGTAGCAAACCTCATTCGTACCGAAAAGACACATCAGATTAAAAATGTGATGCAAACCGGACGCTCGCAAGGTATGCATACATTGGATATGAGTATCCGTGAGTATTTATCACAGGAGCTCATTCACCCGGCTGCAGCAAAGGCATTTATGGCGGAGGTGAATAGCTGATGCCTCTTTTTGAATATCAAGTGAAGACAACCGCAGGCAAGTCCATTAAAGGAAAGCTAACCGCAACAGATAAGTCTACGGCCATGGAGGAGTTACGCAAACGGGGCCTTACGGTTTTCTCGCTGATCGAACGCAAAACAACGATTCTATCCATGGATATTTATATCGGTAATCCAGTTAAGCCACTTCATTTCATCATTTATTGTAGGCAGTTTGCCACGCTTATGCGTGCTGGAGTGTCGATTGTAGATGCAACGCGTATTTTGGCAGAGCAGACTGAGAGTAAGCCTCTACGCAAAGCACTTGTGGAAGTCAATTCAAGCCTGATGCGCGGGATCTCGTTCTCACAAGCCGTTCAGGATCATAAAAAAATCTTCCCGCAGCTATTCGTCAGCATGATCCGTGCCGGAGAGGAATCCGGTGATATTGAGGGGACGCTCGACAGACTGGCCATGTTTTTTGAGAAGCAGCATTCCACGACGGAGAAAATCAAATCAGCGCTTACTTACCCGATTACCGTCGGGGTTATGGCAATTGGAGCGGTTATATACCTCCTCTGGGCTATAGTTCCACAGTTTGTAACGATGTTCGACTCGATGAATGCAGAGCTTCCGGCAATTACAAAGATGGTACTGGCACTTAGTAAAAGCATTCAAGGTCAATGGTATTTCTGGATACTCGGAGTTCTCCTCCTAGTGATAGCTTTTCAGATTACAAAACGCACAGAAAAGGGTGCCTACGCGCTCGATTATGCCAAGCTGAAGATTCCGGTGTTCGGCAAGCTGAATCAGAAAGGCTCGATTGCTCAGTTTACGCGAACTTTTTCATCTCTATATGCCAGCTCAGTTCCGATCCTGCAATCTTTGGTGATTGTAGAAGAGGTAGCAGGAAATAAGGTCATTGGGGGATTTATCCGTAGTGCAGGAGATTCGCTGCGACAAGGAAATCCACTTTCTGAACCTCTGAAAAAAGCCTGGGTTTTCCCACCGCTTGTTACACAGATGATTGCGATTGGCGAAGAGACAGGGGCGCTCGACACGATGTTGTCTAAGGTAGCTGATTTCTATGAGATGGACGTAGAAAATACCGTTGATCGTCTGAAGTCACTACTTGAACCTTTGCTGATTGCTTTTTTGGCCGGTGTTGTAGGTGTGATCGTGGCCGCTATTATGCTGCCGATGTTCAGTCTGTACGGTAATATGTGAACCTTGCGGTTCCTTGTAAATATTGAGAGGGGTGACGCCCGAGGGAGCGGGGCAGGGCCACAGATCTTTTGCTGGCGCTGGACAAGGAAGGATCACTAGTGTAGTTGGATTCACTGAAACAAAAAAATATAGGCCTTATTATCACACACCACTTAGAGGGGGAAATAAAATGTTAGCACAAGCCATTAAGAGAAGATTGAGCAAAGAGGAAAATCAAAAGGGGTTTACGCTAATCGAGTTATTGGCAGTTATCGTTATTCTGGGGATCATTGCAGTTATTGCGATACCTTTGATTGGGAATGTAATTAATAATTCGAAAAAAAGTGCAGATGTTGCTACCGCACGCCAAGTGTACGATGCAGCTAGATTATATGTTATTGGTGTGAAAAATGGTGAATTTGCAACTGCTGGTAAAGTGTTAATCAAAGATATTCAAAAGGAGGGTTATTTAGATAAGACATACTTACCTAGCGATAAAAAAGAAATCACTTCAGGATTCGTATATTTTAATGCAAAAGGACAATTAGATAACACTGCTGAAACGGGTAAAACGGATGCTGTTACTTTGGAGACAGGAAGTGAGACAGCAGATATTCATGAATTCAGTGCCGACAAAGTCTTAAGTGCAAAAAACTAGTGGTATTTTAGTAGAATAATAGTCTATCCCTAAAGGAATCGGACTTCCCGATTCCTTTTTTAAAATCCAGAAGTTAATAGAGGACATCCATGACGATATTCATCGCAAGTTACATCACATTACTGGGCCTGACTCTAGGCTCCTTCTATAACGTAGTGGCACTGCGGGTGCCAGCTAAGGAATCCTTGGTTAATCCACCGTCACATTGCCCGAACTGCAATACGCGGCTAAAGGGGCGGGATTTGTTTCCGGTGATAAGCTACATGCTGTCAGGTGGCAAGTGTCGTTATTGCGGTACAAGGGTGTCGCCTTTATACCCGCTAGGAGAAGCGGCAACGGGTTTGCTTTTTCTATGGGTGTACTTACAATTTGGCCTGACGGGGAAGGGAATCCTCGGGTTCGTGTTTGTGAGTTTAGCGGTTATTGTGACGGTTGCGGATTTGAAGTACATGCTGATTCCGAACAAGGTATTGCTATTCTTTTTGCCGATCCTGCTTATTCTTGTATTGCTCTATCCAGAGGGGCCGTTATGGCATCACTTGCTGGGAGCTGTGCTTGGGGGAGGGGCTCTTATCCCCTTTGTTCTGTTTGGAGGGATGGGTGCCGGGGATGTGAAGCTATTTGCGCTGCTGGGCTTGGTGATTGGATTTCCAAATGTGATTTTGGCTTTTCTGATGGCTTGTCTGCTTGGAAGTGTGGTCGGAGGACTGCTAATGCTGCTCGGAATCATCAAACGCAAACAACCGGTTCCTTTTGGACCATGGTTAGCAATAGGGGCTTTAATTAGTTACGGATATGGTTCAGACATCATTGGCGCGTATCTCTCGCTCATCGGATAGGAGGACATCGACATATGCTTGGATTAGGCCCTAAAGTGGCCGGACTTTCAATTGAAGCTACCGGAATTCGTTATATTAGTTTTAAGAATAAACAGTCATGGGAAGTTCGCAAAAAACGGTATCTCCCGCTCCTTCCAGGCATGATCATAGAGAATCAGGTGGCGGATAGCGAGGCGCTTTATGATCGTGTAAGGCAGTGGGTGAGGAAGGAAGGGTTAAGGGGCAGCAAGGTTTCCTTGTCGATTCCACCTTCGCAGATCATTATTCGCAAAATGAGTATCCCAAGTACCAACGATAAGCAGGTTGAACAGCTCGTAAAGCTCGAAGTGGAGACGGGGCTGCATTTGCCATTTGAAAATCCTGTTTATGACTATGTGACGCTCGAAGTGGATGAGGAACATAGCCATTTGCTTGTATTTGCCGCTCCGCGGAAATCGATACAGGATTATGTAGAGATTTTGGAGCGTGCGGGTCTTCGAATAAGCAGTGTTGAAATTTCGGCTACCGCCTTGGCGCGAAGTATAGCAACTGGACATGGGGAAAGCTTTGCGGAAACGATGCTGATTAATCTAGAGCCATCCGTCATGGACGTTTATATGTTCAGAAATGGTAATCCGGTGTTCATTCGTACGATTAACTTGCTTGATCTGCATAAAGGTCGAAATGTTGCGGCATTGGAATTTATGGTAGACAGCGAAGTTTTGGCAGAAACAGCAGTTGCTGTGGAAGAGCAATTATCACCGGAACAAATGGTGGAGATTACTGCGGAAATCTCGCGGATGCTCAGCTTCTACCAATATAGCTTGCACGATGGCTCGACTCGTATCAAAAACTTAGTTATAACAGGTGTCCCTTCCATTCGTAAACAGCTAGATCTAGAGCTTCAGCAGTCGCTGGCAGAACTCGACATTACACCGATAAGCCTAGACCAGATGGGTAAAGATGCTGTATCTGATCTTAAGTTAAATGATTACCGAGTAGCGGCCGGGACAGCTCTAAAAAGCACGATCAGCGTAGACACGATTGACCTACTGCCAAGAGAAGATCGGGAGACGTTATTATTCCCCTATGTGACCATGGGTCTTGTGGCGATCTGGCTGGTGGGAACGATTGGGACGGGGATTTATTTTTCGGCTAATAAGGGTCAAATCTCTAATGGTAAAGAGGAGCTGCAAGGCTTGCAGGATCGCAGTTTAATGCTGCAGGTAGAGCTTGGGAAGCTTAAAAACAGTGGACCTGGGCAGTTAGATCGGAAGACGGCAATCGCAGAGATTCAGAACAATAAGGTAATTGCTGTTCCTATTCTAGATGAAGTAGTCGCAGGGCTGCCGCAGGGTGCTTTTATCCGTGACATTAACTACACCTACCGGACATCAATTGACCTGACTGTAAATGTACCTACTATGGTAGATGCCTCTAACTATTTAAGACAGCTGCGTCAGATGTCCTTCACGGTGGATGCTTCTATTTCGAAGCTGACCGAAGGGACTGTGGATCAGAGTGCGGGGCCAACGAATGCAGCCACTTCCTTAAATATGTATACAGCCATTTATAAAGTAAACTTATTAGCAAATCATCAACAGACAAATGGAACGGATGAAAGCCAAGAGGAGGTGAACAGCGATGGAACAGTTCAATAAGTATCGCTCTCCAATCGTACTGGGTGTATTGATTTTGTTCTTGATGCTGTTTGCCTTTTATATGCTGGGTGTTCAACCGACAAATAAAGAAATATCTGCACAGAACGCCGAGATCAGACAGCTGGAAAAAGAAGCAGAGATTCTTCAAACTAAAATTAATGAACTAAAAAGCAGCGCTACTTCTTTAGATTCCGAACAACAGGAACTTCTGGCAGCACTCCCGAAAGGCGATGACAGCGAAGGCTTGATTGATGATCTACGAGCGGTTGGGATGTCCTCACAGGCACGCTTAAAGGATGTCAGCTTTATTTTGGATGAGGCTAATCCGATTCAGCAAATGACTGGTTCGGCTGAAGTGCTGTTCCCGACGGTCAAACAAGTTAAAATGACTGCTGTAGTAGAGGGCACCTACACAAGCATACGGCAGTGGATGGATGAGCTACAAATACTGGCCCGTATTGTGAATGTAGACTCGTTTAATTTCCAGCAATCCTATGAAGAGCGATCTAAGGATAGTCCTGAAAGTATCTTGACGGCTAACGTAGCTTTCACAGCTTATTATGAGGTTGCTACTCCATCTTCGAATTAGATCTCTAACCGTTGTAATAAGACTATTTCACGACTCCACTTTTCCTGTAAATCAGGAGGGTGGATTTTTTTCTTTACTATAAAATATAAATGCGTTTTCATTCCTCTGTTTATTGGGTATTTTAGCTTGCGGGGTGCATAAGCTGGAACAGTGGCTATCGCCTGTATTTTTCAGATGAAAAAGGAGGAATTCTGAATGAACAAAAAGTGGATGATTGGTTCGTTGGCCCTTTCCATAGGCCTTATCTCAGCAAGTGGGGGAGCTATGGCAGCTTCACCGTCAGCAGGGAGTACGGCAGTCAAGAAGGTGGCTGTGTCTGCGCCTGGGAAAGAGGGCCCTGCTACCATCAATAATTTGACGGTGAAGAGCATCATACCGCTCGTAGTCCATGCAAGAGCTCTTTATTTCTATAGTAATCGAGGCGGAAACATCTTCCCGATAGAAACCTTCACGTATAAAGCGCAGGAGTACCGTTATCTTTCCAGTGACATTGGCACAAAGACGAAGCTGATGAATTACATAAAAAAAGCCTACACTCACAATGCAGCGGCATATTATGTGCAGACTCAATTTTTGGAGTATAACGGAAGAATGTCGCAGGTTAATGCAGATGTGGGCAATTTATTAATGTATGAAAAAGCCACCGCCCGCATGCTCTCTAAAACTGCGACAACCGCTGAATTTGAACTGACCGTTCCTTATCCAGGTGCGCAGGAAAGCAGTGAGTCGGTGTATGTGAAGCTGAAAAAAGTGGAGGGATACTGGAGAATCGACACGTCACCGGATATTCTTTTCTGAGGAAAGGGGAAGGTATTAGAGGAAAGATGATGACAGGGGCAATGAACTAACTACGCTTCAGGTCAGAGATATAAACAACACCTGCGAATTTGCCTTTACGGGTAATGATGACACAGTCATTCTTCATAGGATCTGGGCGGCTCATAGCAGTAGCTAATACGGATTCAAGTGATGTGGAGATATCAAAAATGAGTGGAGTTTTGTTCATGAGCTTCATGGCAGGTTCTTTGTAGAACAGATCTACTCCTGATCTTCCTGTGGCTTTTAAAAAGAAACGGTCGCACATTAACAATCCAAGCGGTTCATTCGTGGCGTTACAGACGACGATGCATTTGGATTCTGGGTGCTGGAACATTACGCGAAGGGCTTCTCTGCAAGTACGTGAGGCGAAAATAGCAGGTGCACTGCGGACAATATTAGAGAGATCATTTACAAGAGCTGTTGACATGGTGTTCATCCTTTCTGATTATAGATCTATTTCTAATGTACCCCCGAATCGTAAATTTTAAAGGCGAGAAAGGTCATCTACAGGTAAAATAGATGAACAAGCAAAAACGGTCAGAACCTCACGAGGTCTGACCGTTTTTTTTGTAGGTAATCTATTCACTTCGAACGCCATCCTCTACCAACTGCTTTCTAGGTGCTTCTGGAATAACAGATTTACTTACGCCTCCACGATTGATGGCGATTAATCGTTTTTGTGCGTAATACACGTCACGGGATAATTTCTTTACCTCAGTGGATTTACCGTCAACAAACCGGGTGCTGTAAGTTTCAACAACATATCCGGTCTTCCCATTTTGTATAACGCGTGAGCCTCCACGGGGGAGGGAAGGGTCGTTTACGTACTTGTCGACTGGAGGCAGTACCTCTACGATTTGTGAGTGGACCTTATATGTAACATTTTTCGGAAAAGTACCGAAGAGCTTGATCGATAGTGATCGACCTTGCACAGCCGCTTTAATGACTAGATATTTGCCAGTCGTATTGCGAAAACGGAAGTTGATATATCCTTCAGCAAAGGTGGCATCCTGGCCTTTGGGTAGATAGTTGACCGGCAAGGAGTGATTGCGGCGCTCCACAATCTCCAGTCCGGTGCGCAAAGCGGCATTGTACAGCGTACTGGAAACTTGGCAGATTCCGCCGCCGACGCCGGCTTGTAGCTTACCGTTCACAATGACTGGCGCTTCGCGGAAGCCGTAATCTATTTTTGCTTTTTCAATAGCTTTGCCATAGTCAAAAACGGCTCCAGGTGGGAGCACGGTTCCGTTCACAGCTTTGGCTGCTGATTCAACGTTGTAGATTCGTCCAGGTCCACTTGCTCCGAGAGAGGTGCTGAATTGCATGATTTTTCGCTCAATGCCTTGCTCCTTTAGAGCGTTTAGAGTGATGTCCGGTTGTAATATGGTTAATGGAACTTCCAAAGTAATTCCCTTCTCTTGCAGCGAGAGTAGTCGACTAAAACGAGTGGGGGCAGCGGCCCATAGTGAGGTCACCATTCCTGTCCAGTCTACCTCAAGGGAAGTCTTCTCGGACGTATACACTACACGATCATCCCCGGTAATTCGCCGTGTAGCATCTACTGGATCACCGAAGGATTCTCTCTCCCAAGCGGGACTTAAGATGGTCTGTAATTGAGCAATATCCAGATGGGCTTCAAGACTCCAATTCTGGGGGAAGCTGTAGCGGGCTTTTACACGATCCCATAGCCGCCCCTCCGTAAGATCTTGTAGACCTTGCTCAAAAGCAGCGGCTTCATAGGTCATTCCAGCTTGTTTAAGCTTGAGGGTAAGCTCAGAATTCCCTTCGACCTGCAACACAAGGGGGATAGATTCAAGGGCCTGTAGCTTTTTCTCCAGTTCGGAACGTACCTCTGACATATTCAGCCCGCCCACCTCCCATCCGGCAAGGGTTGTACCTTTTGGAAGCGTGTTTTTATGACCATATAGTTGAAGTCCCCCATAGATTAATGAGCCGATAAGAATGAGTGCAATGACTATTATGAGGGTAAGATGGATTTTTTTCATGAATAATCTCCTTCCTGAATGGCTTCTGCGAGCGGCACAGTAGGTGCTTTTTATATGTATATGTACAGACATTACAAAACTTTCGAATAGTGGGGCAGTTACGGGGTACTCAATCGGTTACAGATTTGTTACAATAGATACATTGCGGAAATATTGAAGTTTATGGAAACTTAAGCTGTACCCTGTCGATTCACACAAGTGGAAAATGTCATAATTGGGAAGTGAGAAAATGATTGAAATGCAAGATGTATGGAAGACGTACCCTAACGGAACTCACGCACTGCAAGGAGTTTCAGTAAAAATTGACCGCAATGAATTTGTGTATGTTGTCGGTCCATCCGGCGCGGGTAAATCTACTTTTATGAAATTGATTTATAGAGAAGAAGTGCCAACTAAAGGTCAAATTTCTGTGGGAGGCTTTAACATAGGGAAGCTTAAACAACGTAAAATCCCATATGTGCGCCGTAATATCGGCGTTGTGTTTCAAGACTTTCGGTTATTACCAAGGATGACAGCGTATGAGAATATTGCTTTTGCCATGGAAGTTATTGAAGCCCCGAAGAAGGTCATCAAGAAACGTGTGAATGAAGTTCTTGATCTGGTTGGACTCAAAAATAAAGCAAATCGTGAGCCCTCACAGCTCTCAGGTGGAGAACAGCAGCGTATTGCAATTGCTCGGGCTATTGTTAATAACCCATCTGTTATTATTGCGGACGAGCCTACAGGTAACTTGGACCCTGAGACTTCATGGGGCATTATGCAGCTGCTGGACGAAATTAATTTTCGTGGAACAACAATTGTAATGGCTACCCATAATAGAGATATCGTGAATAAAATGCGCAAGCGGGTGCTTGCGATTGAGAACGGAAACATTGTGAGAGACCAGGCGAGAGGGGAATATGGCTATGAGTTTTAAGACCTTCTTGCGACACTTGCGGGAAGGCTTCAAAAGCGTATTCCGTAATGGCTGGATGTCGATTGCTTCGATCACTTCCATCGTCGTCTCTCTTTTTGTCCTAGGTGTATTTATTCTTCTTGTTCTTAATGTGAATGCTGTAGCGGATGAGGCAGACAGCCAGGTACAGATTAATGTGCATTTGGCACTAAATGTAGATCAGAAGTTGCGTGAGACTTTGCAGACTGAAATTGGCAATATGCCGGAGGTCAGCAAGATTACGTTCATCTCCAAGGATCAAGGACTTAAAGATCTCCGTGCAGATATGGGTGAGGACGCGGCTGAGCTTCTGGAAGGGTTCGATGAAGACAATAACCCTCTCCCAGATACGCTTAAGGTAGAAGTTGTCGAACCTACTACGGTATCATTTGTGGCTGAGAAGATTGAAGCACTCAACAAGACACATACTGATCAGCCCATTTACAAAGTGAAATATGGCAAGGGCTCAATAGAAACCTTGTTCAAAATAACACGCGCTGTACGAAACATTGGTTTTATTTTTGTAGCAGGTCTGGGGCTCATGTCTATGTTCCTCATCTCTAATACGATTCGGGTTACGATACTTGCTCGTCGTAAGGAGATTGGCATTATGAAGCTCGTAGGCGCGACAAATTATTTTATTCGCTGGCCTTTCTTTATAGAAGGGGCATTGATCGGTCTGATCGGATCGCTCATTACCTCCGTTGTCTTGTATTTGGGTTACAGCACTTTGGAATCAACCGTACAGGGAGATCCTATGCTCCAATTGCAGCTAATTCCGTTCGATAATATTTGGATGCTGGTCGTCGGTGTACTAGTTGGACTAGGCGTGCTGATCGGCGTCTGGGGAAGTACGGTTTCTATTCGTAGGTTCCTGAAAGTTTAATATTAAAAAGTGAAGGATGGGGAGTGCAAGTTGAAGAAGATTGCTGCCGGACTAGCCGTAATGTTACTAGCTGTCACTATATTCCAGCCCTCTGATGGATATGCCAAAAAAACAAGTGTTGCCGAAATCGATAAGCAGCTAAAGCAGCTGCAAAAAGAGGTGCAGGAAGCTAAGGCGCAGCAGGAGAAAGCGGCGTCCCAAACGCAGGAAGCACAGCATTATAAGAATAAGACGAATCTCAATCTGCAGTATGTCTTACAGCAAGTGGATCAAGTTAAGGGCAAAATGACCGAAATCTCTACCCAAATTTCCGATACAGAACAATCTCTGAATGTTACGGCAACGGAATTGGATAAAGCAGAAGCACGAGTCGCCTCTAGAGAGGAAGTCTTAGGATCCCGTGTTCGATTAATGTATACCGATGGAGCGGTTTCTTACTTGGATGTTTTGCTCTCCTCGACAAGCTTTGCTGATTTTCTGGATCGCGCGGATTCACTTAAGATGATTGTGGATCAGGATCAGGAGCTGTTAGTTCAACATAAGCTGGACAAGCAGACGGTGATAGAGAAGAAACAAGAGCTTGAAGGGCAATATGCCCAAGCCAAGCAGCTGTATACTTCTTTGGAACAACAGAGAAGTTTGCTGAAGGAGAAAGAAGCTGAGAAACAGGAGCTTATCGCATTCTATGATAAGCAAATTCAAGAAAGTGATGATTTAAGTGAAGAGCAGAATGAAAAGCTAGTCAAACTGGCAAGCGAACGCTCTGCGCTGGAAACGCAAAAGGATAAGATTAAGGCGGAGGAAGCCGCTCGCAGAGCAGCAGCGGCTAAGGCGGAAGCGGCTCGTAGAGCTGCGGCGGCTGCCAAGAAGGCTGCAGCTGCAGCTGCAGCTAGTAAGGGAAGCAGTAGTTCTAGCTCCAGCTCTAGTGATACGGGATATTCAGGTGGAGATGGGCCGTTTCTACTTCCTGTAGGATCCGCAAGAATCTCATCCCCTTATGGACCACGGACACATCCAATCACGGGTGAGAAGGGGAAAGTACACACCGGCGTCGATTTTGCGGTTCCACAAGGAACCAATATTCATGCGGCGGATTCCGGAACGGTTATCTTGGCTGAATGGTGGAGCGGTTATGGATATTGTGTAATTATTGATCATGGAGGCGGAGTTTGGACGCTCTACGGACATATACGTAAAGGCGGTCTTAGAGTTAGTGCCGGGGATAAAGTCAATCGCGGAGATGTGGTTGCTGAATCAGGTTCCACAGGTAATTCAACGGGTCCCCACCTTCACTTCGAAGTACGGATTGACGGTAAGATTGTAAATCCTATGCCTTATCTCTAATTTTTAACGAACTTATAACTCATATTATTTGATTGTACGGCATATACTGGAAGAGATACCGTACCTTTCAGGACGGACTTAGGATGTTGTTTACAAGATGGACAAGAAGGGACGGTGGGAACATCATGTTAAAAAAAAGCACCGCGGCGTTTATGATTGTCGCCGCCCTGCTATGCGGTAGTTTAGTAACCTTGGGCGTGACGGGTTATACTCATGTCTTTGGACAAGCTGCAGGACAAGGATTAGCCTCTGCGTTGCAGGTTGCAGGTCTACAGCAGAAGGAATCCCAGAAGCTTGGGACTGCGCTCAGTTTGATTGAGAGCAATTACTACGAGACGGTAGATCGGGAGAAGCTGATAGATGGTGCTGTCAACGGTATGATGGAAGCGCTAGGCGATCCCTATTCCAACTATATGGGTAAAGAAACTGCTGAGAAATTTGAAGAGAGCATTGAGGGTTCCTTTTCAGGTATCGGTGCAGAAGTCTCTTCGGATAATGGTAAGGTAGTCGTGGTCTCCCCAATCAAGGGTTCACCTGCTGAAAAAGCAGGAATTCAGGCTAAGGATGTCATTTTGTCCGTTAACGGAGAATCGCTAGAAGGCATGGATCTAAATGCTGCTGTTGCGAAGATACGCGGACCTAAAGGCAGTAAGGCTACTTTGAAAATACAACGCTCAGGTTCTGTAGAGCCTCTGGAGTTCGCCCTTACACGGGATGATGTGAAGCTTGAGACAGTCTACTCAACCATGGAAAAAGACGGAGTAGGGGTAATCGAGGTTACTCAGTTCTCCCTAAATACCGCAGAACGATTCAAGGAAGAACTTGGGAAGCTAGAGAAGCAAGGCATGAAGGGACTGGTCATTGACGTCCGTAATGATCCAGGTGGTGTCCTTCCGATTGTGATTGAAATGGCTGAAGAGTTCGTTCCAGCTGGCAAAAACATAGTTCAAATTGAGTACAAAGATAAAAAACGCGAAGTTAGTACCTCCAAGGGATCAAGTAAGGCTTATCCAGTGGTAGTGCTAATGAATAAAGGTAGTGCGAGCGCCTCGGAAATATTGGCGGGAGCCTTGCAGCAGTCCGCGGGAGCCAAGCTAATTGGTGATAATTCATTTGGTAAAGGCACGGTGCAGACAAGCTTTGATAAACAGCTTGGAGATGGCAGCTTGCTGAAGGTTACCATTGCTAAATGGCTTACACCGGACGGCACATGGATCCACGGAAAGGGAATCAAACCGGATATCGCGGTAGCGCAGCCGGATTACTTCTCAGTGGCTCCGATTAACAAGAGCGTGACGCTGCAATATAACATGAACAACGGTGATGTAAAGAGTGCACAGACTATGCTGGATGGCTTAGGCTACAAGCCTGGTCGCAAAGATGGTTATTTCGATACTGGTACTAAGAATGCAGTGAAGAAATTCCAGAGTGAAGCGAAACTTCAAGTCACAGGCATGATTGATGCCAAGACTGCGGAGGCGCTGGAGGTGGCACTGATCAAAGTGATCCAGGACCCTGCCAACGACAACCAACGGAATAGAGGGATTGCTGAGATTCAGAAGGAAATTAAGGCGGCAGCGTCGAAAAAGTAAGAAGGCTGAATTCAGCCTTCTTTTTTTCTAGATATATTTAATCGTTCAAGGGTATAGCGCACACGGTGTAGCTCAAAGCTGCTGATGGTTGACTAATTAGTAAGGATAACCGCCGAATAAACCTGCAATAATACATTTATTTTATGGTACGAGAATGGCCGAAACAATAATTCCTGCGAATCTGCAGTAATACTTGCTCCATGAGGAGCTTTCGAGCTATAAGTGAGGTTATTCCTGTACATTTGCAGTATTCGCGCTTAATGAAGAGGATATCTGTACAAAATGCTGCACTTTTACAGGCTTTCTATAGTCTAGCCAAAGTGAATGGTATGAATGAATAAGAGGGATGAACATTTTCACTCTGGTATGTGAACAGGGGTTCATGAAAGTTTTTTTTAGAGTAGGAAGGAGTGTGACGAACAGTTTGAATGTGATTCAGGATTGGTTAGGAAGCTTGGGCACTGCGTTCTTACACTTATTGATCCAGCCATATTACTATATTGCTATTATATTTATTGCGTTGTATTACCGTCGGCAGGTGGCATTAGAACGTAAGCTAATTCATGTGAAGTTACATAGCTGGGGTCAAGAAACGTGGCGAACGGTGTGGAGCGGGCTGGTGATGGGACTAGTGGTTTCTATTGCAGCCATATTGTTAGGAGTATCCTTATCAGGTACAGCTGTGGCCTGCATTTGGGTAGTCAGTATAGTGTTATCGCTATTGCGTGTACGGTATTTGTGCTTCGCTTATTCTATAGGTTTGCTAGGTGTGATTCAATTTGTACTGAATTTCTTTCCAAACGCTTTACATAGCGGAGCGGTCGGGAATATTACAACAGCCATACGGGAGATGGATATTCCCGCATTGCTAGTGCTAGCTGCGCTACTGCACATGGCGGAGGCGCTGCTGGCCCGCTGGCAAGGGGCGAAGCTTGCGACGCCCCTCTTCTTGAAGGGCAAGCGCGGCATGGTTGTCGGCGGCTATCAGCTGCAGGCTTTCTGGCCGCTGCCGCTGTTCCTGCTGATCCCTTCGGGGGCAGGAACGGATCTGCCATGGCAGCCGCTGCTGGGCGGCGGGCTTGGCGTTGTCTCTTTGCCCGTTATCATCGGCTTCAGCGAGATGACGCAGGGCATGCTGCCCGGGCGCAAGGCGGCCCGCACTTCAGGACGGCTGCTGATGTACAGCATCGTCCTGCTCGGCTTAAGCCTGCTTGCCGCTTGGTGGAGCCCGCTGACCCTGCTCGCGGCGCTCGCAGCGATGGTGCTGCACGAAGGGTTAAGCTGGTACAGCGCTCTGGAAGAGCGCAGCATCAGCCCCATCTTCGTGCATCCACCGCGCGGCCGCAAGGTGCTGGCCGTGCTGCCGGGCAGTCCCGGACAGGAGCTGGGCATACTGCCCGGCGAGATTTTACTGAAGGTCAACGGGGTCCTGTTGACCGATGCCGCGCAGCTACATGAGGCGCTGCGCATGAATCCAGCGTTCTGCAAGCTGGAGGTGCAGAACCGTGAAGGGGAGAGCAAATACCTTCAGAGCCCGATCTACGACGGGGACCATCATCAGCTCGGCATCATTCTGGTACCGGAGACAGATGGAGCGGTTACTGCGGAGGCGAAGCCTTCCAGCATCTTCAGCATCATCGCGATGAAGACAGGTACTCGCAGCCGGCATCTTCCGAACGGCCGACTCAAACGGAACAAAGCTACTGAAGCCAAGAAGGAATCAGCGGAAGGATAACTAAAGTCAAGCCCGGACTCTGGAAATAGAGTCCGGGCTTTTTTGTAGAACTCCTATCCACGCCCACCCTTCAAATAGAAAATAGCAATTTGCGTCCGATCTCGCAGCTCTAATTTACTTAGAATATCCGTTATGTAATTTTTGACCGTACCCTCGCTAAGAAACAGCTGTCCGGCGATTTCTTTGTTGGTATGTCCCTGAGCGATGGAGGCGACAACGGCCAATTCCATTTTGGTCAGTCCGAAAGATTCCAGTGGCTGTAGCTGTGGAGATTCTGGACGGGCCGCGGGCTGTAGAAAGGTGGCTAGTTTGCGCGCGATATCAGGGTGAATCAGCATGTTGCCTTCATTAACTGTTTTGACACCTTGTATGATACGGTCAGGCGGTATGTTTTTGAGCAAATATCCACTGGCTCCGTTCCGCAGCGCCTCAATGATATACTCATCGTCATCGAAGGTAGTTAGCATCAGTATCGAAACCTGAGGAAAAGCCTGCTTAATTTTTTCTGTCCCTTCAACACCACCGCAGCCTGGCATCCGAATATCCATCAGAATCACATCCGCCATATTTCCCGCTTGGAGCAAATTCAAGGCCTCATTTCCGTCACTGGCAGCTCCGATCACTTCAATATCGGGGTCCATCCCTATCAGTACTTGCAGACTTTGACGAATAAAAGGATCGTCATCTACAATCATCACCTTAATCATTAGCGTGGCTCCTTCTTCATAATATAGATTTCTTTTTTTGCTTCAAGTCCTACGTTGCCTATACAATCTCTCCCTGCTTATAAATGGGCAACCGCGTAACAATGGTGAATTGAGGCTCCTGCCGCCATTCCAAGGTTCCGCCGATCAGATGTGTTCGTTCGAACATTCCTTTCATCCCGACCCCTCCACTTTCCGGCAGTTTGGTTAGTTTATTGCCTTCGGGAAGCGTCCCGTTGTTGCTGACCTCCATCGTAACTCCAGTATCACTAAAGTCGACTTTAATCGAAATCGCAGTTGCATTTCCGTGACGTAGGGCATTGGTTATGGCTTCTCGGGCGTTCTTATACAAGATCACCTGAATACTAGGATATAGCGGGTAAGGTATCCCATGCACTTGGTATGAGGTCTCAATTCCCGTATCGCGGCCGATCTCTTCTAGCAGACGGTCTAACGCATAAGCTCCCTCTAATTGTGGCGTATAGTTGATACGCTTCACTGCAGAGCGCATATCGTCCATGCTGGCTGACAATTGATCTCGAATGAGCTCCATCATCTGCATTCCGCTTTCAGGGGAGGTGGGTAAGGTGAGTAGCGCGGCTTCCATCATCATTTTAATGCGGATGAGGCGGTGGCCGATATCATCATGGAGCTGGCGGGAGATGCGAACCCGTTCTTTGGACTGGGCTGCATCTTCTATTTGGGCGTTAAACTCCAGCAGTCGGTTGCGGGCTTCATCCAGCTCGAAATGCTTTTTTCGCAGCTCATCGTAAAGATTGAGGGTGTTCTCACGGCCCCGACCCGCCCTCTGTAACAATTCATTGAGATAGGCGATGAGCAGAAAAGTAATATTGATGAATGTGATTATAAGTTTTGGAGAATCCCAGAGCGCTATGTTCAAGGTAATCAGATGCACAACCGTAAACACGAGAGGTACTGCTTGGGGCTGAAGTCTAGAATAATAAAGTAATGCTGAAATGGCCGGGAAAATCATTATGCTGCCGTACTGGTAACATAACCAGGCAGTGAACAGTATTTCCACAATGCTTATTAAGGCATGAAAGGAACGGGGGAGCTTTGGCACCATGACCACAAGGAATAGAAGCATCAGAATATGCAACGTGAAGATTCCATAGTCGGCATATGGATAGATGTAAATGCTAATACAAGCAGGAATTATGATGAGTAGGTATCGCAATAGGGTCAGTTCTCTAGTCACACCTAAGACATCCTTTATAGAGTTTCTTCTAATCTTAGCATATTCGCCTACTTCTTCAGGAGATGACTTAAGTCACCTTCAAAAGATGACTTTTCGTACCTCCGTGGTCAATCCCTTTAAGCTAAAATTGTAAATATAGAAGCGCAAAGACAGGAGCGATGAAAAGATGGCAATCGCCGTATTAACCGATGTGGTGAAACGATATGAAGGTAAATTAACAGTAGATCATGTGAACATGACGATAGAAGAAGGAGAAATCTTTGGCTTGCTAGGCCCGAACGGAGCGGGTAAAAGTACAACGATCAGTATGATCTGCGGCTTGCTTAAGATTGACGGGGGAGACATTGTTATCGACGGTCTGCCCGTGTCCTCGAAATCACTTGAGGTGAAGAAAAGAATTGGTTTGGTTCCACAGGAATTAGCCTTATACGACACGATGACAGCGGCGGATAACGTTACCTTTTTCGGAAGATTGTATGGTTTGCGTGGCAAGCTCTTGAAGGAACGGGTAGATGAGGCTCTTGCGTTCACAGGCCTTAGCGATCGTGCTAAAGAGAAACCCTCAACCTTTTCCGGAGGGATGAAAAGACGTCTGAATATTGCCTGTGCTATTATGCATCGTCCCAAGCTGATTATTATGGATGAACCTACCGTGGGGATTGATCCGCAATCTCGTAATCATATTCTTGAATCGGTTAAGGAGCTCAATCGACTTGGTTCAACGATTATTTATACCAGTCACTATATGGAGGAGGTTGCGGCCATTTGCGATCGGGTAGCCATTATGGATAAAGGGCATATCATTGCTTGCGGCACGGAAAAAGAACTGCGAGAACGCGTTGCCAAGGAAGAAAAAATCGTCATTAAAGCTGCTAATATCACACCGGAGCTTGTTCAGGAGCTGACGCTTCACCCTAGAATTAGACGCGTAGAAGCAAAGGATGAAGTAGTTGAGCTGTATCTGCCTTCTTCACAAGGGGAGCTACAGGACATCCTTTTTATTTTTGCCAAGCATAAGGGGATTATCGGCTCGCTGAATATTGAAGAACCTGATCTGGAGACGTTGTTTCTGAACTTGACCGGAAGGACCTTAAGAGATTAAAGGGGGGATTATTCTGATGAATACTTGGACGATTATGATCTATGAGCTGCGAAGACTATTTAGCTCACGTTCTATGATATTAAATATGTTTTTGCTGCCCCTGTTATTGATCTTTCTCTTAGGTGCTTCGCTCTCCGGTGTCGTTGGTGACAAAGGCTCCACTACTATTGATGTTGTGCGAGTGGCTGTTGTTAATCTTTCTGGTGAGGGCTATGAGAGCTCGGCGATGATGGATAGCTTTTTGAAGTCAACAGAGCTTAAGGATATCATTACTCCGGTTATGGTGGGTAGTCGAGAGGCGGCAGAAAGCGGTCTGCGAACAGGAAAATATGGTTATGCGGTTGTTGTTCCTCCAGGCTTTGATAGTAAGGTACAGAGCGGTGAAGCCGCACAGCTGGAATTTATACTGGGCCAAAAAAGTACAGATAACAGGGTGGCAGGGACGGTTTTCGATAATTTTCTGAGGAATCTTAATTATAAACAGTCTGTGGCGATGACACTGGGTCCAGAAGCTTTGAACGTTATGGCACCTAGTTCCACCAGTAATGAGCCTTCCGTAAAGCTTGGAGAACTGAGCGAGGGAGGATATTCATATACTTCTTCCCAGTTCTATGCGGTATCCATGATGCTGATGTTTTTGCTGTATAGCGGCTTGACGGTATGTACTTCTCTTTTTAATGAAAAAGAAAATCATACCCTCTTCCGGATAAATTCAATGCCAGTCAAAGGCTCAGAACTGTTTATTGGCAAAATGCTTGGTGTGGGTGTTGTAAGTATAGTACAGTGCGCAGCGATTATTATTCTGACGAATGTGCTGTTCGGTGTGAATTGGGGAAATCGCCCGGGCTTGTTACTCCTATTTTGCCTGCTGATGATAGTGGCTTCAATGACCTTATCTATCGTTATTTCTATGTTCAGCAAGACTGGAGCAAGCGCAAGAAGTGTGGTTACGGTACTCACTGTAAGTATGACCTTCATTAGCGGGGGAATGGCACCACTTCCAGAATCGTGGGTGAACTCTATAGGGGCGTTTACGATTAATCATTGGGCAATGCAGGCTATTCTGAAAATGATGTTACATGCCGATGTATCGCAAATCATGCCGAATTTGGGAGTGTTATCGCTGATCTGCCTAGTGTTGTTCAGTGCAGCGGCTATCTCGTACCGGAAGGTGGGTTATCATGGATAAAATCTTAACGATTGCCTGGAACATGGTGAAACGAACCATTGGTACTAGGAAGGGGGTGCTCATCTATATTCTGCTTCCTTGTATTGTACTTGCAGGTATTGTTTCCGTTACTGGAACGATGGGAGAGAACCCAGCTGTTGTGCTATATTCGAATATGGATAACGGGGCAGCAGGTAAGCATTTGCTCACTGAACTAAAGAATTCCGGAGAATATAAATTTGTAGAAAAGACTGACGAGACTGCTTTAAGAGAAGGCGTAGTCGATCAGAATGGAGAAGCGGGGATTCTAATTCCAGCAGGCTTCACTTCGGCACTACTTGCTGGAGAAGAGCCACAAATTAGTGTGTATGAGCTGAAGACGAATGAAACTTCCGTTATGATTAAATTAAAAGCGAGCACAATTGCTGATGAAATGAGGAGTACGGCCGCGATCATAGGGGCAGTTAATAACGGATCTAAGGACGTTGACGCACAATTTACTACGGTTATGCAAAGAGCGGAACAGCACAGTATTGGCAGCATTCGAACTGATTATAATCTATATCCTCGGGAGGGACTGGGAGTCGTTACGGGCTTAACGCTAATGTTTCTCATGAGCCTGGTCACGAGCTCTGTGTCTCTGATTATGGATGATCGGAAAGGCCGGACGATGATGCGAATGTTCAGTGCTCCGGTTCGTTCTTACGAGATTGCTATTGGTAATTTTCTGGGTAGCTTCATGGTCGGACTGATTCAGATCGTCGTAGTGCTCGCCTTAGGTCGCTGGGTGCTGCACTATGATTATGAAGTTCCAATCTATCTCTATTTCCTTGTTCTTGCGGCATTTATGCTGGTGTCTATGGGGATCGCGAGTACAGTGGCAGGATTAATTCGTAATCCTAATAATGCTGGTATGCTGAATTCCCTTATTATCACACCGACTTGTATGCTTGGCGGCTGCTTTTGGCCTTTATCCATTATGCCGGACTATATGCAGAAGGCGGCTAACTTTGTTCCGCAAAAATGGGCCATCCAAGCGGTCGACATCGCTGCAACCGGTGGGGGCTGGAATGAGTTGTGGTTACCCTTTGCCATCTTAGGTCTCATGGCTGCTGTGCTGCTGGCGATTGGTTCTGCCATTCTCCGCCCAAGTGAAGCGGGAATTAATGCTTAGAAAGCATAAGACTAGATATTCATAGCTTGGGCTGTTACCTTCAGGTACAATAATAGGTATCAAATGTATTTGATTCTTATTATGTGCAATAGAGGACATTTCTAGGAGGATGAACAGATGAGCAGCAATAAATTGGCTTGGACATGGCGGGTGAAGGAAGAATGTCTGGAAGAGTATGTAGCGATGCATTTAAATCCTTGGCCAGAAGTTTTGGAGGAGCACAGTAAGGCTGGTATTTCTAACTACTCCATCTTTCAGAATGGTAATCAATTTTTTTATTGCTTTGAATGTGAGGATACAGAAGCGGCTTTCGATTACATTGCTAAAAGTGACGCCTGCAACCGATGGAATGCCATTACTTCAAAGATGGTTGAAGGGTCATTTGATTTCAATGATGAGGTGCCAATGTTGCCTTTACGTGAAGTGTTCTATCTAAAATAGTGAAGCTGATTCTTTATTAACTAAAATTTGCATAAGGTAAAATATCGGCGTATCTTGTTTACAGTCTTTTATATTACGGTTATAATATATTTAATATTGTTTAATTGAATAATTTTTTGTTTTTTGGAGGAGCCTGTCAACAAGGGCTCCTCTTTGTCTTTTTTTGGCTTGGAGATGTCCCTGGTTGGCAGTTCTTATATACAACAAGGGAGTGGATGAAACATGGAGTTTGTTCTATATCTTATGCTGATTATACTATTCACCAAGCTAGCTGGTGATTTATCTGTACGACTGGGACAACCGTCGGTACTGGGTAAGTTAATTGTCGGTATTATACTAGGTCCTGCGGTACTGGGTTGGATTCAAAATGGAGAGTTTATTCATTATTTTTCGGAGATCGGTGTTCTATTGTTAATGTTTATAGCAGGGCTTGAGACTGATCTGGATCAACTGCGCAAGAACTGGAAGTCAGCTTTCGCAGTAGCCGTCGGAGGTATTATTTTACCTTTTCTAGGTGGATTCGCCATCGGAGAAATGTTTGGTTTTGCTTATCATAATGCTATGTTTATGGGTGTCATTCTTAGTGCAACATCGGTCAGTATATCGGTCCAGGTACTGAAGGATATGAATAAGTTGAATACACGTGAAGGTTCTACCATTCTGGGAGCCGCTGTAGTCGATGATATTCTGGTTGTTATTTTGCTCGCTGTATTAATGAGCTTTTTCGGCACAGGAGAATCAGTGTCCATTGGTCTTTTAATTACGAAAAAAGTGTTGTTCTTCGCTGTAGCGCTTGTTGTGGGTTGGTTCGTTGTGCCGCGGGTTATGAAATGGATGGCTCCGTTAAAGGTGACAGAGGCTGTTATCGCAGCGGCGCTAATGATTTGCTTTGCGTTCGCGTATTTTGCTGAAATTATGGGGATGGCAGGCATCATCGGTGCTTTTGCAGCTGGGATTGCTATTTCACAAACCTCCTTTAAGCACACTGTGGAATCTAAGCTTGAGCCTATCGCCTATTCGATTTTTGTTCCGGTCTTCTTTGTCAGTATCGGACTTAATGTTTCCTTTGAAGGGGTTGGCAGTCAACTAGGATTCGTCCTCTTGTTGACGGTGATTGCCATTCTGACCAAGTTGTTTGGTGGCGGTCTGGGGGCGCGTCTTACAGGATTTAATAACCATTCGTCGCTTATTATTGGTTCAGGGATGATTTCGCGGGGTGAGGTTGCATTGATCATCGCGGCAACAGGTCTGCAAAGCGGATTGTTGCAGCAGCAGTATTTTACTTCCGTAATTATTGTTGTCATTGTAACTACACTTGTAACACCACCACTCTTAAAATATATGTTCCGCGATCCAGTGCGCGCTAAACAAAAATAATAATCATAGCAAAAGGGTGTCTCGAAAGCCATTTTACATGGCTTTTGGGGTGCTCTTTTTTTGTTTGCTCTAATTCCCTATCCTTCGGAAGGAGAAAGCCCCCCGTCTTAAGACTGAGTATAAAACCAGCCGTAGGGCTGTTTTGACTTCGACCAAAAATGTCTAAACTAAATCTCGGGATGGAAAATAATACATAATGGGGCAGTCATAAGAGGAGTACCAGAAATATACGGGGTGGAAGGGGAAACGATAATGAAATGGTTAACCAAATGGTCGTTCGGTAACAAGGCGGCGGTAGGGCTTTTAGTGGTAATGGCGCTTGTAGTGGGAGGGCTGAGCTATACTTCGCTACCGATGGAATTTATGCCAGAGGCAGATAATCCGCAAGTGACTGTAACGGTGCTCGGTCCGGGTCAGGATGCCCATGCGATGGAGACGAAGGTTACGAAGCCGATTGAGGCTGGGGCCGCTTTTGTTAAGGGAAAGAAAGAAATACTGTCCACTTCCGGAGACGGATACGCACAGGTGAATATTTTTTATGACTCAAAAACAAATATGAAGGATGCAGCTGGGGAGGTGCAAAAGGTTGTAGATTCGTTGCAGTTCCCTGAAGGGGTGATGGCCCCTTTTGTACTTCAACTGAATACTTCCATGATTCCCGTGTCGCAGGTCACCCTTTCGTTTGACGAAGGTCTGACTAAAGAAAACCTTAAGCTTGCGGAAGAAACGATCATTCCAGAGATGCAACAAGCAGAAGGTGTAGCCAACGTCGCCTTATATGGGAAAGTAACTCCGCAAGTGCGGGTGAAGCTAGATCCAAAATTAATGGCTGAGAAAGGAATTACGACACCTCAAGTACTAGGGTTACTTCAGGGACGTAATGTATCGGCATCCCTTGGGGAGCAGACGATTGGTGGTCAGACAGGTAACGTTAATGTGGTTTCTACAATTGATAGTATCGATACTCTAAAAAAGCTACCCGTATCCTCGGGTGTTAAGCTGCAGGATATTGCTGCCGTCGAATTGAAGGAAGATCAAGAGAGCGTTAGCCGCTCGAATGGGAAAGATGTTCTTTTCGCCATAGTAACCAAAGAAGCTAATGCGAATGCAGTAAGTGTCGGAGATCATATACAGGATACCGTTGCACATATTAACAAAACCATTCCAAATGCAGAGGCAGCGGTCGTATTCAGCACATCAGATATGGTGGTTACCTCTGTGAATAGTATGATGCGTGAAGTATTGCTGGGCGCATTGTTCGCGACGATCGTAATTTTACTGTTCCTACGCAACCTGCGGGCAACCCTGATTACGGCGGTTTCTATCCCGCTTTCTCTAGCTGTTACCTTATATCTCCTTGATATATCCGGCATAAGTCTGAATATTATTACGCTCGGAGGTGTGGCCGTTGCGGTTGGTCGCTTGGTTGATGATAGTATCGTAGTGATCGAGAACATTTACCGTAGGCTGCAAAAAGAACCCTTCTCCCGTGAAATGATTATAAGCGCAACTGGGGAAGTGGCTAGAGCGATTACTTCATCTACGATTGCAACGGTAGCGGTATTTCTGCCGATGGGTCTTCTGCGTGGTAGTTTACAGGCGTTCCTACTTCCGTTTGCCTTAACGGTCACGTATTCACTGTTAACTTCACTCGTTGTAGCTTTGACGGTGGTTCCGCTGTTAAGCTCATGGCTGCTGAGAAGAACTTCAATGAAAGAACACGAGCCGTCTAAATGGTTCACCCGATTCCTCGATTGGAATTTGCGCCGGAAATGGATTACTTTATCGCTAGGTCTTCTCCTTCTGATTGGCTCTATCGCTGCTTATGTGACTATGCCAAAAGGTGCGCTTGATGCTTCAGATGCCAGCTATGTCTCTGTTCAGTTGAATTATCCTAAGGATGTTCCTGTCAAAGAGATTTTAGAAAAAGGAAAGCAGTTAGAGCAAGATTTGATGAAACAGCCTGAAGCGGAAACGGTGATCATGCAATCAGGGAACAGTGCAGATGCGGCCCAGTGGGGGTCTGTCAGCTCGGAGACCTTAGTGGACTATACCGTTGTGATGAAAAAAGGTGCGGATGCGCAAGGCTTCATCGATCATGTCCGTGATGTGAAGGATTCCTACGCTGGGGCAACACTTGTTGCTAATCAAATGAGTATGATGGGTTCAAGCTCCACTAGCGAATATATTGATATCGTGGGTGATAATCTTACAGATATTACTGCTGTTGCAGCAGAAGTTACGAATAAGTTGAAGACTGTGGAGGGTATTCAGAAGGTCAGTAGCAATATGGAGGATACCAAACCTGTCTTTACATTTAAGGTAGATCCAGCACAGACGAATGCACAAGAAATTACCATGCAATTGTCGGCTATGCTGAATCCGATCCCTATGGGGCAAATCGAACTGGACGGTACACTTGCAGGAGTAGTGTTAGATCCTATAGCTGAGCCAAAGTCGGAGCAAGATTTAAAAGCAATGACGCTCATGACTGCTGAAGGTCCAAAGCCGTTGTCTCAACTAGCAACCTATGAGGTTCGGAATGAACCAGCACTGTTGTTCCATAAAGATGGGAAGCCATATGCGAGAATTACAGCGGAAGTGGATCCGAAGAAGGTGTCTGAAATCGGAGCGGATATTAAAAAGCAAACCGATAGTCTTACCCTTCCAAAGGGTGTGACTCTATTTGCAGGCGGAGCCTCGGTTGATCAGTCAGAGGATTTCGCTGACCTTAGTATGACAGCGCTGATCTCCATCGGGTTGGTGTATCTGATCATGGTCCTCACCTTCAAAACCCTTCGTGCTCCTCTGGCAATCATGTTCTCCTTGCCATTGGCTGCGATTGGGGCGATTGTTGGACTGATCGTATCCGGCGTAACACCTGATTTCACTGCCCTGTTCGGGGCTCTGATGCTAATTGGTATCGTCGTCACGAATGCGATTGTGCTTATCGACCGTATTAAGCAGAATGAAACGCATATGGGTATTCGCGAAGCCATTCTGGAAGCGGCAGGAACACGGATGCGCCCGATTCTGATGACGGCAATTGCTACCATTTGCGCCATGACTCCACTGCTGTTCGGCCATGCCGAGATGGGCAGTATCGTCTCGCAAAGCTTGGCGATTGTAGTTATTGGGGGGTTAACTGCGGCAACACTGCTTACGCTGGTTGTAGTTCCAGCGATTTACGAGCTGTTCTACTTCCGTAAATCGGCTAAGGAGCGCAAAAGAGCAGATAAAACTAATGCTCCGGCACTTTAAATAAGCAAACGGCAAGCCTCCGGGTAAATGGGGGCTTGCCGTTATTTTGTGTTACTACCGGTAGGCGAGTTGATTTAGGTCAGGATTCCTCATACTCTATGGAGTCAGCTTATCCACACTAAGCGGATAGGTCTGATCCAGCAACCACTTACCTTCTGTAGATTTCTTTAGCACTGTGACAGAGGTGGAGCGGTTATCCTGAAAGTCAGGACCCTTAAGCTTGATGCTCGTCTGAACCATATATACGGCTGCGGTATCCTTGGTATAATGAATGATTTTAGTCGATTCCAAAGTCGATTTTAGATCATAGGCTGCGAAAATTTGGCTGTAGAGCTGCTTGGTCTGCTCGAGAGCAGGGGACTTAGGATCAATAGTAGACAGCAAGCCTTGTATATTCTCTGCATTGGTATAGTCCAAGTTGCTCTGAAGCACAGCCAATATATCCGTTTCATCCGCTTTCGTTACGGCAGGCTCAGCGTTCAGTAGTTTGTCCGGGAGGATGTATTGTACTGCTTTAATCTGCAAATTGATAATTTTCCAATCTTCAGTGCTGGCAGTACGCGTTAAGCTGTAAATATATTCAGAGGTATTGTCCAAGGTGAACGGGCCGCTGAGATGTGTAGTCGTTTCAAGAGTGTGAACCGTAGCCTCAGTGGGTTGAAGACTGATGATCTCCAATTTGTCCAGCGCCGTGGTCTGATTGTATTGTTCCATTTGAATCTTAATCTGCGGGCCTATGACCGCAAGGGGAGACTTACTGTCTATTAGGCTCATGAATCCGTCGTAGTTCTTATTGTTGGTATAGGTTATGTATTTTTCGAAAAAAGAACTGATTTCCTGCGGGTTTGCCTGATTAGTTTTAGCTGTAATGGCCACTGTCTTCGACTTTGCATTCCAGGAGACCTCATTGCCTGTAGCTTCACCTACGAAGCGTAGTGGAATGTAAGTGGAATTATTAATGAGCTTAGGAGCAACAGCTAGGGGCGTCACCACACCGTTAATGCGGGCATGTTTGCTACCTAATTGAAGAGTAATCGTAAGACCTTTCTTAGTACCGGTGATGGTACCGGTGGCTTGATTCCACTCGATTGAAAGCCCTAGTTTCTCAAAAACCGGGCGGAACGGAACGACAATTGTACCGTTGTCATTGAAGGGAGCCTGTCCCTTCAGTGCGAGCTGTTGCTGATTGATCTGAATGGAGATTGGCTTCTCTGCGGCATGGACAGGCCATGCGATAGCGGTAGAAAGAAGAGTTGCTGCGATTATGCTGGATATGGTTTTCATCTTGTGATTTCTCCTTTGAGTTATGAATGATAATTTAATGGTTATTAGAGGATGACTCCACTAAGAGCCAGAGTAACCTTTGCTTGGAATAAAGTGTACTTTACTTTTTGCTTATCGAATTGCCGATTTAAGTTGAGTAAATCGAGCTTGTTCTGATCTGCCTGAGCTGCTGAAATTAATCCGCTATTTAAGAGAGTATCATTATCCTGGGAGACGCGTACGAGCTCCAGTTGCTGCTCTTTCAGCTCTGAATATTCAAAATCAATTTCATTGGCTTCCGGCCTATAAGTTGCCAGTTTTTCTTCGAGTTGTTGTTGTACTATATTTTTGTGTGAAATCTGGCTGGCCCATAGAACAGAATAATAAGTGACGAGTCCGGCATCGAAAGCTTTGACGGCATCAAGATTATCTTTGGCGAGTGTGATTCGTGCATCTTCCTCGCGTAAATCATAATTGCTAGAGAGGCTGACTACAGTGTTCCAATTCACAGGCTCTGGTGCACTGGAGATGACATCATCCAGCAGGACTTCTGAATAGGATGATAATCCTAACTCAAGCTTAAATTGTTCTAGCTGAGCTTCATAACTCCTAAGGTTACGTTCAAAAGCAGATTTTCGTTCCGCATTTTTACGATTAAAATCGTCCAAACTTCTCTTAGACAGTAGACCATGCTCGTATGATCGCAAGGTATCCACAGAATGTTGAAACCAATATTGGCTTTCTTGTTTGTCATACTCAATCGTTTTTTTTAGAGAAGAGAGTTGATAATATTTCTGCACAGCGTAGTAGCGGATGAGGGCTTCTGTTTTTTGAAGTCGTAACTGATTAATTACTTTATCTGTTTCTAATGTGCGCAACTGGTCACGAAATTCCTTGAGCTGCGCTGTTTTAGTCTCTTGATTGTAACTGTTTTGGCTTTCAGTCTGAGCGCTAACCAATTGATTCAGAGATGTGTTAATCATAATTTGAATGAGAATGGATTGATTAACCCCTGCCTGTTCTTCTTTACTTAAATCAGAGTAACCAGGAATACTATTGATAAAAATATCAGGATTTACTGGCAGCAGTCCGCTAGTTATGACTACATTTTTTTGTTCCAGCTTTTTCTTTTCAGATGATACATACGAGAATTTGGAATCCGTTTCTGCAATATTCCATTGTGAGAGCTTGATATCTACATAGTTAGTTAATGCTAGCTGGATTGTTTCTTCCATGGAAAGCAATTTTGTTGCACTAGATACCTGCGTATCAGCATGAGCTGTAATGGAATGCGGCAATAGGAGTAATAAGAAGGAAAGTATCAAGAGAGCTGTTTTCTTTAACATTTAGCTGGCAACCTCACTATTCCTTTAAGTTGATTTTTTCAAGAACAAAATCAATGATCTTCTTGGAGTCGGTAATAACAGAGGCTTGCGCTATCATCCCTACACGAAGCTCTCCACGTTCACCTCTGCGATCAACAAGTGGGTCATTGGATATCGTTGCTTCCACCAAATAGTAGCTTAGACCGTCTTGCTGAACAATTGAATCTGTGCTGATAGATGTAATCGTACCTTTTTGGGAACCGAAACTTTGTTTAGGGAAGGCTGAAAAGCTGAAATCAACTTTATTGCCAATCGCTATTTTTCCTGCTTCTGCGTTAGGTACGGCGATGCTCATTTTATATTTTGACTCGTTGCTAGGAATAATGGAGATCAAGGCTTCGCCGGATTGTACCATGTCCCCGATGTTGGTTTCTTTTAAAATATTAATGGTCCCAGAAATTGGTGCTATGAGCAGTCTTTTGTTTCGTTCAAGCTCAAGTTGCTTAATAGCCTCTTGCAGCGTAATTAAGGTTCTTTTATTTTCTTCTATTGCTGAATGAATCTGTACAATACGGTCAAGTTTCAACTTTTCCAATGAGGTTTTTTCGGTTGACCGGTTAAGTTTCTCTTGATTCAGTAGATCATTTTGCTGCTCAGCCAGCTGTTTCTTTTGCATTTCTAAAGTTTTTCGTTCTGAAACTGAGGGATCATGCCCATTTATTAGCAAATCGAGGCTGACCTCTATCTCAACCAATTGTTGATTGTAATTGGTGATATTGCTTTCTGCGCTGAGCACGGCTTCGGTTTGGAATTGGTTGATTTGCAAATATGAACTTTCATATAGATGCTGTTCATCTGTAATCTGAGATTGAGGCACAAGGCGGTCCCCCAAGCTGAGCGAACGGTTGTAGATTTCTTTTTTCTCAGCAGATTGTTTAGATAGTTGCACATATTTAATTTGGTATGTATTATATTGTTCCGTCCGTTTTGTATCTGTAGATGGAAGCAGATTTTGATTCTCTTTGATGGATTGCACAAGCAATTTCTCGTTTGTAATTTCAACATTCAGCAGTTTCTTTTTTCGTTCCAGTTCAATTTTATTTTGAAGAGATTTATCCAAACTGGATTCGGCACTAAAGGCAGAAGATTCTTGCAAACCTATATTCTCGTGAATGGCAGCTGTAAGCTGATCCTGGGTTCCTTGATAGGTCTGCTGCTGCTGGCTGTATTCAAGGAGAAATTGTTCTACCATGTCATAATAGTAAACTTCGTCTGCATGTTCAGAAGAAAATTGATTGTTTAAATTGCTAATGCTTTGTTTATAAAGCTCGAGATAGTGCAGTTTCTTAGTGAGCTTATTGATTTCGGAGTTACGATTGGATAATTCTATATCGAGTTCTTTATGCTCAAAGGAAATTAACTGCTCGCCCTGCTTAATTTGCATCCCTTCATGGATATATACCTGTTCCACTTTTCCCACAGATGAAGTCTGAATGGTACTGACTTTTTCATTGGGCCTAACTACAGCAGAGGCTTTGGCGACTTCATCGATCTGGCCAAAATAGGACCAGACCAACGCAGACCCCAATAGAATAAATAAGATAAGTATGAAAATAGAAATCACAGGACTGGTCTTGGATTCCATGATTTCTCTGCTATCGGTCATTTCTGATAAGTTATGTATTTGTGCGCTCATACGAGAGACACCTCGCCTACTCCTGCAGCAGCATATTGAATGGTGTGATCTTGTTTTTGTTCAACCCCGGGGAGTTGATCTTTCCACAAGCCGTAGTACTTTCCACGGTAATCTAGAAGCTCCTGATGTGTCCCACACTCAATAATCCGCCCCTGATCCATGACATAAATTCGGTCACAACGCATGATTGTACTCAAACGGTGAGCGATAATAATCGTAGTCATGTCTTCAAAAGCATTGATCGTCTCCGATACTGCCTTCTCCGTTGTAGAATCCAGGTTACTAGTGGCTTCATCCATAATAAGAATATCCGGCTGTTTGAGCACCGCTCTGGCGATAGCCAGTCGCTGCTTCTGTCCTCCGGAAATATTGGTCGCATTCTCTTCTAACAAAGTGTTGTAGCGGAGTGGAAGCTGATTGATGAATTCGTGAGCCTGTGCGGTTTGGCAGGCGGTAACAATCAGTTCCAAATCCATATCCTGATCGACACCCAGACATAGATTTTCCCGAATTGTTCCGCTAAAAAAGAAAGTATCCTGTGAGATATATGCGATCCGCTGTCTTAAGCTATCTAAATGAATATCTTTAATGTTGTAGTTGTTAATTAAGATATCGCCTTCTTCGTGTTGGTAAAATTGCATAATTAATTTGATTAGTGTGGTTTTACCCGAGCCGCTCTCACCGACAAAGGCAATTTTCTCACCCTGTCTAAGTGTCAAATCGATATCATGAAGTACAAGGGAACGTGTACCGTATCTGAAGCTGACACGATCAAATTTAATATCACCTTTTAATGAAGTAGGTTGAATCTTCTTGTCCTCATCATTATGCTTCTCCGCTTCCAAATCAAGAATTTCTCCTAATCGGTCAGCAGCGACAATGGCCGTTTGCAAAGTGGGCTGGAGGTTGATTAAGTTCTGGATGGGTTGCAGGAAGTAAGCCAATAACGAGTTATAGGTAATCAATTGGCCCATTGTCATATTGCCTTTTATCACTTGTCTTGCTCCGACCCACAGTATGGCTACTCCTCCAACGAGTTGTACAAAACTCTTGAGGGAGGCTTGAATGTTATTGAAAAGACCAAAACTGAAGACAGATCTCAGAAATGAGATGAACTTCTGTTCAGTTTCATAGCCCACTTTCGATTCTGCATGATAGGCTTTAACTGTCTCGATACCATCTATTGATTCAACAATATAGGAGGTGAGCTGAGCATTTTTTTCCATCTGTTCGCGGTTTAAACGGTCAAATGGTTTGTGGAAGCTCCAAACCAATACCAGATACATTGGCACCATAAGTATAGTAATTCCGAACAAAAGAGCACTTTGCGAATATAGAATAATTCCACCGGCAATAACCATGATAATATCGATCATGATGGTTAGTGTTGCGCTGGAAATGGCATCTCGTACTTTCGAAGCATCCATAAGCCTTGATATTATTTCTCCTGTCTTACGTGTACCAAAAAAATTCATTGGGAGCTTTAACACATGGTGGTAATAGCCAAGTATGAGTGAAATATCGAGTTTTTGGCTCAACGTCAGTAAGATATGGCTACGAAAGGCATTTAATAATATTTGAAATATGTAGAGAATGATGACTCCAACAGATATTATGTTAAGTGTTTTTTTTAATCCAAAGGGTAGAATTTCGTCTAAAAGAAATTGGAAATAGAATGCAGCAAGTATACCTAAGATAGTGTAGAGTATAGATGTTAGAAAAATTCCTCCTAGCATTCTTTTTTGAGGAATCAGCAATCCAAAGAAACGAGCAAATAGACCTTTTGTTTGGTCCCCTTTTTTGAATTGAGGAGTGGGTACCATTAAGATAAGGACACTTGTCCAGATTTGGAAGAAATCTTCCGGTGTATATTTAACTATACCTTGGACTGGATCCGCAACAATTATTTCCTTATTTGATATTTTATGGATTACAACATAGTGTAATAAAGTCTGATCTATAATGACATGGGCAATAGCGGGAAGTGGGAAGTTTTCGAAGAAGGCTTCATGGCTTCCCTTGACTCCTTTTGCTGTAAACCCAAGTTTTTCTGCTGCTTTTATGAGTCCATATATATTGGTTCCCATTTTATCAGTTCCGGCTACTTCACGAATTTTAGTGATTGGATATTTGAGACCGTATTGTTTGGAGATAGTTGCTAGACAGGCTGCACCGCAGTCTTTAATATCAAGCTGTTTAATACAATAGTATTTCTTAAACAGAATAAACCCCACCTACTATTAGTGATTTGTACATATTCATTGGGATCAACAATATCTTATCCATGTAGAGAATGATTTCGTAACTGAAACAAAATCTTTTTGTAAATAAGCCTCACTAGAAGATTGCTTCTCTGACCTAATAGAAATCATAATAAGCTCCAAGTGAATGATATTTATTCTCTTGGAGCTACTAAATATTCAGGAAAGTGTTTTATATATTTTTATTAGCAATTCCTGCGGAAATTACAATGATACTAGATGTAGTTAAGGCAGTATAGCCAAAGGCGCATGCTGCTACTACTGGAAGACTAACTGGTGCTGTTGCCGCAACTGCTATTAAAGTGGCTCCAGCAATAACTCCACCTATACCAGTTGCAATTTGTCCCCAAAGAGCACCGCCCTGAATATCGTACAATTCAGATCCTTTTAATAATTCAAAACCACTACTTGAAATTTCCAATTCAATCTCCCCTTATCCAAATATTGCGACTCCTACGCCTGCTACTGCAGCAGCTAAACCTAATGCAGGAAGAGCTGGTACTGTGGCAATTGCTCCTAAGATTGCGCAGCTACTAGCGATTGCTGGTACTCCAGCAGCAGCAACCCCAACGCCCACTACTGAAGAGGCTACGCCGACTGCTTTAGTTAACCAGCCACCACCATTAAGATCCATCAACGAAGATAAATCAAGTTCTTCAAACGTACTATGATTAAAACTGAGTTCCATTATGTCACCTCCTTTAATCATGATTTATATTAAATCGGGAGTGAATGATCAAATGAAAATCCCTGATTTAATTCCATATTCATTTTTCGTGTTTGGCTAGAAAATTCAATCCAATTAATATGAGAGCGATAAATCCTGTGAAACAAAAGGGTATCCATATGGGACCATTAGTAATCCTATTCATTTTGGCTATCAATATAATTCCTGAGCAAATAACTGAAAAATACACCTTCCAAAGCTTAATATTTTGATTTCCCAGTCTAAGCTTATTCCATTCACTGATGATAAATAGATTCAAAATCAAAAGAGTTCCTAATACAGTAATTGTAGTATCTTGAAAGGTATCGATATAATAAATAAAACTCAAGATAGTGAAAATTAATGTGATACTAAAACAGAAAATCACTATTTTTTTTTTCATAGCCGGCTCCTCATTTTTATAAAATAGATGGATTTACACCTACATAAATGTCAATAATCATTTTTTCTAAGGAAGCTTCAGAGTTATCTGAAGTGTACACATTATAAAATGCTGTGATTTGTTGAAGTCCCTTATCTGATATGTACTTTATAATAGATTCATATGTACTTTCTACTCCAACAGGGTTCCCCATGAATCTGCAGGATAGGGCATTAACTAAGTGGAAAATTTTTTTGTGTTTATAAGTTTGATCTGATGGAAAAGGCTTATTGAGAGGAATCATAATCTCCATGTCCATTAAATATTCCCCATTAACAATCTCCGCCGAGAATGTGCTCGTAATAAGGGGTCCTGCTTTCACTGCTTGATATTTTTCTATTATTTTTGCAGTTTGAGCTATTTCTATTTGTAATTCTTCTTGATTCATCTTCTTTCTAACGGAAAGGACATTTTCAAGCAAAATTTCTTGATTTTTTTGAATTTCAAACAATTCAGCACCTCCTAAAAAAGATCATAACTATGTGAATTTTCACAAACCTATCGTAATTGTTAAACTCCCTGATGAGTGGATTAATAACTTTATAGTAACTAGAATATCTATTAAGATACATATCCCTCAGTACATATTCCCTTTTGAGTTAATCTGTGCTAAAATATATTTTTTTTACAATAAATCCACTTTATTTAACAATTTTTTATCTTTTTGATCTAACACAAACCTGACGACTTATGTCATTGTTTTCTTTTGAATGGAGTGTTATGCTCTGTTTAATTAATACCATAAGTTGGGAGAATGGTTTGTTTGGATATTCTTGAATGTGAACGAGCTTGGTTTACGGTAGATGATGTAGATAAAAAATCTAATAATTCCTTGTGTGAATTTTGCCAACCTTGGAGTAACCTCAAAACAGAAAAATCCTTTTCTATAGAAGAGCTGGTTCCCTACGAGGTATTGGTTGAAGTACTACATTCAGAATTGGCGAAAGTAACGGAATTTCTCTTATTGCCCTTTGTTTTTTTCTTAACAGATCAAGCCGGCAATATTATTAATATTGTTAGTCCTTTCGAAGCGTTTCAGAAGAAAGTAGATCATTTTGGAATTAGGAGTGGAACTAACCTTTCGAAGCAATTCTCTGGAGTAAATGCAGTTTCACTAGCGATGGAGGTTAAATCAATTGCAGTAGTGCGTGGAGAAGAGCATAGTATGCCAATGTTTAAAGAGTGGAATTGTGTATGCGCTCCTATAATGATAAATGGTTGTATATATGGATATATCGACATTTCATTTGAAGCCGAGAGGCAAATTGGCTTTTCGATTCTCTTTATTAAACAATTATCCGAAAAGATTGTTCTGAAGTTGAAGGAACGAAGCCCAAAGTTAATTGAGTACAGATTTCAGGAAAAGTGTGATTCGTATCGATTATCGCCCAGAGAAAGGGAGGTAGCGTATCACTGGTCACTAAGAAAAGGTGCGTTGCAAATTTCCAATGACCTTAATGTGAAAGAGGGGACTGTGCGGAATATCGTTAAGAGTATTTATAGTAAGATGGATATCAGCGAGAGATGGGAATTGATAGAAATACTTAAGTTGTAAATTTTGATGATAATCATCAAAATACTCGTTTGTACATAAGATATAAAAGCCATCCTCCGAAATTAATCAACAACGGAGGATGGCTTTTATCTGTCTAGAACATTTTTTTGATAAGTACTTAACCGCAAGAACAATTCAATACCGGCTTACGCGCAGCCTGTGTCTCATCCAATCGGCTAATTTCTGTGGTATGAGGTGCGTTGATTACGATTTCCGGTGTCTCCTGCGCTTCTTTTGCGATCTGGATCATCGTATTAATGAAGCCGTCGAGCGTTTCTTTACTTTCCGTTTCCGTCGGCTCGATCATCATACATTCCTCAACAGTCAGAGGGAAGTACACGGTTGGCGGGTGGTAGCCGAAGTCGAGTAATCGTTTAGCAACGTCTAAGGTGCGCACACCATACTGCTTGAGGTTTTTGCCGGACATTACGAATTCATGTTTACATACGCCCGGATATGGGATTTCAAAATACGGCGCCAGACGGTGCATCATATAGTTCGCATTCAGCACGGCATTTTCGGATACCTCACGCAGTCCGTCTGGACCATAGGTGCGGATATAGGCGTAGGCACGAACGAGAATACCAAAGTTGCCGTAAAAAGCTTTCACGCGTCCAATCGATTCAGGTCCGCCGAAGTCGAGTGAGAAGCTGCTATCTTCGTTTTTCACCACAGTTGGTTGTGGTAGGAACGGAATCAAGATGGATTTTACACCGACAGGTCCGGCTCCAGGGCCACCTCCGCCATGCGGGGTGCTCATTGTCTTATGCAAGTTCAGATGCACAACGTCAAAGCCCATGTCGCCAGGGCGGGTAATACCCATAATGGCATTGGAGTTGGCTCCATCGTAATAGAGTAAGCCGCCTGCTTCGTGCACGATCTCAGCAATTTCGACGATTTGGGTCTCAAACAAGCCGAGTGTGCTTGGATTGGTCAGCATCAATGCGGCTGTGTCACTGCCAACAGCTGCTTTGAGTGCTTCAAGATCAACCATCCCTTTATCTGTGGAAGGGATCGTAATCGTTTCAAGTCCTGCTGCTGAAGCACTAGCAGGATTGGTGCCGTGTGAGGAATCCGGCACGATAACCTTCGTGCGGGTCTCGCCGCGGCTTTCATGGTAGGCGCGGATCATCATGAGGCCGGTCCATTCACCATGAGCACCTGCGGCAGGCTGTAAAGATACAGCATCCATGCCGGTTAGTGCGGATAAGTCATTTTGCAGGGTATACATTAATTCCAGTGCACCTTGAATGCTTTCTTCTGGCTGGTAAGGGTGGATCTTAGCTAGGCCTACGATGCGGGCAACATCTTCGTTAATCTTCGGATTGTATTTCATCGTGCATGAACCGAGTGGATAGAAGCCGTTATCTACACCAAAGTTACGGCGTGACAAGGAAGTGTAGTGGCGAATGACATCCACTTCCGATACTTCTGGAAGCACGACGGGTTCGCTACGGAGTAAACCTGATGGAATCAGAGATTCTAAGCTTTCTTCCTGCGGCACATCGCATAGTGGCAAAGAATAGGCCGAACGGCCGGGACGGCTTAATTCAAAAATTAGACTTTGCTCCGGTTTCATAAACAGCCCTCCAGTGCGCTAGCGAATTGGTCGATTTCGTTTTTGCTTCTTTTTTCCGTAACGGCTACCAGCATATGTCCAGCAAGTTCAGGATAATCACGGCCCAGATCATAACCGCCTAGATAACCTTCCTTCAGCAGCTTCGAATTAATTGCACTTACGCTGCTTCCTTCCGGAAGCTTCACGACAAACTCGTTAAAGAATGGGGAGGAGAAGGTGAGTTCAGCACCTGTTAGTTCGCTTAGTTTATTAGCGGCGTAATGGCTTTTACGAATGTTCAGCTCGCCTACTTCACGCATCCCTTCTTTACCCATTACGGACAGGTAGACGGATGCGCAGAGTGTGAGCAGCGCCTGATTGGAGCAAATATTCGATGTCGCTTTTTCACGACGGATATGCTGTTCACGAGCTTGGAGTGTCAGAACGAAGCCGCGTTTACCGTTACGGTCAACAGTTTGACCAACGATACGACCTGGCATGCGGCGCATTAAATGCTCTGCTACAGCGAAGAATCCACAGGTTGGACCGCCGAGGGAAGCGGGAATACCGAGTGGCTGAGCGTCACCAACTACGATGTCGGCTCCGAGCTTACCTGGTGTTTCTAGTACGCCAAGAGCGATCGGATTTGCACTGACGACGAACAACCCTTTAACAGCATGGATCAGCGGCTCAACCGAGCTAAGATCTTCGATGCTGCCAAAGAAGTTAGGCGATTGCATCAGTACTGCAGCCGTATCACCATCAATGGCCTCAGCAAGCTTAGCCTGATCGGTAACACCGTCTCTATAGTCAATCTCCACTACCTCAAGACCCCAAGCATTAGCTGATGTGCGTAACACTTGGCGCGCTTCAGGATGAACGGTGCGGGAGACAATTAATTTTTTGCGTTTGGTGGCACCAGCTGCGAGGACTGCTGCTTCGGATAATGCGGTTGCGCCATCATACATACTGGCATTGGCAACTTTCATACCGGTTAGTTCGCAAATGTAGGATTGGAATTCGAAGATCGCTTGCAGTTCGCCTTGGCTGATCTCCGGTTGATAAGGGGTGTAAGCAGTGTAGAATTCTGAACGGGAAATGACATGGTTGATCACTACAGGGATGTGATGGTCGTATAGTCCGGCGCCGAGGAAGCTGGCGTGCGAATCGAAGTCAGCATTGCGGTCAGCGAGACCTTTCATGTGACGTAGCAGGGCGTACTCATCGAGTGGTTCAGACATCGGCATAGTGCCTTGATAACGGACGGCTTCAGGGATATCGGAGAACAGCTCATCTATGGACTGAATCCCGACGGTTTCCATCATCTCTACGCGGTCCTGTGCTGTCATGGGCAGATAACGGTGCTTCATTAAGGTTTCACTCCTTGGCTTTTTTAAAATATAAGAAAGTACAATTTTCACGTTATACTTTATCCTTCTATTTCTCGCTTAAAAGTTCACCGTCCTAATATGGACGCTAAAGGCGTTTATACTTGTAAAAAGGGGCCTTAATCACGACAGCCTTAAGCTGCTTGCCGCGTATCTCTACGAAAACCTCTGTGCCTATTTCACTGTAAGCTGTATCAAGCAAAGCTAATCCCAGGTTGCGTTTCAGCGTTGGAGATTGGGTTCCGGTTGTGACCTCTCCGATTTTGATGCCGTCCGCATAGACTGGGTAATGGGAGCGCGGAATGCCTCGATCAATCATTTCTAGACCGACAAGACGGCGGGGAAGACCGGCTTCTTTTTGCTGTATCAACGCATCGCGTCCGATGAAGTCCGCTTTGTCCAGCTTCACGAAGAACTGTACTCCAGCTTCAAGAGGCGTGATGTCAGCCGACAGCTCCTGACCGTACAGTGGCAATTTTGCCTCGAAACGAAGCGTATCCCGTGCGCCCAGTCCAGCAGGTGTTAATCCGTGAGGAGAGCCAGCTGCGAGAAGGCCGTTCCATAACGTTGCTGCCCCATCCAGCGAAGCGTAAATTTCGAAGCCATCTTCACCGGTATAACCCGTACGGGAGATCAGTACTTCTACACCGCAGACGGTTGCGCGTTCGATGAAGTGGAAAGGCTTGAGCGTTGAGATCGGTGCATCAGTAACTTCTGCGAGTATGGTCTCTGCCAGCGGACCTTGCAAGGCGAGCAAAAGCGTCTCGTCAGAGACATTAGTGAGTGTGACTTCACCGAATTCAGAGGTCAGATGCTCTTGCAGCCACTGGAAGTCCTTATCGATGTTGGAGGCATTTACAACGAGCATATAACGGCCTTCACTTAGTCGATACACGAGCAAATCGTCGACCACACCGCCGTTTGGATAACAGAGCAGCGTATATTGTGCCGCACCATCGGTAAGGCGGCTGACATCGTTGGTCGTCATTTTTTGTAAAAAGGCTTCAGCGCCGCTTCCGATCACGATGAATTCACCCATATGCGATACATCGAACAGTCCAGCCTGCTGGCGAACAGCCTCATGCTCCTTCACGATACCTGTAAACTGTACTGGCAGCTCCCAGCCGCCAAAATCAATGCACCTGGACTCCGCATAAGCGGAATAGAGATCATAAAAAGGCGTTCTTTTCAAAGCATCCATGTCGTCACTCCCCTAGTCTGATTACATACGAAAAAAAGGACAGGCAGAAGCAATCATGCATAAATGCACTAATCGCTTTCTGCTCTGTCCTTTGTACCTGAGAGTTACCCTGCGTAACTAACATGCAAGTTTCCCCGTTGGTGACCTGACGCACTCAGCCTCGCGTCTGATGCTCTCCAGAGGTACGTCCGACAAAGGTCCTTTTGCCTGAGAGATTCACCCCTGTTAGGGCTTACTCCTTCGGCGCCGTCTTCAAGTGAGACAGTCTCTCCCTATGCCATCATCCGCAACTGTATTTGTTTCTTATGTCTCCATTAAACGGGTATAGGAGGGCGCTGTCAACAAGAAAAAGTCAAAAAAACGACAAATTTATTTTACTGTTAGTAATATTGACATTATGCTCCGCGATCACTTAGGCTATAACTAAATTTAGAATTCCAATTTGGAAATGAGGCGGCTTGAAATGAGTGAAGTTTTAGATAACCTTCTTTACAGCGAAGAGCATGAGTGGGCACAGCAAGTGGAAGGACGCGTAGTACGTGTTGGGATTACGGATCATGCTCAGCATTTGTTAGGCGATATCGTATTTGTGGAATTTCCTGAAGTGGGTTCGGCCATTTCAGCTGGCGACAGCGTAGGCAGTATCGAATCCGTTAAGACCGTATCGGAACTCTATTCACCCGTCTCAGGGACGGTTACCAAGATTAATGACGGATTAGAAGCTAGTCCGGAGCTGATTAATGATAAGCCGTATGGTGAAGGTTGGATTTTTGAAATTGAAGTGGACGGAGAGTATGCTGATGCTGTAAAAGGACTGCTAGATGCAGCTGGATATCGTGCATTGGTAGGGGAGTAATTCTAATTTTTTTCTGAATATTAATTTCACCGAATGTGATATTTATAGCAGCAAGTTTCCGTTTTTGGGGACTTGCTGTTTGGTGTTTTTATATAGATAGTGGTGGTGATTTTTGAGTTAAATCCTGGGACTCTTTGGAATTATGGGATTTTATTTAAAAGCGAATCTACTGATTGTGGAATTAGGGAAAACCTCCTTATTTTAGACGAATATAGCGTACACAAAGGGTTTTAGGGAATTCCTCCCTAAAATTTCGGTGAAAAGCGCTATTTCTGACTAAATAGGGTATTAATCAGGGAGGAATTCTCTAATTCTGCGCCTGGACAAGGGAATAGGCAGATAATCAGGGAGTATTTCCGTAATAAATAGTGGTGAGCCCATTTGGGTATGTTGATAAGCAGATTCGCTCCCGCACAGGCCTAGCTATTGTAACTAGCTCTGAGTAAAACATTTTTTAGGCACCCTCTTGAAGTTGACGAAGCACAATGATCTCTACACGGCGGTTCTTTTGCTGCCCTGCTGCCGATGTATTATCCGCGGTGGGCTGGGTATCAGCATAACCTGCGTATTGAAAATTGTCGGGATTCAATCCCTCCCGATCTAAGAAAAAGCGAAGCACTGACAGCGCACGAGCACCAGACAGCTCCCAGTTGTCGTTATAGTGAGAAGCCGAAGATACTGGCGTATTGTCGGTATGTCCTTCAATGCTGATCTTTGCGCCGATATCGCTGAACAAGCCAGATAACTGCTGAAGAGCAGGCAGGGCTGGAGACTTCAGGTCTGCCTTACCTATATCGAAGAGAAAACGGTCACTTAGTGTGATTTCTATCCCCTGCGGTTTGTCGGCAACAAAAATTTGTTCTCCGAGATTATTTTCCTCTACATAGTTCGTAATCACACCCATTAATTCAGCAAGTTTAGCCTCTTGTTCTCGAAAAGCAAGTTCACGTGCCGAAGGTGTTTCGTTCTCCGTTTGTTCAGCAGATCCATCATTCGTTCTCGCAGTTGCAGCTGCATTCCCATTCCCGTCTGTACTTTCCGGTTTGTTCTCAATTGATTTCCCAGCATCTAAAATGCCGTTCCCACCCTCAAGGACAGTGCTGCCAGATTTGAAGGTCTCGGATAACGAGCCTGTCACGATGTTATATTTGTCAGTATCCAGGCTGCTCATCGCATACAATATAACGAAAAAAATAAGTAAAAGTGTAATTAGATCAGCATAAGTAATCATCCAACGGTCGTGGCTTTCCCGAGTCTCTACACGCCGCTTGCGCCGGTCTCTTTGTCTCATAGAAGACCTCTAGTTTCCGCACGGTCATTCGTGTCCGTGTCTGAGATGAATGAGTTCAGTTTTTTACGCACCAGCAAGGGGTGATCCCCGTTCTGCAAAGAAAGAATGCCGACGAGCAGCATTTCCATACTATGTAGCTGGCTTTGACTGCGGGATTTGATTTTGGAAGCGATGGGTAAAAATATTAAATTAGCGATGGCAACACCGTACAGTGTTGCGGTAAATGCCACTGCGATAGATGTGCCCAGATTTGACGGATCTGTAAGGTTGCCAAGTACACGGATGAGACCCATCACCGTCCCGATAATTCCCATCGTTGGTGCATATCCACCTGCAGCTTCAAAAATCTTAGCATAGTTATCATGCTTCAATTCTTTAGCATCCATTTCTAATTCAAGGATCTGTCTTACCTGCTCAGGATCAGTGCCGTCGACAATAAGAAGTAGACCTTCACGTGTAAAAGGGTCCGGATGTTCTTCAGCTTGTTTTTCTAACATTAGAACGCCGCCGCGACGGGCCACGGTTGCCATTGCAATAAGTTCTTCTGCTTTTTCTACATCACGATCAGGGTTGCTACCGAAAGCCATGCGTAATGCTGTTGGAATGGAGCGCAGCTTAGATGCCGGGAAACTGATCATAACGGCGGCAAACGTACCCCCGAACACAATCAAAGCTGCATTAAGCTGCAGCAGTCCTGAGAGGCTTCCGCCTTCCCAGAGATAGCCGCCGATTAACGCAGCCAGTCCAGCCAATAGGCCGATTATTGAGGTAATATCCATGCTTCAAGCTCCTAACATTTCTATGTATTATGGTTTGCAACGATCTAGTCAACACTGTATAATGAACGGGAACACATATTCTTATCTTCCATATTTTTTAATTATAAGAAAGTATAAGTTTCACGTTATACTTTAATCCTTATAATTCTCGCACAAACGCTTAACGTCTTTTAGAGACGCCAAAGGCGTTTTAGCTTGCCATCGTATGGAGAGAGAACATTCAGACAACAATTATAATATATTAATCTAGTTTAGACGATAGAGGGGAGACGGGCAAATGAGTGATATTGTCGTCAGTACAAAGACTTTTGAATTGGAGTCCGAGTATACACCCCAGGGCGATCAGCCTCATGCCATAGAGGAATTACTACAAGGCATCCGGCAGGGCAAGAAGCACCAGACGCTGCTGGGCGCGACGGGTACGGGGAAGACGTTTACCGTTGCACAAGTTATTTCCAAATTAAACCGCCCGACGTTAGTTATTGCGCACAATAAGACTTTGGCTGCCCAACTGGCGAGTGAGTTTAAGGAGTTTTTTCCGCATAATTCGGTAGACTATTTCGTCAGCTACTACGACTATTACCAACCAGAGGCGTATATTCCCTCCTCCGATACTTATATTGAGAAAGACTCCAGTATTAATGAAGAGATTGATAAATTGCGCCACTCCGCAACGAGCTCCTTGTTCGAACGGCGTGACGTTATTATTGTGGCGAGTGTGTCTTGTATTTACGGTCTCGGTTCGCCGATGGAATACGGAAGCTTGCTTTTGTCCTTGCGGGTAGGGATGGAGAAGCCTCGAAATGAGATTTTGAGCAGGTTAGTGGATATCCAGTACCAGCGTAATGATATCAATTTTGTACGCGGAACCTTTCGTGTACGTGGTGATGTGGTTGAGATTTTCCCGGCATCTCAGGGTGAGCATGCCATTCGGGTCGAATTGTTCGGTGATGAAATTGAGCGAATCACTGAAATTGATGTACTGACGGGTGAACTGATCGGGGAGCGCGATCATGTCGCTATTTTTCCGGCGTCTCACTTTGTTACCAAGGAAGAAACGATGCGGGTGGCACTGGTCAACATTGAAAAAGAGCTGGAAGACCGCTTAACGGTTCTTCGTGACGCAGGAAAGCTTCTTGAAGCTCAGCGTTTGGAACAACGGACACGTTATGATATTGAGATGATGAAAGAAGTGGGCTTCTGTTCTGGGATTGAGAACTATTCCGGACCGCTCACCTTCCGTGAACCAGGGGCAACACCGTATACATTAATGGATTATTTTCCGGATGATATGCTGATCGTTATTGACGAGTCCCATGTAACGCTTCCGCAGATTCGGGCGATGTATAACGGTGACCGGGCGCGTAAGACGGTACTGGTAGAGCATGGTTTCCGGTTGCCGTCTGCGCTGGATAACCGTCCACTCCAGTTCGAGGAATTCGAAGAAAAGGTGAAGCAGATCGTATATGTTTCAGCGACACCTGGACCCTATGAAATGGAGCACTGCGACACCATGGTGCAGCAGATTATCCGGCCTACAGGTCTTTTGGATCCGATCATTGAGGTTCGTCCTACAGAGGGACAAATCGATGACTTGATTAGTGAAATTCGTGATCGGGTGGAACGAGACGAACGTGTACTCGTCACAACGTTGACGAAGAAGATGTCGGAGGATCTGACGGATTACTTTAAGGAAATTGGGATTAAGGTTCGTTATATGCACTCTGATATCAAAACGCTGGAGCGGATGGCGATCTTACGTGATCTTCGTCTTGGTACATTTCATGTTTTAGTAGGGATTAACCTGCTAAGAGAAGGTCTCGACCTCCCGGAAGTATCGCTGGTCGCTATTCTCGATGCTGATAAAGAGGGCTTCCTTCGTTCCGAACGCTCCCTAATTCAGACGATTGGTCGTGCGGCCCGTAACTCCGAGGGTCGTGTAATCATGTACGGTGATCGAATCACTGATTCGATGGAGAAGGCGATGAGCGAAACGTCGCGTCGTCGCGCCATCCAGATCGCCCATAATGAGAAGCACGGCATTACCCCAACCACCATTAATAAAAAGGTGCGTGACATCATCGAGGCAACGAAGGTTGCCGAGTCCAAAGCGGATTACCTCACGGGTGTTGGTGGCAAGATGAATAAGAAAGAGAAACAAAGCCTGATCCAGCGTCTGGAAGCCGAGATGAAGGACGCTGCGAAGAACCTGCAATTCGAACGCGCGGCAGAGCTGCGTGACGCATTGTTGGAGCTTCGGGCCGAGTAATAAACCTTAAATGCATCACCGATATTTAAAATAAGTAATTGAACGGTGCTGTCCTGGCCGTTCTTTTTGAATAAATAGAAAACAGCTTTGATATTTGATTTATTAAGGAGAGGTTCCGTTGGCGAACGATAATATTGTAATTAAAGGCGCGAGGGCGCACAATCTCAAAAACATCGATGTGACGATTCCACGTGACCGTTTCGTCGTGCTGACGGGGCTGAGCGGCTCGGGTAAGTCTTCGCTTGCATTTGATACGATTTATGCTGAAGGACAGCGGCGTTATGTTGAATCTTTGTCAGCTTATGCTCGTCAGTTCTTGGGCCAAATGGAGAAGCCGGATGTGGATTCGATAGACGGATTATCCCCGGCAATCTCTATTGATCAGAAGACAACAAGTCGCAACCCGCGCTCCACAGTTGGTACGGTTACTGAGATCTATGACTATCTCCGGTTGCTTTTTGCTCGAATCGGTCACCCTCATTGTCCTGAGCATGGAATTGAGATTACTTCCCAGACCGTTGAACAAATGGTAGACCGGATTATGCAGTATCCAGAGAAGACTCGTTTGCAAATCCTAGCGCCTATTATTTCAGGACGTAAAGGTGAACACAAAGGACTCTTCACAGATATTTCTAAGCAAGGGTTCGTACGTGTGCGTGTGGACGGTGAGCTAAGAGATCTGTCTGAGGATATTGAACTTGAGAAGAATAAAAAGCACACCATAGAAGTTGTTGTAGACCGGATCGTCGTTAAAGACGATGTGGAGACCCGGCTGACGGATTCACTGGAGACGGCACTTAAACTTTCGGGCGGTAAAATCCTTGTGGATATCATCGGTCAGGAAGAGCTTCTGTTCAGCTCTAATTTTGCTTGTCCGATTTGTGGTTTCAGTATTGAAGAGCTGGCACCACGTATGTTCTCCTTCAACAGTCCGTTTGGAGCCTGCACAGAGTGCGATGGACTTGGAATGAAGATGGTGGTCGATCCAGATCTGCTTATTCCTGATGCTGAGAAATCCATTGAAGAAGGTGCCTTTTTAGCTTGGACTGGAAGTACTTCTAATTACTATCCGCAATTTCTGAAGTCCGTGTGTGAGCATTTTAATATTCCACAGAACGTTCCAGTGAGCAGCTTAACACCTGATCATATGAATAAACTACTGCATGGTACAGGTAGTGAGAAGGTTCGCTTCAAATATGAGAATGATTTTGGACAAAAGAAAGATGCGATGGTTGCTTTTGAAGGGATTATTCCGAATCTGGAGCGTCGTTACCGGGAGACCGCATCTGACGGTATTCGTGAATTTATTGAAGGATTTATGAGTGCTAAGCCTTGTCATGTCTGTAAGGGTAAACGTCTGAAGAAAGAAATTTTGGCGGTTACGATCAACGAACAAAATATTTCGGATATTACCGATCTCTCAATTGGTGACTGTCAGCATTGGTTTGAAGAAATAAAGTTAAGTGAGAAAGAGACAGCTATCGCCAATCTTATTCTTAAGGAAATCTGCAATCGTCTGGGATTCCTGGTGAATGTCGGATTGGACTATTTGACACTTAGCCGCGCAGCAGGCTCGCTATCTGGTGGTGAAGCACAGCGTATCCGGTTGGCAACTCAGATCGGTTCCAGTTTGATGGGTGTTCTGTACATTCTGGATGAGCCAAGTATTGGTCTGCATCAACGGGATAATGATCGCCTGATCTCTACGCTTGCTCATATGCGTGACCTAGGCAATACGTTGATTGTTGTAGAGCATGACGAAGATACGATGATGGCAGCGGACTATATTATTGATATCGGACCGGGTGCGGGTATTCATGGTGGACAAGTTATGGCGCAAGGAACACCGGAAGAGATTATGAAAGATCCGAATTCCTTAACCGGTGAATATTTAAGCGGTCGTAAGTTTATTCCAGTTACCGCTAAGCGTCGTGCTACCGATGATCGTTGGATAGAAATTCGTGGCGCTAAAGAGAATAACCTGAAAAATGTGAATGTGAAGATTCCATTAGGTGTGTTTACGGCGGTGACTGGTGTGTCGGGCTCCGGTAAATCTTCACTTATTAACGAAATTCTGTACAAGAGCTTGGCACGGCAGCTGAATAAGGCTGTGAAGGTGCGTCCGGGTCAGCACAAAGAAATTCGTGGCTTGGAAAATCTCGATAAAGTTATTGAGATCGACCAATCACCAATTGGGCGTACACCACGCTCTAACCCAGCAACCTATACTGGCGTATTTGACGACATTCGTGATCTGTTCTCGAAGACAAATGAGGCAAAGGTACGGGGGTTCCAAAAGGGACGCTTTAGCTTTAACGTAAAAGGCGGACGCTGTGAAGCTTGCCGTGGGGACGGAATTATCAAGATTGAGATGCACTTCTTGCCTGACGTATACGTTCCTTGCGAGGTATGTAAAGGTAAACGTTATAACCGGGAAACACTAGAAGTGAAATATAAAGGGAAAAACATTTCCGACGTGCTGGAGATGACTGTAGAGGATGCTACAGAGTTCTTCGTGAATATCCCTCGTATTCACCGTAAAATGCAAACGCTGATGGATGTGGGTCTTGGCTACATTAAGATTGGTCAGCCAGGTACAACATTATCCGGTGGTGAAGCGCAGCGTGTGAAGTTGGCTTCTGAGTTATATCGCCGTAGTACAGGCAAGACACTCTATATTTTGGATGAGCCTACAACAGGTCTGCATGTGGACGACATTGGTCGTTTACTTGAAGTATTGCACCGCTTGGTGGATTCCGGAGAATCGGTTCTTGTCATTGAGCATAATCTGGACGTTATTAAGACTGCTGATTATATCATCGATATGGGACCAGAAGGCGGCAGTGGCGGCGGAACCGTACTGGCAACAGGAACACCAGAGAAGATCATTACTGTTACGGAGTCTTACACAGGTAAGTATCTGAAGCCAGTTCTGATTCGTGATACAGAGCGTACTGAAGCGCTTATGCTTGAGACGGCGGAAACTACCTAAGCTATAAATAGCTGGATAGTATAACTACTAAATAATAAAGGTCGCGGCAATTTGCCGTGGCCTTTATTATTTATTGTCCAAAATTATTATTTTGGGAAAACAATTGATCGGTACAATTGCTGGTAGTCACTAGTAAATTAGAGCCTTTATCCGTTCTGATGTGAGTTTTCTAGTAAACGTTATATGACTCCTATAAAAAGAATACTAAATAATAGACGGGATAGGCATATGTAGGGCATGTCCGTCGTAAGATTTAATGAGGAACATGCTGTTACTGTAAGTATACTTAATGGGTAATAGAATAACTGTAGGCTCGATGGTTCCTTGAAAAATAAATAACTAATTGTAATATACATTTTGTTCTATTAAAGGCTTCAGCTACTAGATTGGGGAAGCAGCCTTAGAACTAAAATCAAACCGATAATCGGCTAATTTGAGGGGGCTTAATCCATAACTGATACTTCATTTCATCACCTTCAAAAAATAGAGCATTACTCGTTAGGTTTGTATCGCTTTTGCCGGAAAACATCAAACGTCAATGAACAAAATCATTAATTTATCCGATTTTGCAGTAATAAAATATTTTTTTTGCGACAAATACATAATTTTTCTACAAAACCTATTGCATCGCCCAAATGGTAGCGATAACATAGAAGAGGATATGGGGAATACTGGATCTTGCTTGACAACATTTTTGAGGAGGTAAGGTAATGCTACTTGCAGAAGTTGCCGCGCAAGGACCGTCTAAATTTCATACCTTTGATGTTTTTATGATTTTATTCACCATCCTAATTTTAGTTGGAGTCATTCGGTTACTGAGGGCTCCCCAGAAGAACAAGTTCGCCATTGGTTTCGGAGCGGTTAGTTTATTGGTTTTTATAATCTCTGACTATGCCATGGTGATGCATTGGTTAAGTTAACGGAAGAATTAAATTGAACAGCTTTGCACCAAAAGACTCCTTTAACGCCGTGGGCGCATTGAAGGTGTCTTTTTTCAAATTATATAATGTAAAATTTATCCATTAGCAGAGAGAGGGTCTGGTGAAGGTTGATGAGGATTGGGGAGAAGCTGGTGAAGAAAGGAATGGGCTTGCTGCTGTGCGGTGTGTTGCTGTCAGGAGTATGGAGTGAGTCGGTTTATGCGTTGGGTGATACGACTAAGACGGTTAGCGCGGCGACCACAACCCAGAGAGACAAAATCAAAAATTCAACAGCAGCGGAAGACCCCGTACCAGGGATTATTAAAAGTATCACCCCCTCCGTAGTGGGCATTATCGGCAAAGACGATAGTGGAGGCAATAGCGGACCGGATGATCGATACAATCTGACGCATGGTTCTGGGATTATTGTGAAATCGAATGGATGGATTGTAACCAATGCACATGTCATCAAGGATCTGCAGAATGCTTTGGTAGTGACGTCGGACTCCAAAACCTACAGCATTAAAGAAACATATCTAGATGAAGTTAGTGATCTGGCCCTGATAAAAATCAATGCAACCTCCCTTAAACCTGCAAAGTTTATTCCTTCGACCGGCAAAACCATTGTTGGTGAGAAGGTAGTGGCCGTCGGAACACCGATTAGCTTTTCTCTAAGGAATTCAGCGACCGTAGGGGTTATAAGTGGCCTTAACCGTGAAGTAGCTGCGGCTTATCGTCTGATCCAAAGTGACACAGCGATTAATCCCGGGAATAGCGGGGGCCCGCTAGTGAATATGAAGGGCGAAGTGCTGGGAATAAACAGTCTGAAATACTCAGCGGTGGGCGTGGAGAATATGGGCTTCTCTATACCGTCGGATACCGTGCAGTATATTATGAACCAGCTTTTTAAATACGGTGAAGTAAAACACCCGAGTCTTGGATTGGAGTTAGAGCCGAGTTGGTCCTCGATTGTGGGCTTGCCAACGCTCGATCCCCTGACTGTAACTAAAGTGATTTCTGCTGAAGCACGCAAGGCGGGTGTTGCCGAAGACGACGTCTTGTACAGCATTGACGGCCACCGTGTGGTCTCACTAGTTGATATTAATGAATTGTTTAAAAGCTATTCTCCAGGTACAACGGTACGACTGGTTATGCAAAGTGATGGGGATATCGTCATCCGTAAGCTGGTGCTCACTCAGGGTGATCCCCTATTAAGTGAAGAGGATGCAGGAGCAGATGGAGACGAGCATACGGAAGAGTGATCAGGAAACTTGAGAGGGGGACGGTAAATGGGCTTTAAAGTTTTAAAACAAGGATTGTGTGCGATGCTGGCCTTATTATTGCTATTTTCTATATTACCGATACCAACCGTACGGGCAGCAGAAAAAGACAAGCTGCAGCTGAGTCTTAAAGTTGGCAGTACTTCTGCTACGGTGAATGGCAAGAAGGTGACTATCGAGCGGCCTTATATGGAGAACGGAACGGTTATGGTACCGCTCGGGGTTTTTAAAAAGACATTTGGCAGCACGGTTTCCTTAGAAGGAAATGATGTAGTGAAAGTAACGTATGGCTCTCATACAGGGTTAATGACGATTGGTAGTATTAGTGCCTGGAAGGATGCGACTAAAGTTAAACTCACCTCCGCGCCTCGGATGGTTTCAGGTGTGTTGATGGTGCCGCTGCGTTTTGTGGCGAGTGTACTGGGTGCAACCCTCTCCCAGGGTAACGGTGGTGAGCTGATCATTACCTTAGCTCCTGCTGACAATGAAGGCGATGTGCCAGTGGATACTGGTATTGATAGCGATGTGGGGAAGACGCAAATTGGGAACAGCTATTATCGATGGACACTAAATTATCCGTCTGGACTGATTGCTGGAAATAGCGGTGGTGATGAGAGTGTGGCTACCTTCTCCAGTGCGGACAATCTTTATTATTTGGAGATTCATGCAAGTGATCAGGCAGTTGCTGTTGATGCAGATGGGCTATTAGAACAACTAGTCCGGGAAGTCGAGTTAGGCAGTGAACTGATATTAGACCGGGAGTCGTTCCCGAAAGCCTCTGTACCCTATGCACGATTGGTCAGTAAAGATTCTAGCGGAGCACTCTGGGAAAACAGGCTGATCTATGCTGAAGGTAGACTTTACGAGATTTATTTGACGGATGAGAAAGCCACTAATTATAAGGATTTAGCCAAATATGCGGGGTTACTGAGCTCTTTTCGGCCCTCTTTTGACACTAAGGATAACAAAATCCGTGATCTCTCTACCGTAAAGAATGGCTTAAGTGAAGCCTATAATGAGGACTATGGTATCTCACTACAGGTTCCTGCCGCTTGGACTAAGGATGACCAGCATTTTTATTATGAAAGCAAACAAGGAAGTCATTTGAGTGTGGCGATTACATCGGCACCTGCTGGTTCTACACTAGAGAGCTGGGCTGAAGAGTTGAAGACAAAAACGCAGGAGAACTTTGTAGCGGACGCTTATGTTTTTAAGGATAGCATGAAGTCTGAAATCTCCGGCGTACCTGCGCAAATAAGTGAGACACAGCTGAATTTCGGCAACGGTTGGGCGACAGAATATCAGGCACTCGTACTCAAGAATGGGTACCGTTACTATTTCGAATATGTGACACCTGCTGGACAAGAAGACGATAAGGCCAAATTTAAAGCCATTATATCCTCTATTGATATTGATTTTGATCTGTTGAAGGAGAACTTCGGGCGACTCGCTAGCGATGACTATAAGACAATCAAGAATAAAACGATAACCAAAGTATCTAAAAGATACGGCTATGCCATCGACATTCCACGTTTATGGACACCCAATCAAGATGTATTCGAGACACAGTTGGTAGAGTATCGGTTCATCGGAGGACGTTTCCAGATTAATTCGAAACCTGAGGGCTCAATCGATTATGCGGTGAATATGCTCAAAGATTCTTATCAGAATAAAAATAATGATCCTAAAGGTCCTCGCATTGAAAGTATAGTGGAGTCTACCTTTGCAGGTGTTTCTGCTACGATCCTTAATGTGCATCAAATCAAGAATGGTGTTCCTCTCCGCAGTAAGCACGTTGTTTTTGGCAAAAATGAGGTGGTCTACACGATTACTGTTACGCTGAATGATGCCAATGCTACTGCAGAACAGCAAGCTTTGTTGGATAAAACGCTGCAGTCGTTTCGGTTTACGGGGAATGAGTAGTTTAGAGGTGATTGGAGTTCATGACTAACTAATAGTAGAGTGTAATTCAATTAGATGAGAACGTCCTTGTAGCCTAAATGGCATGGGGCGTTCTTTTCTTTATATAAATGTTGGTAAACACATGGCGCTGAGATGTGATATTTGATACAATTATCAAGTTAATCAACTAGAAATGACCCGCCACATGGCGGTTTGGGAGGATATAAATGAAAGAGCAACAAATACGCAGAGAAGACGTGGAGCTATTGGCACCTGCAGGTGACTGGGACTGCATGCGTGCGGCGGTAGCAAACGGAGCGGATGCTATCTTTTTTGGCGTAGAGAAGTTTAATGCACGGGCGAGAGCGAACAACTTTCGCATGGACGAGCTGACGGAAATTATGGCGTTTTTGCATAGCTATGGTGTGAAGGGTTTCCTGACCTTTAATATACTGGTTTTTGAAAATGAATTGTCCGATGCAAAAGAACTGATTGACGCTTGTGTAGATGCTGGCGTGGACGCGGTGATTGTACAGGATTTAGGTTTGGTCAAAATGATCCGTGAAATCTCACCGGATTTCCCGATTCATGGATCGACACAGATGACCATTACTTCCCCGGAAGCGGTCGAGTTTACTAAGCCTTTCAGTTTGGAACGTGTGGTACTCGGTCGTGAGAACAATCTGAAGCAAATTAAGACGATTGGGGAGCAAGCCCGTCTGCCGATGGAAGTATTCGTGCATGGTGCTTTATGTGTCTCTTATTCGGGTCAATGTCTGACTTCGGAAATGTGGGGCGGACGTTCCGCCAACCGCGGTGAATGCGCTCAAGCTTGCCGTCTGCCTTATGATCTGATGGTGGATGGAGAAGTTAAACCTATGGGTGATGTGACTTATTTGCTCTCCCCTAAGGATTTGGCAGCTATAGATCTTATGCCTGAGTTGATCGAGGCGGGCGTAACTTCTTTCAAAATCGAAGGGCGCCTCAAGAGTCCAGAATACGTTGCGAATGTAGTTAGTAAGTACCGTAAGGCAATTGATCGGTATTTTGATGGCGATATGTCCAAACCATCGAAGGAAGAAGTTCGTGAACTGCAACAAAGCTTCTCCCGCGGTTTCACGCATGGTTTTCTAGATGGAACGAACAATAAAAAGCTCGTAGACGGCACTTTCCCGAAAAGCCGTGGTGTATATCTCGGAACGGTTGAACAAATTCTTCGTGATGGAGTTGTCTGCCGTATTCATGCACCTCTTAAGCGGGGAGACGGAATCGTGTTTGATGCAGGGGATCCGACGAAAAAAGAAGAAGGCGGACGCGTTTACGACCTTCGTCGTAAAGGTGTGAAGCTCGAAGGTGAAGCCGGAGAAGGCTGGATCATCGACATCGTAGCCGGTCGTAATGATGTGGATCTGCGTCGTCTAAATGTCGGTGACCGCATTTGGAAGACAAATGACCCTGCGTTAGACAAGGCGCTGCGCCAGACTTATGAGACAGAGAAGCCGTACCGGGTATTCCCGGTACATGTGCGAGTGCAGGGCTGCGTCGGCGAGAAGCTGACCACCTGGTGGACGGACGTTCAGAAGAACGTTACCGTCCGTGTGGACTCGGAGCTTGCGCTGGAAGCAGCACAAAAGCGTCCGATGGATACCGCGCTGCTGGAAGAACAATTCGGCCGCCTGGGCGGAACCGTGTTCCAGCTTGACGCGCTAGAGTCGCATCTGCAAGGCGACGTCATCGTCCCTATGCGCGAGCTGAACAGCATCCGCCGCCAAGCGGTGGAGCTGCTTGCGGGCGAGCGCCCGAAACCGCCCGTGTACGTGAAACGGGCGATCGAGGTCTACGGCGACGCTACCCGCAGGGGCGTCGCTCCGCAGCGCGCTGGTGAAGCGGAGCTCACCGCGCTGTGCCGCAGCCTGCCGCAGGTGCAGGCTGCGCTCGAGGCCGGCGTGAGAAACATCTACGCCGACTTCGAGTTTATCAAGCAGTTCCCGGCAGCGGTAGATGCGGTACGGGCTGCAGGGGCCAGCATCGCGCTGGCCACACCGCGCATTCATATGCCGGGCGAGAACGGCTACCACGCCAATATTCTGCGCCTGCAGCCTGATGCCGTGTTAGTACGCAATACCGGCGCGCTGTATTATTATCTGCGCCGCCGCCAAGAGCAGCCTGATGCCGTGCATCCACGCCTGATCGGCGATTTCTCATTGAATATTGCCAATCATAAGGCAGTGGATCTGTTCCTTGAGGCAGGCTGTGACATGGTAACACCATCCTATGACTTGAACATTCAACAGATGGTCGACCTGCTTGAACATAGTGATACCTCTCGTATGGAGATCGTAATCCATCAGCATTTGCCGATGTTCCACACAGAGCACTGTGTATACTGTACCTTCATGAGTGAAGGCACAGACTTTACGAACTGTGGTCGTCCATGTGAAGAACATCGCGCTTCTTTGCAAGACCGTATTGGAATGTCACATCCAGTTCGTGTGGATGAAGGCTGCCGTAATACCGTCTATAATGCAGTTGAACAGTCCGGTGCGGAGTATTTGAATAATTTCCGTGATCTAGGCGTATCCTCGTACCGCGTGGAGTTCCTGGAAGAGACACCAGAGCAAGTGGCTGAGGTAATTAGCCTCTATAGCCGCGCACTGCGTGGTGAGATCTCTGGTACGCAGGTATGGAAGAGCTTGAAGGCTACCAACCAGCTGGGGGTTACACGGGGGCAATTGGTTAACGCGAAGTAATTAAGGTTAAGAAATAGGGCTAGGCGACTACCAGAGGGTCTTCTGGTGTTGCTTGGCCCTTTTTTATAGATACGATCTCGTCCTCTTTGTTACTTGCATATACTAGATAATGTATAGGTGAGAGTTAGCAAAGGGGGGGATCTTGTAAAAGACTTATATAATTTCTCCCTCTCCGATTTGATTGGAATAGATATACAAATATAACAAACACTCTGACATTAATCTGTTATAACTGCTATAATTAAAGGAAATATGCCATTTTACTATACAGAGTATTTAAGATGGAAGAGTAACCGACAGAAGGAGTTAATGTGATGAAGATCCGTAAAGCCATTATCCCCGCTGCAGGTCTTGGTACCCGTTTTTTGCCTGCAACCAAAGCAATGCCTAAAGAAATGTTGCCGATAGTAGATAAACCGACGATCCAATATATTGTCGAAGAAGCAGTTGCTTCCGGAATCGAAGATATTATTATCGTGACGGGTAAAGGTAAACGTGCGATTGAAGACCACTTTGATAATTCTTTTGAACTGGAATTTAACTTAGCTGAGAAACAGAAGTGGGACCTTCTTGAATCCGTTCGTAAATCCTCCGAGATGGCTGATATCCATTACATTCGCCAAAAAGAACCAAGAGGTCTTGGACATGCGATTTGGTGTGCGCGTAAATTCATTGGTAATGAGCCGTTTGCTGTTCTGCTAGGTGATGATATCGTTGAGTCGGAGAAACCCTGTCTCAAACAGATGATGGAAGTATATGAGCAGTACAAATCCTCTATTGTAGGTGTCCAACCTGTGCCTTGGGAAGAAGTTTCCCGCTATGGATTGGTGGATGGAACTGAGTTGGCTGAGCGGGTCTATAAGGCCAATCGCCTTGTAGAGAAGCCGAAGAGAGAAGATGCTCCTTCTAATCTAGCGATTCTAGGAAGATATATCCTGACTCCACGCATCTTTGATATGCTTGGTGAGCAGCAGGTAGGTGTAGGTGGAGAAATCCAGCTGACGGATGCGATCTCCCGCTTAAGTGAAGTGGAGCGGATTATTGCTTATGACTTTGAAGGCAAACGTCATGATGTTGGTGAGAAGATGGGCTTCATTCAGACCACCATTCATTATGCACTTCAGCATGAAGAGCTTAAAGATGATTTACTTCGTTATATGAAAGAGCTTATAGATAGCGAAGTTGCTAAGGCAGGGCATTAAATAGAACTCATATCATTGAAAAAAGCGTGCCCTGTAATTACAGCGGCACGCTTTTTTGATTTCTTTCTGTTTTAGAATTGTGAATTTGCGATGGCCTCGATTTGTGCTGCTTCCGCAGGATCAGCTGCGATCAGTGAATTGTATATCGCCTGATCTTCGCCACCAGTTTTCGTCAATGCAGCAAGGTACCAACGGGCAATTTCACGATTCGTTGCATCTGCGAAATCTTGGCTTATGGCTGGTTTCAAGATGGAGACTGCATTTTGTAGCTGTCCAGACATATAATGCATTTTCCCTACCTTCAGTTTCACATCTGGAGCAAGAGTCTTGGAAAGTTCATTATCCGCAAGTACATGATTGTAGGCCAAAAGCCCAACGGCAAAGCCAGCTTTCATATTTTCTAATCTATCTTCATTATCTTGTTGTGCGTAAGCCGCTTGTCCTAAATCAAAAGAACGGCTGATGAGTGAACTGTACCAATCAATATTCCATGGAGTTTCACTATTTATAATATCCGTGTAATTAGCATCTGAACTAAGCTTCAGAGTTGTCTTTGCTGCATCTTCTTGCCCAGATAATAGCTGCATTTTTCCGACGTTCAAAGCCATTGCTGGTGTTACTGAGAAAGGACGCCCTTGCAATTGTTCTGGTGGAAGAGTCTTCAAATGTTCTATACCAGTGAGAACATGATCATAGGCTTCTTGAGCTTCATTGAAATACGCTTGTTTTTTTGTCTCATCCTTTTGGTTAAGGGCTTGCTGACCTAATGCAAAGGAACGGCTGATGAGAGTATCATACCAACTAATATCCCAGTTGAACTTATCAGCATTATCACGGTAAACACCGTATGCAAGATCATTTTGACCTTTTAGGTCATAATAGGTTACTAACTGAGTTAAAATATTTTTGTTGTATGGTTCATCCTCTAGTGCTCGAGTCAGTACACTATAAGCCTCATTTAGAAATTGTTCATCCTGATTCTGCTTAAACACCTGTAGATCTAACGAGGATAGGTATAAGACTGATTCTGGATGACCTGGACGTGTTTTTAAAGCCTCAGTTAATGGTTTCTTAATTTCCTCGTAAGAATTACTAACCCCGATTAGATTTTTACCCTTTAGGGCTGCATTACTGGAACCAATATAGCTAATCGAGAGGAATATCAAGAATACAGTTCCTACTGTGAGAACAGCGGAATATCCAAGCCGCAAACCAGTTTTATTCCAACTTTTACGTAGCTTTTTACTATCCATGACAACTGCCATTCCCGCCAGTCCAAGGAAGACGAGTATTCCCATAAAGGCATAACTCATATTGAAATCTAGTAGACTGTGAACAAGAATGGATAGAGCAATAATTAGATAAAAGAAACCATTCTCAAAATCATTTTTATCCCGTTTCACATACCCACGAATGTATTTATAGAAAATATACAAAATGAATCCCATAAATACGATAAAACCAAGGATCCCAACCTCAATCAAGTATTGTAAAAAGAAGTTATGCACTTGGCGGCTGGTGTAAGGGTTGTTCTGATAGTGCTCATATAATGAGGACCATCCACCACCACCAGCACCAAGAATCGGATAATCCTTAACTACCTTCATCGCATCTTTATAAAAAGTAATCCGCTCAAGAACACTATGTTGCTGGAAGTTGATGTTCTCAAGACGAGTTGCCATATTGCTAGGTAAGATATTTTTTGCGCTTGTACCTATTAGTAGGAAAGCTACAATTCCGACGAGTGCAACAGAACCAAGTGGAATCCATAGACCTGTCAGTTTACGCGACGACCAATTGCTAAGCTTCTTCTCTAGCCAAGGAGCGACAAACCTCTGAATGACCCAAGATACTACAGCAACAGCCATTGAAGCTCCAAGCAGATAACCCCAGCCCTTCAAGGCACCGGAAGAAGTGAAATTCGTATTTAATTCTAATCCTAGGTTAGTCACTGGAGTCGTAATGAGTAACGAAGCAATACCAGCAAAACCAAGATGTAGAATCCAAAGGATTTGCTGTGCAGGTTTCAAGAACATCAGCAGCAATATAAATACTACAGGTAGCAATACTAGGCCACCACGAGATAATGTTAATAAGATTGATACAATGATGGGAACTAACATAAAGCTATGTGTTAACGTTCCGTACCATTTTTTAGAGCGAATAAGAGCAAATATAGCTACAAATAGAAAGGCCATCAAGAACGCTGCGTAGGTATTTGCATATTGAAAGATCGAAGTCAGACGAAGTCCGTTAGAGTCTGTCATAACTGCATCTAAATAGATGCCATTACGAACAGTGTTCGAAAACCAACCTACTAGAACTCCTGCTAATTTATTGCTTCCCAGCCAATTTAGAAGTCCAAAACCTACTATGAAATAAGCAATTGCTAGAATAGCGTTTTGAATGACAACATTTACTTGCTTTTGCTTCAAGAGATAAAAGGCTATAATGAAGACTGCAACATACATGCTCTGAATAAACAACATATTCATTGCCATATAATGCGAAACTGCGACAAACAATGATAGAGCATAAGTCAGAGGCAGTAATATTGAAGCTGAAGCCACTAAGTCCCTCTGTTCATCTAGTTTGAATTTTTTGTAGTATAAGCCAACGCAGACTAGCAGCAAAAGTCCACTTACTAGTGCTGACACATATATAGGCTTCTCGAAGTCTAACTGCTGTCCGTTAAATAATCCCACTTGAAATGGGGCCCAACATAAAAATAAAATAAAAGCAACAACCAAGGCCCATATCGGACTTGCTGTCTTTTCAACATTTCTCGACTGAGCGGCGTTTTTACCGTATACTGGTTTCGACACGTTATAATCTCCTTTTCCTGTAGGTACGACAATATTTTAGCATATAGTATAATCATTGAGCTACTTTAATCCAAGTCTGTGATGTTAAATAACTAAATGTAAAAGAAATACTTTATCTAGATACTGTATGGAGGCTTTATTAAATGAAACGAAACGGGAAGATAAGTTGCTATGTCTAATGCTAAATCTTTTATTTATAAGAGACTTTATAAATTGGCTGTTAAATTAAAACCAATAGCAGTCAAATTATTTTCTTTAGAAACTAGACAGAGGATAAAGAAAGGCTTACTTAAAACTGCCTTTCCAATCCATAAGAATGGCACATCGGAGAATAATAAAGGTGCATTAACGGGTGTGAATTTAGTTGGGTATTCTAGAGCGGAGATGGGTATAGGAGAGTCTTGCAGAATAGCTGCTAAAAGCTTGAATGCAGTAGAAATTCCATTTGGAATTATCAATTTTACAGGTACTAATTCTGCAAGCATGAATGATAATACCTGGGTACATAAGGAAATGGCAGACCCTGAGTATAATCTTAATTTGTTTCATATTAATGCTGAGCAAATGATTGAAGTCTATGCGCATTACGGGAACTCTATTTTTAAAAATCGTTATAATATTGGATTCTGGCATTGGGAATTACCTGATTTCCCAGACGACTGGAAAGAAAGCTTTAATTTAGTAGATGAGATTTGGGCACCTTCTACGTTTGTAGTTGACTCTATTGCTATGAAAAGTCCGGTTCCTGTTGTTAAGATTCCTCATAGTATTGAAGTTAGTATTACTGATGTTAGGGATCGGACTTATTTTAATTTGCCTGAACAAACGTTTCTCTTTCTTTCTATGTATGATCTGAAAAGTTATCAGGCCAGAAAGAATCCTCAAGCTTCTATTATGGCATTTCAATTAGCTTTTCCACCTGATGATGATTCTGTTGGTTTGGTTATTAAGGTGAACAGTGTAGAGCGAGATTCGAAAGAGTTGAATGAATTACATGAGCTTATTGGAAATTACAAAAATATTTTCTTGATAGATAGAACTTTATCTAGAAATGATACCAATGCATTAATTTCTGTAATTGATAGTTACGTATCACTTCATAGAAGTGAGGGCTTTGGCCTTGGATTAGCGGAGGCTATGTATCTTGGTAAACCGGTTATTGGAACAAATTGGTCATCTAATGTGGATTTTATGAACCTTAACAATTCGTGCTTAGTGGATTATAGATTAGTACAGCTAGATCATGATCATGGACCTTATAAAGCTTATCAATACTGGGCCGATCCTGATGTAAAGCATGCGAGCCAATATATGCGTAAACTTTGTGACGATAGGAACTTTTATGAAGCAATTTCGTCTAAAGGTGAGGAACATATAAAGAAGAATTACTCTCCACAAGCGATAGGCGAATTGATTAAAAAGAGATTAGAATATATTTCTTTGTGGAAATTTGGAGGATGAAATGACAATTACTTGTGTAATCATGGCAGGTGGAAAAGGGGAGCGTTTCTGGCCTAAGAGTCGAACGAATCTCCCAAAACAGTTTCTAAATATCTCAGGCAACAAATCGATGATTCAACAGTCAATAGCTAGATTAGAGAAGTTGATAGATATCAGTCAGATCTTCATTGTTACCAATGAACTGTATGCTGAATTGATCAAAGCGCAAATTCCGCATTTACCGCATTCGAATATTATTATTGAGCCAGTTGGGAGAAACACAGCACCTTGTATTGGGTTAGCATCTATTATTATTGAGGACCGGTTTCCTGATAGTACAATGATAGTTATTCCTTCAGATCATATTATTGAGAATGAGGAAGGGTTTATCCAAATTTTAAAAACTGCAGTTGAGGTTGCACAGGATAATAGTAATCTTGTAACTCTTGGTATTCAACCTACCTATCCGGAGACCGGATATGGATACATTGAAAGCAGTGACCAATTCAAGGAAATTAATGAGTTGAATGTTCATAAAGTAAATAAGTTTGTTGAGAAACCTGATTTAGATACGGCTCAAGCTTATCTTGAATCTGGTAATTTCTTTTGGAATAGTGGTATTTTTGTTTGGAAAATCGAGACGATCAGAGGTTACATTAAAGAACTTATGCCAGAGATGCATGATATTTTGGAGACTATGAAAACAGTATTTGACTCTGAAAATCGTGAAACAATCATTCGTTCGGAGTTTCTTAAAATGCCAGACCAATCTATTGACTATGGAATTATGGAGAAAGTAAATAATATCTATGTTATTCCTTGTGTATTCGGATGGGATGATGTTGGTAGCTGGACTGCTCTAGAGAGAATAAGTGATCTCGATGAGAATGGTAATGTTATCAAAGGTAATATATTAAACCTAGATACAAAACGTTGTATTATTGAGAGCAATGGTAAATTAATTGCAACACTTGGTGTTGAAGATTTAATAATTGTTGATACTGAAGATGTAACCTTAATTTGCACAAAAGACAAGGCTCAAGAAGTTAAGCTGCTGCTCAAAGAATTACGTATGCAGAAGCTTGAACAATATTTGTAATTTACAATTAACATTAAAGGGGAAGTTATTACAATGACTAAGCACGCACTCATTACTGGTATTACTGGACAAGACGGTTCATATTTGGCAGAACTTTTGCTTTCTAAAGGATATAAGGTATTCGGTTTGCGACGCAGAACAAGTGTGCCGATTCTTGAGAATATTGAACACTTGAAAAATGAAATAGAATTTATTGACGGGGATTTGCTAGATATGGGCTCTCTGATTAATGCAGTACGCATCTCTAACCCGGATGAAGTATATAACTTAGCGGCACAGTCATTTGTGGCAACTTCTTGGATTCAACCGGTTGCTACAGGACAAGCAACGGGGATCGGCGTAACAAACATGCTTGAAGCTGTACGCTTAGTAAAGCCAGACGCTAGATTCTATCAAGCTTCCAGCAGTGAAATGTTTGGGAAAGTAGTAGAAACTCCACAAAAAGAAACTACGCCTTTTTATCCACGTAGTCCCTACGGAGTTGCTAAAGTATACGGACACTGGATCACTGTAAATTATAGAGAAAGCTACAATATGTATGCTTGCTCCGGTATTTTATTTAACCACGAATCACCTCGTCGGGGTATTGAATTCGTAACACGTAAAGTTACTGATGCTGTTGCAAGAATTAAGCTTGGACTGCAAAATGAACTTCGTTTAGGTAACTTGGATGCAAAGAGAGACTGGGGCTTTGCAGGCGATTACGTGAGAGCTATGTGGTTGATGCTACAACAAGATAAAGCGGATGATTTCGTGATTTCAACTGGTGAAACACATACTATTGAAGAATTGGTGGAAATCGCATTTACCCATGTTGGTTTGAATTGGAGAGATTACGTTGTAATTGATCAGAAGTTTGTAAGACCAGCTGAAGTAGATCTGCTGCTTGGTGACTGCACCAAGGCTAAAGAGAAACTGGGCTGGGAACTTGAAGTTGGTTTTGAGCAGCTAGTGAAGATGATGGTGGATAGTGATTTGGAGAAGTTAAAAAAAATCCACTAATATAAGGATGGATCAAATATGAGAGCTCTTATTACTGGGGTGAATGGTTTTGTTGGGTTACATTTGGAAGAGTTGTTAAAGGTACAAAACATAGAAGTCTGGGGAACTAGTCGTATTCAATCTGATATACAAGATAGTTCACTTAACAGAGTTCAACTTGAATTTAATAATGAAGAAGAAATAATCAAGATTTTGAATGATGTTAAACCTGACTTGATCTTTCATTTGGCTGCTCAAAGTTCTGTAAAGAAGTCCTGGGATAGTATAACTTTTACAATGGAATCAAATGTGATTAACGCTGCTGTTTTTTATGAAGCAATTAGACGTTCTAAGATTGCTGAAATGACTAAGGTCCTTTCCATAGGGTCTTCGGAGGAATATGGTATTGTTTCTGCAGACAATATTCCAATAAAAGAGAACAGTTTCCTTAATCCTATTAACCCCTATGGAATATCTAAGGTCTCTCAGTTTATGTTGGCAAAATTATATGCATCTTTGGGCATGAATGTAGTACATGTAAGACCCTTTAATCATATAGGACCTGGTCAGGGTTTGGGTTTTGTAACTACTGACTTTTCTAATCAAATCGCTAAAATAGAAGCTGGAATGATAGAACCAATAATGAGCGTAGGAAATCTCTCTGCAAAGAGAGATTTCCTCGATGTTAGGGACATTGTTCGTGCATATAGTCAAATAATTCATAGTGGGATACCAGGCGAAGCATATAATATATGCTCTGCTTCCCCACTTTCCATATCGGATGTACTCGATAATCTTATTAAATTATCAACTTATGATATTCAAGTGAACACAGATGAAAGCTTGTTAAGAAATGTTGATATCCCATTATATGTGGGGTCTAATGAGAAAATAAAAAGCTTGATTGACTGGAAACAAGAAATTCCAATTGAAAAGACCCTAGAGGACACTTTGAATTTTTGGCGTGAAAAAATTCAAAAAGAAAGAAGAGTTTAGATTGAAAAAAATATTGCTTGAATTAACGAACTATAGGCAGATGATAAAGAGCATGGTTCTTTCGGACTTAAGAACCAGATACAAAGGATCTGTTTTGGGCTTTTTATGGACGTTTTTGAATCCCTTATTAATGCTATTAGTGTATACGATTGTGTTTTCAACTATTATGAGATTCGACATGCCTAATTACACTATATATATGTTTATTGGTCTTTTGCCGTGGATGAATTTCTCGTCATCGATACTTGGTAGTGCTAGTGTCATTATTCGCAATTCAAATCTCATAAAGAAAATATATTTCCCTCACGAAGTGCTCCCTTTATCAACTGTATTAGGAGGGATAGTGAATTATTTATTTGGTTTGATAATTATGGTGGCTGCTATTTTTATTAGCGGTATGTCAATGTCTGTACATGCCTTTTATTTTCCAATTATTTTATTTTTGCAATTCCTTCTTACCTATGCATTAACTTTGCTCTTTAGTTCATTAAATGTTTATTTTCGAGATTTAGAGCACATATTAGGAGCGATTGTTATGGCATGGTTCTATTTTACTCCTATTATTTATCCAGCAACTATGATTCCAGAAAAATATCAATTTATTTTTAATATCAATCCTATGAAACCTATCGTAGAGTCTTTACAAGATATTTTTTATTATCATCGTAGTCCTGTATTTGGGACTTTGTTGCAATCCTTAGTATATAATTTAGTGCTGTTAGTGGTCTCTTGGGTAATATTCAGAAAACTTAGCAGAAGATTTGCTGAAGAAGTTTAAAGGAGGGAGCGGTTTGTCCTACTCCATAAAAGTTGACAATGTATCTAAAAAATTTAGGCATTATACTGATAAGCAGAGTACCTTGAAGGATAGAGTATTGAATTTTGGAAAGCAAGTTATTAAAGAAGATTGGATTTTGAGAGATATCAATCTAGAGATAGCTGAGGGCCAAGCAGTAGGATTAGTCGGGAGAAATGGATCAGGTAAAAGTACTTTGTTGAAAATTATGACAAAAATTCTCTTTCCGGATAAAGGGATGCTCGATGTTTTTGGTCGAGTTTCTAGTCTTTTGGAATTGGGCGCAGGATTTCATCCAGAGTTTACTGGAATAGAGAATATCTACATGAATGCCTCTATACTTGGTCTCTCTAAAAAAGAAATTGACGCTAAGTTAAAAGAGATAATTTCATTTTCTGAGTTGGGAGAATATATTAATCAGCCAGTCCGGATATATTCATCTGGTATGTACATGCGGTTAGCTTTTTCAGTAGCTATTAGCGTAGATCCGGATATTTTGCTGATTGATGAAGTGTTAGCTGTTGGGGATAGTGCTTTTCAAAATAAATGTATTGAAAAAATCAAGGAGCTGAAGGGTAAGGGGAAAACTATTGTTATAGTTACGCATGATAATAGTATGGTGGAAAAAATATGTGATCGTGCTGTTTGGCTACACAATGGTAAGATTACTGCAGATGGATCTCCTAGAGATGTTATTATGGAATATATGTCATTTCTTTCCGGAGAAGAAAATAAAAGGTTGATAGCTGTTCAAGAAGTAGATAATTCAAATGCGACCACAGTGGAAACTAAACAGATCACAGAAACATTAGAAACATCTAACGTGGAAAGTTTCAAAGATACACGTTTTGGTAATAAAAAGGTGGAGATTGTTGATGTTTGGTTCAGTGATAATCAGGATGAATTGAAAAAGAATTTTAATACTGGTGAATCTATGAATATTAATATCAAGTATAGAGTAAATCACAAAACAGATAGTATTGTCTTTGGTGTTGGTTTTAACACTAGTGATAATATATATTGTTACGGTACAAATACTCATATTGATAGATCAATTAATATTAATGATTTACAAGGAGAGGGGACTCTCCAGTTTAAAATTGACAGATTGTTATTTCTTCCAGGAGTATATAAATTGGATGTTGCTGTTCATCATGAAAATGGAGAACCGTATGATTATTTAACTCATGCATATTCGTTTCAGGTGTCATCTGATATAAATGATGTAGGAGTTGTTCGGTTGGAGCATTCTTGGGAATTGAAAGGATGATTTAGTTAATGAATATTGAAGTAAATGATGAGGAAATAAATGTTCAAGAGATTATAGCGAAAATGAAAGCTGAATTGGGCAAACACAATATAAATGAAGATTTATCATCTGTAACCTTTGAGTACTACGAAAGAACAGATGCTTCCAGCATTGATCTAAAAGAGCTTTACAGCAAGGTCGATATCGTAAATAGATCATGGCATAGCAATCCTGAATTTTCAATTACATCACATCGTAAAGTCCTCGGACCTTTTATTGTCAATGCGAAAAAATTGGTTCGTAAAATGATGCGATGGTATGTAAACCCATATGCGACCTCTCAAAATGAATTTAATGGGAACGTAACACGAACAATGAACGAGATGTTTACACAATTTAAAAATACAGTGGATCAGTTTCAAGTGATTAACAAACAACTTGATGAAGCAAAAGCTAATTTATCAAAGAAAGACGAACAGATTGAGATGCTTCAGAAGCAATATAAAAAAGTCGCAGATAAATATGAAGCTTTAAATAAATCATTAAATGAAGCTGAATATGCAGAACTGAATAAGAAAGTGTTTTATTTAGAACAGTATGTACACTCTATTGAGGGTGCGTTTAATACTAAGCATGAGATTATCGATACTAAGCTTGAGGGGATAAATGCGGGGGCAGAAATAACAACCATAAAAAATAATACTCGAGTTATGGTCGAAAGATTACGGAGAATTGAGAGAAAGTTGAAAGTAATCTCCAATTCAGGGGGTTATGAAGATCACTTTACTCCTATTCTAACTGATCATAATATTTCAAAAGAGAATCAGGGATTGGATTTTGATTATTTTTTATTTGAGGAATATTACAGAGGAAGTAGAGAGGAGATTATTGATAGACAAAAGCAATATCTACCTTATTTCTCTGAGGCAAAAAATGTATTGGATCTTGGATGCGGGCGCGGCGAGTTTACTGAGCTTATGCTTCAAGCAGGAATTAATGTGGTCTCTGTAGACCTAGACGATGATATGGTGGACTATTGCAAAGACAGAGGGTTTAATATTCAAAAAATGAACCTTCTCGACTATCTACAGACCATAGAAGACAACTCTGTAGATGGAATTTTTCTAGGCCAAGTAATTGAGCATATGAAAGCTGAAGATTTAATTTTAATGGTTAAATTGGCTTACAGAAAATTAAAGCCGAATGCTTGGTTAATAGCCGAAACCCCGAATCCGCGTAGCTTATCTATTTTTGCCCAAAGTTTTTATTTGGATCTTACTCATAACAAACCAGTCCATCCATTTACTGCTAAGTTTATTTGGGAAACTGAAGGTTTTAGAGATGTAGAGGTGCAATATTTTTCTCCTAATAATCCTATAGTTCAGCTTCCACCTTTAGAGATTACGTCTATGGACCAAGATGTTTTAAATAAATTTAATACGGGGCTACAACATTGGAATGAGACTGTGTTTGGTAACCAGGATTACTTTGTGGCTGGTAAAAAATAAAATATAAAATGGTGAGATAATATGATTATAAATCAACTTCTCCCAGCGATGAGCTATGGGGATGCAGTGAGTAACTCCGCCTTGAACATGAAGAAGACGATGGAAAGGGCAGGTATTGAATCAAAGATTTACGCAGAACATATTCACCCTAAGCTTTCTAATATTGTTCTACCTGCAAGTTCCATTCCAAAAGATAAGCCAGTTATTTATCATTTAGCTATTGGTTGTGATCTTGCATATGAAATCCCGAAGTTTACTGATAAAAAGATGATTCTGTATCATAATATAACACCCAGCCATTATTTTAGAGGTTACGATGATCAGTCAGGTGATCTCTGTGATAAAGGCAGAGATGAATTGGAGTTCTTAAAAGATTATATCGATGTCGCTTTTGCTGATTCTCAGTATAATGAGTCTGAATTGATTGATGTGGGTTACACTAATACTCATGTGACCCCCATTATTATTAATTATGAAGATTATGAGGGTGCTTACAATAAGGAGCTATTTAAAAAAATACAAAACTCTAAAAAGGGAACCGACTTGATTTTTGTAGGTAGACTTGCTCCTAACAAAAAACAAGAGGATATTATCAAGACATTTTATTTTTACAAAAAGTACTTCGATGTGAATGCAAGGCTATTTTTGGTCGGATCATACACTCGTATGGAGAGATACTATGAGCAACTGAAAGGTCTTGTGAAACAGCTTAGTATAGATGATGTTTATATAACAGGTCATGTACCTTTTAATGATATTCTAACCTACTATAAAAATGCTGATATTTTCTTAAATATGAGCGAACATGAGGGCTTTTGTGTTCCTATACTGGAAGCAATGAAATTCGAAATTCCTATTATTTCATATAAAGAAGCAGCAGTACCTGAGACTATGGGCAATGGCGGACTATTATTCTTGGAAAAAGATTACAAGTCAATTGCGTCATTAATCAAAGTAGTAGTAAGTGATTTGAGTTTACAGGAAAGGTTATTGATAAACCAAAAAGAACGATTACATTATTTCTCGAAAATAAATACTAGTGATATTTTTCTTAAGCAGTTACAAAAAGAGTTTACTTTTGCTTGAAACAAGTGATGGACTATCCGGAGGTAATATGAAGAAGAAAATTGCTTTTGTTGTGCAGAGATATGGTCTTGAGGTTAATGGGGGCTCAGAATTGAGCTGTCGGTTGATTGCTGAAAAGTTAAGTCAACATTACGAGGTGGAGATACTAACAACAAAGGCTCTAGACTATGTAACTTGGGAGAATCATTATACGGAAGATATCGAAAAGATAAACGGTATTACTGTGCGGAGATTTAAAACTGATTTTCCAAGGGAATCAAAAGTCTTTAATAAGATCAATGAACAAGTATTCACTAAACCCCAAAAAAACATTTACGATGAGCTTGAGTGGATGAAAGCACAGGGACCGGCCTCGTTTGAATTAATTGAATATATACAGAAAAGTCAAAATCAATATCATAAAATTATTTTCTTTACGTATCTTTATTTTACAACTTTTTTTGGCCTTCCCCAGGCTGCGGAAAAAGCTATTCTTGTCCCTACTGCTCATGATGAACCTTATATATACTTTTCTATGTTCAAGCCATTATTTCACCTTCCTCAATCTATTGTTTTTCTCACAGAGGAGGAAAAACAATTTGTTCATAAAACCTTTAATAATCAATATATCAATAATGTTGTTGCCGGGGTAGGAGTAGATGTACCGGATAAAGAAATAAATATTCATGCATTTAAAGATAAATTTAAGGTGAATGATGATTTTATTTTGTATGTGGGTAGAATTGATGAATCCAAGGGATGTAAGGAATTATTTGATTATTATCTAGAATATAAAAAAAAGGAACCAGATGCCCCAAAATTATTACTTATGGGTAAATCGGTCATTGATATTCCTAAACATCCCGATATTATCCCCCTGGGTTTTGTTTCTGACGAAGAAAAGTTTGCCGCGATGAAGATAGCAAAAATTCTAATGATGCCATCTAAGTTCGAGAGCCTGTCCATGGTTGTACTAGAGAGTTTGTATTATGAAACCCCGGTATTAGTTAACGGTCATTGTGATGTTTTAGTAGGACATTGTGATCGTGGTAATGCAGGGCTGTATTATACGGACTATAACGAATTTGAATTTTGTCTGAATGTTATGTTAAAGAATAATGACTTAAGAGGCAAGATGGGTACCAGTGGGAAAGAATATGTTATTAAGTATTTTGATTGGGAAATAATCATTAATAAATTTATTGCATGTATTGATCGAGAAAATACTTAGGGAGGCTAAGTCGCCTGAAAAGATAGTGGCATATGGGGACGGATCTTTAAAAAAATACTGATCACGATAAGTAACGTGAAAGAATATACCCTATATATGTGATATTGGGTCGGTAGAGTCTGAACTTCTATGTTCAGGCAATGACGAAAGGCCGCTGGAATTCAGGGAGGAAAAGCATGGTTATAGAAAAAGTCAAAAATTTAAAAGATATATATGTATTGTTAGCCATTTTTTTCGTTAATTTCATAGTTAGATTATACTTAGCAATTAAATTCGTGATTCCAGATACGTTTTACGATGAAGTACTTTGGTATAATTTTGGTAAAAGTATAAATGAATCCTTTGAAATGATATTTAGAGGATTTAATATGGATATTAAAACAATTCTGTATTCAATGTCTATTGCCCCAGCTTTTAATTTGCCTAATGATTACCAGTATATAGGTGTAATATCAATAAATGTATTCCTGATGAGTTCAACTGTATTTTTCATTTATAAAATTATCATAATGCTTACAAGTAGTAGAAAAATTGCATATTTTGGCGTTGTATTGAATTTTCTTATGCCTGAAATGGCATATTCATCCAAAATAGTGCAGGATAATTTGTTTTATCCACTAACATTACTTACTTTATTGGTACTTATTCGATTAATTAAAAGCGATAAAAATAAATATACTACCTCAATTTTGTTAGGGTTCTTAGTGTTTCTATTAACCATTTGTAAGGATTTTGGGTTATCAATATTTATTACGTTAGTTATCTTTTTTGTATGGGAAATATTCAGTAGTAAAAAAGTAAAGCAATCTATTGTAAATTTAGGGAGTTTTGGATGTACATTTATTTTTTTTAACTATGCCTATAGTAAGTGGTTTTACTTTGTTAATAGTGATATAAATAATAATTATGCTACATCATCAATCATTCATGTGCTATTACGGAAATTATTGAATATTGAAGAATTAATCAGATATTTTTATGCGATAAATATATACTTACTTTTATTGTTGCTTTGTACTGGAATATTACCTATTTTATTAATAATTCTTAATTTTAAAAAATTTACAGATTATCAACAAAAGTTTGCTCTAATTGTATTAACGACATGTTTTATTACATTGAGTGTTGCAATAATGTTGACAATTGGTGTTGAATCACCAAATGACTCTAGTATAAGAGTACATTTCAGGTACATTTATAGCTATTTTGTGATTTTAATTACCTTGGGATTATATTCATGGGAGATTGGTGTGAATACTGATCAGCATAAAAAATTGATTAATGCACTGTATATTACTCTTGCTTTTATAAGTATTGCAACATTACGTATTAATGCTGGCTCACCAATTGATTCTCCCATCATTATGAGTTTTCGTTATTTTGATAGATATGCATATGGAGAGTATCTATTGAAAAGTTTTTTTCTTATTGTAATAATTTTAATGTTATATGCAATTCGTAAAAACAAAAAAATAATTTCAATAGGGTTATTCGTGGGCATCCTCGGTTCATTTCTTTTTAATACAATGATTTGGTATAATTGGCAGAATGACACTAAGTTGGGGCAAGAGAGTTTGATTCAGGACATAACTGCAATTAATCATATTGTTGAAAATAAGGATGTATTGGTTATAGGACAAACGGTTGCAAGTGAAAGTAATTTAGAAATGGGTCTTCAGGATGCAGATTATAGATATATGCTCTTTGATGATTTTGTAAATAAATTAAAAGATGAAGGTGATTTTAGTATTGAAAATCTCCCTTTGACTGGATTTCAAATCAATGAACGAGTTGATTTGCCTAATTATCCACAATATATTATTACTCGTATAAACGCACTTCAAAATATAGGTATTGAAGGTTATAAGAAAATGGATACAAATTTAGCGCAATATGATATTTATAATTTGGAATCGATGGATATGAATGTTCAGTACTTAATTAAAAATAGGTATCCTGATAATTGGACTGAGAAAAATTTTAGTATAGAAGCATATGGTTTACAAGGGAAAGAAAAATTTAATCTATACTTGAATATATCCAAAGGAGCAAACCCTAATAGGGTGATTGACATGAAATTTAGTACAGCACAAGCGGATAATCAAATAAAAATAGATAAGGATAATAGTGAAGTATATAAAGTTGAGCTGGAAAAGGATATAAACGAAGATAAAGTTGTTGTAAATGTTTCTTCTGAAAATGCATTCATTCCGAATAATGTTCTTATGAATGGAGATAGTAGAGAGTTACTAGTTCGACTAGAAAGCTTGAAGATAGATTGAATTAAGAAATTTCACAATCTTCTAATGTTTAGTAGTAGTTGTATTGTTATAGCTCATTATTGAAATATTAGGTAGTTGAGAGGCATTTGAGAATAGTTTGATTCATGAACATTTCAGATATCTACTATGTTCAATATCTATACATGTTAAGGAAGCTAAGAACAGTAGATTATTAATAAGAGGTGGGTAACATTGCAAAAAAGAGTCCTTTTAATCATTCCGGCTTATAATGAGCAAAGCAATATTTTAACTCTATTGAATAAAGTTAATAGTCTAAGTATCACTAATGTTGAAATAGAGTATTTGGTTATAAATGATTGTTCCCAGGACAGTACAAGTTTGTTATGTAAGGGGGCTAACGCTACGATTGTGAATTTACCTTGTAATTTGGGAATTGGAGGAGCCGTTCAGACTGGGTATATCTACGCTTACAATAATGATTTTGATATTGCAATCCAGGTTGACGGGGATGGGCAACATGATCCATATTATGTGAAAGATTTGATAGCACCTATTGTTAAGGGGCATGCCGATTTTGTCATAGGGTCAAGATATATAGAGAAAAAAGGATTTCAGTCTACCGTGTTTAGACGAATGGGTATAAGTTATTTTAGTTTTCTGATAGGGATGTTGTATCGTAAAAAAGTAACTGATCCAACATCTGGGTTTAGAGCGTGTAATAAAGATATTATCAAATTGTTTGCTTTAAATTACCCCACTGATTATCCTGAGCCAGAGTCAATAGTGTATTTATTAAGAAATCGATATAGGGTAATGGAAGTAGCTGTAACTATGAAAGAGAGGGTAGGAGGAGTATCATCTATCCAATCTTTTAAGGCTGTTTATTATATGCTTAAAGTTACTCTCGCCGTATTAATTGACACCTTGAGAAAAAGAACAATAATTGAGGTGGAAAAATGATTGAATTAAAACTCCAACTGACCCTGATAATTAGTTCTCTACTAGTATTCATTGTATTAATGAATATGATAAGGAAATATCGTCTTGAGTTAAAATATGCTTTAATTTGGCTAGCTATGAGTCTCTTAATTATTATATTAGCTATATTCCCTGGAATTTCTGTTTATACCGCTCATTCAATTGGCATTGAAACTCCTGTAAATGTATTATTTCTGTTGTTCATACTTTCAAATCTTACAATATCTTTTAGTATGACGATAGTAATATCTAAAAATGCGTCTAAAATTACTAAGCTAACGCAAGAGTTAGGCTTGATTAAAATGGATATAGAACAGTTGAAATCATACCAAATACCAATTAGCAACGAGCAGGTAGAAAAATATCGTATTTATAAAAGTAGTGAAAGGTAAGTGGAAATTATTTTTTAACTATACTATCAGAATAAAATACATCTGTTTTATTGGGGAATCTATAGTTTTCATCGTATTTTATAATTTTCATGAAAATTAAAGTGAATCTTTTTAGATTTAGAGGTAGTGAAAAGCGGTTTTAATAATCATTATTATTGTAAAAAGTAGCTAACGACTAATATATCTAAGGCTAAAGTGCACGAACCTATTCCTCCTTGACTAGTGCTAAGGCTAGTGCTAACCAACTATCAGTGTTTTTTTGATGGGAGATGAATTTGGTGAATTGAAAATTATTGATTGATAAAATAAACGAAGTTATTGTTTATGGAGAGAAGAATGGTGAAAGGTGAATAAAAAAAGACTCTTATATGTTGTTTTAGGGGCTATTTTATGTATTGGATTAATTTTGTTTCTACAGAATAGATTTGGAAATATTAATTATTATTATTTAATTGCAGGATTTTTTGTATATACCTTAGTACTTTTTTTGAGGTCTTTTAAGCTAAATAGAATTCTGAATGTGTACACAAACATTGGTTTTAAGGAAACTTTATCATTAACTGCTTCTAGTCAACTTATGGGTGCATTTATTCCAGGACGGGCTGGAGAAATTCTTGTTTCAGCTTATTTGAAATTTAAATATATAATTGACGTATCTAAGGTTCTACCGATTTTATTCTTAGATAAAATTATAGAGTTACTATGTGTCTTATTGTATTCATTAATTGCAATCTCGATCTTTAGTGGAAATTTATTTTCTTTTGTGAGTGATAATTTTAAAGGTATCCAAGATAACTATTTAATACTGATTGTGGTTATTTTCTGCATAATATTATTTTTTATAATGGTGATAAAAATATTCGGTGCAAGATTAAGGAGTGTTTTAGTTAATATAAAGCAAAGCTTGCTTATTCCCATTAAAGAACCAAAACTCGGCGTTATTATTCTCATTACATCCTTTCTCACAATTATTTCTGAATACTTTTATTTATATTTGATATTTCATGCATTTAATATTGAAATCACAATTGCTAAGATAATCATAGTACATTCTTTAGGTATGATAGTTGGTGTTTTAAGTATGATACCAGGTGGCCAGGGTAGTACAGAAGTAACAATGATTGCTATATTACACTTTTGGGGCTATACAACATTAGCAGTATTATCCCCAATCCTAGCGAGTAAAATCTTAACTTATGTTACATTGTTTATTTATGCTGTTCCACTACTACCTTACAGCATTTCTGTTCTAAAACAAAAGAAGATATCTAGAAAGAAGGTGGATAGTGAATAATTTAATATCTGTCATTATAGTGAATTATAATGGTGCGGATTATATCGGTGAGTCTATTGAATCAATAATCGATCAAACTTACACAAACTTGGAGATTATTGTGTTAGATAATAATTCTAGCGATGATTCTGTGCAGAAAATTAAACAGTATCCCTCAGTAAAACTAATAGAATCAAAGACTAATCTTGGATTTGCTAAGGGTAATAACGTGGCGATCAGAGAGGCTAACGGGGAATATATCGCGCTTCTAAACAACGATGCTACAGCTGAGGCTTCCTGGTTAGAGTCCTTGGCTAAAGTTCTTGATCACAATGATGAGTATGGCAGTTGTGGCTGCAAAATAATCTCATATTATGAGCAAGATTATCTTGACTCAGCTGGTTTACTAATCAATCCTAGTGGAATGTCACGAGCTAGAGGTAGAAATGAAAGTATTCATGATTATAATATTTCCGAACCAATTTTAATACCTAGTGGTTGTGCAGTCTTGTACAGAAAAAAGGCCTTAGATGAGGTTGGATTATTTGATGAAGATTTTTTTTGTTATTGTGAAGATACTGATCTAGGATTTCGCCTTCAAATATCTGGATGGAAGTGCTTCTATGTAAGTGAAGCTGTTGTCTATCACAGATACTCCTCAACTGCAGGGAAGTATTCTCTTTTTAAGACTTACTTAGTTGAACGTAACCATTATTGGTTTGTTATCAAAAATTTCCCGCTTTCTTTGGTTCTAATGAACCCAATGTATACAATTAGACTTTATCTTTATCAACTACTAAATATGTTTAAACAGAAAGGTGCAACTAATGAGTTAATGACTAACACTTCAACGAAAAAATTAGTTTTAACTCTATTAAAAGCGCATAAAGATGTATGGAAAATGCTGTTTGTAATGTTAAAGAAAAGATCTATAAATAATAAGTTGAAAAAAGTAGATAATAGACAAATCAAAGAGTGGATAAAACAGTACAATATATCTGTAGCAGACCTATTTAAGTCTTAACAACTGGAGGTTAGATATGAAAGGTGTCATACTCGCAGGAGGTACAGGCTCACGTCTATATCCTTTAACAAAGGTCACTAATAAACATCTGCTCCCCGTAGGGAAATACCCTATGATTTTTCATTCTGTTTATAAATTAAAACAAGCTGATGTTACAGACATACTAATCGTTACTGGTAAAGAGCATATGGGCGACGTAGTTAATCTATTAGGCAGTGGACGTGAAATGGGTGTCTGCTTTACCTACAAAGTACAAGATGAAGCGGGCGGAATTGCACAGGCTTTAGACTTGGCCGAGCAATTCGTTGGGGATGATCAAATGATCGTTATTCTAGGTGATAATGTATTTGCTGATGATATTTCACCTTATGCACGTAATTTCCGTGAGCAAAAGACAGGCGCAAAGATACTGATTCAGGAAGTCCCTGATCCGAAGCGTTTTGGGGTGCCTGAATTAGATGGCAATCGGATTTTGTCCATTGAAGAGAAACCAAGCGAGCCTAAATCTGGTTATGCAGTGACTGGCATTTATATGTTCGATACCGAAGTATTTAACATTATTAAGACGATTACTCCCTCTGCACGTGGAGAACTAGAGATTACTGACGTTAATAATGCATATATTAAACGTGGAGAATTGACCTTTGATGTTCTTCAAGGTTGGTGGACGGATGCAGGTACACATGCATCATTAGCTAAAGCACACAACTTAGCTCAAGACCTTGTTTTTGGTGAGGAATTCGGAAAGCTGAAACTTTAGATGTGAAGGAGTTTTGTGATTATGAAAGCTACAGCCTTACAACTACAAGGCGCAAGCCTACTAGAACCGGTTGTCCATGGCGACAACCGGGGTTTTTTTATGGAAAGCTACAACGAAGAAATCATGCATAAGCTCGGACTTAACTATCAATTTATTCAAGATAACCAATCCCTCTCAGTAGAGGTCGGTGTTCTACGAGGTCTTCACTACCAACTGAACCCTAAAGCCCAAACAAAATTAATCCGCGTCTTATCCGGTGTTATTTATGATGTTATCGTCGATATCCGTCGTAATTCACCAACATTTGGTCAGTGGGTTGGCGTAATTCTTAGCGAATATAACAAACGCCAACTGCTTGTACCTAAAGGTTTCGCGCATGGCTTCTGCACGTTGGTCCCTAATACCCAAGTGTTATACAAGGTGGACGAATATTATTCCCCTGAGAATGATCGCGGCATATTATGGAATGATCCAGCGTTAGGTATTGATTGGCCGACTTCTAGTCCGATATTATCGGATAAAGATCAACGTCATCCTGTACTGATGGACGCGGAACTTAACTTCGAATTATAAACATAACATTTCATTGAACAAAAGGTGGGCTATAAATGAAACTGCTAGTTACCGGCGGAGCCGGATTTATCGGCAGCAACTTTGTATTATACATGCTGCAACAACATCCTGATTATCAAATCGTTAACGTAGACGCGTTGACATATGCAGGTAATTTGGAGAATTTGAAGTCAATTGAAAATCATCCGAACCACAAGTTCGTAAAAGCAGACATTACAGATGTACAGGCAATGGATGCTTTGTTTAGCCAAGGTGTTGATGTAGTGGTAAATTTCGCGGCTGAATCGCATGTGGATCGGAGTATTTTGGAGCCGGAAGTGTTTGTGAAGACGAACGTGCTTGGAACACAAGTACTTTTGGATGCGGCGAAAAAATATAGCGTTACTAAATTCGTTCAGGTTTCTACGGATGAGGTATACGGATCACTTGGAGCAACCGGTTTGTTTACTGAAGAAACTCCTTTGACTCCGAACAGTCCATATTCGGCAAGTAAAGCTGGTGGCGACTTGCTTGTACGTGCATACCATGAGACATTCGGACTGCCAGTGAACATTACCCGCTGCTCGAACAATTATGGCCCGTACCAATTCCCTGAGAAGCTTATTCCGCTTATGATCTCCCGCGCACTTGCGGATCAAGCGTTGCCTGTATATGGCGATGGGATGAATATCCGTGACTGGTTGTATGTTGAGGATCACTGCAGCGCGATTGATTTGGTTATCCACAAGGGCGTGAACGGTGAAGTATACAACATTGGTGGCAATAACGAACGTACAAATGTGCATATCGTGAACACAGTATTGCAGGAACTTGGCAAACCTGATTCACTGATTACTTATGTTCAAGACCGTCCGGGTCATGATCGCCGCTATGGAATTGATCCTACCAAGATTATGAACGAACTGGGTTGGAAGCCGAAACATACTTTTGAAACAGGTATTAAAGAAACCATCCAATGGTATCTCAATAACCGCGAATGGTGGACTCGCATTCAATCTGGGGAATACCAGAAGTACGCTGAATTACAATATGGCGATCGTTTGGGAGAGTCTCTATAATGGCTCAACTGAAGGTACTTGTTACAGGCGCGGCCGGACAATTGGGTCAGGACGTAGTTTTACTACTCCAGCATCAAGGTCACCAAGTGATGGGCTGTGACCGTCAAGAGATGGATATCACCGATCTGGATCAGTGTATCCAGGTTATTGGTGAGTTTGGACCGGATGCTGTCATTCATTGTGCTGCACATACAGCAGTAGATGCGGCAGAAAGTGACATCGATGCTGCTTATTTAATCAATGCAACGGGCAGTCGAAACGTAGCGCTAGCTTCTGAAAAAGCCGGAGCTAAGCTGGTGTACATTAGTACGGATTACGTATTTGATGGTTTGGGAGTACAGCCTTACCATGAGTATGATAATACAGATCCTAAGAGTATATATGGTAAATCGAAACGTGCGGGTGAGGTGCTCGTTCAATCCCTCTCCTCTAAGTATTTCATCGTACGCACATCATGGGTGTATGGTAAATACGGGAATAACTTTGTCAAAACAATGCTAAAGCTTGGTCAAGAAAAGCCAATGCTTCAAGTAGTCGATGACCAAAAGGGTTCGCCTACCTATACAGTTGATTTAGCTCGTTTCTTGCTTGAGCTTATCCAAACTGAGAAGTATGGTGTATACCATGCGTCAAATAGCGACTCATGTACTTGGTTTGAATTTACACAGGCGATCTTTGCAGAGGCTGAGGATATTTTGGGTTTGAAATTCACCGCTAAGCTTGAACCGTGTGCTACGGAACAGTTCCCGCGACCTGCACCACGTCCTCGGAATTCGGTGATGGAGCATCTGTCGATACGTACGAATGGATTTCAGGATATTCGATCTTGGCGTGAGGGCCTGAGAGATTTCCTCTTAGAGCTAAAAGAATAAGATAGTAGCAATTGAAACTCCCAAATCGTTTATAACGATACGGGAGTTTTTTGTATTCTTTCGTTATAATAAGAAGGGAGTGTGTAGTTAACAAGAAATTACAAAGTCGAGGATACTCATGGATAACAAAACAGTAAGTGTACATATCGTCACCTACAACAGTGCTGACGACATCATAGATTGTATAGAGGCAGTAATGGCACAGGATTATTTGGTCAAAAAAATTGTCGTAGTGGACAACGCTTCAACTGATGGTTCGGCGGATAAGGTCAGAACGTTCTATCGCCAGTTTAACTCGGACTCACCCGCTGCATTCTTGGTGGGGCATGAAGCTATGAACTCCGCAAGGGAGATAAAGCAATATCCAACAATTGACCTTCTGGAGAATGAGCTTAACACAGGCTTCGCCCCAGCCCACAACCAGGCCATTTCGGCCACGAATACAGATTACGTGCTCGTCCTTAACCCTGACCTTACGCTGGCTCCAGACTATATCTCCAGACTAATCACACAGATGGAGAATAATCCACAGATCGGCAGCGCCACAGGCAAGCTTTTGCTGAAGGCGGATCATGGGCTGGTAGACAGCACAGGTCTCCGAATGAACAGAGCACGCCGTGCATTTGATCGCGGTGCGGGTGAGCCAGCTGACCAATGGACGCAATCGGGTCCTGTATTCGGTGTATCTGGAGCGGCTGCGATGTATTCTCGACGGATGATCAACGACATAATTGTTGATGGCGAGTTTTTTGATGCAGACTTTTTTGCCTATAAGGAAGATGTGGATGTGGCTTGGAGGGCGGAGTTATTCGGCTGGCAGGGATATTATGATGCTGAGGCGATCGGGTATCACGAACGTGGCTGGAAAACGTCTGGTCGTAACACTAAGCCGTTGTTCATCCGACGAATATCTTACATTAACCGCTACAAAATGATCTACAAGAATGAACCGACTCGAATTATGCTGAAGACAATCTTCATTTCTCTCCCCTATGAAATTGCAGCTCATGGTTATATGCTTCTGAGAGAGCCACAGTTAATTACAGCGTGGAAATCCTTTTTTACTCAGCTCCCTGCGTTAAAAAAGAAGCGGGAGTATATACAAGCCGCGATAAAAGAGAGAAAGAAACACGAAAGTTAAACCACATCTGGAAAAACCTCCCTAAAACGTCACCTCCTCTCAGGGAGGTTTTATGTTATAATTATTGTCGGTAGATTACTATATTTGTCAGGAGCGTTACGCAGTGAATGTAGATGTAAGCATACTTATTGTTAATTACAACACGTGTCGCCTGACGATGGATTGTCTCAGGTCGGTGTATGACTCTGCAACGAACTATTCCTATGAGATTATTTTAATAGACAACAATTCCAATGATGATTCGGTAGAGAAGATTAGTAGAGAGTTTCCAGGTGTAATGTTGATCGCAAATAACGACAATGTCGGTTTTGCCCGTGCTAATAATCAGGGGATGGAAGCTTCATCCGGACGGTATGTGCTGCTGCTGAATTCAGATACGGTGGTACGTAAGGATACGCTAGAGACGATGATCTCCTTTATGGATAGTCGGCCTGATGTAGGAGCGTCAGGGTGCAAGATTATTTTACCGGATGGCTCACTAGATAAAGCTTGCAAGCGGGGGTTTCCTACACCGTCTGCTTCGTTCTATTATGCTTTTGGATTTAGTAAGCTATTTCCGGATCGTCCGAGGTTTAACGGTTACCAGTTAGGTTATCTGGACCCTGATCTTGATTACCCGATAGATTGTCTGGTTGGTGCGTTTATGCTGCTGCGGCGGGAGACGATTAACCAGGTGGGTGGATTAGATGAAGAGTTCTTTATGTACGGCGAGGATTTAGATTGGTGTTATCGTATTAAAGAGGCTGGTTGGGAGATTTATTATTATCCGAAGACTGCTATCGTGCATCTTAAAGGCGGTAGCGCCAGACGCAGACCGTTTAAGATCGTCTATGAATTCCACCGGGCAATGATTTTATTTCATCGTAAGCATTATAGTAAGAAGTACAACAGTATGATAAATGGAACAGTATATGCCGGCGTAGGTGTGAAGTTCGCACTTTCGCTTTTGCGGAATGCCTTAACTTCGCCTAAAACAGTCCCATCACCTGCTCAGAGTCTTAACTCCGCTAATGAAACAGGTGCACGTAACGAAAAGAATACTGAGGTGAATTTATGATTCGGCGTAATCAGAAATTTTTGACACAGCTCTATATGGTGGCTGACTTTCTTGTCATCCAGCTGTCCTTCCTTATAGCCTGGTGGCTAAAGTTTAGAAGTGGTTGGATGGAGTACGAAAACCCGTTGCCTGTAGAGTCGTACGCTTACTGGAGTATGATTTATGGCGGAATTGCAGTGTTAGTCGGTATACTGCTGTCGCTGTATTTGCCGAAGCGTAAGAAACGGTTTGTCGATGAATTCATTAAGATTTTCCAAGTGCATATTATGGGCATTTTCATTCTGCTTGGTCTGATGTTTTTTGTGAAAGAAATAAATATCTCCCGAACATATCTAGCTCTTTACATGGGATTGAACATTCTTTCTATTATGCTGTACCGTTATGTACTGAAGAAAATGCTTAAATCTTTTCGAGAAAAAGGCTTCAACCGACAGTTTGTACTTATCATCGGTGCAGGTACGCTAGGCAAAAGATTCTACAATAATCTAGAGCAATACCCCGAGCTTGGATATGAAGCGATTGGTTTCCTGGATGACTATCATACTTGGGATGGAATTGAAGAGCAACGATATAAACCGATTCTAGGAACAGTTGACCAGTTGTCTGGAATGCTAGAGATGCTGCCTGTGGATGAGGTTATACTTGCTCTGCCGCTTGATGCGCATTCGAAGTATCCTTCAATTATTGCGGCCTGTGAAAAAGCAGGTGTACGCACACTGATTATCCCTGACTTTTTTGACTACTTACCAGCCCGCCCTTACTTTGATAACTTTGCAGGCATGCCAATGATTAATGTTCGTGATATTCCACTAGATATGACGGGTAATAAGATGGCAAAAAGATTGTTTGATATTGTGTTCTCTTTGTTCGCAATTATTATGATCTCTCCAGTGATGCTTATCGTGGCTCTTGGTGTCCGACTGACCTCTCCGGGACCGATTATATTCCGGCAGGAACGTGTGGGACTGAACCGTCGTAATTTTATGATGTATAAGTTCCGCTCCATGAAGATGCAGCAGGATGGTGAAGAGGATACAGGCTGGAGTACGCGGGAAGATCCTCGTAGAACCAGATTTGGGACCTTTATCCGTAAGACAAGTCTGGATGAGCTTCCGCAATTTTTTAATGTGTTACTGGGACATATGAGTGTGGTGGGACCTCGACCAGAACGCCCATATTATGTGGAACAGTTCCGTGATGAAATTCCGAAGTATATGGTTAAGCACCATGTACGACCTGGAATCACAGGTTGGGCTCAGAGTAACGGACTTCGCGGGGACACTTCCATCGAGGAGCGGATCAAACACGATATTTTCTATATCGAGAACTGGTCTTTACTGTTTGACATTCGAATTATTTTCAAAACAATTCGCAACGGCTTCGTCAACAAAAATGCTTATTGATTCCTGCACTTATTTTGGATTTATTAAACTTTTATACGATCCCCGTTTCTACCTATGGTAGAGCGGGGTATTGTTTTTCTATTGTTTCATAATCTAAACTTCGCAAAGGAAACTATCAACTATGAATAAGAAAAAGATTGTTGCTACCGTAATTGTAATTGGAGCTCTTATCATGTTACTTGTAATCGCTTTTAGTAATGAAGATGAACAGCCTGCAAGCGGCTTTGAAGCTCACAAGGTCATTGCACATGCTATGGGTGGCATTAACGGGCATACATACACCAATGCTTTTGAAGCATTTGTTGCTAATTATGCACAGGGAACTCGCGTATTTGAAGTAGACTTGTTATTATCGGCTGATGATCAGCTAGTAGGTAGGCATGAGTGGTCAGGCAACATGAGTAAGCTTTTAGGTCAGTTGGATGTTCTCCCTGCTAATAAACAAGGGGTGGTACTAGATTTTAAGGAATTCATGGATAGTCCCATCCTGAATATATACACCCCAATCGATGTCAAGAAGTTGCTTGATCTGATGCAGCATTATCCAGATGCCTATATCGTGACCGATACGAAAGAAATCAAACCTGAACTTATAAATAAACAATTTACATTGTTGGTAGAAGCGGCGCAGCGCGGGGATCCAGCCATATTAGATCGGATTGTTCCACAAATATATAATCAGTCGATGCTTGATGAGATCAATAAGGTGTATTCTTTTCCAGAAGTGCTTTACACTCTGTACCAATCCAAGGATACGGATGAACAAGTTATTGAGTTTGTTAATAAAACAGGTGTGGATATTACCATGCCAGTTGGCCGAGCCACCAAGAGCTTTGTTAAAAAGCTGAAGAAGGCTGGCGCTCGTGTATATGTTCATACAGTAAATGAAGAAGCTGAAATTAGGGAACTGGCCCGTATGGGCGTGGATGGTTTTTATACTGATTTTGTACCCGAAGAGGATTTGATTAACATCTCAGGTGTACGTTGAAATCTTAGACTACTTATTACCATTAAAAAATACGAAAAAATGTTCGCATTTTTGTTCGCTTTAAATTGACACACCTGCTGTGCTGGCATAGACTAGATCTATATCTTTTGCGGCGGCAGGAGTGTCTTTGTCTTGCCCAAATGACTATTAAGGATGATTCTCATGAAATCAGTGCAGCAAATGATCAAACCTTGGCGGCATGTATTTAAGCTAGACCCTGACCGGATGATTTCGGATGAGGATTTGGAGGCCGTTTGCTTATCTGGCACGGATGCCATACTGATAGGGGGCTCAACAGGAGTAACCTATGAGAATACAGTGGATCTCCTAGCAAGAGTAAAACAGTTTGAGTTACCTTGTGCACTTGAGGTATCCGAACTTGAAGCTGCTGTTCCCGGATTTGATCTTTATATGATCCCTATGGTGCTTAATACGCCCGATCCAGCTTGGATTGTAGGCCATCATCGCCGAGCTATTGAACGCTATGGATTTATGATTCCATGGGATTCGCTTCTAACGGAAGGTTATATTGTGCTGAATAGTGACTCTTCAGTTGCACGGATTACAGGGGCTGAGACGGCCATTGATGCTGAAGAAGCGGCTGCTTATGCTCAGGTTGCGGACAGGCTGATGTCACTGCCGATTGTTTATCTTGAATACAGTGGTAGGTTCGGGGATATGGAGACTGTGCGGACAGTACGCGAAATGGTGGATCAAGCCCAACTTTTTTATGGTGGGGGCATTACTTGTGAGGCGGAAGCCGAGCAGGCAGCAGCTCTATGTGATACAGTAGTGGTCGGCAATATTATTTATAGTGATGTACAGCAGGCACTGCTAACAGTCGCGGCTGTAAAAAAGACAGTACAAGAGAAATTCGATTAAATTATAAGAAAGTATAAGTTTCACGTGATACATTATCCTTATATTTTTCGCATAAACACTTACCGTCCTTATAAGGACGCCAAAGGCGTTTATGCTTAGTGGTTATTTTTAGGACTACTTATGATTTGTGATTTTATATTTAGAAAGGAGCATGTTACACATGCAACTTATTAGCATACAAGACGCAGTAAGTCGACTGAATCCTCCACAAAGACAGGCTGTCGAAACTACTGACGGACCACTTTTGATTATGGCTGGTGCGGGCAGTGGGAAGACGAGAGTGTTGACTCATAGAATTGCCTGGCTGATTGCCAATCGAAAGGCGCCACCTTGGGCGATTTTGGCGATTACGTTTACGAATAAAGCCGCGCGGGAAATGCAGGAACGTGTATCTAAGCTTGTCGGACCTGAGGGAAGAGATATCTGGGTATCCACCTTTCACTCTATGTGTGTTCGGATTTTGCGGAAGGATATCGAGCGGATTGGTTTTACCTCCAACTTCTCCATTCTGGACTCTACAGATCAGTTATCCGTAATACGTAACTGTATGAAGGAACTGAATATTGATACGAAGAAATTCGAACCAAAAGCTGTGCAGGCTATCATTAGCGCATCCAAGAATGAACTGATCACTCCGGCGCAGTATGAGCAGAAGGTTGGCGATTATTTTGAAGGCTTAGTTGCAAAGGTATATAAGATGTATCAAAGACGTCTAAGAAGCAATAACTCGCTTGATTTTGATGATTTGATTATGAAGACCATCGAACTGTTTAAGGAAGTTCCCGAGGTACTTGATTTCTACCAAAAGAAATTCAAATACATCCACGTGGATGAGTATCAGGATACGAACAGAGCGCAGTATATGTTGTGCCGTATGCTCGCTGATAGCCATCACCGGATTTGTGTGGTAGGGGATAGTGACCAGTCGATTTATCGCTGGCGCGGAGCGGATATTACGAACATTCTTAATTTTGAAGAGGACTATCCAGAAGCGAAGACCATTCTTCTAGAGCAGAACTACCGTTCAACTGCTAATATCCTGAATGCAGCCAATGGTGTGATCGCACTCAATAGTGGACGTAAGCCGAAGAAGCTGTGGACCGATTCCGAGGAAGGCGCCAAGATTAAGGTGTACCGGGCGGACTCCGAGCATGATGAAGGTTACTTTGTAACCGGAGAAATCAGCAAAAATGTGAAACAGGGTCAAGCCTACCAGAATCATGCGATACTGTATCGTACGAATGCCCAGTCACGGGTAATCGAGGAAATTCTAATTAAATCTGATATTCCGTATCAAATCGTGGGCGGGATTAAGTTCTATGATCGTAAAGAAATCAAAGATCTGCTCGCTTATTTACGCCTGTTATCTAACCCTGATGATGATATCAGCCTGACGCGTATTATTAATGTACCTAAGCGGGGATTAGGGGATACAACGGTTGGTAAGCTGGCAGCTGCGGCTGGTGAGCGTGGTGTTTCTATTTTCCGCGTACTGCAAACTGTAGATGATTTGGGCTTTGCCGGACGGACGCGGAATATGCTAGTAGAGTTCTACGATATGATTGAAGCTCTGCACCGTATGGTGGAGTTCTTGTCCGTAACAGAACTGACGGAAAAAATACTGGAGATGTCACAGTACCGTTTGGAGCTGCAAAATGAAAACACTCTCGAATCTCGCTCGCGACTAGAGAATATCGATGAGTTCTTGTCCGTGACGATGGAGTTTGAAAAGAATAACGAGGACAAGTCGCTTGTCTCCTTCCTCACGGATCTTGCACTTATCGCAGATATTGATAGTGTGAATGATGATGAAGAGGACCGTAGTGACGCTGTAGTCCTGATGACGATGCACAGCGCCAAAGGTCTGGAGTTCCCAACGGTATTTATCGTCGGGATGGAAGAAGGCGTGTTCCCGCACAGCCGAGCCTTCCAAGACAACGATGAGCTCGAAGAGGAACGCCGGCTTGCATATGTAGGGATCACCCGCGCCGAGAAACAATTGTTTCTCTCTTGCGCGCGGATGCGTACGCTCTTTGGGCGGACGACGGCGAATCAGCCGTCCCGCTTCATTGAAGAGATTCCGGAGGAGTTGAAGGAAGATACCGCGAAGACGCAGGACCGCTTCCAACGCGGAGGCTCAGAGGTAGGCGGTGCTTACGGCGGACGCGGCTTCAGTGGCGGCAGTCGTGGGAACTTCGGCGGCCGAAGTGGAGCTGCTGGTGCGGCGCCGATTGGCAGCGGAAGCACAGCGTCCGCAGCGACAAGCAAGAGCAGCGTGACCGTAACCTCCGGAGGCGCACAGCGCGCTACTGGAGCAGGGGCTGCAGCAGCTGGCGAATACAAAGCGGGTGATAAAGTTTCGCACGGCAAATGGGGCACTGGCACCGTTGTAGCTGTAAAGGGCACCGGGAATGATACGGAGCTGCAGATTGCTTTTCCGGCACCAGTGGGTGTAAAACGACTGCTTGCAGGGTTTGCGCCGATTACCAGGGTGGAATAATAGTAGGAAACGATTAACGAACGGATATTTAGACCACGCTAACCATTAGGAAACTTATTGACGGAGGGATGTACCTGCATGGATGCTATGCATGTGATGGAAGAGCTTGTTGCGGAGTTAAATAATTATAATTACCACTATTACACGCTGGATGCTCCGCTAGTCAGCGATAAGGAATACGATGTTTTATACGACAAGCTTGTAGCACTGGAGGCTGAGAGTGGCTTCGTACTACCGGATTCACCTACACAACGTGTAGGTGGAGAGCTGCTTAAGGGCTTCACGCCGCATCGGCATCTGGCTCCGCTTTGGAGTCTCGATAAAGCACAGAATATTGAACAGCTGCGGAGCTGGAATACGCGGGTACTCCGCTTAGTGAATGAGTACAATCTTAAGAACCCAGGCAACCCTCTACCTGATCCTTGTTATGCAGTAGAACTGAAGTTTGATGGCTTGACGCTGAATCTAACCTATCGGAATGGTGTTCTCGAACAGGCATCGACGCGTGGTAATGGTGTCATTGGTGAAGGAATACTTGCTCAGGTGAAGACCATTAAGTCTGTTCCATTAACGATTCCTTTTAAAGAAGGTGTTATTGAGGTTCAGGGTGAAGGGATTATGAATCTGTCTGTGCTCGCTGATTATAATACCCGGGCTGCAGAGCCGCTTAAGAATGCACGTAATGCGGCGGCAGGTGCACTGCGCAATCTTAATCCGAAGACTACTGCAGAACGTCGTTTGAATGCATATTTCTATAATGTAGGTTTTGGAGAAGGTGTAGAGTTCGCCGATCATCAGGAGATGATGGATTTTCTACGGAATAACAAATTCAAAGTAAATCCTTATCTGACTTACTGTAATGATTTCGATGATGTGACTGAGCAGCTTGCTGGAATCGAGGAGAGTCGTTCAAGTCTTGATTACCTCATTGATGGAGCGGTGATCAAGGTGACGGATTTCCGTATTCGTGAAGTTCTTGGTTACACTGACAAGTTCCCTCGCTGGGCAGTGGCTTATAAATTTGAAGCTGAAGAAACAACGACCGTGCTTGAGTCTGTTAGCTGGAATGTAGGACGTACAGGTAAAGTGACTCCTTTAGCTCGTGTTGAAGCCGTAGAGCTTGCTGGAGTTACCGTACAGAATTGCACATTAAATAATGTGGGCGATATTGAGCGCAAAAACTTGAAATTCGCCTTAGGCTCACGAGTGTTTATTCGGCGTTCTAATGATGTTATCCCGGAAATTCTCGGCAAGGTAACAGAAGAGAATGACGGAGGAGAAATTATTTTCCCTGAGGATTGCCCGGCTTGCGGATTTCCGCTAGAAATGCGCGGTGCGCATCTTTTCTGTAATAATAAGCTGAACTGTAGACCGCAAATTATTACTCGGATCACCCATTTCGCTTCACGAGATGCGATGGATATTGAGACGTTTAGTGAGAAGACGGCAGGTCAGCTCTACGACGAGCTTAATGTTCATGACTCTGCGGATTTGTATGAATTGTCCTTTGAGCAGCTTGTACAGCTGAACCGTTTCGGGGAGAAAAAAGCACAGAATTTACTGCAAGCGTTAGAAGATAGCAAAGGGCGCGATCTCGCCTCATTCCTCTTTGCGTTAGGAATCCCTAACACAGGTAAAGCAACAACTAAGATGCTGGCTGATCATTTCCGCGATCTGGATGCTGTGATGCAGGCTAAAGCGGAAGAACTTGCCGAGTTGCCGGACATTGGCGGGATTGTCGCCGAGAGCATTGTTAACTTCTTCGCAGATCCTGTAGTCGTGGCGAATGTTGCTCGGTTGCGCGCGCTTGGGGTTGAAGCAAAAGCTCCTGAGGCCCCACGTCCTGTTAGCACGGATTCCTTCTTTAGCGGAAAAACGGTAGTGTTGACCGGTTCATTACAAAAGCTTACACGTGACGAAGCAGCCGAACGTCTGGAAGCACTCGGAGCGAAGGTGTCTGGAAGTGTATCTAAGAAGACGGATTTGGTTATTGCCGGCGAGAAGGCAGGTAGTAAACTGGCCAAAGCACAGCAGCTAGGTATTCAGGTCATCGAGGATGAGGATGAGCTGATTCGACTGCTGGAGATGTAAGCATATTTTTACTAAATTCTAAAAGGGTACCAGTTCCATTTCGTTTAAGTACGAGTGGAGCGGGTACCTTTTTTTGCGTAACCTACTTATTGTCGTTCGATTTTAAGTACATGTTTCTATTTTCGAGGAAAATCATTCGATGGATCTGCTAATATAGAAGCTATAGATAATTATTACTATATTTGAAAGGAAACCCCTCCTGTGAAGAGAGAAACGATATTGTTAGTAGATGATGAGAAGGAAATTGTAGAGCTGTTATCGATATACCTCAGTAATGAGGGCTATCGCCTGCTTAAAGCTTATGATGGGATGGAGGCACTGGCGTGTCTGCAGAAGGAAGAAGTCGATCTAATTATTCTTGATGTCATGATGCCTAAGATGGATGGATTAGCTGCATGCATGAAGATCCGTGAAGAACGGAAGATGCCAATTATCATCCTTTCAGCCAAAAATACGGATATGGACAAAATCTCAGGACTTAGCATAGGAGCGGACGACTACGTGGGCAAGCCGTTTAATCCTTTGGAGATTGTGGCACGAGTTAAGTCACAGCTGCGTCGTTATCACGCTTTCAATAAAGATAGTAGTAGCCTAGGGAGTGACAGCAAACTTAGCTTTGAAGATTTAACTATAGATACGTCTAAGCATGAGGTACATATAGACCAGCAGAAGATTAAGCTGACCCCCCGGGAATTTTCTATTTTAGAGCTTTTGGCAAGGCACCAAGGTCAAGTGCTCAGCTTAGAGCAGATATACGATAAGGTGTGGAACGAACCATTTTTAGATGGGGGTAATACTGTTATGGTACATATTCGTAACCTCCGCGACAAAATCGAAGTGGATTCGAAGCGCCCCCGTTATATCCAAACCGTCTGGGGAGTTGGCTATAAATTAGATGGACCTTCCTGAAAGGATTAGGTGAGGCTTCTTGAATTCAAAATATATAACTACGATTCGTTGGAAGTTTATATACGCCTTTTTGCTTAGTGTGCTTTCCGGTGGATTACTGCTGTTTGCAGGTTACCAGCTCGTTAATTTCATGATCTATCTGAATCCAGTGTCAGAGTCAGCTCCCTATTCACGTATCTTACGTTGGATCATTAATCATATTGGCTCTATGCCACTGCTGACCGCAGCTGGTATTATCAGCTTTTTGCTGTTCTTTTTTATCTATACTCGTAAAGTAGTACTGTATCTGGAGGAGATCACCAAAGGGATTCGGGAAATCACAAGCTCCGGGATGTCGCACCGAATTGAAGTCAGAACCACGGACGAGCTGGGAGTGCTGGCTGAGAATATTAATGAAATGGCTGAACGTTTGCAGCACTCCGTGGAAGAGGAACGTAAAGCAGTGAATGCAAAAAATGACTTGATCACAGGTGTCTCCCACGATTTACGAACCCCCCTTACCTCTGTACTCGGTTTTCTGGAATATATCGAGCAAGATCGATGCCAGGAAGAAGTAGAAATACGATATTACGTGAGCATAGCCTACAACAAATCCCTTGTGCTGCGTAAACTGATCGACGATCTTTTTGAATATACACGCGTAAATAGTGGGGAATACCCTCTGGTTATGGAGCGATTAGATTTAAAAGCATTTATACGGCAGCTAGCGGAGGAGTCAGTTCCCGAACTAACAAAGGCTGAAATGACCTATGAGATCGATGACCAAGCTGGTGAGTTGTGGATAGAGGCTTCCCCTAAAGAATTAGTTCGTGCTTATGAAAATTTGATTACGAACGCGATCCGTTACGGTAGAAGCGGCGGGAAAGTGGAGATTGGTTTCAGTAAAAGGGGAAATGAAGCGGTTGTCCGCATTAGCAATTTTGGAGAGATGATTGCAGAGAGCGATATTCCGTTTATTTTTGAACGATTCTATCGAGCAGAGAAGTCTCGTTCACAGCATACAGGCGGTTCAGGCCTAGGTCTTGCCATTTCCAAAAGTATCATCGAACGCCACAATGGCGTTATTTATGTAGAAAGCTCCCCGCTTCGGACGGATTTTATCACCTATTTCCCATTCTTCATAGAATCTTAAGAAAACTCTTGGCGGGTTCTTAAGATTTGGAAGATATCCTTGTGAGCACAAGGAGGGAATGACTATGCACAAACTTCGGACGGTTCGCATCCATTATCTTTATATTTTTATAGGGAGTGCTCTTTTGAGTGCTGCCTTTCTTTTTGCTGTCCAGCGGGCTGTTGCTTTGCTGTATTCTCATTATTCGGGGAAATCAGGCGTCTTTTTTGTTCGTCTTATCCATTGGACCATTAATCATGTTGGAACAATCCCTAGCGTCATAATTCTATTTGTTCTATTCTTCAGTGGGTTGTTTATTCTCCGTTCACAGAAAATTGCCGACGATTTGCACACGGTATTGATTGGAACCTCAGAGTTAGCAGACAAGGGAGTAACAAAAGAAATCAAGGTTCTCTCTGGAGGAGAAGTAGGCCAAATCGCCGCTAACCTGAATCGCATGCAAAGAATTGAAGTTCCGAATAGAGGCGTAGCAACAGAAACGATGCAGGACACACCAGCTGTAGCTTTATTGATAAGAACTCGGGCAATTCTCCGTGCTCTCCGTGAGGTAGAGGAGGCTGACAACACGGATGATGGGATGGAAGCCCAAGCACTTCTTGAAGCAGCGAGTGTTGAAGCCCGTAGTATGGAGCGGTTCTTAGAGAACCTGATTATAGAATCATGAATGCCGTTACCGAAAAAAAACAAAGTGTAGCCCATTCAGGCAAGGATGGCAGATGGATCGTGCGTACCCGGATACTCCGTCTGGGGTATTTATTATTTGATGGGAGTATCATTGGAATAATAATAGCGCTCGTGGGTTTGCTTTACGTATTTCAATACGGCGGGCAAGTGGTTAAACAGCAAGAGGATAAACTTCAGCTGCCGGAATCGAGCATCATTAAGACCTCGGACGGGACGACATTACGAATGATCCCTTTACCGGGCTCGGGGTATAGACATTCAGCGGAGCTGGAGGAAATGCCTGCATTATTGATAAATACGTTTTTAGCGGTGGAGGACCGGCGCTTTTATAGCCACCAGGGATTAGATTATAAAGGAATTTCTCGCGCTTTTCTAAATAATATTGTGGATATGGATCTCTCCGAGGGCGGGAGTAGTATTACTCAACAGCTAGCTCGCAATCTTTATTTGAACAGGAACAAGAATGTCATACGTAAGCTAAACGAAGCATCCATTGCTCTTGCATTGGAGAGGCAGTTATCAAAACGAGAGATTTTAGGGCTTTACCTCAATCAGATTTACATGGGGCGTGGACAATATGGAGTAAAGGCAGCTGCGGAACGTTACTTCGGCGTATCCGATTTGAAAAAACTAGAAATGTGGCAAATCGCCACCTTGGCGGGAATCCCTAAAGGACCGTCTATTTATAATCCGGTAGACAATAGTACATTATCCAAAACAAGAAGGAATCTCGTTCTACAGATTATGTTAGATCAAGGACTGATTACTAAAGAACAAATGCTTGAGGCCAGAGATAAAAAGTATCAACTTCCCGCTGCGAACAAAGTAGAAGTCATTGGTGTGCATTATGTGGACGCTACGCTTAAGGAAGCGGCTCAGATCACTGGGAAGTCTGTGGAGGAGCTTCGAACGGGTGGCTACACTATCGTTACAGGGTTGAACATTAAAGCACAGCAGGCGCTAGAGCAGGCTTTTCTAAAGGGTTCTTCTTTCCCGCCTGACGGAAAAGATCAGCAGGTAGAAGCAGCTATGACCATAATGGATCATCGTACAGGTGAAGTGGTGGCACTAATTGGTGGGCGTGAACAAAATGAGGGGAGCTTGAACAGAGCTACAATTGATGCGCGGCAGCCAGGCTCCAGCTTCAAGCCGATCATTGATTATGGACCCGCGCTAGAGAGCGGGAAGTTTAGCCCGAATAGCATACTTTCTGATCGCAAATACGCTTATGGAAACTATGTACCTGAGAATTTGAACGGTGTGTATCAAGGTCAAATCACAATGAGTAGAGCGCTGCAAAAATCCGTGAATGCGCCAGCTGTTTGGCTTTTGAAGCAGGTTGGAATCTCTTCTGCACGGCAATTTGCAGCCAAATTAGGAATTGTACTGACAGAGGAGGATAACCATTTATCAATAGCTTTAGGAGGGCTTCATAATGGGGTATCGCCACTTAAAATGACACAAGCCTATGGTGTCTTTGCTAATGGAGGTAAATTCAATGAGGCTCATATGGTACGCACGATAATGGATTCAAAAGGGAAGGTTGTGTATTCACATCTCTCCGAATCACGGCAGGTAATATTGCAGCGAACCGCAGAGGCAATGACGATGATGCTACGTAATGTTGTCAATGAAGGAACGGGCAAAAAAGCGCAAATGAACAGGCCTGTAGCGGGGAAAACCGGAACAACCCAATTGGATCTGCCAGGCGTAAGCAAGAAAGCTAACCGGGATTTGTGGTTTGTTGGTTATACTTCGGAATGGACAGCTGCAGTGTGGATGGGGTTTGATCGTACAAATAAGGATAATTATATGACAGAGGGCAGCGGGAAGGCTGCCGCTCTATTTTCTACAGTCATGAGTAAGGCGTTAAGTGGTTACTGATGTTACTGATGTTACTGATGTTTATTGAGCGGCCCATTCTTCTAGTTTCTCGTCTCTAGGAAGCAGAAGAGCAAGGAAACCCAAAAGAGGTAGGAATCCACAAGCTATAAACACTTTTGAAATTCCAATGCTGTCAATCAGATTGCCGAGTACCAAGGAGCCAATTCCTCCGAGCCCAAAAGCAAGACCAGTGATTAACCCTGAAACTGTTCCGATATTGCCTGGATAAAGCATCTGAGCATAGATTACAGTAACAGAGAAGCTGGACAAAAGGATGAAGCCGCCAATCAGTAAGAGTATAGCTGCCCACATTTGGTTCACGAAGGGTAGAGCCAGTGCGAAGGGCACTGTTCCGACCATAGAGAGAAGAATGAGATTACGCCGTCCGAAGCGGTCTGCCAGTGGGCCTCCAAAGAATGTACCGACAGCTCCAGCTGCCAGATACATAAAAATATAGATTTGGGCCTTATCAAGCGTCATTTGATATTTGTCCATTAAATAGAAAGCGTAGTAACTGCCGATAGAAGCGCCGTACCAAGATCTTACAAAGACTAGGAAAACGAGGATGATTGTTGCCGTTCGAATACTTTTGCGTCGGGCAGGATCGATTGCACGAGCTGTTGATTTTTTATGAAACGTATATCCCGCATCCAGCATCTCTCGATACCAGCGAGCGACATAGGTCTGGACGGCAATTCCGGCAGCCGCAACGATAGTGAAGCCAAGAGCGCCGATCTGCCCAAAGGGAATGAATATCCATTTCGTGAGCATTGGTCCTAAAGATTGTCCAGCATTGCCGCCGACTTGAAAAATAGATTGCGAAAGACCTTTCCGCTGACCGGCGGCCATATGAGCAACACGCATGCCTTCGGGATGAAAGGTAGCAGATCCGAAACCGATCAGCATGACGGAAAACAATACAAGAATATAGTTGTTGGCATAAGCCAATAAAAGTACGCCTAGAAATGTGCTGCACATACCCAGTGGTAACAATATAGGACGAGGCTTACGATCTGCCGCATACCCAATGACTGGTTGGATAACAGAGGACGTCATGTTTAAGGCAAAGGAGATCCACCCAATCTGAGCGAAGGAGAGCATCAAGTTATCTTTGAGAATAGGAAAGATTGCAGGGATGACTGCCTGAATAGAATCGTTAAATAAATGAACAAAGCTGACAGCCAGCAAAATCTTATAGATTGTTGCTTGCTGCAGATTACGCTGCTCCTTGTCCTTGGTGTTTGTTTGGGTCGCAGCACTAGATGGATTGTTTTTCATTTAGACTCCTCTCGTACGTATCATTAGAAGTTAATATATGGGATTACGATAAATTCTATTTAGCCATAAATTAAGGATTATTGGAAACAATTTGTGTTGGTTTGTGCTAGTTTGAAAGTATTTATTCGTAGATTATTTTTATTTCAAAAAAAGCTTGCAAACATAAGAACAGCATGGTATATTATCTCTTGTGCTTATGACGCATCGAACAAATGAAACACAAACGATGAAAAAATAAGTTGACAAGAAATACGACAACATGATATACTATAATTCCTGTGCAAGAGACAGTTGATGTCGAAATGCCGGGAGCAAGTTCTTTGAAAACTGAACAAATGGAACGCGTTAATTTTTAAAAGATTCATTTAATGAATCGTCAGTTTCAAAATGAGCATATCGCTCTTTTCAATACTAATTGGAGAGTTTGATCCTGGCTCAGGACGAACGCTGGCGGCGTGCCTAATACATGCAAGTCGAGCGGAGTTAGTTTGAAAGCTTGCTTTCAAACTAACTTAGCGGCGGACGGGTGAGTAACACGTAGGCAACCTGCCCCTTAGACTGGGATAACTACCGGAAACGGTAGCTAATACCGGATAATTTCTTTTTTCTCCTGAAGGAAGAATGAAAGACGGAGCAATCTGTCACTGAGGGATGGGCCTGCGGCGCATTAGCTAGTTGGTGGGGTAACGGCCCACCAAGGCGACGATGCGTAGCCGACCTGAGAGGGTGAACGGCCACACTGGGACTGAGACACGGCCCAGACTCCTACGGGAGGCAGCAGTAGGGAATCTTCCGCAATGGACGAAAGTCTGACGGAGCAACGCCGCGTGAGTGATGAAGGTTTTCGGATCGTAAAGCTCTGTTGCCAGGGAAGAACGTCCGGTAGAGTAACTGCTATCGGAGTGACGGTACCTGAGAAGAAAGCCCCGGCTAACTACGTGCCAGCAGCCGCGGTAATACGTAGGGGGCAAGCGTTGTCCGGAATTATTGGGCGTAAAGCGCGCGCAGGCGGTCATTTAAGTCTGGTGTTTAAACCTTGGGCTCAACCTGAGGTCGCACTGGAAACTGGGTGACTTGAGTACAGAAGAGGAAAGTGGAATTCCACGTGTAGCGGTGAAATGCGTAGATATGTGGAGGAACACCAGTGGCGAAGGCGACTTTCTGGGCTGTAACTGACGCTGAGGCGCGAAAGCGTGGGGAGCAAACAGGATTAGATACCCTGGTAGTCCACGCCGTAAACGATGAGTGCTAGGTGTTAGGGGTTTCGATACCCTTGGTGCCGAAGTTAACACAGTAAGCACTCCGCCTGGGGAGTACGGTCGCAAGACTGAAACTCAAAGGAATTGACGGGGACCCGCACAAGCAGTGGAGTATGTGGTTTAATTCGAAGCAACGCGAAGAACCTTACCAGGTCTTGACATCCCTCTGAATCCACTAGAGATAGTGGCGGCCTTCGGGACAGAGGAGACAGGTGGTGCATGGTTGTCGTCAGCTCGTGTCGTGAGATGTTGGGTTAAGTCCCGCAACGAGCGCAACCCTTAACTTTAGTTGCCAGCAGGTAAGGCTGGGCACTCTAGAGTGACTGCCGGTGACAAACCGGAGGAAGGTGGGGATGACGTCAAATCATCATGCCCCTTATGACCTGGGCTACACACGTACTACAATGGCCGGTACAACGGGAAGCGAAACCGCGAGGTGAAGCCAATCCCATCAAAGCCGGTCTCAGTTCGGATTGCAGGCTGCAACTCGCCTGCATGAAGTCGGAATTGCTAGTAATCGCGGATCAGCATGCCGCGGTGAATACGTTCCCGGGTCTTGTACACACCGCCCGTCACACCACGAGAGTTTACAACACCCGAAGTCGGTGGGGTAACCCGCAAGGGAGCCAGCCGCCGAAGGTGGGGTAGATGATTGGGGTGAAGTCGTAACAAGGTAGCCGTATCGGAAGGTGCGGCTGGATCACCTCCTTTCTATGGAGAATCGTCTTCTGCAATGAAGACATTCAAATCGGAAGTTAAACTTCCAAAATCATTTAACGCGTATCCATTTGTTCGGTTTTGATGGAATTTGCGGGGCCATAGCTCAGCTGGGAGAGCGCCTGCCTTGCAAGCAGGAGGTCAGCGGTTCGATCCCGCTTGGCTCCACCAACAAACTTCATCTATTTGTTATGTCTAGAATATTTTTAAACTTGATCCTTGAAAACTGGATACCGAAACGAATTTGCGTTTTAGAACATCTTTTAGCTAAAACTTGTGTAAACAAGTACGTTAGTTATTAGCTGGAAGCGAAGATTTTCAATTGTGCGAACAAGCGAAACATCGGAGCGAAGGTTAAGCTAATAAGAGCACACGGAGGATGCCTAGGCGCCAGGAGCCGACGAAGGACGTGGCGAACAACGAAACTGCCTCGGGGAGCTGTAAGCAAGCTTTGATCCGGGGGTGTCCGAATGGGGAAACCCAGCTGTGGTAATTCGCAGTTACTCATCTCTGAACACATAGGAGATGTAGAGGCAGACCAGGGGAACTGAAACATCTAAGTACCCTGAGGAAGAGAAAACAATAGTGATTCCGTCAGTAGCGGCGAGCGAACGCGGAACAGCCTAAACCTAAGAGCTTGCTCTTAGGGGTTGTGGGACGTCTCACATGGAGTTACAAAGGAATATGGTAGGCGAAGAGGTCTGGAAAGGCCCGCGATAGAGGTAAAAGCCCTGTAGCCTAAACTGTGTTCTCTCCGAGACGGATCCCGAGTAGTGCGGGGCACGTGAAACCCCGTATGAATCCAGCAGGACCATCTGCTAAGGCTAAATACTACCTGGCGACCGATAGTGAAACAGTACCGTGAGGGAAAGGTGAAAAGCACCCCGGAAGGGGAGTGAAATAGAACCTGAAACCGTGTGCTTACAAAAAGTCAGAGCCCTATTAATGGGTGATGGCGTGCCTTTTGTAGAATGAACCGGCGAGTTACGTTTAACATGCAAGGTTAAGTCGAGAAGACGGAGCCGCAGCGAAAGCGAGTCTGAATAGGGCGATTTAGTATGTGGACGTAGACCCGAAACCGTGTGATCTACCCCTGTCCAGGGTGAAGGTGCGGTAACACGCACTGGAGGCCCGAACCCACGCATGTTGAAAAATGCGGGGATGAGGTGGGGGTAGCGGAGAAATTCCAATCGAACTCGGAGATAGCTGGTTCTCCCCGAAATAGCTTTAGGGCTAGCCTCGGTATAAGAGTAGTGGAGGTAGAGCACTGATTGGGTGCGGGGTCCGCAAGGATTACCAAGCTCAGTCAAACTCCGAATGCCATATACTTATTGCCGGGAGTCAGACAGTGAGTGCTAAGATCCATTGTCAAAAGGGAAACAGCCCAGACCATCAGCTAAGGTCCCCAAGTGTGTGTTAAGTGGGAAAGGATGTGGAGTTGCACAGACAACCAGGATGTTGGCTTAGAAGCAGCCACCATTGAAAGAGTGCGTAATAGCTCACTGGTCGAGTGACTCTGCGCCGAAAATGTAACGGGGCTAAACACACCACCGAAGCTATGGCTAGATACGTATGTATCTGGGGTAGGGGAGCGTTGTATGTGGGTTGAAGGTGTACCGTAAGGAGCGCTGGACAGCATACAAGTGAGAATGCCGGTATGAGTAACGAAAAGATCAGTGAGAATCTGATCCGCCGAAAGCCCAAGGTTTCCTGAGGAAGGCTCGTCCGCTCAGGGTAAGTCGGGACCTAAGGCGAGGCCGAAAGGCGTAGTCGAAGGACAACAGTTTGAAATTACTGTACCACCGTAATCCGCTATGAGCGATGGGGTGACGCAGGAGGGTAGTGACGCGGACTGATGGATATGTCCGTCTAAGCAGTGAGGCTGATGTGTAGGCAAATCCGCACATCGTTAAGGCTGGGCTGTGATGGGGAGCGAAAATTATAGTAGCGAAGGTCATGATCTCACACTGCCAAGAAAAGCCTCTAGCCAGGAGAAGGTGCCCGTACCGCAAACCGACACAGGTAGGCGAGAAGAGAATTCTAAGGCGCGCGGAAGAACTCTCGTTAAGGAACTCGGCAAAATGACCCCGTAACTTCGGGAGAAGGGGTGCCCCGGTAGTGTGAATAGCACGAGGGGGCCGCAGTGAAAAGGCCCAAGCGACTGTTTAGCAAAAACACAGGTCTGTGCGAAGCCGCAAGGCGAAGTATACGGGCTGACGCCTGCCCGGTGCTGGAAGGTTAAGGGGAGTGGTTAGGGGTAACCCGAAGCTATGAACCGAAGCCCCAGTAAACGGCGGCCGTAACTATAACGGTCCTAAGGTAGCGAAATTCCTTGTCAGGTAAATTCTGACCCGCACGAATGGCGTAACGACTTGGGCGCTGTCTCAACGAGAGATCCGGTGAAATTTTAATACCTGTGAAGATGCAGGTTACCCGCGACAAGACGGAAAGACCCCATGGAGCTTTACTGCAGCTTGATATTGAATTTGGGTACGATCTGTACAGGATAGGTGGGAGCCGTAGAAATCGGAGCGCAAGCTTCGGTGGAGGCGCCGTTGGGATACCACCCTGATCGTATCTAGGTTCTAACCTAGTACCCTTACCGGGTACGGGGACCGTGTCAGGCGGGCAGTTTGACTGGGGCGGTCGCCTCCTAAAGAGTAACGGAGGCGTTCCAAGGTTCCCTCAGAATGGTTGGAAATCATTCGAAGAGTGCAAAGGCATAAGGGAGCTTGACTGCGAGACCTACAAGTCGAGCAGGGACGAAAGTCGGACTTAGTGATCCGGTGGTACCGCATGGAAGGGCCATCGCTCAACGGATAAAAGCTACCCTGGGGATAACAGGCTTATCTCCCCCAAGAGTCCACATCGACGGGGAGGTTTGGCACCTCGATGTCGGCTCATCGCATCCTGGGGCTGAAGTAGGTCCCAAGGGTTGGGCTGTTCGCCCATTAAAGCGGTACGCGAGCTGGGTTCAGAACGTCGTGAGACAGTTCGGTCCCTATCTGTCGTGGGCGCAGGAAATTTGAGAGGAGCTGTCCTTAGTACGAGAGGACCGGGATGGACGTACCGCTGGTGCACCAGTTGTTTCGCCAGAAGCATGGCTGGGTAGCTACGTACGGACGGGATAAGCGCTGAAAGCATCTAAGCGTGAAGCCCCCCTCAAGATGAGATTTCCCAATTAGTAAGACCCCTTGAAGACGACGAGGTAGATAGGTTGGAGGTGGAAGTGCAGTAATGCATGGAGCTGACCAATACTAATCGGTCGAGGGCTTATCCTATACTTAGAACGCAAATTCAATTCGGATTCAGTTTTCAGGCGACTCAAGCCTGTAACACGCTAAGAAATTCATTCTCACTTCTGGTGATGAACGAAATTTCACGCGGCAGCGTCTGTTTCACAGACGCATGTTTGGTGGCGATAGCGGAGGGGTTCCACGCGTACCCATCCCGAACACGACCGTTAAGCCCTCCAGCGCCGATGGTACTTGGACCGAAGGGTCCTGGGAGAGTAGGACGTTGCCAAGCACAATTAGACCACTGTTGAGTAATCGACAGTGGCTTTTTTGCGTTTATTATAGGCTGTGGAAAACTTGTGGATAAACATTTGGATTTGCAGAAAAGTTACGCACATGTGGATAGATGATTGAAAGAGAAATAATCCCTAAATAGTGTGGATTAAATACATATTTATATGGATATGTCAACAGAAAACCTAAGTAGTACACGGGTTGCTGTGGATATAACCGGGATTATGTGGATAGAGCTATTGATAAGTGGATAACTATTTTAACTTGGATGTGACAAGATTTCAAGACTATTTTTAAAACTGCATAGAGCTGTGGATAACTAAAAATAAAGTTATAAATAATGCAATAGATTAGCGCACAATTGACGCTCTTGTTATACTTATCCTAAAAGTAATTTTATAAAGGATGAGGTGAGTTTGTGGTAATAAGACAGTTACGTTCAGAAGAATTCGATGCAAGCATGAACTTGTCAGAATATGCTTTTCAGTACAAGCTTCCTAGTGAAAAAAGGGCAAGTGCTAAGGAAAGATTCAAGGCTGAACAGGTATGGGGTGCTTTTGAGGACGGAACATTGGAAGCTAAATTGACGATTATTCCTTTCCAAGTCTACATACAGGGCAGAGTGGTACCTATGGGTGGTATAGCAGGAGTGGCTACATGGCCAGAGAACCGCAGACAAGGACATGTGGCAAATCTTTTGTCTCATGCACTTCATACGATGAATGAGGCAGGTCAAACGCTCTCTTTTCTACACCCGTTCTTGATTCCGTTTTATCGTAAATTTGGCTGGGAGGTTTATTGTGAATATAAGAAATACTCTATTCCAGTAGCGAAGTTTCCCAAAAAGGTTGAAGTTGAGGGCAAGGTTAAACGGGACATAAAGGATATCGAAGTATTGGATAGCCTATATACTCGATTCGCTGTCAGTTATAACGGGACACTTAAGCGCGATTTGGACTGGTGGGAGAACTCTGTTCTAGATGATGAAGGAAAGAGTGCAGTATTTTACTCCAAGAGTGGTGAACCAGAGGGATATGTGCTGTATAAGGTAGAGAACAGAGAACTGGTCATTGATGAATTTGTTTTTTTGAATGAACAAGCTCGGCAGGGGCTGTGGACATTTCTTGCGAACCATGATTCGATGGTGACCGGTGCATCCTTAAAGCTGGTGCCTTCAGATGACATATTACCTTTCTTGCTGCCAGATCCACGTATAGGACAAGAGAATTATCCTTATTTTATGGGGCGGATTGTTAATGCCAAGTCATTCATTGAAACTTACGCCTTCAGAGGAAACAGTAGTCAAAAGAAGCAGCTTATATATATCGAAGATAAGTATGCACCTTGGAATGATGGGCTATGGGCATGGAATATTTCTAATGAGGGCTCGGCTACTTTGATACGAGTGGAAGGGGAACGGGCGGAAGCAGACTTGAGCTGTGATATAAGCACTTTGACAGCCTTGATGCTTGGATACAAACGACCAACAGAGATGGCTCGTTATGGAAGTGTCTCTGGCCACGCAGCAGCACTGGAATGGTTTGAAGAAATTATTCCACAATCACAGACAGCTTTATTTGATCATTTTTAAAAATATAAGAAAGTATAAGTTTCACGCTATACATTATCCTTATATTTCTCGCATAAACGCTTATCGTCCTAATAAGGACAACGAAGACGTTTATACTTGACAAAAATTAGGCTCTCCCCTTCGAAAGAAGTTGGGAGAGTTCTTTATTTCCGAATACATTCGCTGAAAAAAGTGAAAAATAAGAGAATCCACTTGGAATTAGCACAGAATATGTTATAATATTAAAAAGTCAAAGAAAGTCAAAGTCAACGAAGCTTAATGACAGCGATCCGATCCTCTGAACACGTGGGATTATCCACAAATGTTTAAGTTCAATTAAAGACCATTGTCATTATGAATGCAAGTTGCAATCGGTATTATAAGATTTAAGCACTGGAGGATGAGTGATGCGCAATATCTCTGATATTATCGAACAATATCTGAAGAATATTTTGCATGAAAGTCCCGAAGGTACGGTGGAAATCCAGCGAAATGACCTGGCGGACCAGTTCTCATGCGTACCGTCACAGATCAATTATGTCATCAGTACACGCTTTACTCTAGAAAAAGGTTATGTGGTGGAAAGTAAGCGTGGTGGCGGGGGATATATTCGAATTCAACGTTTTGAATTACCGCCTAACGTGGCACTGCATGCCCATTTAAACCATACTATAGGTGGCGGGATTGATCAGAACGCTGCTGAAGGGCTGATTTATCAGCTGGAGGAAGCTGGTTTTCTAAGTAAGCGTGAAGCGTGCCTTATGCGCGCTGCTGTTTCTCGGGAATGCCTAACGGTTAAGATTCCATACCGGGATGAGATTCGTGCCAAGATTATGAAGGCGATGTTAATCTCTTTGTTAGGCAAATAATTGTCAACCATAAGGGAGGGGCTTTCGCTTATGCAATGCCAGGAATGTGGCGTCAAGCCGGCAACACTCCACTTCACTAAGATCGTGAATGGAGAGAAGACGGAGTTTCATATCTGCGAGAGCTGTGCACGGGAGAAGGGTGAACTCATTCCCGGAACGGCTGGAGGATTCTCCATCCACAGTCTGCTCTCAGGTCTGCTTGATCTTGAAGGTGCCGGCAAGGAGAAGTCGGCTGCAACGAAGACAACGCAGAGTCTGCAATGTGAGAATTGTGGGATGACGTACTCCCAGTTTAGTAAATTAGGCCGTTTTGGCTGTAGCTCCTGTTATGAATATTTTAACAGCGCACTGGACCCGCTTTTTAAGCGAGTGCATGGCAGTACTTCACATGTAGGTAAGATTCCGAAACGTGCAGGAGCTCAGATTGTGTTTAGACGCCAAATTGATGAACTCAAGCAGGAATTACAGGAAAGTATTACACAAGAAGAATTCGAGAAAGCAGCGGAGCTGCGAGATCAGATTCGTAAACTTGAAAAAGAAATAGCACAAGAGTAAAGTCTTTGATATATAGGGGGGATATGACATGTCAAGTCTCCGATTTACTGAACAAGCGCTTAGTGATTGGATGCGTTCTGGAGGTAGTCATTCTGAGATTGTAATTAGCAGTCGTATGCGTATTGCCCGTAATCTAGAGCATCTTCCGTTCCCAATGCTGGCTTCCTTAGAGCAATCGGAAGAAGTATTAGAGCTACTGGCTCCTGTGTTTCATGAGGAAGCAGCTGCAGATTTCGGATCTTTTCAACTCCTAAAGCTTGATGAAGTGAATGAACTGGACAAAAAGGTACTGGTTGAGAAGCATCTAATCAGTCCTAACTTGGCTAATGATTCGCGCAGTGCGGCTGTCTTATTAAATGAAGATGAGTCGGTCAGCATCATGATTAACGAAGAGGACCATCTGCGAATCCAATGTCTGTTTCCTGGTCTTCAGGTTAGAGAAGCATGGGATCGTGCGACGGCGATCGATGATATATTCGAGGCAGCTGTCAATTACGCTTTTGATGATAAAAGAGGATATTTGACTAGTTGTCCCACCAATGTTGGTACTGGGCTTCGTGCCTCGGTAATGCTGCATCTACCAGCGCTTGTAATGACTCATCAGATCAATCGCATATTGTCTGCAGTAAACCAAGTGGGATTGACTGTAAGAGGAATTTACGGTGAGGGTAGCGAAGCAGTAGGGAACATCTTTCAAATTTCTAATCAGATCACTCTCGGTCAAACGGAAAGTGAAATTATAGAGAACCTTCACAGTGTAGTTACCCAGATTATTGAGCATGAGCGAAATGCACGTGAACGGTTGCTTGTTGATTCCGCCCTGAGAATAACAGACCGAGTGAAGCGTTCTTACGGAATTTTATGTTATGCAGCTCTTATGGAGCTTAAAGAATCTGCTCAACGCCTGTCTGATGTGAGACTTGGGGTTGACCTTGGCATTCTGGAAGGTCTTTCGATTTCAGTGCTTAATGAACTTAACGTTAAGACACAGCCAGGATTTCTGCAAAAGATGTTCGGCGATGAGCTGAACGCTACTGAACGAGATATGTATCGGGCAAAACTGCTCCGAGAGACACTGGGAACACAACATTAATATAGATATTTATTATTCATGGAGGTGCAGGAGATATGATGTTTGGAAGATTTACGGAACGCGCACAAAAAGTGCTAGCGCTGGCGCAGGAAGAAGCTGTTCGTTTAGGACACAACAATATTGGTACAGAACATATTTTGCTCGGACTTATTCGTGAAGGAGACGGTATTGCTGCTAAGGCATTAATAGCTTTAGGGCTAGGTCTTGAAAAAATCCAGGACGAAGTGGAGACACTGATTGGCAGAGGTCAAGAACAGCCTACGAACATTGCTTATACTCCTCGCGCTAAAAAAGTGATTGAGCTGTCGATGGACGAAGCCCGTAAATTGGGTCATACGTATGTTGGCACTGAGCATATTTTGCTTGGACTTATCCGTGAAGGGGAAGGTGTCGCGGCTCGTGTGCTTAATAACCTCGGCATCAGCTTGAACAAAGCTCGTCAACAAGTTCTTCAGCTCTTGGGAAGCAGCGAGGCTGCCTCTAGTCATAGCGGGACTCCGGCTAACGTCAGCACACCGACCCTAGATGGTCTTGCGCGCGATTTGACCGCTTATGCTAAGGAAGGTAATCTAGACCCAGTTATCGGCCGTAGTAAGGAAATTGAACGTGTTATTCAGGTACTGAGTCGCCGGACTAAGAATAACCCGGTACTGATCGGTGAACCTGGTGTTGGTAAAACAGCTATCGCTGAAGGACTTGCACAAAAGATTATCAATAATGAAATCCCAGAAACACTTCGCGACAAACGCGTCATGACGCTCGACATGGGCTCAGTAGTGGCTGGAACAAAATATCGCGGTGAGTTTGAAGACCGCCTCAAGAAAATTATGGATGAGATTCGCCAAGCAGGTAATATCGTGCTCTTTATCGATGAGCTTCATACACTGATCGGTGCTGGTGGCGCGGAAGGTGCGATTGACGCATCTAACATTCTGAAACCGGCGTTAGCCCGTGGAGAACTTCAGTGCATTGGTGCGACTACGCTTGACGAATATCGTAAATATATTGAAAAAGATGCAGCATTGGAGCGTCGTTTCCAACCGATTACGGTGGATCAGCCTTCTCCAGAGGAAGCGGTCCAAATTCTTTTCGGACTTCGCGATCGTTATGAAGCGCATCACCGTGTGAAGATTACAGATGAAGCTATTGTGGAAGCAGTGAAGTTGTCCGACCGTTACATCCCGGACCGTTTCCTGCCAGATAAAGCGATTGACCTTATCGATGAAGCAGGATCTAAAGTAAGGCTTCACTCTTACACCATCCCGCCAAATCTGAAGGAACTTGAAATGCGCTTGGATGATATCCGCAAGGAGAAAGATTCCGCAGTGCAGAGTCAAGAGTTTGAAAAAGCGGCGGCCTTGCGTGATACAGAGCAAAAAATCCGTGAAGAGCTTGATACGACAAAGAATCAATGGAAAGAAAAACAAGGTCGCACGGATTCAGAGGTTACACCTGAAGACATCGCACAGGTTGTAGCTAGCTGGACGGGTATACCTGTAAGCAAGCTGAAGGAAGAGGAGACCGACCGTCTACTTAACATGGAGGCTTTACTTCATGAACGAGTGATCGGTCAGGACGAAGCTGTTAAGGCAGTTAGCCGGGCACTACGCCGTGCGCGTGCGGGTCTTAAAGATCCGAAACGTCCAATGGGTTCCTTTATCTTCCTCGGTCCTACAGGTGTAGGTAAAACTGAGTTGGCTCGTGCATTGGCTGAAGCCATGTTCGGCGATGAGAATGCGGTCATCCGTATTGATATGTCGGAATACATGGAGAAACACTCCACGTCCCGCTTAGTCGGAGCCCCTCCTGGATATGTTGGCTATGAAGAAGGCGGCCAATTAACCGAGAAGGTACGCCGTAAACCTTATTCTGTAGTGCTGCTTGATGAAATTGAAAAAGCGCACCCAGAAGTATTCAATATTCTGCTGCAAGTTCTTGAAGACGGTCGTTTGACTGACTCTAAAGGACGGGTAGTCGATTTCCGTAATACATTAATTATTCTGACTTCTAACGTAGGCGCACAAGCGATCAAGAAGAATTCGACACTTGGATTCACAGCTGTGCAAGATGCTGGAGCAGAATACGGTAATATGAAGGGCAAGGTTATGGAAGAGCTTAAGAAGAGCTTCCGTCCTGAGTTCTTGAACCGGATTGACGAAATCATCGTCTTCCATTCCCTCGATGAGAAGCATATTGCTGAAATCGTTACGTTGATGTCTGATGAACTGCGCAAGCGGCTGCGTGAATATGATGTTGATTTCGTACTCACGGATGCGGCGAAGGCTTTCCTGGCTAAGGAAGGTTACGACCCAGCCTTTGGTGCACGTCCATTGCGTCGTGCGATTCAGAAGCATATTGAAGACCGTCTTTCCGAGGAATTGTTGAGAGGAAATATCCAAAAGGGTGATTCGCTCAACATTGATGAAGTTGGCGGAGAACTTGTAGTGAATAAAGTGGATGCTCCTGTAGCGCCATTGCTTGAAAAAGAAGTAGAATCCGAATAAAAAAACGGAATAAAAAAAGCTTCCGCTCCTCAGTTTATAGAGGGGCGGAAGCTTTTTTAATATAAATTTATCACTTAAAAATATACATTTAGTACAAATTCCGAATGACCTTTCGTTAAAGGGGCAGAAATGGTAAACTTTCATTAGAAGAAAATATCCGCAATTTAAAAGTTCGGACCGTAAGGAGAACAAATGGCTAAACCAAAAACTAAATTTTTTTGCACCGATTGTGGATACGAATCGCCAAAATGGTTCGGAAAATGTCCCGGGTGCCAAGCTTGGAACTCCATGGTGGAGGAAACGGAAAGCGTAGTCAAAACACAGGGAATGAATGCCCCTATTTTTCATAGTAAAGAAAAGGCACAATCGATCATAAGTATAGAAAGTGACAAGGAACCGCGCATACTGACAGGTATAGGTGAGCTTAACCGTGTTCTCGGTGGGGGGATCGTACCAGGATCGCTGGTACTAGTAGGGGGAGACCCAGGAATCGGTAAATCTACGCTCTTATTACAGACGTCGCATGCTCTGACAACTCAGGGATTGCGAGTGCTGTATATTTCGGGCGAAGAATCGGTAAGGCAAACTAAACTACGTGCGGATCGCCTCGGTGCGTTGTCAGCTGAGCTATATGTACTATGTGAGACGAATATGGAAAGCATAGAAGAAGCGATTGAACAAATTCAGCCGCAATTTCTTGTTATCGATTCGATTCAGACTGTATTTATGCCAGAAGTAACTAGTGCGCCAGGCAGTGTGACCCAGGTTCGGGAATGTACGACAAGATTTATGCGTATCGCTAAGATTCGGGGAATTGCTACAGTTCTCGTTGGGCATGTCACCAAGGAAGGCGCTATTGCAGGCCCACGGATGCTTGAACATATGGTGGATTGTGTGCTGTATTTTGAGGGAGAGCGGCATCATACGTATAGACTCCTGCGGGCTGTAAAGAACCGCTTCGGTTCAACGAATGAAATCGGCATTTTCGAAATGGGTGAAGTGGGTCTAACAGAAGTAGAAAATCCATCGGAGCTCTTCTTATCGGAGCGTCCACTCGGCGTAGCCGGATCTACAGTTGTGGCTAGTATGGAAGGGACTAGACCGGTGCTTGTTGAGCTTCAGGCTCTTATCGCTGCCACTCATTTCCCCTCCCCACGCCGGGTGTGCACAGGTATGGATCACCAGCGGATGGCACTCATTATCGCTGTACTTGAGAAGCGGATGGGCATGTTCCTGCAAAATCAGGATGCATACCTTAATGTTGCTGGAGGCGTGAAGCTGGATGAACCGGCGATTGATTTAGCAGTAGCTGTTAGTATCGCTTCCAGCTTTCGTGATATTTCAACAAAACCTTACGATGTTTTCTTCGGTGAAGTAGGACTTACAGGTGAAGTAAGAGGTGTTTCACGCGCGGAAATGCGTGTGAAGGAGGCCGCGAAGCTAGGCTTCCGGCGGGTGATCATGCCAGAGAAAAGTTTGAAGGGCTGGAAGCACCCGCAAGATATCCAGATTATTGGCGTCAGTACCGTAGCAGATGCACTATCGGTCGCGTTAGATTAGGGGGCACAGGGATTATGAAAGAATATAACCAATTAGAGAATATGAATGATCTGCTCAGACTGGCGGCACCGGGGACACCCTTTCGGGAAGGTCTTGAGAATGTGCTGCGCGCTAAGACGGGAGCACTAATCGTCGTTGGGTATAGTCCTGAGGTGATGGAGGTAGTGGATGGAGGATTCTCCATTAACTGCGATTTTTCGCCCAATTATTTATATGAGCTCGCCAAAATGGACGGTGCCATTATTCTTAGTGAGGATTTGAAACGAATTTTGTATGCAAATACACAGCTAATTCCGGATTCGTCCATCTCTTCAATCGAGACAGGCATTCGTCACCGGACCGCCGAGCGCGTAGCGAAGCAAACAGGTAAACTGGTTGTTTCTATTTCACAGCGCCGCAATATCATTACCCTGTATCAAGGTTCCATTCGGTATGCGTTAAAAGAAATCGGAGCTATTTTGGCTAAAGCTAATCAAGCGATTCAGACCCTCGAAAAGTACAAAGCGGTTCTTACACAAGGACTGACGAATTTGTCTGCTTCGGAGTATGAGGGAATCGTAACCGTAGCTGAAGTGGTCGGAGTGATTCAGCGGGTAGAGATGGTTCTACGCATAAAAATGGAGATCAAACGATATATAAATGAACTAGGCAATGAAGGACGCTTAATCAGCATGCAGATGGAAGAACTGGTTGGAAATACAGAGGAAGAAGCATGGCTCCTATACAGAGACTATGCTAAGGAAGAGCAAGAAGATAAAATTCGTGAAATTATTGCCGGTCTCAAACGTATTAGTGATGATGACCTAATGGATGACAACCATATTGCTCGATTGCTGGGCTACTCTTCTACGGCAATTTCTTCCGAAGAGGTGGTTACTCCGCGTGGATATCGTCTGCTCAACAAGATTCCGCGGCTTCCAAATGTAATCATTCATAATCTGGTGGAGCGGTTTGAAATGCTGCCTAATTTGATGTCTGCAAGCATAGCTGAACTGGACGAAGTGGACGGAATTGGGGAGGTGCGGGCTCGTAATATTCAGGATGGGCTCAAACGTTTACAGAAGCAAGTTCTTATTGACAGGCAAATGTAAATAACATACAATCACGTAATATTGGAGCTGTTTAAGGCCAATGTGAGAAAATTGAGGTGAAGAAATGATACAAAAATCAATTCCGAGTCTTTTTACCATAGGTAACTTGATGCTCGGAATGTTTGGTATCATGATGGCGTTTGACGGTAAAGTTAGCATGGCCGCTATCATGGTTATTATTGCTATGCTGTTAGACGGATTGGATGGCCGAGTTGCTCGTGCACTTAAATGTGAGAGTGAATTTGGTAAGGAATTGGACTCTTTGTCTGATGTCGTTTCTTTTGGAGTAGCACCGGCTGTTATTATGTACGTCTCAAGCCTGCATGATTTAAATTCTGCATTAGCCTGGACAGTAACTGCAATTTTCCCGGTGTTTGGTGCATTGCGCCTAGCTCGCTTTAATGTTCATCCAGGGGTTCCTGGTTATTTCATCGGATTGCCAATTCCTGCTGCTGGTGGTGTACTTGCCACATTAGCTCTTTTTAATAAAGATGTTTCTGCTCCATTTATGATCGTGGCTACATTGCTCTTATCATATTTGATGGTCAGCACTGTTAAATATCCTAATTTTAAGAAGGTTGGATTACCTAAAAAAGTGGTTGTCGGAGCGCCAGTAGTCATTGTTGTTGCCGTGGCTGTTGCTGTTGTGTTCCCAGAACAAATTGCTAAGCTAATCTTCGTCTTACTTGGGATTTACGCGTTATATGGTTTTAAACAAAACATCGATCGATTGACAGCCAGACGCCGTCACCGTCGTAGAAGACGTTCTGAAGATAAAGTGTATCACTCGAAGAACGGTTAAAGCAGTCTTGTAGTAAGGTTGAACTAATATAATTATAGCTAGAGGCTTTGTCGTCCTTAGGGGATGGCAAAGCCTTTTTGCAATTCCAGCGCTACCCCAAGTTTATCGTCTTGAAAATTGGAACATACTGGTGAGGTATAGATCATTCAAGGATGAATAAAAAGGAGGTGCGTTAGGTTATGTGGAAAAAAGTGATATTGTCTTTTGCTTTAATATGTGGTGCTTGGTCTGGTTTTTCGCTATACCATGCGCTTGAAAAAGGATTCCCCAAGGGGATGGAAAAGCTGAGTGAAAGTTTACCTGTAGAGGGAAGCATTTTATTTACGGTGCTGGGTGCCATTATTTTTTTGTTTGCGGGGTCTTTATGCGCGGAATGGGGAGGTTCAAAACTGCGGGAGGCGGTTCTGTACTGTTCGCGTATACCAATGAATGAATTGGCTGCAGGTGCAGCTGGGCTTACAGGGGGGCTTTTGCTATCTCTTCTGTTATATCCTGCTATGATTTGGCTTGGAAAAGCTGGGCAGTTGCTGCAGGTACCCGTTACGTTAGCTTTTGGATATATGGGGCTGCGGATCGGTCTGGAGAAAAAAGAGGAACTAGCTGCACTTTGGACAACTGGACGCTGGGGGCAAGCGGCTGAACCGGAAGGTCGTGGCCTGGAGGAGCATAAAATCCTCGATACAAGCGTTATTATTGATGGTCGGATCGCCGACATTTGCAAAACTGGATTTATTGAGGGAACGATTGTCATACCGGAATTCGTACTTGAGGAGCTCCAGCATATCGCAGATTCTTCCGATCTACTGAAACGTAATCGCGGACGGCGGGGACTTGATATTCTCAATAAAATCCAAAAAGAGCTCGATGTGAAGGTATTAATCTACGAGGGAGATTTTGAAGAAATCTCTGAGGTGGATAGTAAGCTGGTGAAGTTAGCGAAGGTACTGCGAGGTAAAGTAGTTACCAATGACTTTAACTTGAATAAGGTTTGCGAATTACAAGGAGTCTCAGTCCTGAATATTAATGATCTTGCGAATGCCGTGAAGCCCGTAGTGTTGCCTGGTGAGGAAATCGTAGTTCAGGTCATTAAGGATGGCAAAGAGCATGGACAAGGCGTAGCCTATTTAGACGATGGAACAATGATCGTTGTGGAAGGCGGACGGGAATATATCGGAACTACGATGGAGGTTCTCGTCACGAGTGTGCTTCAAACTTCAGCTGGACGGATGATATTTGCGAAGCCAAAGCTCTTGGAAAAAGCACAATAAGCGTAGATAAAGTGCATGGCAAATGTCCTATGGGTTGGAAATGCCCGCCAAACACGTTATGATGGGAATATACGTGAAAGACAGGAGCCTGAGTAATGTCAAACAGTGTGGGCGTCGTTATTGTGGCGGCAGGCAGAGGAACGCGAATGGGGACTGTAGAGAGCAAGCAATATCTGTTACTGCAGGGTAAACCAATCATCGTTCATACGCTGGAAGTATTTCAGCAGCACGAATTGATATCTGAAATCGTGCTCGTAACCGGTAAGGAAGATATTGAGCGCTGCCGGGAATGGATACAGCTCTATAAGCTGGACAAGGTTAAGGCTATAGTGCCTGGTGGATCTGAGCGTCAGCATTCCGTACATACAGGATTGTTGAAACTTACGACACAGTGGGTAATGGTACATGATGGTGTTCGTCCGTTTGTGCAGCCGAATGAAATTGAGGCATGTTACGAGCGAGCGAAGCAGATCGGTGCTTCAATTCTTGCTGTACCAGTCAAAGATACGATCAAACAGGTAGATAACGAAGGCAAAGTACTGTCTACGCCGGATCGGCGAAGTCTGTGGGCGATTCAAACCCCGCAGACTTTTCGTCTTTCTGAATTGCTGGATGCCTATGCGGCAGCGGAGCGGGATGGATTTCTAGGTACTGATGATTCCAGCTTGGCAGAGCGTGCTGGTATTCCGGTTTCTGTGGTAGAGGGAAGCTACAGAAATATTAAGATTACGACGCCAGATGATTTGGATTTTGCAGAATTCACAGAAAGAAACAGGGGAGAGGGACAATCATGATCGCTGTAGGACAAGGATTTGACGTACATCAACTGGTTGAGGGAAGGCCTTGTATTATTGGAGGCGTTACGATTCCTTATGAAAAAGGATTAATAGGACATTCCGATGCCGATGTGCTGCTGCACGCAGTAAGTGACGCGATTCTAGGCGCACTAGGACTTGGGGATATTGGCAGACATTTTCCTGACACAGATCCAGCGTTTAAGGACGCGGATAGCTTGAAATTATTAGAACAAGTGTGGGCACTTGCTAGCGAGCGAGGTTATAAGCTTGGAAATATCGATTCAACGATTATTGCCCAAAAACCAAAGATGGCGCCATACATTCCACAAATGACGGAGATTATCGCTCGTGCGCTTCACGCAGACCCGTCCAAGGTGAACGTTAAAGCTACGACTACTGAACAGCTTGGTTTTGCCGGTCGTGGTGAAGGAATTGCCGCACAATCTATTGTCTGTCTACTCCAAGATGTGATATCATCTTGAGATGGTCTAAGTAGCAAATCTAAGTTTTAACCATATGAAGCGGAGGGAATATAATGACGGATCAAGTCCGGGTGCGTTACGCACCGAGCCCTACGGGACATTTACATATAGGTAACGCCAGAACGGCGCTGTTTAACTATCTGTTCGCCCGTAATAAAGGCGGTAAATTCATTATCAGAATTGAAGATACAGACGTGAAGCGCAATGTCGCAGGCGGCGAAGAGAGCCAGCTTAAGTATTTGAAATGGCTAGGCATGGATTGGGATGAGAGTGTTGATGTTGGCGGAGAGTACGGACCTTACCGCCAGACTGAACGTCTTGACCTATATCGTGTATATTGGCAGGATTTGCTGGATAAAGGTTTGGCTTACCGCTGTTACTGCACAGAGGAAGAACTGGAAGCAGAACGTGAAGAACAGACTGCACGTGGAGAAACCCCTCGTTATTCCGGCAAACACCGTGATTTGACGGAAGAACAACGCCTTGCCTTTGAAGCTGAGGGACGAGTAGCTAGCATTCGCTTCCGTGTACCAGAAGATCGTACGTACACGTTTGATGATATTGTAAAAGGTACTATTTCTTTTGATACGAAAGAAATGGGTGATTTTGTTATCGTGAAGAAGGACGGAATTCCGACCTATAACTTTGCGGTAGCTGTTGATGATTATTTGATGGCTATCACCCATGTACTACGTGGGGAAGATCATATTTCCAACACACCACGTCAGCTTATGATCTATGAGGCTCTTGGTTGGAAACCCCCAATATTTGGTCATATGACACTGATTGTCGGTGACAACCATAAGAAGCTTAGCAAGCGGGATCAATCTGTAATTACATTTATTGAGCAATATGATGAATTGGGTTACTTGCCTGAGGCTTTGGTTAACTTCATTTCTCTACTGGGCTGGTCGCCAGAGGGAGAAGAGGAGATCTTCAGCAAAGAAGAACTTATTTCTATTTTTGATGCGGACCGTTTGTCCAAAAGTCCGGCTGTATTCGACAAGCACAAGCTGGCGCATCTAAATAATCACTATATTAAGCATGCTGATCCTAAACGGATCTCGGCATTAGCGATTCCACATCTGCAAAAAGCGGGGAAAATACCGGCTGAGCTGAATGATGAGCAGCAGGCATGGGCAGAAAGCCTTGTAGCACTGTATCAAGAGCAGATGAACTCTGCCTCCGATATCGTAGAGCTATCTGAACTATTCTTCCGCAGCCATCTCGAGTTAGAAACAGAAGCGGCGCAGGTTCTGGCGGAAAGCCAAGTGCCTGAAGTCTTGTCTGCTTTCCTAGCTAAGGTTGAAGCTTGTCAGGATTTCAGTGCTAGTAATATGGCTGTACTGATCAAGGAAGTGCAGAAAGAAACAGGGCACAAAGGCAAAGCGCTCTTTATGCCGATACGTGTGGCTTTAACCGGACAAACGCACGGACGTGATCTTAATATAACGATTGCTTTGCTCGGCCAAAACCGTGTCATCGAACGTTTGAAATCACAAATTAAAGGAGCTTAAGGTAGTATTACTTATCATTAAGCCTCTTGTCAGTCCCTTAGCTTTTACGCTAAGATAGAACCATATGATAATAGCTTTGATCAGGAGAAGTACGTCCATAAAGGCAATTGCCAGAGAGAATAACCGAGAAAGGGATACCCTTTCGGGCTGGGAGTTATTCATTTGTCCGGGGCAGAACATGCGCCTGTGAGCTGCACGGTTGAACGATCCTAAAGGCTCGTTAGATCGCGCCGGGTACATCGCCGTTAATGATGCCAAGTGGAACGAAGGAACTCTGCCGATGGTAACAACAGCAGTCTGTTTGATTCGTTCAAGCAGAGTGGAACCGCGGTTAAACGTCTCTGCAGCTTTATGCTGCAGGGGCTTTTTTTGTTTCAGGGTATCTTTTCTAATATAACAAACCAAGCAAACACCCACAGCATATGTATGATAAGAATGATGGATTGGAGACAATACCTTCCTTGTGTACCTGTAAACAGGAGATGGGGGAGTCAAGAAGAGAGGAACCGTGATGTTTAAGCATATTAAGTCGGACATTCGGGCGGTATTTGATAACGATCCCGCTGCCCGCAGCTGGTTCGAGGTTGTCTTCACATATGCAGGGTTGCACGCCATTTGGGGTCACCGGATTGCCCATTCTTTTTTCAAACGCCGCTGGTATACAATGGCCCGTATGGTCTCACAGTTTAGTAGGTTTATGACCGGTGTTGAAATCCATCCCGGAGCTGTCATCGGAAATAGGCTGTTTATCGACCATGGTATGGGGATTGTTATTGGGGAAACCTGTGAAATCGGTGATGATGTTATTATCTATCAAGGTGTTACACTTGGGGGGACAGGGAAAGAAAAAGGTAAGCGCCATCCCACAGTTGGCAACAATGTAGTTATTGGTTCTGGTGCGAAGGTATTAGGATCGTTTCGTATCGGCGACAATTCAAATATAGGTTCGAATGCGGTTGTGCTGCGTGAAGTTCCAAATAACAGTACAGTAGTAGGAAATCCGGGCCGTGTAGTAAAACGTAACGGTGAACGTGTATCCGATCGCTTGGATCATACCAAGATGCCAGACCCGCTTGTAGATTCACTTCGCTTTCTGCAAAAAGAGATCGAAGAGATCAGAGAGAAGCTTGGCGAAGAAGATAAGCAAAAGACCGCGCAGCGGCTAGTCGAAACTCAGCAGTACATTGGTGATTACGAAATTTAAGCATATCCGGTACTTAAGGAATCGGGACAACAGAAAGGGTTGGAATAGGATGGCTTTACAAATTTACAACACAATGACACGCAGCAAGGAGCAGTTTGTGCCCCAAGAGTCGGGCAAAGTGAAAATGTATGTATGTGGTCCAACCGTTTATGGATATATGCATATCGGAAATGCTAGACCTATTATTGTCTTTGATATGGTCCGGAATTATTTGGAGCAACTCGGCAATGAGGTACGGTATGTTACGAACTTCACAGATGTAGATGATAAACTGATACGCAAAGCAGAAGAAATGAACACTTCAGTAGCAGAGGTTGCTGAGATTTTTATTAATGCTTATCGTGAGGATCTTGAAGGGCTTGGAGTAAAACCGGCAACATTGAATCCGCGGGTAACAGAAAGCATGGAGTTGATCATTGGATTCATTAAAGAGCTCGAGGAAAAAGGGTATGCCTACGAGAGTGGTGGCGATGTATACTACCGTACTTCCAAATTTGAAGACTATGGTAAGCTGTCCCGTCAGAATCTAGATGAATTACAGTTTGGTATTCGCGTGGAGGTAGACTCACGGAAAGAGAAACCTGAGGACTTTGTGCTGTGGAAAGCAGCAAAACCAGGTGAAGTGTACTGGCAGAGCCCGTGGGGAAATGGACGCCCAGGCTGGCATATTGAATGCTCGGCCATGGCAAGAGAGTTCTTGGGGGATACGATGGACATCCACGGGGGTGGACAAGATTTGCAGTTCCCGCATCATGAATGCGAATGCGCTCAGACAGAAGCTCTGACGGGTAAGCCACTCTCTAATTATTGGATGCATAATGGATTTATCAACATCGGTGATGAAAAAATGTCGAAATCATTGGGTAACGGATGGCTTGTGAAAGATATCCGTGGGCAATTTAAAGCTGGAACTATTCGTTATTTCATGCTATCGACCCATTATCGTAATCCGTTGAACTTCTCGGTGGATTCAATGACTTCAGCTGAAAAGAGCGTAGAACGTATCTCACTTGCAGAAAGTAACGTTAAGCATCGTCTTGAACTTGCTGCTGAAGGTGCTCAGGGTGAGGTCAGCTTAGAGATTAATGATAAGTTATCTGCTATTGTGGCCAATTTTCATGCTAGAATGCAGGATGACTTTAATACCCCTGATGCGATTACGGCTATGTTTGATTGGGTGAGTCTTGCAAACCATACCCTTGCGAATAGTGAAGCAGCCCCTGCTGATTTTGCTGCGTTGCTGCAAGCTTTTGGGGAAATGAATGCTGTGCTGCGTTTGACACCTGAGCATGAGGAAGAAGAGATCGCGAGTGAAGAAGTTGAACGATTGATCGCGGAGCGGGTTGAAGCGCGTAAAAATAAGAATTGGAGCCGGTCCGATGAGATTCGTGATGAATTAGGTCGCTTGGGCATATTGCTTGAGGATACTCCGCAAGGAATGCGGTGGCGGCGGAAATGAGTGAGGAACGCAAGTTTCAGAACGGGTGGTTTCCTTACGAGCCTTCCAAACCTGCGCGACTCCTCTCGCCAATTGTGCTTGCCTATGTAGGAGATGCCATTTACGAAGTGTCAGTTCGCCAGTATTTAGTATCTCTTCCGAATTTGCGCCCAAACCATTTGCATCGCTCTGCTACAGGACTTGTATCCGCTAAGGCGCAGAGTGCAATTCTTGGATTCTTGGAGCCAAGTCTCACAGAAGAGGAAAAAGATGTCGCCCGTCAGGGGAGAAATGCTAAATCGGGAAGTATTCCTAAGAATGCAGATGTGCTTGAATACCGTCATGCTACTGCTTTTGAGTGTCTGATAGGTTACTTATACTACACAGGTCAACAGGAGAGAATACAAGAAATTGTGAACAGTGGCATACAGTTTATGTTGAAACAGCCGTGATAAGGCTTTTGCGAAATAGAGAATAGGAGAAGTGAACATGGAAGAAGATTTGAAGACAGAAGAGGAAATATTGGCTGGGAAGCATTCAGTGCTTGAGGCGCTTCGTGCGGGTCGTACATTAAATAAAATATGGATTGCAGAAACGGCTCAGAAGCATCTGACCGCACCAATCGTCGCTGAAGCACGTAAAGCGGGGATTGTCATTCAGCATGTGGACAAGCGTAAGCTGGATCAGCTTGCTCCTGGAGTTCAACATCAGGGGGTAGTTGCTCAAGCCGCACCTTTTGCCTATGTCGAGGTAGATGATCTGCTGGCTGCAGCTGAAGCCAAAGGAGAGCCTGCATTCTTGATTTTGCTGGATGAGATTGAAGATCCTCATAACCTTGGGTCCATTCTGCGGACAGCAGATTGTACTGGAGTGCATGGAGTAATCGTACCTAAACGTCGTTCGGCTCAGATTACTGCTACCGTCTCCAAAACATCGGCGGGTGCCGTGGAATATGTTCCGGTTGCGCGGGTCACTAACCTAGGTCAGACCATTGATCGTCTGAAAGAGCAGGGAGTCTGGGTAGTAGGTACGGATGTGGATACAGATCAGAATCTGTTTGGATCCAATATTTTCACAGGACCGGTAGCTGTTGTAATCGGTAATGAGAATAAAGGGATGGGACGCCTGATTCGTGAAAAATGTGATGTATTACTTAAGCTGCCGATGGCCGGAAAGATCAATTCATTAAATGCCTCTGTCGCCGCAGGAGTCATTATGTATGAAGTGGTACGCCTTCGGCAACAGCAGGGATAACTATGGCCGACTGGCGCGATGTGCTGCTTGTGGACGGGTACAATATGATCGGTGGCTGGCCGGAACTAGCGGCACTGTCCCAGATTGGTATGCAGGAAGCACGCGACCGCTTGATGGATTTGCTGGCTGATTACCAGGCTTACTCAGGACGACGAGTTATTGCTGTGTTTGATGCATATCGCGTTCCAGGATTGGGTCGGTCATTTGTCCAGGGCAAAGTCCAGGTGTTTTTCACCAAGGAAAAAGAAACCGCAGATGAATGCATTGAGCGATTGGTTGGAGAATTTAGCAACCGACGTCGGCAGATCTATGTTGCAACAAGTGACTTTGTGGAGCAACATATTATTTTCGCCCAAGGTGCACTGCGGATTTCTGCAAGAGAATTGCACCTAGAAATTGAAGAGAACCAGAAACAAGTGAAAAAAGCTATCGAACCGGGAAGTATCAGTTCTACACGTCATTCTTTGGAAGACAAACTGCCTCCTGATGTGCGGAGTAAACTGGAAAATTGGCGTAGGCAGTGACAATAGGAAAGATTTAGGCAATATTTTTATTCCATTTTATGCTATTCCAGATTGTTTTTGGACAAATCCGGTTGACGGTGTAAGGTAACATAATATATACTGATCCTATATTTCGCGAAGTAACGATGTGTCTTGCGTTGCAGCCGGGGGGATTCTTGGTGAGTGTCGACCTCAAGGAAATAATGCTATCCGAGTATGATTTCATAAGTGATGAAGATATTGTCGAGGCTTTCCGTGGTGGCGACAGTGGCGCATTGGAACACTTAATTAATAAATACCGTAATTTTGTACGTGCTAAAGCCCGCTCTTATTTCTTGATCGGGGCAGATCGTGAAGATATTGTTCAAGAAGGAATGATTGGTCTATATAAGGCTATTCGTGACTTTAAAGGTGACAAGCTCTCTTCATTCAAGGCTTTTGCTGAGCTCTGCATAACACGTCAGATTATAACTGCTATTAAGACGGCCACGCGTCAGAAGCATATTCCGCTCAATTCTTATGTTTCTTTGGATAAGCCCATTTATGATGAAGATTCCGACCGGACGCTTATGGATGTCATTTGTGGAACTCAGGTACTAGATCCAGAAGAGCTAATTATCAATCAAGAAGAATTCATTGGACTTGAAGATAAGATGGCGGAGATTTTAAGTGACCTAGAGCGTAAGGTTCTTATGTTGTATTTAGACGGACGATCTTATCAGGAAATTGCTGAAGATCTGAAGCGGCATGTGAAATCTATTGACAACGCTTTACAACGAGTAAAGCGGAAATTAGAAAGATATCTAGAAGTGCGTGACAATTAATGATATAATGAACACAAGAGGGCTCGTACATCGAGTTCTTTTTTTTAGTCTCATGAAATTGCTTAGATAGAATTAGGAGCTAACACCATAAATTTCTATTTGAGTCGATTTTAGTTGTTGCCGTTGAGGGTAGGTTTATACACAGTCGGAATGCCCCATAATGATAAGGAAGACAGCGAAGTGTGAGGAAGAGATAGACCCAAGGACAGGGTACGGCCATATGACTATAACACCCGAAATTACCCAGTGCAGAACGGAATTCTTTCGTTGACACAGACCTTGACATTATGCTAAAGTGTTTTAGGTAGGCCTAAATTCGCGGCTTTTTTTAGGATCAATATTTACGTCTTCTAATTGTATTGTTAGAAGGACGTCTCGGGAGGTGCACATCATGCGGGTAATTATCACTTTGGCTTGTACAAGTTGCAAACAAAGAAACTATGCGACTACCAAAAACAAGCGAAATCACCCCGACCGCATGGAGATGAAGAAATTTTGCAAGTATTGTAACTCGCAAACTCCTCATCGCGAAACCAGATAGTCTGTGGAGGTGTAGTCGGCATGAAACGTAGTTTCAAGTCTATGTTTTCCTTTTTCACTGAGAGCTGGAGTGAACTCAAAAAAGTTCGCTGGCCAAGTCGTAAAGAATTGACCAACTATACATTGATCGTTCTCGGTACAATTGTAGTTGTCGCTATTTACTTCTGGGTTCTGGACATCGGTATTTCCGCTGTGATTGAAGCGATTATTTAGAGAGGTCCCAGGTGGCTTGATATGGAAAAAAGATGGTATGTCGTTCATACCTATTCTGGGTATGAGAATAAGGTCAAAGCCAATTTGGAAAAGCGCGTTGAGTCCATGGGCATGGAAGACAAAATATTCCGCGTTCTTGTTCCTATGGAAGAAGAAATCGTAAACAAAGACGGTAAGAAAAAAACCGTTATGCGTAAAGTTTACCCGGGTTATGTTTTGGTGGAAATGGTTCAGACTGATGATTCCTGGTATGTTGTCCGCAATACTCCGGGCGTTACTGGATTTGTTGGTTCGACAGGCTCAGGGTCTAAACCAACAGCTTTGCTTCCGGAAGAGGTAGAACAAATTCTGAAGCATATGGGCATGGTTGAACCTAAAGCGAAGATTGATTTCGAAATCAAGGAATCCGTACGTATTATGGTTGGTCCGTTTGCGAATTTTGTGGGATCCGTGGAAGAAATTTTGGCTGACAAGAGCAAGATCAAAGTGCATGTGAACATGTTTGGACGGGAAACCCCGCTAGAGTTGGATTTCACTCAAGTGGAGAAAATATAACATAAGCTAAGGGTTTCTTGTGGGAGAGCGCCAATGGCGTTCGAAGACCACTATTTTTGCAAGGAGGTGTCACTCATGGCTAAAAAAGTTATTAAAATGGTGAAACTGCAGATTCCTGCAGGGAAAGCGAATCCAGCGCCTCCAGTAGGTCCGGCGTTAGGTCAAGCAGGTGTCAACATCATGGCATTCTGTAAGGAATTTAATGCTCGTACTGCCGACCAGGCTGGCTTGATCATTCCGGTTGAAATTACAGTATTTGAAGACCGTTCCTTTACGTTCATCACTAAAACTCCTCCGGCTGCTGTTCTGCTTCGCATCGCTGCTAAAGTAGAAAAAGGATCCGGCGAACCAAACAAGAAAAAAGTAGCAAAAATCGGCCGCGCTGCGGTTCGTGAAATTGCTGAAACAAAAATGCCAGACCTTAACGCTGCATCTGTAGAAGCTGCAATGCGTATGGTTGAAGGTACTGCTCGCAGTATGGGTATCACAATCGAAGACTAGTAGTTTTCGAAGAATCGGTCATTCGTGACCCGCAAGTATGTGGGAGGAATTTCCGCTAACACCACAAAGGAGGAACATTTTCATGGCTAAACATGGTAAGAAATACCAAGAAGCTGCTAAGCTGATCAACAGCGAAGCAACTTACGAGCCTTCAGAAGCTGTAGAGCTTGTGAAAAAGGCAGCGACTGCAAAATTCGACGAAACCGTTGAAGCAGCAGTTCGTCTGGGTGTAGACCCGCGTAAACAAGACCAAGCAGTTCGTGGTGTTGTTGTCCTGCCTCACGGCACTGGTAAAACACAACGCGTGCTTGTATTTGCAAAAGGTGAAAAAGCGAAAGAGGCAGAAGCTGCTGGCGCGGATTTTGTTGGTGATCAAGACATGATCAACAAAATTCAACAAGGCTGGTTTGAATTTGATGTCTGCGTAGCTACACCTGATATGATGAGTGAAGTCGGTAAACTGGGTCGTCTGCTTGGTGGTAAAGGTCTTATGCCTAACCCTAAAGCTGGCACAGTTACATTCGATGTTTCCAAGGCTGTGCAAGAAATCAAAGCCGGTAAAATCGAATATCGTCTTGACAAAGCAGGTCAAATTCACGCGCCAATCGGCAAAGTGTCCTTTGATGCTGCACAATTGAACGATAACCTTAAAGCTCTTATCGACGCTTTGAACCGTGCGAAACCAGCTGCTGCTAAAGGTGTATACCTTAAAGGCATCTCGATTTCTTCCACAATGGGTCCTAGCGCTCGTGTGAACACAACCGTCTTCAGATAAATAAGGGTTGACTCTTTGGGTCAATTTTGATAATCTATAACAGTTGTGAAACTTAAGGTATCAATCTTAACCTTGAATATGCTTACCGTAGACAGTAGGTGCCTTAGTGCTTAATTCCCTACCGAGGTGTTGTGATAGAAACAAGAAGTAACGAGCTCGCTCGTATAACTTTCGTTTTATCAAGCCTTCGTGATTCTGCGGAGGCTTTTCTAATGCCTGCGTAGGAGCGGTGATGCTTTCCTTGGAAAGGACGCCGACACATAAATTTTCAGGAGGTGTATACATTGGCAAATGCAAAAGTAATTCAAGCAAAACAGGATGCGGTTGACGTTGTTACTGCGAAACTGCAAAACAGTCTTTCGACTGTTGTAGCGGACTATCGCGGATTGAACGTTTCCCAAGTGACTGAACTGCGTAAGCAACTTCGTGAAGCTGGCGTTGAGTTTCAAGTCCTGAAGAACACATTGCTACGTCGCGCAACTGCTGCGGCTGAGTTGACTGAGTTGGATGAAGTTTTGACTGGTCCAACAGCTATCGCATTCAGCACAACTGATGCAGTAGCTCCAGCTAAAATTTTGAACGATTTCGCCAAGAAAAACGACGCTTTGAAATTGAAAGGCGGCGTAGTAGAAGGACGTGTCATCGACGCGGACCAATTGAAAGCACTGGCTGAGCTTCCATCCCGCGATGGTTTGCTGTCCATGCTGCTTAGCGTACTTCAAGCTCCAATGCGCAACTTCGCGCTTGCAGTTAAAGCTGTTGCTGAAAAAGAAGAACAAAGCGCGTAAGCCTTTGGCTCTTGCAGCATAAATCAATACCACAAACAAATTTAAATTATAAATGGAGGTTCAATCATGAGTAAAGAAGCAATCTTGGAAGCAATTAAAGGCATGAGCGTATTGGAACTGAACGACCTGGTTAAAGCAATTGAAGAAGAATTCGGCGTAACAGCAGCAGCTCCAGTAGCGGCTGGCGGTGCGGTAGCAGCAGTAGCTGAAGAGCAATCCGAATTTGACGTAATTTTGACAGGCGCTGGCGCTTCCAAAATCAACGTTATCAAAATCGTTCGCGAAATCACAGGCCTTGGCTTGAAAGAAGCTAAAGACCTTGTAGACAACGCACCAAAAGCTATCAAAGAAAAAGTAAGCAAAGACGAAGCCGAAGCTACTAAAGCAAAATTGGAAGAAGCAGGCGCAGCTGTAGAAGTGAAGTAATTCCTTCTATACTGAAAACCCCTTGAACTTGTTCAAGGGGTTTATTTTATAAAAATATAAGAAAGTATAAGTTTCACATTATACTTTATCTTTATATTTCTCGCTTGAACGCTTACCGTCCTTATAAGGACATCAGAGGCGTTTATGCTTGATAGAGTTAGTAGGGTTGTGTGAATACAAACTATTAACATAAAGGAAAGGGAGGATAGAGATGTCGCAACATTATTATTCGCAGCAACCGGAAGTGCGTCATGACAGACGTACCATCGACACCGTTCTAAGAGGCAAAAGCTTTCGTTTCACAAGTGATGCAGGTGTGTTCTCTAAAGGAGACATCGATTACGGTAGTCGAGTTCTCATTGAAGCTATGGATATTCCGGACGGTTCAGCAGTGCTTGATGTGGGTTGCGGATATGGACCGATAGGTATAAGTGCAGCATACCTAGCCCCCAAAGGGCAAGTTACGATGATTGATATTAATAGTCGTGCGGTAGAACTTGCGCGTGAAAATGCCCAGCACAATGGAATCCGGAATGTTACGGTAATGGAAAGCGATGTGCTCGGCGCATTGAATGAACAACAAAAGTTCGATGTGATTCTTACCAATCCTCCGATACGTGCAGGAAAAGCTGTAGTGCATCAGATTTTTGAAGAAGCTTATGAGCATTTAAATGAGGGTGGATTTCTGTGGATTGTTATTCAGAAGAAGCAGGGCGCTCCATCAGCGGTAGCTAAACTTGAAAGCTTGTTCTCAAATGTAGAAGAAGTGGGCAAAGATAAAGGTTATCGTATTATTAAAGCTCAAAAATAAAAATCAATAGGTTATTGACATGTGATAGTGATAATGGTATTATTATAAAATGTCAGTATTAAGATAGGCTCCATGTCTTTAGTTTGCTGAAAATGTCAAGCGATATATTGTCGCCGGCTAGCGCAAGCCGTACGGCAAGTTTTTTGCGAATTGGTTCTCTATGCTCTGGCGTAGCGAGTGTTACGCGGTAATAGATAATAGCGCATAAACTGTTGCTTGGTGACGTATAATATGTACGTTTTGGGCAAATCTACTGGATAAGGAGTATTTTGGTCATGGATAAGTGCGCTCTTTTTTCGAAGATTTCGATAAGGGCTTTTCTTTTATTTATGACTGAATCCTTGTAGTATGGTTCCATTATACGGTTCCAAACAAGGGTTCGCAATCAATTTTTAAGTGAGTAGACATGAGGGGTGAGTAAAGTTGGCAGGACATCTTGTTCAGTATGGTCGACGCACTCGGCGGAGCTATGCGAGAATTAACGAGGTACTCGAGGTCCCGAACCTGATCGAGATCCAACAAAAATCTTATGATTGGTTTTTGGAGGAAGGATTGCGGGAAATGTTTCAGGACATCTCGCCGATCCAGGATTTCACAGGTAATTTGGTACTAGAGTTCATTGATTACAGCCTGGGTGAACCAAAATATACGGTTGACGACGCTAAAGAGCGGGACGTGACGTATGCGGCTCCTCTGCGTGTAAAGGTGCGGCTCATTAATAAGGAGACCGGTGAGGTCAAAGAGCAGGAAGTGTTCATGGGAGATTTCCCGCTGATGACGGAGACCGGCACTTTTATTATTAACGGTGCGGAACGGGTTATTGTCAGCCAGTTGGTTCGCTCTCCAAGCGTCTATTTCAGCACAAAAGTGGATAAGAACGGCAAAAAAACCTACACCGCCACAGTAATCCCGAACCGCGGAGCCTGGTTGGAACTTGAGACCGACGCTAAGGATATTATGTATGTTCGTATCGATCGGACTCGTAAAATTCCTGTTACCGTACTTTTGCGTGCTCTCGGTTTCGGTAGTGATGCCGAAATTCTGGAATTGCTTGGCAATGATGAATATATTCGCAATACGCTGGATAAAGACAACACGGACTCCACGGAGAAGGCGCTTATTGAAATTTATGAGCGTTTGCGTCCGGGCGAACCGCCGACACTAGACAATGCCAAAAGTTTGCTGGTCGCGCGTTTCTTTGATCCAAAACGCTACGACCTAGCTAATGTAGGCCGTTACAAAATCAATAAAAAGCTACACATTAAGAACCGTCTTTTCAATCAACGTCTTGCTCAGCCTTTGGTTGACGAAGCTACAGGAGAAATCCTGGCTGAGTCCGGTCAAATGGTCGATCGCAGACTACTTGATGAATTGATTCCTTACTTCGAAAAGAATGTTGCCTTTAAGAACTATCGTGTTACTGGTGGGGTTATGGACAGCGAAGATATTCCTCTTCAAACGATTGACGTATTCTCGCCAATTGAAGAAGGTCGGGTTATTAAGCTGATCGCTAACGGCAACATCGACAAGTCTGTTAAGCACATTACTCAAGCTGATATTATATCCTCGATCAGCTACTTTATTAATTTGCTTCACGGAATTGGTAATACCGATGATATTGACCATCTGGGTAACCGTCGTCTGCGTTCTGTGGGTGAACTTCTGCAGAATCAGTTCCGTATCGGTTTGTCCCGTATGGAGCGCGTTGTGCGTGAAAGAATGTCGATTCAGGATGCTAATGCAATTACGCCTCAAGCTCTGATCAATATTCGTCCGGTTATCGCGTCCATTAAAGAGTTCTTCGGTAGCTCCCAGCTGTCTCAGTTTATGGACCAGACGAACCCACTTGCGGAACTTACGCATAAACGTCGTCTGTCTGCACTCGGACCCGGTGGTTTGACACGTGAACGCGCGGGCTTTGAAGTTCGTGACGTCCATCACAGTCACTACGGCCGGATGTGTCCAATTGAAACACCGGAAGGTCCGAACATTGGATTGATCAACTCCTTGTCCACCTTTGCTCGTATCAACGAATACGGCTTTATTGAAGCTCCGTATCGTTGGGTAGATCCAAAGACAGGTAAGGTAACTGAACAAATCGATTATCTGACTGCTGATGAGGAAGATAATTATGTAGTTGCTCAGGCTAACGTATTGATCGATGAAGATGGCTCCTTTAAGGAAGACATGGTAATCGTTCGTTACAATAAAGACTCTGACAACATTACAACAATGCCAAGTAATCGTGTAGATTACATGGACGTTTCGCCTAAACAGGTCGTATCCGTCGCTACGGCGCTCATTCCGTTCCTTGAGAACGATGACTCCAACCGCGCTCTGATGGGATCTAACATGCAGCGTCAAGCCGTTCCACTTCTAATTCCTAAAGCTCCGCTCGTCGGAACAGGGATGGAACATAAATCCGCTAAGGATTCTGGCGTATGTGTTGTTTCTAAATATGACGGTATTATCGAACGCTCTTCAGCTAATGAAATTTGGCTGCGCCGGGTTGAAACTGTCGAAGGCAAAGAAGTTAAAGGCGATATCGTTAAATATAAATTACACAAATTTATGCGTTCTAACCAAGGTACCTGTATTAACCAACGTCCTCTGGCTAAAAGAGGGGATATTGTTAAGAAGGGTGACATCCTGGCGGACGGTCCTTCTACAGAAATGGGCGAACTTGCTCTTGGTCGTAACGTAGTCGTTGCGTTCATGACTTGGGAAGGTTACAACTACGAGGATGCGATCCTGTTAAGTGAAAAGCTAGTTAAGGAAGATGTATACACTTCGATTCATATCGAGGAATACGAATCCGAAGCTCGTGACACTAAACTGGGACCTGAAGAAATCACACGTGATATTCCAAACGTTGGCGAAGAAGCTCTGCGCAATCTTGATGAGCGTGGAATTATCCGCATCGGTGCGGAAATCAGTGCTGGTGACATTCTAGTTGGTAAGGTTACTCCTAAGGGTGTAACTGAATTGACTGCAGAAGAGCGTCTCCTACACGCTATCTTTGGTGAGAAGGCTCGTGAAGTACGGGATACCTCTTTACGCGTTCCTCACGGTAGTGATGGTATTATCGTTGACGTTAAAGTATTTACACGTGAGAACGGCGATGAGCTGCCTCCTGGCGTAAATCAATTGGTTCGTGTGTACATCGCTCAGAAACGTAAGATTTCTGAAGGTGACAAAATGGCCGGACGTCACGGTAACAAGGGTGTCGTTGCTCGTATCCTGCCAGAAGAGGATATGCCGTTCCTTCCGGACGGTACGCCGGTACAGGTTGTTCTTAACCCTCTAGGCGTTCCTTCTCGTATGAACATCGGACAGGTGCTTGAGGTCCATATTGGTATGGCCGCATTGCGTCTGGGAATTCACATTGCAACGCCGGTATTCGACGGAGCACGTGAGTACGACGTATTTGATACGATGGAAGAAGCTGGTATGCAGCGTAATGGTAAGACTGTATTGTACGATGGTCGTACAGGTGAACGCTTCGAACGTGAAGTTACTGTCGGTGTCATGCATATGATCAAACTGGCGCACATGGTTGATGATAAGATTCACGCCCGTTCAACAGGACCTTACTCACTAGTTACGCAACAGCCACTGGGTGGTAAAGCTCAGTTTGGTGGACAGCGTTTCGGGGAGATGGAAGTGTGGGCGCTTGAAGCTTACGGTGCTGCATATACATTGCAAGAAATTTTGACTGTAAAATCCGATGACGTGGTTGGTCGCGTGAAGACGTACGAATCCATTGTCAAAGGTGAAAATGTACCGGAACCAGGTGTTCCTGAGTCGTTCAAGGTATTGATCAAAGAACTGCAGTCCCTGGGTATGGATGTTAAGATTCTTAGCGGTGACGAGCAGGAAATTGAAATGAGAGAATTGGACGATGAGGACGAGACGTCAGGCGACAAGCTGAGCCTCAATTTAGAAGGCGCAGAAGTCGGAGTAGAATAATCACGTTGGAACTTTTGAGTTCCATTTTATAAAGGACCGCGCCCTCTTTTGATGTAACAGTCAGAGGAGGGCAAAGCGGTACTAAATCAGGATTAGGTTAAGGAGGGTTGCTCCTTGTTGGACGTTAACAATTTTGAATTTATGAAAATCGGACTCGCTTCTCCGGAGAAGATTCGTTCATGGTCCCGCGGAGAAGTTAAGAAACCGGAAACCATTAACTATCGTACATTGAAACCGGAAAAAGAGGGTCTTTTCTGTGAGCGTATCTTTGGACCGCAAAAAGACTGGGAATGTCATTGCGGTAAATACAAACGTGTCCGTTATAAGGGCGTAGTCTGCGACCGTTGTGGCGTTGAAGTTACTCGTGCTAAAGTTCGTCGTGAACGTATGGGTCACATTGAATTGGCTGCTCCGGTATCTCATATCTGGTACTTCAAAGGTATCCCAAGCCGTATGGGTTTGGCACTAGATATGTCTCCAAGATCACTTGAAGAGATTATCTACTTCGCTTCGTATGTTGTAACTGACCCAGGTGAAACACCACTGGAAAAGAAACAACTTCTATCCGAGAAAGAATATCGTAGCTACCGTGAAAAATACGGTTACGGATTCCAAGCGGGCATGGGTGCTGAAGCTGTTAAGAAGCTTCTTCAAGACATCGACATCGAAAAAGAGCTGGAATTCCTCAAAGAAGAACTGCGTACGGCCCAAGGCCAACGTCGTAACCGGGCGATCAAACGTCTGGAAGTCATTGAAGCATTCCGTAACTCAGGCAACAAACCTGATTGGATGATCATGGATGTTCTTCCGGTTATACCTCCGGAGCTTCGTCCGATGGTTCAATTGGATGGTGGCCGTTTTGCTACGTCTGATTTGAACGATCTTTATCGTCGTGTTATTAACCGGAACAACCGTCTGAAAAGACTGTTGGATCTTGGTGCGCCTGACATTATCGTGCAGAACGAGAAACGGATGCTACAGGAAGCTGTCGATGCTCTCATCGATAACGGCCGTAGAGGACGTCCGGTAACGGGTCCTGGTAACCGTCCATTGAAATCTCTCAGCCACATGCTGAAAGGTAAACAAGGACGTTTCCGTCAGAACTTGCTCGGTAAACGGGTTGACTACTCTGGTCGTTCCGTTATCGTTGTAGGACCGTACCTCAAGATGTATCAGTGCGGACTCCCTAAGAAAATGGCGCTAGAATTGTTCAAGCCTTTTGTCATGAAGGAATTGGTTAATAAGGGCCTAGCCCACAACATAAAGAGCGCAAAACGTAAAGTTGAGCGTGTAAGTCCTGAAGTATGGGATGTACTTGAAGAAGTAATCAGAGAGCACCCAGTACTTCTAAACCGCGCACCAACACTTCACCGTCTCGGTATCCAAGCTTTTGAACCGATTTTGGTGGAAGGTCATGCTATTCGTCTTCACCCACTCGTATGTACGGCTTATAACGCCGACTTTGACGGTGACCAAATGGCGGTGCACGTTCCTCTGTCAGCAGAAGCTCAAGCGGAAGCACGTATTCTCATGCTTGCATCCGGTAATATCTTGAACCCTAAAGACGGAAAACCGGTTGTAACACCTTCCCAGGATATGGTCCTTGGTACTTTCTACCTGACCATGGACAACAAGGAAGAAAAAGGATCAGGTATGATTCTGCGTACCGTAAATGAAGCTGTATCAGCTTACCAACGCGGAACTGCAGGTCTTCATGCTCGTGTAGCTATTCCAGTTAAAGCACTAGGTAAGACTTGCTTTACGGAAAAACAACAAGGCGCAATGTTGATTACTACGATCGGTAAGATTATCTTTAATGAAATTTACCCAAGTAGTTTCCCTTATATCAATGAAGCGACTAAGACTAACTTGCTGCATGGCACGCCAGAGAAATACTTTATCTATGAAAAAGGCGCAGATATTCGCGAGCTGATTGAATCCGCTCCTGAAGCCAGCGCTGTAGGTAAAGAATATCTGGGTCTGATTATCGCACGTTGTTTTGAAACTTATCATACAACCAAAACCTCTATGATTTTGGATAAAATTAAACAACTCGGCTTTACTTACTCCACACGTTCCGGTGTTACCGTTGCTGTGTCGGATGTTATCGTGCCTGAGGAGAAAGTTACGATCCTGAAAGAGTCCGAAGCTAAGGTAGATGTGGTTGCTAACCAATATCGCCGTGGTCTGATCACTAATGACGAACGGTACGACCGCGTTATTGAGATCTGGTCGAAGACGAAGGATGATCTTACAAACATCCTGCTTAAATCGATGGACCGTTTCAACTCAATCATGCTCATGGTTGACTCCAAAGCGCGGGGTAACAAATCGCAGATCACTCAGCTGGGTGGTATGCGTGGTCTGATGGCAACACCTTCGGGTCGGATTTTCGAATTGCCAATTAAAGCGAACTTCCGTGAAGGTCTTACGGTCTTGGAGTACTTTATCTCCACTCACGGAGCGCGTAAAGGTCTTGCCGATACCGCACTTCGTACTGCTGACTCCGGTTACTTGACTCGTCGTCTCGTTGACGTAGCTCAGGACGTTATCGTCCGTGAGGAAGATTGTGGAACGGATAAAGGATTTACAGTTAGTCGTATTCAGGATGGTAAAGAGGTTATTGAGGATCTGTATGACCGTATTGAAGGTCGTTACTGCTTCGAGACTGTTCGTCATCCGGAAACAGGCGAAATCATTGTTCACCGCAACGATTTGATTGACTCCGATAAAGCGGAAGCAATCGTAGACGCTGGTGTAACTAAGCTACAAATCCGATCTGTACTAAGCTGCCGTGCTCGTCATGGTGTTTGTAAGAAATGTTACGGTCGTAACTTGGCAACTGGTAAACACGTTGAGATCGGTGAAGCGGTTGGTATTATCGCTGCACAATCTATCGGTGAACCAGGAACCCAGCTTACAATGCGTACGTTCCATACCGGCGGTGTTGCCGGTGATGACATCACGCAAGGTTTGCCGCGTATTCAAGAGTTGTTTGAAGCCCGTAACCCTAAAGGTCAGGCTACAATCAGTGAGATCGATGGTGTAATCAAGGAAATCCGTGAAACTAAGGATCGTCGTGAAATCGAGGTTCAAGGTGAAGCAGAATCCAAGACTTATTCCATTACTTATGGTTCACGTCTACGTGTCAGCGAAGGCCAAGAAATTGAAGCCGGCGATGAGCTGACAGACGGTTCGATTGACCCTAAAGAAATGCTGCGAATCAAAGGGATCCGTGGGGTACAAAACTACATTCTGCAAGAAGTTCAGCGTGTATATCGTAACCAGGGCGTTGAGATCAATGATAAGCACATTGAAGTTATGATCAAACAAATGCTTCGGAAGATCCGTATCATTGATGCAGGTGACACAAGTCTGTTACCAGGCGCGTTTGCGGATATACATGAATATGAAGCTGCTAACAAGGAAGCCATATTGTCAGGTAAAGAGCCTGCAGTTGCTAAACCGGTCTTACTCGGTATTACCAAGGCATCTCTTGAGACAGATTCCTTCTTATCCGCTGCATCTTTCCAAGAAACTACTCGTGTCTTAACAGACGCTGCTATCAAAGGCAAAGTAGATAAGTTGCTTGGACTCAAAGAAAATGTTATTATCGGTAAGTTGATTCCTGCAGGTACTGGTATGAATCGTTACCGTAATGTTAAGCTAAGTGATCCAAATGCAGAAAGCGCGCTTGAGTCTTTAGAGCCGGTTCCTGCTGAATAAATTAGCAAACATGGTAGTGAATTCGTGTCATACCTATTCATAGGTGTGACACGAATATCTGCTGTGTATAATATTCATAAAAATTATTGCTGAATTTCTTGACACCATCTATTGATAATGCTAAAATGTCTAAGGTGCGTGAGTAGCCATGTTATCCTTGTTCATTGGAGGTAATGATTATGACTGATGATAGAGGACTACAGGATGCTCAGGTCAAGATCGGTACCAAACAAACCGTCAAGGCGGTAGAGTTGGGCCAAGCTGCAGAAGTCTATGTGGCAGAGGACGGAGATCAAAGGCTTACTTCCAGGATAGTTATGCTTTGTAACAAACAAGGTATTAAGATCACATACGTGGATACGATGCTGAATTTGGGCAAGGCCTGCGGAATAGAAGTTGGCGCTGCGATGGCAGCCGTCTTAAAACAATAGCTACGGAAATGTTTTTGTACTGGGGTGAACTCCAGAGGCAAGAACTTTTCATTTGTCTTTTTATGAACCGCCTGGGTCTGTGGGCTTAGAGTTCTTAAATCGGCTATCATTTCAGGAAGGGGGTGGCAACAACATGCCAACAATTAACCAATTGGTTCGTAAAGGCCGTCAAGCCAAAATCGAAAAATCTAAATCTCCCGCTCTTCAAAAAGGGTATAACGCCCTCAAGCGTGAGGCTACAAATTTGAGCGCTCCGCAAAAACGCGGTGTGTGCACTCGTGTTGGTACTATGACTCCACGTAAACCAAACTCAGCGCTTCGTAAATATGCCCGTGTTCGTTTGACGAACCGTCTCGAGGTAACAGCTTATATCCCGGGTATCGGACATAACTTACAAGAGCACAGTGTTGTATTACTTCGCGGAGGTAAAGTAAAGGACCTTGCAGGGGTTCGTTACCATATCGTTCGTGGTGCATTGGATACAGCAGGTGTAGCTAACCGGATGCAAGCTCGTTCTAAATACGGTGCTAAACGTCCTAAAGCTAAGAAATAAGAAAAAATTCTAGAATAATAAACATTTAAGAAAGGGGGATATCCATGCCACGCAAAGGTCCAGTTACTAAGAGAGACGTATTGCCAGATCCGTTGTATAATAGCAAGTTGGTTACTCGTTTGATTAACCGCATTATGCTGGGTGGTAAAAGAGGTGTCGCTCAAAGCATTCTGTACAATTCATTCAAGTTGATTGAAGAACGTACGGGTAAAGATCCGATGGAAGTTTTCGAAGCTGCCATCAAGAATATCATGCCGGTTTTGGAAGTCAAAGCTCGTCGTGTCGGTGGTGCTAACTATCAAGTACCTATCGAGGTTAAACCAGAGAGACGTACTGCTCTGGGATTACGTTGGCTCGTAAACTACTCTCGCAACCGCGGTGAGAAGACGATGGAAGAGCGGTTGGCGGCTGAGATCATCGACGCTTCCAACAACACAGGCGCTTCTGTTAAGAAACGCGAAGATACACACAAAATGGCTGAAGCAAACAAAGCGTTCGCTCACTACCGTTGGTAGGATTAAGGTCATTCAAATAACTTATATTTTGAAGGGAGATCCATTTCATGGCTAGAGAGTTCTCCTTAAAAAATACACGTAATATCGGGATCATGGCGCATATTGATGCTGGTAAAACAACTACCACAGAGCGGATTCTTTTCTATACAGGCCGTACGCACAAAATCGGTGAAGTTCACGAGGGTGCTGCTACAATGGACTGGATGGAGCAAGAACAAGAGCGCGGAATCACGATTACGTCCGCTGCTACGACTGCTGCGTGGAAAGGTCACCGCATCAATATCATTGATACCCCAGGACACGTTGACTTCACTGTTGAAGTTGAACGTTCCCTGCGTGTATTGGATGGGGCAGTAGGTGTATTTAGTGCAAAAGAGGGCGTTGAGCCTCAGTCTGAAACCGTATGGAGACAGGCTGACCGTTATAACGTTCCACGTATTGCATATGTGAACAAAATGGACATTATCGGTGCGGATTTCCTTAACGTAATCGAAACTATGCGTGATCGCCTTCAAGCCAATGCAGTTGCTATTCAATTGCCAATTGGTGCAGAAAGTGATTTCACTGGTATTATCGACCTTGTTGAGCAAAAAGCACACATGTTCAGAGATGATCTAGGCCAAAACATCGAAGTAACGGATATTCCGGAAGAATATTTGGCCAAAGTTGAGGAGCTGCGTCTCGAGTTGATCGAGAAAGTTGCTGAACTTGATGAAGATCTGACTATGAAGTACCTGGAAGGCGAAGAAATTACAGTTCCGGAAATTAAAGCTGCACTGCGCAAAGGCGTAGTTGAAGTTAAATTGTTCCCTGTAATTGTTGGATCCTCCTACCGTAACAAAGGGATTCAGCTTATGCTGGATGCTGTTGTTGATTACTTGCCATCTCCTCTTGACGTTCCAGCTATCACTGGACATCTTGATGATGGAACTGAAGCAGTTCGTCATTCTTCGGATGAAGAACCGTTTGCAGCTTTGGCATTTAAAATCATGACTGACCCTTATGTAGGTAAACTTACGTTCTTCCGTGTATACTCTGGTATTCTAGAGTCCGGATCTTACGTAGTTAATGCTACTAAGAACAAGCGTGAACGTATTGGTCGTATCCTTCAAATGCATGCTAACAGCCGTCAAGAGATTTCCATCGTGTATTCTGGCGACATCGCTGCAGCAGTTGGTTTGAAAGACACCAGTACAGGTGATACACTGTGTGATGAGAAGCATCCAGTAATTCTGGAATCAATGAACTTCCCTGATCCAGTTATCGAAATCGCTGTTGAACCAAAAACAAAAGCTGACCAAGATAAATTGGGCGTTGCTCTCGGTAAGTTGACTGAAGAGGATCCAACTCTTCGTGCTCATACTGATGAAGAAACAGGCCAAACTATCCTGGCTGGTATGGGTGAACTTCACTTGGACATCATCATCGACCGTATGCGTCGTGAGTTCAAAGTAGAAACCAATGTGGGTAAACCACAGGTTGCTTACCGCGAAACGTTCAAGGCACCTGCTCGCGTCGAAGGTAAATTTGTACGCCAATCTGGTGGTCGTGGTCAATACGGTCACGTATGGGTTGAATTTGAACCCCTCGAGCCAGGTACTGGTAGCAAATTCGAAAGTAAAGTTGTCGGTGGCTCGGTTCCTAGAGAGTACATCGCTCCTGCACTTGCGGGTATCGAAGAACAAATGAAAAACGGCGTACTTGCAGGCTTCCCGCTTGTAGACGTTAAAGCTACCATCGTTGATGGTTCTTACCATGATGTCGATTCCAACGAAATGGCATTTAAAATTGCCGGCTCGATGGCGCTTAAAGCAGCTAAAGACAAGTGTAAACCTGTCCTGCTTGAGCCAATCATGAAAGTAGAAGTAACTGTTCCTGAGGAATATATGGGTGATGTTATGGGTATGCTGAACTCCCGCCGTGGCCGTATCGAAGGTATGGATTCCCGTGGTGGAGCGCAAATTATCCGTGCTAAGGTGCCTCTTTCCGAAATGTTCGGATACTCTACAACTCTTCGTTCTGGTACTCAAGGACGTGGCGTATTCTCAATGGAGCTTTCTCACTATGAAGAAGTTCCTAAATCCATTGCGGAAGAGATCGCTGCTAAGAACAAAGGCGGAGAATAATTACTAGTTTTAACTTGCCGTCCGAGTATAATTACTCAGTCATCTAAGATAAACATATATGCGGGCGGCTCAAATATAAGGAACCCCACATTAAGGAGGAACTGTTCAAATGGCAAAGGCAAAGTTTGAACGTAACAAACCGCACGTTAACATCGGTACTATTGGTCACGTCGACCATGGTAAAACGACTCTGACTGCTGCAATCACTACTGTATTGTCCAAAACTTACGGTGGCGCAGCTATCGCATTCGATCAAATCGACAAAGCTCCTGAAGAGCGCGAACGTGGTATCACAATCTCCACTTCCCACGTTGAATATGAAACTCCTAACCGTCACTACGCTCACGTAGACTGCCCTGGTCACGCCGACTATGTTAAAAACATGATCACTGGCGCAGCGCAAATGGACGGAGCTATCCTGGTTGTATCCGCAGCTGATGGCCCTATGCCACAAACTCGCGAGCACATCCTGTTGTCCCGTCAAGTAGGTGTTCCATACATCGTTGTTTTCTTGAACAAATGCGACATGGTTGAAGACGAAGAGTTGTTGGAATTGGTTGAAATGGAAGTTCGTGACTTGCTGAGCGAGTATGACTTCCCAGGCGACGACACTCCAATCATTCGTGGTTCTGCTCGTGAAGCTCTTCAAAACCCAGAAGGCGAATATGCTAAGAAGATTGTTGAAATGTTCGAAACAATCGACGAGTACATTCCACTTCCAGAGCGTCAAACTGACAAACCATTCTTGATGCCTGTCGAAGATGTATTCTCCATCACTGGCCGCGGTACTGTGGCAACTGGTCGCGTAGAACGCGGAACAGTTAAAGTCGGAGAAGAAATCGAAATCGTTGGTATTCACGAAGAAACTAAGAAATCCGTAGTTACGGGCGTAGAAATGTTCCGTAAATTGCTGGATTCCGCTCAAGCGGGCGACAACATCGGAGCTTTGCTTCGTGGTGTAGACCGTACTATGATCGAGCGTGGCCAAGTATTGGCTAAACCGAACTCTGTTAAACCACACACTGAGTTCACTGCTCAAATCTACGTTTTGACTAAAGAAGAAGGCGGACGTCACAAACCATTCTTCACTGGTTACCGTCCACAGTTCTACTTCCGTACAACTGACGTAACTGGCATTATCAACTTGCCAGAAGGTACTGAAATGGTTATGCCTGGTGACAACATCACTGTAACTGTTGCTTTGATCTCCCCTATCGCTATTGAAGAAGGTACTAAATTCTCCATTCGCGAAGGTGGACGTACAGTTGGAGCAGGTAGCGTAGCTTCCATCCAAAAATAAATTCGTTTCTATCTGCGGGTAGACTCTGAATCATAGTGCCCCGGATTCTTCTTGCGGAGAATCCGGGGCTTTTTGTTATTTTATAGGATAAACCATCTTAAATTCGACAATATACGATAAAATAAGTATGAAATTTCGAATAATTCTACAAAATTCAACAAAATTCAACGATAAATTGTTTACAATTTTAATAATCATAGAGTAAAATGAAAGGAAGGTAATATTGTAAAAAAATAGTAATTAAGGGGAGGGTGATAACATGGGAAAATGTCCTTTTTCATTCATGCATGCTATAACATCACGTAATAATAACGAGGATTCTCACACCCCTAATTTAATAGAACATAAACACCAGACTAAGCGTACTGAAGATTTTTTTCATACTCTTGAGGGTTATGACGAACTCAATGAGCAAATGAGAATGATTGATCTATCTGAATCAGATTTGAACTTATTACGTAGGGTGAAGCCTAGCGTTGAAAAGAATATAGACTATATCATTGATCAATTTTATAATTCGGTATTAGGTGTGGATAAACTCGAAGCCATTATATTGGAGCATAGTAGTATCGAGAGGTTGAAAACAACACTCCGCGAGCATATCATTGAAATTTTTGATGGCAAAGTTGATGAAGAATACATAGCAAAGCGAATGAAGATTGCTAATATTCATAAAAGAGTAGGACTTGAGCCTAAATGGTACTTATCTGCTTTTCAAAATCTTCAGAACGTTTTTATACAAGTTATCTATAATGAGACACATGATGACAATACGCGTCTACATGTAGTTAAGACCGTAACTAAGCTGCTTAACCTTGAACAACAACTTGTCCTAGAGGAATACGAGAAGGAGAACGTCAAAGAGAAGGAACAGCAATACCTTTTGGTTAAAAATGAATTAAAGCAGAAAATTGCTGAATTCAGCAGCGAATTAATAGATTTTAGTATCGATACAAATGCCGCTGTGAAGCAGCTAGTAGCCAGTAGCAATGAAGTGAGTAGAACATTCCAACGTACAGCTACATCCGCTGTAGAGTCGCAGGGGTTGGCTACAGATGGACATGAGCATTTGGATAGCTTAACAGGACAGATTAATCTTATTTATCAAAGTACTAGTGAAATGGAACATTCAGTCCACGAATTAAGCAATTCCTCTAATCAAATTCAAAAAATCGTAAACTCAGTTAAAGATATTGCAGATCAAACTAAAATTCTTTCACTTAATGCAACGATAGAAGCCGCTAGAGCCGGAGTGCATGGTAGAGGGTTTAGTGTAGTTGCTCAAGAAGTTAGTCGGTTGGCAGAGGATACGAAGAATACTGTAATTCAGATCGTAGAGCTGACTTATAAATCGGGAAGTCTCACACAACAAGTCGTTGAGGAGATACGTAAGGTACAAGAGCTAACCAAAAGTGGGAAACATCAATCCGTTGAGACTAGTCTTTTGTTTTCCGAAATTGTAGAGGCGATGAGGAGTAGCACACAAGAGATTGTTATAGTAGAAGAAGAAATAAGAACATTGATTCAGACAATAGAGGGAATTGGGTCAGCAACAGCACAGACTGCGGAGTCAGCTGAGATTTTTAAGTCTGTCACTGAGAATCTTTAACCTATTTAATAGTAATAAAGCAACGCATGAAAAAAATATGCGTTGTTTTGTTATTTTAGCTTGCAATACTGCTGCCTATTATATATAATAATAAATGTTGTTCTGAGACGTTGCGATGATGTGAGAGGTTACTGACACACCCGGCCCCTTTGCCATGAGGTCGACGTCAGAAAATTTTCACGGAGTATGTCCGATAATAAATTGGGCGATAGAAGGAGGGACTAAAATGGCAAAGCAAAAAATTCGTATTCGCTTGAAAGCATACGACCACAGAATTCTTGATCAATCCGCAGAGAAAATCGTTGAAACTGCAAAACGTTCGGGTGCTGGTGTATCTGGACCGATTCCGTTGCCAACTGAGAAGCAAATCATTACTATTCTCCGTGCGGTACACAAGTACAAGGATTCCCGTGAACAGTTTGAACAACGGACTCACAAACGTTTGATCGATATTGTGAACCCAACACCACAAACTGTGGATGCCTTGATGCGCTTGGATCTACCGTCCGGTGTAGATATCGAAATCAAATTGTAATTCTATTTTTAGCAACTTAGGAAAAGAAAAGAGGTGTCAACATTGAAAGGTATCTTAGGAAAAAAACTCGGTATGACTCAAGTGTTTACTCCAGAAGGTAACGTAATTCCTGTTACTGTTATCGAAGCAGGCCCTTGTGTAGTACTGCAAAAGAAAGACCTGAATATCGACGGATATGAAGCAGTGCAATTGGGCTTTTCTGATAAAAAAGAAAGTCGCTCCAATAAGCCTGAACAAGGTCACGCCAAAAAGGCAAATGCAACACCTAAGCGCTACGTTCGTGAAATTCGCGGTGTTGACCTCGGGTCTCTCGAGGTTGGACAAGAACTGAAGGCTGATATTTTTGCTGAGGGCGAATTTGTTGACGTAACTGGCACATCTAAAGGTAAAGGTTTCCAAGGTAACATCAAACGTTGGGGACAAAGCCGCGGACCAATGGCACACGGATCGCGTTACCACAGAAGACCGGGTTCCATGGGTTCTATCCAAGCTAACCGTGTTCCGAAGGGCAAACGCCTCCCAGGACATATGGGTCACACGACTATCACGGTTCAAAAGCTTGAAATCATCAAGGTTGACGTTGAACGTAACGTATTGCTGGTTAAAGGCGCTATCCCAGGTCCTAAAAACAGCTTCGTGAAAGTTAAACAAACCGTTAAGAAATAATTACCTAAGAAAGGAGGAACATGAAATGCCAAAAGTAACACTTTTTAATATTAGTGGCAACGAAGTTGGTGAAGTAGAACTGAGCGATACAGTATTCGGTATTGAACCGAATGAGCACGTTCTACACGAAGCTGCGCTTATGCAAAGAGCTTCCCTTCGTCGTGGTACACACAAAGTAAAAGGACGTTCTGAAGTTCGTGGCGGTGGACGTAAGCCTTGGAAACAAAAAGGTACAGGTCGCGCTCGTCAAGGATCCATTCGTTCTCCACAATGGAAAGGCGGCGGCGTTGTCTTCGGACCAACACCACGTAGCTATTCCTGGAAATTGCCTAAGAAGGTTCGTCGTTTGGCGATCAAATCCGCTTTGTCCTCGAAAGTACTCGAGAATGACATTATCGTATTGGATAGCTTGACAATGAATGCTCCGAAGACGAAAGAATTCGCAGCAATCTTGAACAACCTGAAAGTGGAACGCAAAGCTTTGATCGTAGCTACTAGCTATGATGATAACGTAGCACTTTCCGCTCGTAACATCCCTGGGGTGAAATTCGTAGCGGCTGACGGCATTAATGTTCTTGACGTACTGACGTACGACAAACTGATCATCACTAAAGAAGCAGTTCTGAAGGTAGAGGAGGTGTTCGCGTAATGAAAGATCCTCGTGATATTATCAAACGTCCGGTGATTACGGAACGTACTTCCGACTACATGAGCGAAATGAAATACGCTTTTGAAGTGGATATCCGTGCTAACAAAACCGAAATCAAAAAAGCTGTCGAGGCTATTTTCAAAGTAAAAGTAACTAATGTGAACACAATGCGCGTGCCTGGCAAACTGAAACGTTATGGTAAATATTCTGGTTACACTCCAGAGTGGAAAAAAGCCATCGTTAAGCTTAGCCCGGACAGCAAACCGCTTGAATTTTTTGAAGCGGTAGAATAATACTCTTAAAGTAAGGAGGAAACTATAGTGCCAATCAAAAAGTACAAACCGACCTCTCCGGCAAGACGCCATATGTCTGTGTCTACGTTTGAAGAAATCACAACAAACCAGCCAGAGAAATCGTTGCTTTCTCCGCTGTTCAAACATGCGGGACGCAACAACCAAGGTAAAATTACGGTTCGTCACCATGGCGGCGGACACAAACGTAAATACCGTATTATCGACTTCAAACGGACTAAAGACGGCATACCAGGTAGCGTTGCTACAATCGAGTATGACCCGAACCGTACATCTAATATTGCTTTGATCCACTATGCTGATGGAGAGAAACGTTATATCATCGCTCCTAAAGGCCTAAAAGTTGGGGATAAAGTAGAGTCCGGCCCAACAGCCGACATCAAAATTGGTAACAGTCTTGCACTGGAGAACATCCCAGTGGGTACAGTTATCCACAACATTGAGTTGAAACCAGGTAAAGGCGGACAATTGGTTCGTGCTGCTGGTACAGAAGCTCAATTGCTTGGTAAAGAAGAAAAGTACTGTTCCGTTCGTTTGTCATCCGGTGAGGTTCGTAAGATCCTTAGCGTATGCCGTGCAACTATCGGTTCCGTAGGTAACGAAGATCATGAATTGATCAAAATCGGTAAAGCTGGACGTAGTCGCTGGCTGGGCCGTCGCCCTGAAGTACGCGGTGTAGTAATGAACCCGAACGATCACCCACACGGTGGTGGTGAAGGCCGCGCTCCAATCGGACGTAAATCGCCTATGTCTCCATGGGGTAAACCAACCCTTGGTTACAAAACGCGTAAGAAAAACAAGGCATCTGATAAATATATCGTTCGCCGCCGCACAAAATAAGACGCTTCTGGCAAGTTAATAAAGCGCGAAGCGTCGATTCGCGGTTTGAAGAACCGGATGAAGGGAGGATTCACACATGGGTCGCAGTTTAAAGAAGGGGCCGTTTATCGATGGCTACCTGCTTAAAAAAGTTGAGGAACTGAACGAGGCTGAAAAAAAGGTTGTAGTTAAAACTTGGTCCCGTCGCTCAACCATTTTCCCTCAGTTTATCGGACATACGTTTGGTGTATATGACGGCCGTAAACACGTGCCTGTATACGTAACAGAAGATATGGTAGGTCACAAGTTGGGCGAGTTCGCGCCAACACGTACTTACAAAGGCCACGCGGGTGACGATAAGAAAACAAGAAGATAATAATAAGGTCTCTGTTTGAAAGGAGGTTAAACAATGGAAGCAAAAGCACATGCAAGATCGGTGCGGATTTCCGCTCGTAAAGCGAAACTGGTTGTTGACTTGATTCGTGGTAAGCAAGTGGGGGAAGCAATTGCTATTCTTCGCCACACTCCGAAATCCGCTTCTCCGGTCGTTGAGAAGTTGCTTAATTCGGCAATTGCGAATGCTGAGCATAACTATTCTTTGGACGTGAACAGTTTGTTCGTTAGCGAGGTTTTCGTTAACCAAGGACCTACTATGAAACGTTTCCGTCCGCGCGCCATGGGCCGCGCAAGTCGGATCAATAAACGCACGAGCCACATTACACTGGTGGTATCTGAGAAATAAGGAGGGATAACACGTGGGTCAAAAGGTAAATCCAATCGGACTCCGGATCGGGATCATTCGCGATTGGGAATCTAAATGGTATGCAGGAAAAGATTTCGGTACTCTTCTAATGGAAGACGTCAAAATCCGGGAATACCTTAAAGGTAAGTTGAAGGATTCCGCTGTTTCCCATATCGAGATCGAAAGAGCGGCTAACCGCGTGAACGTTACAATTCACACTGCTAAACCAGGTATGGTTATTGGTAAGGGCGGAGCAGAAGTAGAAGTACTTCGCAGCGCAGTTACAGCAATCGCTGGTGGCAAAAAAGTACACATCAACATCAATGAAATCAAGCACCCTGAATTGGATGCAATTCTTGTAGCTGAGAGCATTGCTCAACAATTGGAACGTCGTGTATCGTTCCGTCGTGCACTCAAACAAGCGATTCAAAGAACAATGCGTTCTGGCGCAAAAGGGATTAAAACTCAAGTAGGCGGACGTCTTGGCGGAGCTGAGATTGCTCGTTCAGAAGGTTATAGCGAAGGAACAGTTCCACTTCATACGCTTCGTGCCGATATCGATTACGGAACGGCTGAAGCACATACAACTTACGGTCTTATCGGCGTAAAAGTATGGATCTACCGTGGAGAAGTTCTTCCCCCAGCTAAGAAACAAGCTGCTCAGGAAGGAGGCAACTAATCATGTTGGTACCAAAACGCGTAAAACACCGCAAGCAACAACGCGGACACATGAAGGGTATGGCAAAGGGTGGTACTGAATTGAACTTCGGCGAATTCGGCCTGGTTGCAATGGAACCATCTTGGATCACTAACCGTCAGATCGAAGCTGCTCGTATCGCAATGACACGTTATATCAAACGTGGCGGTCAAGTTTGGATCAAGATTTTCCCAGATAAGCCTATTACTCAAAAGCCTCTCGAGGTTCGTATGGGTAGTGGTAAAGGTAACGTTGAGAAATGGGTAGCAGTAGTTAAACCGGGCAAGATTATGTTCGAACTCGGAGGCGTGTCGGAAGAAATCGCTCGTGAAGCGATGCGTCTTGCCGCTCACAAGCTGCCTGTAAAGACTAAGTTTGTGAAACGTGAAGAATTGGGTGGTGAAGCAAATGAAAGCTAATGAACTTCGCAACTTAACCACTGCTGAGATTGAACAAAAGATCGCTGGATTCAAAGAGGAACTTTTTAATCTCCGTTTCCAATTGGCAACTGGCCAACTGGACAACCCGACTCGGATTCGTGACGTGCGTAAGGAAATAGCTCGTGCTAAAACCGTAATCCATCAAAGAGTGCTTGGGATTAGTTAAGTGAGACGGATCTCAGATCCGTATTCAGGAAGGAGGCTAACTAATGAGCGAAGAACGTAATGCACGTAAAGTGCTAATCGGTAAAGTGGTCAGTGATAAAATGGATAAAACCATCGTAGTCGCTGTTGAAACCTATAAGAAGCATAACTTGTACCACAAACGCATCAAGTCTACGAAGAAATTCAAAGCACATGATGAGGAAAACGTTGCGAAAATTGGCGATACCGTAAAAGTCATGGAAACTCGTCCGTTGTCCAAGGACAAACGTTGGAGACTAGTTGAAGTGGTTGAAAAAGCGGTTATCATCTAAGATAATCAAAAGAGTTTTTCCGGAAGGAGGAAATTATAATGATTCAACCATTTACACGCTTGCATGTGGCTGACAACTCTGGTGCGAAGGAACTGATGTGTATCCGCGTACTGGGTGGTACTGGACGCCGTACAGCAGCAATCGGTGATTTGATCGTTTGTTCCGTTAAACAAGCAACACCAGGCGGCGTTGTCAAAAAAGGTGATGTTGTTAGAGCGGTAGTTGTTCGTACGAAACGTTCCGTTCGTCGTAAAGATGGATCTTACATCGCATTCGACGAAAATGCAGCTGTTGTTGTTAAAGACGACAGAAGCCCTCGTGGAACACGTATCTTTGGACCAGTTGCTCGCGAACTTCGCGATAAAGACTACATGAAGATCGTTTCCTTGGCACCGGAAGTAATCTAATAAACACGAGCACCAATAAGTTGAAGGTTAGTTATAGGAGGTGTAATAAATGCCTAGAGTGAAAAAAGTTCTGGAATCCCATAACAATAAACTGCACGTGAAGAAAGATGATGTGGTGCTTGTGATTAGTGGTAAAGACAAAGGCAAAAAAGGCCGTGTCATCGCTGCTTATCCTCGTGAAAACCGCGTTCTGGTAGAAGGCGTCAATATGGTGAAAAAACACCAAAAGCCGAACCAGCTGAATCCACAGGGTGGAATTATTGAGCAGGAAGCTTCGATTCATGTGTCCAACGTAATGCACATCGATCCGAAGTCCGGCAAAGTAACACGTATCGGTTACAAAGTATTGGACAACGGTAAAAAAGTTCGGATTGCTAAAAGATCCGGAGAGATTATCGACTAATCTAGCCCTTAAGAAAGGAGGTTAAATCTTCATGGCAGCAAGAATGAAAGAACGTTATCTCAACGAAATAACACCTGCTTTGATGCAGAAGTTTAACTATACAACTGTTATGCAAGTGCCTAAGATCGAGAAGGTTGTCATCAACATGGGTGTGGGTGACGCTGTTCAAAACTCCAAAGTACTTGATGCTGCAGTTAATGACATGCAGTTGATCGCTGGTCAAAAACCAGTAATCACTAAAGCTAAAAAATCCATCGCTGGTTTCAAACTACGCGAAAATATGCCGATTGGGGTTAAAGTAACACTGCGCGGCGAGCGTATGTATTACTTCTTGGACAAATTGTTCAACGTAACGCTTCCACGCGTACGTGACTTCCGTGGTGTTTCCACTAAAGCCTTTGACGGCCGTGGTAACTACACACTTGGTCTTAAAGAACAATTGATCTTCCCCGAGATCGAATATGACAAAGTGGATAAAGTCCGCGGTATGGACATCGTTATTGTAACGACTGCTAAGACGGACGAGGAATCCCGCGAGCTGCTGGGTCAGCTGGGAATGCCTTTCGCAAAATAAAGTCGGTTAATCCATTTTCTCCGAAAATGTTTAGGAGGTGTCAGGCTAAGTGGCAAAAACTTCGATGAAAGTTAAACAACAACGTACGCCTAAGTTTAAAGTACGTGCATATACACGTTGCGAACGTTGTGGTCGTCCACATTCGGTACTGCAAAAGTTCAAAATTTGCAGAATTTGTTTCCGTGAATTAGCTTATAAAGGCCAGATCCCTGGCGTGAAAAAAGCAAGTTGGTAAGAAGTTTATAAACGGGAAGGAGGTTTACACACATGACTATGTCTGATCCTATTGCAGATATGCTTACTCGTATTCGTAACGCTAACATTGTGCGTCACGAAACGGTAGAAATGCCTGCTTCTACTATGAAGAAACAAATCGCTGACATTTTGAAGCGTGAAGGTTTCATCCGCGATGCGGAATTCGTTGAAGATAGCAAACAAGGGATTATCCGTATCTTCTTGAAATACGGCCCTAACCAAGAGCGTGTTATTTCTGGTTTGAAAAGAATCAGTAAACCAGGCCTTCGCGTATACACGAAGAGCAATGAAGTGCCTCGTGTACTCGGTGGTCTAGGAATCGCGATTATCTCCACATCTAAGGGAGTTATGACCGACAAAGAAGCTCGTCAATCAAAATCTGGCGGAGAAGTTGTCTGCTACATTTGGTAATAAACGTCACAAGATAAGGAGGTGCAACACATGTCTCGTATTGGTCGTAAACCAATCGCAGTACCTAGCGGTGTAGATGTCACTTTGGACAACGCCGTTATTACAGTAAAAGGTCCAAAAGGTTCTTTGACTCGTGAGCTTCATAAAGACATGAAGGTTACAGTTGAAAATAACGAAATTACCGTTGTTCGTCCGTCGGATAACAAATTGCATCGTTCACTTCACGGCACAACCCGCTCCGTTGTCAACAACATGGTAGCAGGCGTGACTGAAGGTTTCTCGAAATCTCTGGAATTGGTTGGGGTCGGATATCGTGCAAGCAAATCCGGAGATAAAGTCGTTCTGAACGTTGGTTACTCCCACCCGGTTGAAATTACACCGGAAGCAGGTATTGAGTTTGAAGTTCCTGCGAACACGAAGATCATCGTTAAAGGTATCGATAAAGAACGCGTTGGCGCATATGCTGCTAAAATTCGTTCCGTTCGTGAGCCAGAACCGTATAAAGGTAAAGGTATCAAATATGAAGGCGAGCGTATCATCCGCAAAGAAGGTAAAGCTGGTAAGAAGAAATAACCAGTTTGAACTTAATTGTAAGATACCCCGTGCATCTTAAAGTGAAGCTGTTTACGGCAAACTGAAGGGAGTGAAAGGGAAGTCATGATTACAAAAGAAGATAAAAACAAGGCTCGTCTCAAAAGACACCTGCGTGTTCGTAAGAAGATCCAGGGAACTACTGAGCGTCCACGTTTGAACGTATTCCGTTCTTCAAAACACATCTACGCTCAACTGATCGATGATGTTAAAGGGGTTACTATCGTATCCGCTTCTACACTTGATAAAGAACTGAGCGCTAACATCGGTAATGGCGGCAGCGTTGAAGCTGCAGCGAAAGTTGGCCAATTGGTCGCTGAGCGTGCTAAAGAAAAAGGCTATGCAGTGGTCGTATTCGACCGCGGAGGTTACTTGTACCATGGACGAATTCAAGCATTGGCTGACGCAGCTCGTGAAGCTGGTCTTGAATTCTAGAATAATTCTTAAAAGGAGGTTAACGACTTGCGTGTAGATCCGAACAGTTTAGAACTGACAGAAAGAGTTGTACACATTAACCGTGTAGCAAAAGTTGTAAAAGGCGGACGCCGTTTCAGCTTTAGTGCACTCGTTGTTGTGGGCGATGGCAATGGCTACGTCGGTGCTGGTATCGGTAAAGCCGGCGAAGTTCCGGATGCCATCCGTAAAGGCATTGAAGACGCCAAGAAAAACCTGATTCACATTCCAATCGTAGGAACTTCGATTCCCCATCTCGTTACTGGCCACTTCGGCGCAGGACGCGTGTTGCTGAAACCAGCATCAGAGGGTACTGGCGTTATCGCTGGCGGTCCAGTTCGTGCGGTATTGGAATTGGCAGGCGTTGGCGACATTTTGACAAAATCACTGGGTTCTTCGAATTCCATGAACATGGTCAATGCAACTTTGGAGGGACTTTCCCGTCTGAAACGCATTGAAGAGGTCGCGAAACTTCGCGGCAAATCTGTCGAAGAATTGCGCGGTTAAGGAGGGGAACGTCAATGGCAAAATTGCAAATTACCCTCGTACGTAGTGTAATCGGACGTCCAGAAACACAACGTGTTACTGTTAAGACGCTCGGCCTACGTAAACTCAACACGACAGTGGTTCACAATGACAGTCCTGCAATTCGCGGAATGATCAACAAAGTGAGTCACTTGCTATCTGTAACTGAAATTGAAGGCTAATCGCCTCGTATAAATTAACAAACATAAGGAGGTGCAAACGATGAAGTTACATGAACTTGCTCCAGCTCCTGGTTCCCGCAAAGAACGCAATCGCGTTGGTCGTGGACCAAGTAGCGGAAATGGTAAAACTTCCGGTCGCGGTCACAAAGGTCAAAACTCACGTTCTGGCGGTGGTGTTCGTCCGGGCTTCGAGGGTGGACAAAATCCGCTCTATCGTCGTCTGCCTAAACGTGGTTTCGTCAATCCTACCCGTAAAGAGTATGCGATTGTGAACCTTGAAGATCTGAATAGCTTTGCAGAAGGAACAGAAGTGACTCCGCAGTTGTTGCTTGAAACTGGTGTTGTCAAGAATTCCAAAAGCGGCATTAAGATTCTCGGCAATGGTGAGTTAACCGTTAAATTGACTGTACAAGCAAATAAGTTCTCTCAATCTGCGGTAGAGAAAATCGAGGCTGCCGGCGGTAAAACCGAGGTGATCTAATGTTCAAGACGCTTAAGAATATCTGGCATGTGGAAGATTTGCGCAAAAAGATCCTGTTTACCTTGTTCATTCTGATTATCTACCGTATCGGTTCGTTTGTACCGGTTCCTGGTGTGAACAAAGATGTACTGGAAACAGCAAATCAAAGCGGTGACGCTTTGATGGGACTTTTGAACACCTTCTCGGGCGGAGCGCTCAAAAACTTCTCGATATTTGCGATAAGTATTTATCCGTACATTACAGCATCCATCATCGTGCAATTGCTGTCGATGGATGTTGTTCCTAAGTTTGCTGAATGGGCTAAACAAGGGGAGCACGGTAAAAAACAACTAGCGCAAATCACTCGTTATGGTACTGTGATTTTGGCCCTGATCCAAGGTTTTGCTACGTCGATAGGGTTTAACCGGATTTATGGAACTCAAATGATGCCGAATGCGACATTTGCTGACTACTTACTGGTTGCCATTATCTTGACGGCTGGTACTTCTTTCCTGATGTGGCTTGGTGAACAGATTACCGAAAAGGGAATCGGGAACGGGATTTCGATCCTGATTTTTGCGGGAATCGTCGCCGCCATCCCGGGATATATCACGAGTACGGCTAACTCAAGCTTTATTCAGCCGGATCAAGTGTTCCTGAATATTCTTAAAGTCGTTATTGTGCTGATTGTGATTGTAGCGATTATTACAGCAGTTATCTTCGTACAGCAAGGTATTCGGAAGATTCCTGTTCAATACGCTAAACGCGTAGTCGGCAACAAAATGTACGGTGGACAGAATACGCACATTCCGCTGAAAATTAATGCGGCTGGTGTAATTCCGGTTATCTTCGCCGTATCACTGCTTCAGTTCCCAGTTGTTCTCTCCAGTTTCTGGTCAACACATGCCTGGGCTCAATGGATTGCCAAGTATTTGGCAACTGATGCACCACTTGGTATGCTTCTGTATGTAGTGATGATCATCGGGTTCACGTTCTTCTATACGTTCGTGCAGATGAATCCTCAGCAGATGGCTGATAACATGAAGAAGAATGGTGGTTACATTCCAGGTATCCGTCCTGGTAAAGCTACTGAGAAATATTTGACTAGAGTAATGTCTCGTCTGACTATGTCCGGCGCATTGTTCCTGGCTTTGATCTCTGTATTGCCGATGTTCTTCGGTGCTTTATCTGGATTGCCTAAAGAAGTTCGAATTGGTGGTACTTCACTGCTAATCGTAATCGGTGTGGCATTGGATACTATGAAGCAGATCGAGAGCCAATTGATCAAACGCCATTACAAAGGCTTCATCAATAAATAGGCGATAGGTTCCGGTGAAGCGTAATTTTTTATTCTTCCCGGCACCTATTGTGCTGTTTCTTGCTTGGTGGCGAACTTTTGGGGGGAGAGAGAAATCGTGAACATTTTATTCATGGGCCCTCCTGGGGCAGGCAAGGGAACACAAGCGGCTGAGATCATAAAAGAGTTTGGCATTCCGCATATTTCGACAGGAGATGCTTTCCGTTTGGCAATCAAACAAGAGACTCCAGTAGGATTGAAGGCTAAATCATTTATTGATCAAGGTTTGCTTGTACCAGATGATGTGACCATTGGTATAGTTGAAGAACGGCTGCAGCAGTCCGATTGCGAAAAAGGATTTCTATTGGATGGTTTTCCAAGAACTCTTTCGCAAGCGGAAGCGCTGGATGAAATTCTAAGCCGTTTGAATACTTCTTTGGATCATGTCATCAACTTGAATGTTGACCGTGGACTGTTGATGGCGCGTCTTACTGGACGTCGTATCTGCACAGTTTGCGGAGCATCCTACCATTTAATCTTCAACCCGCCGAAGCAAGATGGCATTTGCGACATTGATGGCGGTGAATTGTATCAACGTCCGGATGACAACGAAGAAAGTGTAGGCAAGCGTCTGGATGAGTATGATAATAAGACAGCGCCGCTGCTTGCGTTTTATGATAATAAAGGTCTTTTGCGTCAGGTAAATGGGGAAAACGAAATCAATGTCGTTTCTTCTGAAATCGTATCTTTATTGCGGGGTTAATGTAATGATCATTTGTAAATCCGAACAGGAACTTGCCTTTATGAGGGAAGCTGGTCGAATTGTTGCCGAGAGTCACCGTCTTATTGCTGAGGCCATTGAGCCTGGCATTACAACGGGCGATCTCGACAGAATCGCCGATCAATACATTCGCAGTCAAGGTGCTGTGCCGTCTTTCAAAGGCTACAACGGTTTTCCTGCCAGCATTTGCGCTTCAGTCAACGAACAATTAGTGCATGGATTTCCAGGTAAACGCAAACTGATCGAAGGCGATATTGTAACGCTGGATATCGGTGCAGAGTACCGCGGTTATCACGGTGATTCCGCCTGGACCTACGGTGTGGGCAGCATTTCCGAAGAGGCTCAGCGTTTGCTGGACGTTACGGAAGGCTCCTTGTACGCGGGACTGGCGTTAGTTAAGCCGGATGTGCGCTTGTTTACAATCTCCCATGCTATCCAGCAATACATCGAAGAGGCTGGTTTCTCAGTCGTACGTGAGTATGTTGGTCATGGTATTGGGGCAAAACTGCATGAAGAACCGCAAATTCCGAATTATGGCATAGCGGACCGCGGACCACGTCTGAAACCGGGTATGGTACTCGCGATTGAGCCGATGGTAAACGTAGGAAAGAGACATGTCAGAACGCTGGAAGATAACTGGACTGTCGTTACGGTGGATGGCTCCCTATGTGCTCACTTTGAGCATACAGTAGCAGTTACTCCGGACGGCATGGAAATTTTCACAAAACTGAATGCGTAGGTGATCTCCACTTGAATACTGTGAGCAGCCCGCAGGTTGGTCAATTAGTGAGAATTCTCAAAGGCAAAGATGCCGGAGAGGCAGCCGTTGTTATCGCAGTTGTTGATAGCAGATTTGTATACATTGCAGATGGAGACAAACGTAAGTTTGATGGGCCAAAGAAGAAGAATATTCTTCATCTTGAGCTCATACCCTTCATCAGCAGTGAGGTTGTGAACAGTTTGGAAGAAACTGGGCGGGTAACAAACGGAAAGCTGCGTTTCGCAGTGACGAAGTATGCTGGCCCAACCGGAATAAGTGCTTATGAGAAAGGAGACTAACTGTGGCTAAGGAAGATGTCATTGAAGTAGAAGGTACTGTCCTTGAACCGTTGCCAAATGCAACGTTTAAGGTTGAGCTTGAGAACGGTCATCAAATACTTGCCCATGTATCCGGTAAATTGCGGATGCACTTTATCCGTATTTTGACCGGAGACAAAGTGGTCGTGCAGTTATCGCCTTATGATTTATCAAAAGGTCGTATAACTTACCGTAAATAGATGGGAACTACGAAAAAAGTTTTGCTTCGCAAAACTTTGAGGAGGTAATTAACATGAAGGTAAGACCTTCTGTAAAGCCCATTTGCGAGAAATGTAAAGTAATCCGCCGCAAAGGGACTGTTATGGTGATTTGCGAAAATCCGAAACACAAACAAAAACAAGGTTAAGAAGGGGGTGTAGCGTAAAATGGCTCGTATAGCTGGAGTGGATTTGCCACGTGACAAACGCGTTGAGATCGCCTTGACTTATATTTTCGGAATCGGTAAAACGACTTCTCAGAAAATTCTTAATGAAACAGGCATTAGCGCTAATACACGTGTCCGTGATTTGACGGAAGATGAAGTCAGCAAACTGCGTGAAACGATCGACAAAACGGTTAAGGTTGAAGGTGACCTGCGTCGTGAAATTTCCTTGAATATTAAACGTCTTACTGAGATCGGCTGTTACCGCGGTGTTCGTCACCGTCGTGGATTGCCTGTTCGCGGTCAACGTACTAAAACCAATGCCCGTACCCGGAAAGGCCCGCGTCGTACGGTAGCAAACAAGAAGAAATAATAAGGGGGGATAAGAGACAATGGCTAAACCGAAAAAAGTCGTACGTACCAAACGTCGCGACCGTAAAAATATCGAATCCGGCGTGGCACATATTCGTTCCACGTTCAATAACACCATCGTTACCATCACAGATCCTCACGGAAATGCAATTTCCTGGGCAAGCTCCGGCGGCCAAGGATTTAAAGGTTCCCGTAAGTCGACTCCATTCGCAGCACAAATGGCAGCTGAATCAGCAGCTAAAGCAGCTATGGAGCACGGCATGAAGTCGGTTGAGGTTATGGTTAAAGGACCGGGCGCGGGCCGCGAAGCAGCCATCCGTTCCCTTCAAGCTGCAGGGCTTGAAGTTAACCTTATTAAAGACGTAACTCCGGTTCCTCACAATGGATGCCGTCCGCCGAAACGTCGTCGCGTATAGTGAAATCAGTATTGTAAATGTGGTATAATTCTGACGCATCTGCTAATAATAGGTGTTTAGGCATACTACATGATGCACCTGATGGGGTGACAGTTTCATATAGGAGCGACGTTGAAGGAGGGGTAAACTCGTGATAGAAATCGAAAAGCCGAAGATTGAGACCGTAGAAGCTAATGATGAAGGTACCTATGGGAAATTCGTAGTTGAACCGTTGGAACGTGGGTATGGCACGACTCTGGGGAATTCACTTCGCCGGATATTGCTTTCTTCGCTTCCAGGAGCCGCAGTGACTTCGGTCCAAATTGACGGCGTTCTGCATGAGTTCTCGACCGTTCCAGGCGTAATGGAAGATGTGACGGAGATCATTCTGAACCTTAAAGCCTTGTCCCTGAAGATTCATTCAGACGAGGAAAAAGTGTTTGAGATTGATGCCGAAGGGGAAGGCATCGTTACCGCAGGTGATATCCGTGCGGACAGCGATGTTGAGATCCTCAACCCGGATCTTCACATTGCAACGCTGGGACCTGGTGCGAGACTTCACATGCGTATTTTTGCAGGCCGTGGTCGCGGCTACGTCCAAGCGGACCGGAACAAACGCGACGATCAGCCAATTGGCGTTATCCCGGTTGACTCCATCTACACTCCTATTTCACGCGTTAACTACGGCATAGACAATACACGTGTTGGTCAAGTGACCAACTACGACAAATTGACGCTTGAAATTTGGACAGATGGCAGTATTAGACCGGAAGAGGCTGTAAGCCTCGGAGCCAAAATTTTGAACGAGCACCTCGTATTGTTCGTAGGTCTTACGGACGAAGCGAAAGACGCCGAAATTATGGTTGAAAAAGAAGAAGACAAAAAAGAAAAAGTGCTAGAGATGACAATCGAAGAGCTTGATCTTTCTGTCCGCTCCTACAACTGCCTCAAACGTGCTGGTATTAATACCGTACAAGAGCTTACCACGAAGACTGAAGAAGATATGATGAAGGTGCGTAACCTTGGTCGTAAATCTTTGGAAGAAGTTCAGGAGAAGCTTGAGGAACTTGGTTTGGGACTACGTACAGAAGAATAACTACAGATTGTTACAGTAAAGGAGGGAAAACACATGGCATACCAAAAATTGGGCCGTGATTCCAGTGCGCGTAAAGCGTTATTTCGCGACATGGTAACGGATCTATTTTTATACGAGCGCATCCAAACAACGGAAGCTAAAGCGAAAGAAGTTCGTTCTATCGCTGAAAAGTTGATCACTAAAGCTAAAAAAGGCGATCTTCATGCTCGTCGTCAAGTAGCTGCATTTGTTCGCCGCGAGACTGTTGATGGTGAACAAGATGCAATTCAAAAATTGTTCTCTGACATTGCTCCTCGTTACACAGAGCGTCCAGGTGGATACACTCGTATCCTGAAACTCGGACCTCGTCGTGGGGACGCTGCGCCTATGGTTTATCTTGAATTGGTAGACCGCGCGTAGTATCACAAGTATTGATTTCCGATGCTTCCCTTTCATCCGGCCCTCTTTGGAGTAAAGATGGGGGAAATATCAGCGTTATTGTGCTGCAGAGGCGCAAGACTCTGCTGTACTAATAACCGTGGGAATCACCTTGGTTCAATTGAAGGAGCTCCCGCAGGGGCTCTTTTTTTTGAAGTAATGGAGTGAAGTGTTAATGGATGCCGTCCTTCTAGGGACGGCAAAGCCATTTCTTCCTCTTGAATAAGATCAGACAGTGCTTCGATCGACGTTTCTGCTGAACGGTTTAAAAAGGAGAACGGAATGCGTAATCTATTGATGAAGGTCAATTATGACGGAACAAATTATGATGGCTTTCAGACCCAGCCTCAGGGCAATACGATTCAAGATCGGCTGGAGCAAGCGATACTCCATCTGACAGGTGAGGAGCTTAAGATTACTGCTTCTGGTCGCACAGATGCCGGAGTACACGCCTACGGTCAGCCTTTTAACTTTACGACCTCCTCTCGAATCCCACTTGAACGTTGGTGTCTGGCGCTTAATGCCCGGCTGCCACAAGATATCGTGGTTACTGAGGCTAGGGAAGTACCGCTGACGTTTCACTCTCGTAGAGGAGCTAAGCGTAAAACTTACCGATACACGATTAACGGCAACAGGTTTCCAGACCCGTTTCAACGGCGCTGGCAGCTTCATCATCCGGTGAGGTTGGACATTCCTGCGATGCAGCAAGGCTTAACGCATATTTTAGGGACACATGACTTCACTTCGTTTGCTTCACGGAGGTCTACTAAGGCCTCTCATGTACGAACGATCTTTGAAGCTCATATGGAAGTAGACCGCAGCATGTGCCGACCCTCTTCATTAGATCAGGGAGTGATCCAAACTTATATAACGGGTAGTGGATTTCTTCAGCATATGGTTCGCATTATTATGGGGACTTTGATCCATGTGGGGGAAGGTAAAATAGATGCTGATCATGTTGCTGAGATATTGGCGGCATGTGATCGTTCTGCTGCTGGTCCAACAGCTATGGCCAAGGGGTTGGCTTTGTGGAGTGTAGAATATGACGAGACTGAAAGTGAATCTTTTTTTCTATAAATTTCTTCCTGAATAATAGGCTGAATGTTTAAAAATCACTTGCACTTGTTATGTTTATACTGTAATATAAAAGTTGTGTTTTCTTGATGGCTATCCCACAGCCCCGATCAAGGAAATGCCAAAAAAATGCTTTGCTTAACTCACATAATTGTAATTCAATGAGAAACAAGATATACGAAACAGAAGATTTTCGTACGAGAACAAGGAGGAAACATTCATGCGTACCACCTATATGGCGAAGCCGAACGAAGTTGAACGCAATTGGCACATTATTGATGCCGAAGGCAAGACACTCGGTCGTTTGGCCAGCGAAGCCGCTGCTTTGATCCGTGGCAAACACAAACCGCAATTCACTCCACACGTTGATACAGGAGATTTCGTTATCGTAATCAACGCTGAGAAGATTCACTTGACCGGTAAGAAATTGCAAAACAAGAAATACTACCGTCACTCGATGCACCCAGGTGGCTTGAAAGTTACTAATGCTGAAACTTTGCTGAATACTAAACCAGAACGCGTAATTGAATTCGCTGTTCATGGTATGATTCCTAAGACTCGTCAAGGGGACCACATGAAGCTGAGATTGAAAGTATATGCAGGCGCCGAGCATCCACATGCAGCACAAAAACCTGAAGTTTACGAACTTCGCGGATAAGAATAGAGGAGGACAGTTTCATGGCACAAGTACAATACTATGGGACAGGTCGTCGTAAACATTCGGTAGCACGTGTTCGCCTTGTACCGGGTGAAGGACGCATTGTCATTAACAAACGTGAGATGGACGAATATTTCGGTGTGGAAACACTGAAAATGATCGTAAAACAACCTTTGAACCTGACTGAAACACTAGGCAACTACGATGTAATCGTTCTTGCACATGGTGGCGGCATTTCCGGTCAAGCTGGAGCAATTCGTCACGGTATCTCCCGTGCATTGCTTAAAGTTGACCCTGAATATCGCGGTGCGCTTAAGAAAGCCGGCTTCCTGACTCGTGACCCACGTATGAAGGAACGTAAGAAATACGGCTTGAAGGCTGCACGTCGTGCGCCTCAGTTCTCGAAACGTTAATATTTATCAAGAATTCAACCCTTGGCCTTTACGGTCGAGGGTTTTATTTTTTTTAGCAGCCCCTTTCGAACAAGAAATGGGCTTTTTTTGCATTCATTTACTAATTCTGAGGGTTGAAACTCATTGACTTCCTCAGTAAAAGTTATATACTATTTCATATAGAAATAGTTGGTTTTATTACTTCTTTTACCTCATTTATTCATACGATTAATATTTTGGATGGAGGAATACCTTAATGAACCTGCTCGAGAAAGAAGATTTGATCAGAATAAAGGCCGAAGAATTAGAGAGTGCTTCACCCGAGGATATTATCCGCTGGGCTGTAGAAACATTTCCTAACATTACTTTTGCCTGCAGCTTTGGTGCCGAAGATGTAGTGCTTGTTGATATGCTTCACAAAGTTAGTCCATCTACTGATGTCTTTTATCTCGATACAGATTATCATTTTAAGGAAACCTACGAAACCAGAGATTTGATGGCAGACAAATACGGATTAGAGTTTGTACGAGTGTCTCCGCAACTCACCACGCAGGAGCAAGCACTTCAATACGGTGATGCGTTATGGACGGTTGACCCAAATCAATGCTGTGGTATTCGTAAAGTTGAACCATTGACTCGTATATTATCTCAATATGAGGCATGGATTACTGGAATTCGTCGCGATCAAGCGCCTACCCGTGCAAATGCTAAAAAGGTCGAGTATGATTATAAATTTGGTTTAGTGAAGTTTAATCCTATTGCGGATTGGACGTCAGAAGATGTATGGAACTATATTCGTGAAAATGACGTAATCTATAACCCTCTACATGACCGTAACTATCCAAGTATCGGCTGTGAGCAATGTACACGTCAGGTTATGCCAGGTGAAGATCCGCGTGCTGGCCGTTGGTCTGGATCAGAGAAGACAGAGTGCGGATTGCACAAGTAAGACATATTCCTGTGGGAACATAGAAGGAGAGACTAAGATGACTTCAATACGTCCGCATGGCGGAGCTTTGGTAAACCGTGTAGTAGAGGGTACTGAAAGAGAAGAATTGCTAAATCTCGCACGTGACAGCAAGGCGATTGTCTTGAATACCTGGACTTTATCTGATTTGGATCTTATAGCTGTAGGTGCATTTTCGCCATTAACTGGCTTTTTAAATGAGCAAGACTATCATTCAGTAGTAAAAAGCATGCGTTTAGCAGATGGAACAGTGTGGAGCATTCCAATAACACTGGCTGTAGAAGATGATGTGGCTGCCAGTTTATCAATTGGGGATAAAGTTTCTTTAATCGGTGAAGACGATGGCGAGATTTACGGTTTATTGGATATTGAGAGTATTTATACTGTAGATCAAACGATTGAAGCACAAAATGTCTTCAAGACAACAGATCCTGAACATCCTGGTGTGAGTAAGCTGTTGGCTCGTCCTGCAACTTATGTTGGAGGGCCGATTACAGTCTTGAACCGCCCACAGCCAGAGAAGTTCGGTGAATTTTATTTTGATCCTGCGGATACGCGGAAGATATTTGCTGAAAAGGGCTGGAGAACGGTTGTAGGCTTCCAAACACGCAATCCGGTCCACCGAGCTCACGAGTACATTCAAAAGTGCGCTATGGAGGTTGTAGACGCTCTATTCCTAAATCCACTTGTTGGTGAGACGAAGTCAGATGATGTACCGGCAAATGTACGGATGAAGAGCTATCTGGCGCTTTTGGAGAACTATTATCCTGAGGATCGTACCTTCCTTGGTGTTTTTCCGGCGGCAATGCGTTATGCAGGCCCTAGAGAAGCAATTTTCCATGCAATGGTTCGTAAAAATTACGGCTGTACCCATTTCATCGTCGGTCGTGACCATGCTGGGGTAGGTGATTATTATGGCACTTATGAAGCACAGGAAATTTTCTCGAATTTTAGTGCTGAAGAACTTGATATTACTCCATTATTTTTTGAACATAGCTTCTTCTGTAAAAAATGCGGGAATATGGCATCCAGTAAAACTTGCCCTCATCCTAGTGATGATCACATGACATTGTCGGGTACGAAGGTACGTGCTTTGCTCCGTGATGGCCAATGTCCTCCGCCAGAATTTACACGGCCTGAGGTTGCGCAGATTCTGATTGAAGGTATGACACAAGAAGTTACAGCTTAATCATTAACAGCTAGTACTATTTGACCTTCTTGTCCCATATAGATGAGTATTATCTATCGGGACGAGGGGGTCTTTGTTATGTCTGGCCGAAAGCAGAGTAAAGTCTCGGTCTGGATTTCATGGAGCAGTATCAAAAAAAGTATGCTTGGCGTGATGCTGCTAGCTATAATGATTGGAATTATCGCGTATGACATGCCTACCGCTAAAACACTAAATTATTGGAGTCTGCCCTTGTCAGGAAAAGTTATTGCTCTCGATGCGGGGCATGGTGGAGCTGATGGAGGAGCGGTTAGCCGGGAAGGGCTAATTGAGAAAGATATTAATCTCGCGGTATCGCTTTATTTGCGTGATTATCTGCAGCAGGCAGGGGCTATTGTAGTAATGACTCGTGAAGGTGATTATGATTTGGCTCAGGAAGGTACTAAAGGCTATTCTAAGCGTAAGACAGAAGATCTTAAACAAAGAGTAAGAAGTATCGAAGAAAAAGGCGCAGACCTTTTTATAAGCGTTCACATGAACAGTGTCCCTTCCAATCGTTGGAGTGGAGCACAGACCTTTTACTACCCCAATCACAAGGATAATAAAGCTATAGCGGAGTTTGTGCAGAGTGAGCTGAAGACTACGCTGGAGAATACGGATCGTGTGGCTAAGACAGTGAATACTGTTTATCTGTTAAAAGCATTGAAAATACCAGCGGTACTTGTAGAAGTTGGCTTCTTATCACATCCTCAGGAATCTGCTCTACTTGGAAATGATGTCTATCAGCGTAAGGTTGCGACTAGCATTTATCGGGGGATTCTTCGGTACGCCTCAGAGTAGTCAGGACTACTCATGGGGAGACAGGTAATGCTATAATAGACAAAAACTCCGGAGAATTCTCAACCGGAAAGGAAACAGAGGTGCTTCCCATGCTGACTAAGGAACAAATTCAGGAAATACTGCAGCCATTAACAGACTCTGAAACTGGAAAAAGCCTTGTGGAACTACAGCTGATCCGTGACATTATGATTAAAGAAGACCGTATTTCTTTATCTATCATATGTCTGAATCCTGAAGAGCAAAGTCGCATGGATCTAGAACAACAGGTTCGTGAATTGCTTGAAGCGGGTGGGGTTTCTAATGTACATATCCGGCTTCGTGATGCAACCGATTATGAACGTGCTATACTTCGCGGAGAGAGCGTAGAGGATTTCGATGAACCTGGGAAACTTAAAGGACATGCTGCAGGCCTTGATGACCATGAATTAATTAGCGAGAGCTCTGGCGTGAACTTTATCGCTGTGGCCAGCGGCAAAGGTGGAGTTGGTAAGTCAACCGTAACGGTGAATTTGGCCGTAGCCCTTGCAAGAAAAGGGAAAAAAGTTGGTCTTATCGATGCTGATATTTATGGTTTCAGTATTCCCGATATGATGGGGATCGAAGAGGGACCAGTTGTAGAAGAGGGAACGATTATTCCTGTGGAACGTTTTGGAGTGAAGGTCATGTCTATGGGCTTCTTTATTCGTGAGAATAGTCCAGTTATTTGGCGGGGACCTATGCTGGGTAAAATGCTTCGCCAGTTCTTCAATGATGTTGGTTGGGGTGAACTTGATTATATGCTGCTTGATCTTCCCCCAGGTACTGGTGATGTGGCACTTGACGTGCATCAGATGCTACCTCACAGCAAAGAGATTATAGTTACGACACCTCACGCTACCGCAGCGTTTGTGGCGGCTAGAGCGGGCTCTATGGCTCTACAGACAGATCATGAGATTATTGGAGTCATTGAGAATATGGCTTATTATGAGTGCACTGACTGTGGTAAGAAAGATTATATCTTTGGCAGAGGCGGAGGAGCGAGGCTTGCCGAGACGCTTCATACGGAGCTGCTTGCACAAATACCGCTAGGTGCACCGGACAACCATATTTCCGAACCGGATTTCTCACCTTCTGTATACAAAGAAGAGACACCATCAGGACAATTATTTGCAGAAATTGCTGATAAACTTATTGCCAAATATGAGCACTAACTCTTGTGCATAAAAAAGAGGCCTTCCCACACGTATTAGTGGGATAAGGCCTTTTTTTTTAAGAACTTGAATCATCGCCGCTGCCGCCGCCACTGCCACTGCCACTGCTTTCCTGTTTGTCGCCACCTTCGCTACCCTTTTCTTTTTTCTCTTTTGGTTCAAGTTCTTCTTGTACGACTTTTTTAAGTAAATTCAATACTTCCATGCGAAATAATGGAGTTTGCATGGATTCCTGCATGGTCTTCATGGATTGTTTACGGTAATCAGGTGTTTTAGTGAGATTTAAAAACATTGTCATCATTTCTGGAGACTTCATAATTTCTTCGACTGATTTCTGATAAGTGGGATCCTTAATTAGCTGTAGGTGTAGTTCCTTGCTTTGTGATTGAATGGCTTTAGCAAAATCGCCCGCGAATTTGGGATCAGTCATTATCTTCTCGATTTCCTTCTGATATTCCGGTGCAGTGAGAGTATTTTTAACAGCGAGCTTGATCTCCTCTGTTGTTTGAAGTGGCATCATCTTCATGCTCATTCCACTGGTACCGCTAGAGCTGGAGCTTGATAATGATTCCTCAACCGCTTTTTTACCCTCATCGCTTTTCAATATATCTAAAACCATGGTCTTCGTTTCTTTATAACTGCCTTGTCCGGAAGAAGAACTGCTCTGCTCACTTCCGCAAGCCGTTAAGGCCATAACAAAGCTCAATGCCAAACCCACAGATCCGATAAATCTCCATTTCATTGGCGCTGCCCTCCTTTATAGGATTCTCTAGATGTATTATGCCGAATTAGATCACATTTATGTTGTGGGTGTAATGGTGTTTTGTCGGTATCCTTGGTAAAATAAATCTGACAAGAGGAGGTGAATTGGCTGAGTATAAAAAAATGGTTTCATTTATTTTGGACTACCCTCCTTATAGGAGCGGGTGGGGCTGTAATCGCTGGTCTGGCACTGCAATTCGTAAATGGTAAGATTGATTTCAAAAGTGTCGGGGATTTCTTTTTATACCCGCTGATTCTGCTTGGCTACGGTATGCTTGTAAGCGTTTATTCGCAACTTGGTTTTTTTGCCTATTTGATTTTGAATTATATGGGCAACGGCGTTTTTCCACAAAAGGTTTGGAAATACATACAACTAGTGCTTTCTGTGCTCGCATTGCTTGAACTGATTTTTTTGCGTACCGTCGTTGGTGGAGAAAGAAATGTTATGTCTGATCTAATATTAGGAATCGTTATTTTGCTAGCAGCTATTATTGTGTCTTATTTCAAAGTAAAAAGTACAAACATCTCAGCTTTGATTCCAACCCTCTTTTTTATGACAGCTATTTCAATTGTGGAAGTTATTGGCGTGCTCCGTATAGGTGTTGATAGTGCAACGGTGTTTATTGTTGTTCCGCTTATCGCTTGTAATGCATTCCAAATTTTGATGCTACACCGTATTCTGAAGCCGGCAGCCGGATAATGAATGGGGAAGGCACTAAACAAAGAACCCCGTGCTCTGATCTCAGAAGACGGGGTTTTTTGCTCTAACTGTATCTTAACGATTAAAATCTGATTGTAGAGGTTAATCTTAAAGAACGATACGCTCACAAAACTAAGCGTATGCTTTCGAAGTAAGTTTTGTACGAAGCGTTCCTATGATGTATATGCTTTACAAAACATAGTAGATGCTTCCGAAGCGAGTTTTGTACGAAGCTCCTCAATGATGCATATGCTTTACAAAACTTTTAGGAGGGGAATATATGGACATCAAGCGCTATATGATAAAAGACACAAAAGAAATCCGGCTTAACAAGCTGGATCCGGACGACACAGGTGTTTTTAAATCCAAAAAAGAAGTAGAAGCCAAAACAGAAGAGCTTAAAGCACGTTTGGCAGAGCTCCAGGATATTTTGTTTGCTCAGAAAAAGCATTCGTTGCTTGTTATTCTGCAAGGAATGGATTCCAGCGGTAAGGATGGCACGGTTAAGCATATTTTTTCAGGCATTAATCCACAAGGATTTATAGTGACCAGCTTCAAGAAACCATCTCTAGAGGAAGAGGCTCATGATTTTCTATGGAGGGTTCATCAGAAGACACCTCCTAAGGGATATATCTCTGCATTTAACCGCTCGCATTATGAAGATGTATTGGTACCACGGGTACACGGAGGGTTAAAAAAGGATGACTTGAAGCGTCGCTTTCGTTACATACGGCAGTTCGAGGAAATGCTGGTGGAAGAGGGGACGACAATTATCAAGCTTTTTCTGCATATTTCTAAAGAGAAGCAGCTGAAGAAGATTAAGGAACGGCTTGAAGATCCCAAAAAACATTGGAAATTCGATGCAAGTGATCTCCAGGAGCGGGAGTATTGGGATGATTACCAAGAAGCATATGAAGATGTTTTCAAGGAATCTAGCATAGATAAAGCACCCTGGTACTGGATACCCGCCAATCATCAATGGTACCGCAACTATTTGACCTTATCCATCGTTGTAAAGACACTGGAGAGTCTGGATCTGAGCTATCCGAAGCTGAATACCCCCACACCTGACATATCGGAACTCATTTCTCCACGTCATTAATCCTTTGGACAGATCAACATCCATTACGGCACCAGAGATTGAATATGTTTTTACAGCCCAGCTGCGTCCTCAATGGCATTACTCAGTGAAGCTGAGTCGCGTACTTCTTTACCTTCGGTGTTGCTTTGACTAATCAGCTCAGAGACGGTAACGAATTCATAACCTTGTCTGCGGAGCTCGTCGATAATGAGTGGAAGTGCTTCATGTGTTTGTTTACAGGAATCACTGGCATGTAGAAGGACGATATCACCTGGATGCGCTTTTGTCGTTACACGCTTCACGATATTGTCTACGCCGATGTTCTTCCAGTCCAGGGAGTCTGTATCCCATTGAATGACCTTGTAGCCGAGATCGCTGGCAACCTGAAGGACTCTTTTGTCAAAATCACCATTAGGCATACGAATCAAATTGGGTTCAGTGCCGGTTAATTCGGTAAGTACGGTGTGAGCCGTTGAGATCTGTGTACGAATTTCTTCGTTGCTAAGTGTGCTGTAATTGACGTGTTTATGACCATGACTTCCAATTTCAAAACCTGCATTCTTGATGTTAGCTACAATGTCTGGGTGAGTCTTACTCCATGGAGACGATAGGAAGAAGGTGGCTTTGTCCACTTTCTTGTCTTCAAGTACCTTCAAAATTGGTTCGGGTCTTTTCTCCCCCCAGCTAATATCGAAGGTCAGGGCAATCAGCTTCTTCTCTGTTGGTACACTGTAGATCGCGGAAGGTCCGGATTCAGAAAAAACGGTTATGTTTCCCCTCTCGACATAGACAACTCCAGCAGCAAGAAGCACAGCGGCGAAGATATAGATGAATCGTTTAATCTTTTTGCCGCTGAATACATAAAAAGAATTCATAATGACAGCGCTCCTCTCCCATGCGAAATGCTTGTTTGTTCTAAATGTATGCTCGTACCGCAAGGTTATGACCTAAGAAACAGAGATCACAATTTCAGGAGGGTATTTATGTTGTCGTTCTTCACGTTTATTAAAGATCTAAAAACGATCCGGAAGGCTTTATTGCTATCCTGTCTGCTCTTCGCATTAGGAGCGGTTATAGGGTGGGTAGCTACTAGCAGTCTGGAAAAACTATTGGTTCAGCAATTAGAGGGGCTCAGTGAAATCAGTGGCAACCTTAGAGATTCTTCTAATCCGCAATGGAGCTTCTTTGTATTTATATTTTTGAATAACAGCATCAAGGGTGTTCTTATCATATTTTTAGGAGCGTTGTTCGGTATACTGCCAGCCATATTCTTATTTATTAACGGAGCGGTTATCGGCTATCTGATTCATTTATCAGCACTCCAAGGACAGGATTTATTCGAACTAATAGTAAAAGGACTGCTGCCACATGGGATTATAGAGATTCCAGCAATCATTATTGCTTGTGCATTTGGGCTTCAGTTCGGCGGGAAAGTAGTTGCAAGTCTGTTTAGCTCATCCACTAAAAAAGTGAACAGAGGTGTTGAGTGGTCTTCGTTCATGCGTCAAACACTTACGGCATCTATTTGGACAATAATCCTGTTATTTGTTGCAGCCATCATTGAAAGCACAATAACTTTTTCTCTTTTATCATAAAACTTCCGAGAATGGAGCATAACAGTAAAGCTATTCATCCAAGGATTGCCTAAAGGTCAGAGATATATAATCGTGACGAAACCATAAAGGGAATTTTTAATAATTATGGTTATAAAAAGAGTACTCCGGTTAATCTAGTGTAAGAGGATCTTAAGGCAGCTTTCTCCATGAGATGGACTAACTAATTATGTACAAGGGGTTTTTGGTTTTAGTGAATGTGTTACTTGCAACTTCATGAAGGAGGCCAAGCATATGTTGGGAATGTTGTTCAACGAAAAAGAATGCAAGGAACTGGATTATGTTTTGCGGAAAGAACTTGATGAGATGCTGTTAGATTTGAGCGATCAGCGCTTGGACCAAAATATCAGGCATGCCATCGCCAATAGATATAAGACTGTATTTCGTATGTATGCTCGTTTTGCTCCTCAGAAAGAGCTTTCCAAGTATGCGTGGGGTGGACGTTCTTCTCAGTATAAACACTAAGGATAAGCGGTAAATGCAAGAGTCTTATATAAATTTAAGATTTTTTAATAAAATAGCTTGACTAAAAAGGAGTGCTCGTGATAAATTATATCTCGCGCTCCTTTTGCTTGTGTAAAAGGGAAGCGGAAGGCAAGAAAAGTTGAAAAAAACTTTTTCAAAAAAAAGACTTGCCAAACAACGAAACACTATGATATATTATAAAGGTCGCCGCTGACAAACAACGACGACGAAATGAGAGACATTGATCTTTGAAAACTGAACAACGAGTGAGTAGGAAATCACGAAAGTGAAATCCAAAATTAGAGAATTAATTTTCTCGTCAGATGTTTCAAAATGAGCATATCGCTCTTTTCAATACTAATTGGAGAGTTTGATCCTGGCTCAGGACGAACGCTGGCGGCGTGCCTAATACATGCAAGTCGAGCGGAGTTGTTTTGAAAGCTTGCTTTCAAAATGACTTAGCGGCGGACGGGTGAGTAACACGTAGGCAACCTGCCCCTTAGACTGGGATAACTACCGGAAACGGTAGCTAATACCGGATAATTTCTTTTTTCTCCTGAAGAAAGAATGAAAGACGGAGCAATCTGTCACTGAGGGATGGGCCTGCGGCGCATTAGCTAGTTGGTGGGGTAACGGCCCACCAAGGCGACGATGCGTAGCCGACCTGAGAGGGTGAACGGCCACACTGGGACTGAGACACGGCCCAGACTCCTACGGGAGGCAGCAGTAGGGAATCTTCCGCAATGGACGAAAGTCTGACGGAGCAACGCCGCGTGAGTGATGAAGGTTTTCGGATCGTAAAGCTCTGTTGCCAGGGAAGAACGTCCGGTAGAGTAACTGCTATCGGAGTGACGGTACCTGAGAAGAAAGCCCCGGCTAACTACGTGCCAGCAGCCGCGGTAATACGTAGGGGGCAAGCGTTGTCCGGAATTATTGGGCGTAAAGCGCGCGCAGGCGGTCATTTAAGTCTGGTGTTTAAACCTTGGGCTCAACCTGAGGTCGCACTGGAAACTGGGTGACTTGAGTACAGAAGAGGAAAGTGGAATTCCACGTGTAGCGGTGAAATGCGTAGATATGTGGAGGAACACCAGTGGCGAAGGCGACTTTCTGGGCTGTAACTGACGCTGAGGCGCGAAAGCGTGGGGAGCAAACAGGATTAGATACCCTGGTAGTCCACGCCGTAAACGATGAGTGCTAGGTGTTAGGGGTTTCGATACCCTTGGTGCCGAAGTTAACACAGTAAGCACTCCGCCTGGGGAGTACGGTCGCAAGACTGAAACTCAAAGGAATTGACGGGGACCCGCACAAGCAGTGGAGTATGTGGTTTAATTCGAAGCAACGCGAAGAACCTTACCAGGTCTTGACATCCCTCTGAATCCACTAGAGATAGTGGCGGCCTTCGGGACAGAGGAGACAGGTGGTGCATGGTTGTCGTCAGCTCGTGTCGTGAGATGTTGGGTTAAGTCCCGCAACGAGCGCAACCCTTAACTTTAGTTGCCAGCAGGTAAGGCTGGGCACTCTAGAGTGACTGCCGGTGACAAACCGGAGGAAGGTGGGGATGACGTCAAATCATCATGCCCCTTATGACCTGGGCTACACACGTACTACAATGGCCGGTACAACGGGAAGCGAAACCGCGAGGTGAAGCCAATCCCATCAAAGCCGGTCTCAGTTCGGATTGCAGGCTGCAACTCGCCTGCATGAAGTCGGAATTGCTAGTAATCGCGGATCAGCATGCCGCGGTGAATACGTTCCCGGGTCTTGTACACACCGCCCGTCACACCACGAGAGTTTACAACACCCGAAGTCGGTGGGGTAACCCGCAAGGGAGCCAGCCGCCGAAGGTGGGGTAGATGATTGGGGTGAAGTCGTAACAAGGTAGCCGTATCGGAAGGTGCGGCTGGATCACCTCCTTTCTATGGAGAATCGTCTTCTGCAATGAAGACATTCAAATCGGAAGCTAAGCTTCCACAATAGAACCTTCGGGTTCGAACACTCACTCGTGTTCAGTTTTGAAAGAGTAAGTCTCTTTCATATACGTTTGGTGGCGATAGCGGAGGGGTTCCACACGTACCCATCCCGAACACGACCGTTAAGCCCTCCAGCGCCGATGGTACTTGGACCGAAGGGTCCTGGGAGAGTAGGACGCCGCCAAGCGGACAACCATTCTTTGGTTGATTCACAATGTTATATATGTTATATGGGCTTTTAGCTCAGTTGGTTAGAGCGCACCTCTGATAAGGGTGAGGTCGGTGGTTCGAGTCCACCAAGGCCCACCATATAACTTTATATCTTTTATGGGGCCATAGCTCAGCTGGGAGAGCGCCTGCCTTGCAAGCAGGAGGTCAGCGGTTCGATCCCGCTTGGCTCCACCATAATTTTTAATTCAATACCTTCTTTAAACATTGATCCTTGAAAACTGGATACCGAAACGAATTTGCGTTTTAGAACATCTTTTAGCAACTTGTGCAAACAAGTAAATGTTATTAGTGAGATGATTCCAAAGAGAATGTCATTGTATGATATTTTCCTACGGAAAAATCAAGGTTAAGCTAATAAGAGCACACGGAGGATGCCTAGGCGCCAGGAGCCGACGAAGGACGTGGCGAACAACGAAACTGCCTCGGGGAGCTGTAAGCAAGCTTTGATCCGGGGGTGTCCGAATGGGGAAACCCAGCTGTGGTAATTCGCAGTTACTCATCTCTGAACACATAGGAGATGTAGAGGCAGACCAGGGGAACTGAAACATCTAAGTACCCTGAGGAAGAGAAAACAATAGTGATTCCGTCAGTAGCGGCGAGCGAACGCGGAACAGCCTAAACCTAAGAGCTTGCTCTTAGGGGTTGTGGGACGTCTCACATGGAGTTACAAAGGAATATGGTAGGTGAAGAGGTCTGGAAAGGCCCGCGATAGAGGTAAAAGCCCTGTAGCCTAAACTGTGTTCTCTCCGAGACGGATCCCGAGTAGTGCGGGGCACGTGAAACCCCGTATGAATCCAGCAGGACCATCTGCTAAGGCTAAATACTACCTGGCGACCGATAGTGAAACAGTACCGTGAGGGAAAGGTGAAAAGCACCCCGGAAGGGGAGTGAAATAGAACCTGAAACCGTGTGCTTACAAAAAGTCAGAGCCCTATTAATGGGTGATGGCGTGCCTTTTGTAGAATGAACCGGCGAGTTACGTTTAACATGCAAGGTTAAGTCGAGAAGACGGAGCCGCAGCGAAAGCGAGTCTGAATAGGGCGATTTAGTATGTGGACGTAGACCCGAAACCGTGTGATCTACCCCTGTCCAGGGTGAAGGTGCGGTAACACGCACTGGAGGCCCGAACCCACGCATGTTGAAAAATGCGGGGATGAGGTGGGGGTAGCGGAGAAATTCCAATCGAACTCGGAGATAGCTGGTTCTCCCCGAAATAGCTTTAGGGCTAGCCTCGGTATAAGAGTAGTGGAGGTAGAGCACTGATTGGGTGCGGGGTCCGCAAGGATTACCAAGCTCAGTCAAACTCCGAATGCCATATACTTATTGCCGGGAGTCAGACAGTGAGTGCTAAGATCCATTGTCAAAAGGGAAACAGCCCAGACCATCAGCTAAGGTCCCCAAGTGTGTGTTAAGTGGGAAAGGATGTGGAGTTGCACAGACAACCAGGATGTTGGCTTAGAAGCAGCCACCATTGAAAGAGTGCGTAATAGCTCACTGGTCGAGTGACTCTGCGCCGAAAATGTAACGGGGCTAAACACACCACCGAAGCTATGGCTAGATACGTATGTATCTGGGGTAGGGGAGCGTTGTATGTGGGTTGAAGGTGTACCGTAAGGAGCGCTGGACAGCATACAAGTGAGAATGCCGGTATGAGTAACGAAAAGATCAGTGAGAATCTGATCCGCCGAAAGCCCAAGGTTTCCTGAGGAAGGCTCGTCCGCTCAGGGTAAGTCGGGACCTAAGGCGAGGCCGAAAGGCGTAGTCGAAGGACAACAGTTTGAAATTACTGTACCACCGTAATCCGCTATGAGCGATGGGGTGACGCAGGAGGGTAGTGACGCGGACTGATGGATATGTCCGTCTAAGCAGTGAGGCTGATGTGTAGGCAAATCCGCACATCATTAAGGCTGGGCTGTGATGGGGAGCGAAAATTGTAGTAGCGAAGGTCATGATCTCACACTGCCAAGAAAAGCCTCTAGCCAGGAGAAGGTGCCCGTACCGCAAACCGACACAGGTAGGCGAGAAGAGAATTCTAAGGCGCGCGGAAGAACTCTCGTTAAGGAACTCGGCAAAATGACCCCGTAACTTCGGGAGAAGGGGTGCCCCGGTAGTGTGAATAGCACGAGGGGGCCGCAGTGAAAAGGCCCAAGCGACTGTTTAGCAAAAACACAGGTCTGTGCGAAGCCGCAAGGCGAAGTATACGGGCTGACGCCTGCCCGGTGCTGGAAGGTTAAGGGGAGTGGTTAGGGGTAACCCGAAGCTATGAACCGAAGCCCCAGTAAACGGCGGCCGTAACTATAACGGTCCTAAGGTAGCGAAATTCCTTGTCAGGTAAATTCTGACCCGCACGAATGGCGTAACGACTTGGGCGCTGTCTCAACGAGAGATCCGGTGAAATTTTAATACCTGTGAAGATGCAGGTTACCCGCGACAAGACGGAAAGACCCCATGGAGCTTTACTGCAGCTTGATATTGAATTTGGGTACGATCTGTACAGGATAGGTGGGAGCCGTAGAAATCGGAGCGCAAGCTTCGGTGGAGGCGCCGTTGGGATACCACCCTGATCGTATCTAGGTTCTAACCTAGTACCCTAATCGGGTACGGGGACCGTGTCAGGCGGGCAGTTTGACTGGGGCGGTCGCCTCCTAAAGAGTAACGGAGGCGTTCCAAGGTTCCCTCAGAATGGTTGGAAATCATTCGAAGAGTGCAAAGGCATAAGGGAGCTTGACTGCGAGACCTACAAGTCGAGCAGGGACGAAAGTCGGACTTAGTGATCCGGTGGTACCGCATGGAAGGGCCATCGCTCAACGGATAAAAGCTACCCTGGGGATAACAGGCTTATCTCCCCCAAGAGTCCACATCGACGGGGAGGTTTGGCACCTCGATGTCGGCTCATCGCATCCTGGGGCTGAAGTAGGTCCCAAGGGTTGGGCTGTTCGCCCATTAAAGCGGTACGCGAGCTGGGTTCAGAACGTCGTGAGACAGTTCGGTCCCTATCTGTCGTGGGCGCAGGAAATTTGAGAGGAGCTGTCCTTAGTACGAGAGGACCGGGATGGACGTACCGCTGGTGCACCAGTTGTTTCGCCAGAAGCATGGCTGGGTAGCTACGTACGGACGGGATAAGCGCTGAAAGCATCTAAGCGTGAAGCCCCCCTCAAGATGAGATTTCCCAATTAGTAAGACCCCTTGAAGACGACGAGGTAGATAGGTTGGAGGTGGAAGTGCAGTAATGCATGGAGCTGACCAATACTAATCGGTCGAGGGCTTATCCTATACTTAAGACGCAAATTCAATTCGGATTCAGTTTTCAGGCATCAAGCCTGAGCATTTACGATGTAAATGCCCGTTTGGTGGCGATAGCGGAGGGGTTCCACGCGTACCCATCCCGAACACGACCGTTAAGCCCTCCAGCGCCGATGGTACTTGGACCGAAGGGTCCTGGGAGAGTAGGACGTTGCCAAGCGGATATTCCCTGATAGCTCAGTTGGTAGAGCACTCGACTGTTAATCGAGTTGTCACAGGTTCGAGTCCTGTTCGGGGAGCCATGCTCTCATAGCTCAGCAGGTAGAGTGCTTCCATGGTAAGGAAGAGGTCACCGGTTCGAATCCGGTTGAGAGCTCCACAGATTTGCAAGGCCCGTTGGTCAAGGGGTTAAGACACCTCCCTTTCACGGAGGTAACATGGGTTCGAATCCCATACGGGTCACCAACTTTTACTTGTACTTACCCTTAGAGGGTCCCATAGATATGGAGGCTTAGCTCAGCTGGGAGAGCATCTGCCTTACAAGCAGAGGGTCGGGGGTTCGATCCCCTCAGCCTCCACCATAATCTTCCTGAAAGATTATGGGCAACATAGAGGTACCATCAATGGGGATTAGCCAAGTGGTAAGGCAACGGACTTTGACTCCGTCACTCATAGGTTCGAATCCTATATCCCCAGCCAAGTGCGAGCCATTAGCTCAGTTGGTAGAGCACCTGACTTTTAATCAGGGTGTCGAAGGTTCGAGTCCTTCATGGCTCACTTTTATTATTACATGCGCGTGTGGCGGAATGGCAGACGCACCAGACTTAGGATCTGGCGTTTCACGACGTGGGGGTTCAAGTCCCTTCACGCGCACCACTTATTGCGGACGTGGCTCAGCGGTAGAGCATCGCCTTGCCAAGGCGAGGGTCGCGGGTTCGATTCCCGTCGTCCGCTCCATAATTTTTGCGCCCTTAGCTCAGCTGGATAGAGCGTTTGACTACGAATCAAAAGGCCGGGAGTTCGAATCTCTCAGGGCGCGCCATTTTTTTATTAAGCAATTATAATATTTTAACGGGATGTAGCTCAGCTTGGTAGAGCACCTGGTTTGGGACCAGGGGGTCGCATGTTCAAATCGTGTCATCCCGATTTTCACCTTTGCGGGTGTAGTTCAATGGTAGAACTTCAGCCTTCCAAGCTGATAGCGTGGGTTCGATTCCCATCACCCGCTCCATAATTTTATAGTAACGGGATGTAGCTCAGCTTGGTAGAGCACCTGGTTTGGGACCAGGGGGTCGCATGTTCAAATCGTGTCATCCCGATACTCAGCTTAATTGCTCTTAGAAAGCTCTTACTTCGGTAAGAGCTTTTTTTGTTATGTATAGAATTAAAACACGCATAAATTCATATAACATATGTTCTATCATTCTTCCAAAAGAAACTGTACTTCTGGCGGAATGCCAATCCGTAGATAATAGCTTTTACAGGATTCTTCTTGCTCAGGATTACTGCCTGTGGATAGTAGCTTTACAGCAAAGACATTAGCTTGACGTTCAAGCTTCCCAGGAGAGAAGTAGGAGCTTTCCTCTAGAAAAAAGCGATTAATCCCCTTATGAAGACGATCATGTCCTAATTCATGCGCACAAACGAAGCGCTGCCACTCAACTGGCAACTCATTATGAATGACGATAAATCTTCTTCTTAGTTTTCGGTAATATAATCCCTTTGTGCCTGTCCCAAGGTTCATGAAGCGAATATGAATACCTAGCGCTGAGGCCAGCTCGAACGGACAGTTGGTTTTATATTTTTTAATCAGATTATTGATCAGTTCATCCATATTCTTCACCTGCAGCATGTTAGTGTAGTTATTAAGTGTTGTTGGATTTCTTTCTCTTGTTCATCTGTTTGGCTTCCCAGAATAAGCCGGTCAGTACATCTTTTATCCTCTGTTTGTCATCCTTGTCTAGTGGAATCCCATCAAACATCAGCTCTCCATCATCCTCCAGCATTTTACGGAAGTCACGTTTATCCTTGCTTGTAGCCCACTCTGGGACAATCTCTTCGGTTGGAAGAGTCTGTTCCTGCAAATACCCCGCTTGATCCATTAGCTCCTCGTACGGGACTCCTGTAGCCTCTGCTATTTTGCGTAATGTAGTTGGCTTAGGAACTCCTCTTAGACCATTTTCAATCCGTGAAATCTGTGATCCGCTAATACCTGCTGCTGCTGCCAATTGATTAATAGTGAGTCCCTTAGTTTCGCGAAGTTGCTTCATATAATCCCCAAAATCCTGTTTCATCTCAACCACTCCTTATAGACTGAAGCTTATGTAATTAATATAAGCCATTTTTGCCAATTGGCAAACAACAAAGCGTATATTATTGCCAAAAGGCAAGATAATGGAGGGAAAGCTATTCTTTTTCGCCCAAAACAGACTCAAACGGGGTTTTACGAGATTGGTAGAGAAGTGGTATATTATAGAAAAATACGAACAGAATACGAACACTTTTATATTTTAGCACATTGCTTAGGAAACTTCCGCAATTTAATCTCATTCTGTTAAAACCTAAAGGAGTGCATAAAATGATGAACTTATCTGCTTTACCAGAGTTGGACCGTCGCCGAACCCAGGTCGCTATAGAGAGCATGTTAGAGAAATACCGTATTTTTAAGACCGTTACATTTGAGGCTAAGGAAGCCAGTACTACTTATTCGTATACAGAAAGATTTCATGGTCCTACGAATACTGTTACTGATCAGACTGCTGCGATAGCTTCTTATAATGTGGATATACCGGCTGCCAGAAGGGCTTTTTGCTCGGTGATAGACTCTGTGGTAGAAAGACTCGATACGAGGGAACAGCAATTAGTAAGAGAGCGTTATATGAAAAGAGACGAAACGTACGATTATACGATTTACAATCATGTGTTTGATCCACCGGTAAGTAAGGATACTTACGTGAAGATACGCTCGAAGGCTTTTTATAAGATGGCTTTGGCTTTAACGGATCTCGGTCTACTGTCCCTTAACACTTTAATAACAGCACCTAGAGTGAAGAAAGAGAAGATTAGTATTACTTAAGAGATATAGACGGTTACTAAAGACTGTGTCGTCCGAGCGGATGATGCGGTCTTTTTTTTATGATTTTATATTCCTCCGAAAAACCGCTCTATACCATCCCAAAGCTAGCTTAAACCTCGTCGGTATACCCTCTCTGCAAGGCAAATAGGGGTGTATATTTATAACATGGCAAATGAAGCAAAAAGAACACCGCAAGAGCATGAATGCTCTGCTAATAGTTCAACCCTAGTGGTGATGAGAACAAATCTAGCGGTGAAAGATTCTTTTGGCATTGGCCTAGTGTAGAAGGGTATTATCCAACATCGGATAGTATCCTTTTTGTTCTTAATTTTAGTAGAGGGGGTGTCTTCTTAATGTTAATGCAATTGAAGGTTAACACCATCAAAGATCGGCGATCCGCCGCAGATCAGAAAGGAATGGAGTGATGTCGGTACAACAATTACGAGAACACATTACGAGTGCGCTGGAGAGGTACTTTCCAGATGTGCCTGTATATGTGGAGGGGGAGAAACCTCAGACGGCTTATTTTTATCCCGGACTGATCTCAGCGACTCTGGATCGGCAGCGGGAAGGCCGATATTTAGCGGTCTATCGCTTCGGTATCCGTTATGAACAAGGCAGTCTGCTGGAAGCTGAGAGAATGGCAGATAAGCTGAGTGAGGCAATGGCAGGGATGGAGCAAGAGGGTGGCTCCTTTCGTGTAGCTAGGCAAGCCTGGGAAGCTGGGGTAGAGGGGCATGGGCCGCTTTTTATAACGGACTATATGGTGTATTTGCAAAGTGAGAAGCCTGACCCCATTAAGATGGGACAAATGATAGGAGGAGAAAGACTGAAATGAGCACAAAGGTGAGTAATGGAGAACGTTTTGGTAAAGAGCAGATTGTGAATTCATCGCTTTTTACGGTTAAGGAAAAGGATGTGCTGAACGTTATTTTGCAGGATGACAAAAGTTATACGATCGAAGAAGCGAAGCAATCTATGGGATTGTTTATGAATAAGGAGGTTTTGAACTAATGGCAGGCGGAACATGGACAACTCAAAACAAAGTGCGCCCAGGGGTGTACGTAAATGTAGCATCGAATCAAGGTGCCATCGGCAAAATGGGAGAACGCGGGATTACTGCTTTGGCACTTGCCTTATCTTGGGGAGAACCTGGAGTGATCATGGAGATTACCCCGCAGGACGACGTGAATAAGCTGCTAGGTTATGGTTTGGAACATCTAACATTGCTGCCAGTACGCGAAGCGCTGAAACGTGCGGGAACATTACTGCTCTATCGATTGAATGAAGGGGTTAAAGCGGCGGTCACTAACAATGGTCTACAGGTTACGGCTAAATACGGCGGTGTACGCGGAAACGATCTTTCTGTTGTTATTGAAAAGAATATTGAGAATAATGCTCTTTTTGATGTGAAGACACTGCTGAATGGAACTGAACTGAATAAGCAAACGGTTGGAACGGCTGAAGAGTTGGTCGCTAACGATTATGTACAATTCCAGAAAAATGGCGCAGAAGGCTTGAAGCTAACCGCAGGGATGCCGCTTATTGGCGGAGCTAATGGTACGGTGACAAATGGTGCGCACAGCGATTTCTTGTCTGCTCTTGAGGTGCTTGAGTTCCAAACGGTTGGACTAGTATCGCAGGATAGTACGCTTAAGGCGCTGTATAGCTCTTGGGTAAGACGACTACGGGATACGGAAGGTAAGAAGGTGCAGGCTGTACTATCGGATTATGCTACTGCGGGTCATGAGGGTGTGATCAGCGTGAAGAATGGGGTAGTACTGAGTGACGGAACTAGGATTGATAATAACAATGCTGTTGCTTGGGTGGCCGGTGCTACGGCTGCTGCTGCGGTGAATCAATCGCTGACTTATCAGGGATATGACGACTCCGTTGACGCTGATGTGCGGCTTAGCCATTCTGAGACGACTGCAGCTTTGCTGCGAGGTGAATTGCTCTTTACTTACAGTGGAGGGCGAGCTGTGGTGGAGCAAGATATTAACACGTTTACGGCATTTTCTCCGGATAAAGGCAAAGCGTTCTCCAAAAATCGTGTGCTACGCGTGCTGGATGGGATTGCGAATGATCTGAAGCGTATTTTTGAGAACTACTACATTGGTAAGGTAGCGAATAATGAAGATGGACGGGCTCTGTTCTGGTCACAATGTGCGACTTATATGAATGATCTGCAGGATATGGGTGCGATTGAGGGCTTTAACGCGCAGACAGATGTTGTCGTTGTGGCTGGTGCGGATAGTGATAGTATCGTGCTGGATGTGGCTGTGAAACCGGTAGATTCCGTAGAAAAAGTATATATGAAAGTGAAGGTGGTTTAAGATGGCATTTTTAAAAGCTAGTGATACGATTTCCGGCCAGGAGGGCCGTGCGTATGCCGTGATTGGTACGCAAGCTGAAGAGATGTTCTATGTGAAGACGCTTGAAGCTACGGTAGAAAAAACAAAGGCAGAGGTGAAGACTCTAGGCCGCCGTGGTGTTCAGCATAAAGCGACTGGATGGTCGGGCAGCGGTTCGATGACGATTTTTTATATGACTAGCCGTTTCCGCCAGATGATGCTCGATTATATGAATACAGGTGTCGATCAATATTTCGATATTGAGGTTACGAATGAAGACCCATCGTCCAGTGTGGGAGCACAACGCATTATTTTAAAAGGCGTGAACCTTGATAGTGTCATCATGGCTTCTCTTGATACAGAATCAGATGCGCTGGAAGAAGAAGTGAGCTTTACCTTTGAAGACGTGCAGATTGTGCAAGCATTTGGCGCTCCCGCCGGCTCCGGAAAATAATAAAGACAACTAGATAGGAGCAAGTAAGGCCCGGGCGTGCAGGTGAGCGGCGGGTCTCTTCTCTGTCTAGTTAGTAGTACTAGAAGAAACTAAATCATTTTAGGAGGAAGACAATGAGTGAATTAAGTTTGTTTTTTGCGCAAAATGTAGCATGTGACACGACCGAGGAGTTTGTAGTATCGCAGCGGTTTAAGGATAAGGAAGGAAACGCAGTTGCCTGGAAGCTACGCAGTATGAACGAGGATGAGAATCAGGAATGCCGTAAAGCAGCTACTCGTAAGGTCAAAGGTAAGAACGGAGTGTATACCTCCGAGATTGAACCGAATGATTATATGGCTAAGCTTATGACCTCAAGTGTGGTGCATCCAGATCTGAAAAATGCTGAGCTACAACGTTCTTATGGTGTTCTTGGTGCCGAAACGCTGCTGCGTAAAATGCTGCTTCCAGGTGAATTTGCGGCACTGGGTGAACGGGTACAGGCCTTGAATGGCTTCGGTACAGATATGAACGAGCTGGTGGATGAAGTAAAAAACTAATCAACGAGGGCGACAGTGAAGCGAACTTAGCTTACTACGCCCTCCACGAGCTGCATATTTTACCGCATGAGCTGATGAAGCTGTCTTCGCGCGAACGTGCCGCAATTTATGCGATGATTGCTGTTCGTGTGGAGAAGGAGAAGCGGGATCAGGCACGGAGTAAGGCGAGGAAGAGATGAGGGGGTGAATGAATGGCAGGTATGCAAAACAATATAGCTGGAATCCAGCAAGTCTCCAACCAATGGATCAATGATATAACCAATCAAATTACAACTCAGGTTTCTGCAAATATTTCAAATTCCTTTTCCGCAACCTTAAACCGAATCAGTATGAAAATAGTCAATAAACCCGTGTACAACATTACTAACAATTACAGTGCAGCTTATACCAGAATTCAAGCTTCTATTGGAGGCGCAGTACAGGCTCAGGAGAGACTGAACGGTGCGGCAGAACAAGGAGCAGCAGGGGCTGAACAGCAGGCGGGTACATGGGAAAAGATCACCGGTGCTTTTGGGAAAGCCAAAGGTGTGCTGGAAAAAGTTAAAGGAGTTATGGAAAAGGTGCTTGCGCCTGCAGCTGAACAGCAAAAATGGGAGGATCTTTTTAAAGCGAAAACCGGAAATGCTGATGTTGGTGTGGCAATGTTTGATAAGTTCAAGAAGAGGGCACTAGATACCGGGCAGGATGTAAACAAGTCCATGGAAAGTGTCTTGTCGTTTTATCCTAAAACTCAAAATACGGATCAGTTAGATAAGCTTATGGATTATTCCACAAGGCTAAGCATGATGTCTCCGGAGGGTAAAGATATTGGTGATACTTCATCGGCGATTACTTCTGCTTTTGAGGGGGATTCTAGTGATTTAGCATCCATGCTTCAGGTGGATAAAGAGGATCTGGGTGGACTTGATCTAGTGGCCGGAACGGGCAATATGGAAGCCTTTTTGAGTACTTTGGGAGATATTATGACAACGTCAGGGATGACGAGTGATTCGCTACAAACCATGATGGATTCACCCGTTAATCAATGGCAAGCTCTTCTTGGAAACTATAACAACTCTCTGGCTGGTATGGGAGAAGGTGCTCTTGCGGCATTGTCACCACTATTAGGCATTCTTAACCAGGCATTTTCAGATGGAAGCTTTCAGCCAATTATCGATGGGATAGCGATTGGACTGGCGATACTTGCACAAGTATTCTCGCAGGTCGTACAAGGTGCATTGTATCTCTGGAGTGTTCTTAGCAACCCTGTTGTTTTGCCGATTGTTTTGGGTGTTGTTGCTGGAGTTATTGCCTTAGCAATCGCGATGAATGCCTCAACAATTGCAACTAGAATTTCATCTATTGCTACCGGAATTGCTACCGCAGCCCAAGGCATTTTCAACGCTGTGATGAGTGCTAATCCAATTGCACTTGTAATAGGGCTTATAGTTGCACTTATAGTAGCATTTTTAGGGATTGTGGCAGCCCTTCAGCCTGTGAGGGACTTTTTGGCGAATATGTTCAGGGGACTGGGACAGCTCGTTGCAGAATTTGTGGGCTTTGTTATCGATCTTTGGACCGGATTTGTTAATGGTATTATTGGCGCTGTGAACTTTTTGCTAGATAGTATAAATAAAGTAGTTGGAGCTGTTGGCAAATTTATTGGTATAGAGTCGGAGATCAATCTTCATATTGAAGAGGTTGATAGCAGTCAATTCAAAAAGGATTTGCAAATGGACATTGGAGCTTCTTTTAATTCAGGGGCAGAAAAAATCCAGAATTTTGATATCAATAAGTTTAAAGAAAAATTAAATGTAGGTGGAAATAAGAGTAATAACACCACATTAAATCAGTGGAATACTACCCATTCAGGGGATTTGTCAAAACCTTTGCAAACGCCTACCGTACCTGAAATTCCAGTAGTTCCTACGATGAATACACCTTCAGCTACGGGTTCTTTTCAAAATGCAGGAACTCCAGGTAATCTAAACACCGTAAACCGCGTGAAGCAACTCGACTCCATCAACGACACTGTAGACATCTCTAGCGATGATCTGAAAATGCTGCGTGAGCTAGCGGAGATTCAGGCGATCCAGAATTTTGTGGAGCTTACGCCGACGGTGCAGGTGACGACCGGGAATATTAATAATGCCGGAGACATTGATACGATTATCAACAAGATCGGGCAAAAGCTGAACGAGGAGTTTGTCTCTACAGCGCAGGGGGTGTATACGTAACATGGAAGAGTACGGGATTTTTCTTGGTTTTAATAATCAGGCGGAAGCATTCCGGCTGCCAGTCAACCCGGAGACCTTAGAGATCAAAGAGAGCGGGGATGGAAAAAGCTATACCATTATCGATTTGGGTGAGATCAATACGATTGCTTATCCGAAGCTTACGGAGATTACAATTGAAAGTATTTTTCCGGCACAAAAATATCCGTTCGTATTGGTGCAAGAGGACGGGTTGAAGAGACCTTTTGAATATGTGGAGCTGATTAAGAAGTGGATGACTAGTCGCAGACCTATTCGTTTTGTATTCTCTGGGGTGAGTTATGCTGATGACTTGAAAAAAGCTGATGGGAAGCTAAACAACCCTCAGAAATGGTTAAAGGAATCATCGACTAGTGAGGATAAATCCATAGAAATTGATTTCGGTGTGAACATGGCTATGAGTATTGAAGGTTTCTCTTGGAAGCTCAGTGCGGGTACATCAGGGGATATTGAATATTCTTTATCTCTCAAAAAGTATGTATTCTATCAAGCGGTAGCAGTTAAGGTTGTCAAAGATGAAGTGAAGGTAGAACAGAAGCGGGCTAATGAAAAGCCCAAACCTAAAACGTATATCATGAAATCTAAAGACAATCTATGGAAAATCGCTAAAGAAATTCTTGGAGATGGCAAAAGGTGTGGAGAAATCCAGAAACTTAATGGCATTAAAGATAGTGAGCTGAGGAAGCTTCCAATCGGTAAGGTCATTAAGCTACCGTAGGAGGCTGTTATGGAGCTACTTGTAAAGAATAAGGAAGGACATTTATGGGATATTTCAGGTATCGTCTCCGATATTACATGGAAAACTGCTCGTTCAGGCAAACCATCAACGCTAGAGTTAACACTTGTGGACAGTGGTATCTATCAGCATCCCAAGTTTAGCATCAGCAACGGTGATATTATTCAGTTCAGCAAAGATAATGTGGATGTATTCTACGGGTTTGTGTTCAGCATTGATACAGGCTCGGATCAGGAGATTAAGCTGACTGCTTATGATCAGATTCGTTATTTACTAGGCAATGGTAGTTATGTTTTGCAGGATGTCACGGCTAGCGATGTTATTACTAAAATAACCAAGGACTACGGCCTGAAGACAGGTGTGCTGGAGAATACAGAATACCGAATTCCCTCATTAATTGAAGATGACAAAAAGCTGCTGGACATCATTATGGGAGCGATCGGCAGTGAGCTTCAGTATAAGGGGCGGCTGATGGCTTTTTACGATGACTTTGGTAAGCTGACGCTTCGTAAACCGGAGTCTATGCTGCTTAATCTGGTGCTGGGAGCGGGGCAGTATCTGTACGACTATTCGCTCAAAAAAAGTATTGATGATGATACGTACAACACCATTTTTCTATACAAGGATAACGAGAAGTCTGGTAAGCGTGATTTCTTTCCGGTTAGCGATAAGGATAATGTGAAACGCTGGGGTATCCTGCACTTGTATCAGAAGGCCGATGACAAAGCGAATGCTGCACAAATTCAGGAGAAGGCAAATAATCTGCTAAAAATGCACAACCGTGAAAAGCTTAGTCTCTCCGTACAGGCGATTGGTGATATGCGCGTAAGGGCTGGTAATTTCATTTATGTCCTGCTTGATGAATTCAAGACTCAGGTGTTTCTGGTGGATCAATGTAGTCATAAGATTTCCGGTGGGGAGCATACGATGTCCCTCGATATAAAGGTGGTGTAGAAATGATGTTGGATATTATAAAAAAAGCAAGCTTAGGAGCCGTGGGAAATACAAATCCCGTGGCTTTTTCTTATGGGACAGTAACGGAGGCAGCTCCTTTGCAGATCCAGGTGGATCAACGTTTTATTTTATCGGGGAATGCGCTAGTGCTGCCTGAATCGGTAATGGAATGTAAAGTCGAGCTAGAGGGTAGAGAAGTGGTAGTGCGTCGAGGGCTTGCCTCTGGTGATCGGGTTCTGATGGTTCGGATGCAGGGTGGACAAAGCTATATTGTTCTGGATCGGCTGGTGAGTCCGATATGATTCCTGCGATTGGAAAAGCTGGACCGATAACTGCCCTTCTTGAAGGCGAGGTCAACCTTGAACGTGGGGAAAGCCCCAGTCTAACCTACCGAATGGATTGGGACAGAAAAAGGATCACTGGCCAAGCGGATGGACTTGAGGCAGTGCAGCAGGCAGCGGCCAAAATTCTGCGAACCGATAGATTTGAACATCTGATTTACAGTTCGGATTACGGAACAGAGTGGCAGCTGGTTCTGGGTAAGGATCGGCTGTTGGTCAGAGCTGAAATCAGACGTGTCATTAATGAGGCCTTACTTCAGGATGAACGAATCCTTAGCTTAGAAAATATTGAGGTTTCTTTTACCGGAGAAAACTTAACTTTTGACTGCAAGGTGGTCACACGTTACGGAAATTTTCAGCTGAGAAAGGAGTGGAATGAGGATGTATGAGGATCAGACGTATGAGGCTCTTTTAGAGCGGATGCTGGACCGGGTTCCGTCAGGTCTGGATAAACGAGAGGGTAGCATCATTTATGACGCGCTCGCTCCGGCAGCAGCAGAGCTGGCGCAAATGTACATTGAGCTGGATGTGAATAATAATCTGTATTTTGCAGATACGGCTACCGGTGAGTACTTGGAGCGAAGTATCTCCTGGTCAGGAATTGTAAGGCGTGAAGCGAGCAAGGCGCAACTAAAAGGTATTTTTTATAAAGCGGATGGGGGATTTGTGGATGTTCCTCTCGGTAGCCGCTTCTCACTCGATATGCTGAATTATATGGCTGTGGAGAAGCTATCTCCTGGAGTGTATCGGTTAGAGAGTGAAACCGCTGGAGAAGAAGGAAACCGATATTTTGGTTCTTTGCTGCCAGTAGATTATATTTCAGACCTCGCGCGCGGAGAAATAGCTTCTCTTCTGATCCCTGGAGAGAACGCCGAAAGTGATGAATCGCTACGCCAGCGTTATTTGGATTCAGCCAGACGCCCAGCTACTAGCGGCAATAAATATCACTATATGGAGTGGGCTATGCAGGTTGTGGGGGTGGGAGGTGCACGTGTTTTTCCGTTATGGAACGGTCCTAAGACGGTGAAGGTGATTGTTGTGGATGCCGAGAAACTTCCTGCTTCTGAGCTACTGGTGACTAAGGTTCAGCATTACATTGATCCGGTCTCTGGAGCGGGTGAGGGGCAAGCCCCCGTAGGTGCTGTTGTAACTGTGGCGTCAGCGAAGGGCAAAAGTATTAGTGTAAGCGCAAAAGTAACCCTTGCTTCAGGTTATGCGCTGCAAGCTGTAAATGAAGAATTTAAGGCGATTCTTGAGAGCTATCGCAAAGAGAAGGCTTTTTCAGCAACCTATATTAGCCAGTCTGTAATCGGTGCCCTATTGCTAGCTACTGAGGGAGTCGCGGATTACAGTGAACTGAAGCTGAACGGTGGAGCGGGCAACGTAATGTTGAACGAAGAAGAAATACCTTTGTTCGGCAACGTTTTACTGGAGGTGTAGCATGGGTTACCCGGAGAAAGTTGATATTTTTCAAGAAAAGCTTAATAAAAAAGCAAATGGTGGCAGCTATGTTATTGAAGAGAGATTACCGCTTGTAAATGGCATGTATAGTGGTGCGCTTGCGCATGACAACATCAATAATCAGACCATCGCGGTGTACACAGGGTCACAGTATTCCGGGATCGAGCTACGTAATTTTACGGTGTCTTTTCCGGATGAAGCGCCATGGCGGCGGTTGATTAAGATTTTTGCCGATGTGCCCGAGGTTTATGTGACTTACGAAACCCCCGGGGATACAGTTGAAGCGGATGATATTAATGGTTTGCAGGTAAGTATTACCGCTGTTCAAACTGAAATAGAACGGTATAAGAACAAGGGTCAGATTGACGGAGGATCATTCAGAAGAGAGGTGTAAAATGGCACAGACCATACAAATAAAGCGGGGAACAAAGGCTGAGCTAACGAGTTATGGCGTGTTGAAGGCGGGTGAGCTTGGTTTTTGCAGTGATACTAAGGAAGTTTATATTGGTGACGGCACGTCTAATTCCATGGTCGGAAGGGCGTTGTCCGGGCCAGAAGCTTCGCGTCCGGTTGCAGGAGCCGTTGGCCGTTTGTATTACGTGACTACGGGTACGAATAGCGGATATTTGTATTTTGATGATGGGGCAGCTTGGCGGCGGGTGAACGCGCAGAAGCTTAGCGATCTGACAGGTACAATTGATGATATCGCTGATGGAGCAACCTACGCGAAGGTGCTTAAAGCGGATATTAGTGCGGGACATATCAATAAAGTATCAGATGGCACGAATGTAAAGACTGCCGCTGAGATCAAGACTCACATTGACGATGTGACCAAGCACCGGACGATCAATGATGCCGGGACTACGATTACAGATTTGTGGTCAGCGCAAAAGATTAAAAATGAAATTGAGTTGGCCAAGCATAACATCGAACCGCAAGCGTCGGTAAAAGATCAGAACCTGCTGGCTCCACCTGCCAGTCCGGTTGAGGGTGACCGATACATTATTCCAGCGGGAGCAACCGGGGCATGGGCGGGGAAAACGAATCAAATCGTGGAGTACCAATCTGCTGCTTGGGTATTTTATGTTCCGGTCGTAGGCTGGACCGCTTACGTCGATGATGAGCAAAAGATCTATAGCTGGAATGGCAGCGCATGGGTACGCACGGGTGGTGCGCTACAGACCATTACAGCTGGGAACGGGCTGATTGGTGGTGGTCAGGCCGATGCTGTGACACTGAATATTGGTGCAGGCAATGGAATCACGGTTACTGCAGACGCGATTGCGGTTACGGCTGGAAAAGGGATCTCCGTAGATGGATCCGGTGTAGCTGTAAGTGTGGATGGAAGTAGCATCATTTATGATGCTGCGAATGGCAATAAACTTACCGTAGTCAGTATTGATGGCGGAACTTTCTAGGGGGCTGGACAATGGCTTTAAAGACATTGATTCAAATACGCCGCGGATTGGAAAGTGCGATTGGAGCACTGGCTATTGGTGAGCTTGGCTACTGTACAGACAGTGGGAAGCTATATATCGGTTCTGCTGCTGGGAATGTCTTGCTAGTTGCGGCACAAAGTATCGGGGACATGCTGAAAAGTATTTACGATACGAATAACAATGGCAAGGTGGATTTCGCGCAACAAGCGGATAGTGTAGCTTGGGCGGGGGTAGCGGGTAAACCAGCAGTGTTTCCTCCGGCGGCGCATACACATGATTATTTGCCCAAAGGGCCCCTAACCTGGAATCAACTGAAGGGGGTGTAGGGGGATGAGCTATGGCAACTCTTTATTCAGCGAATTATTGTATTCCGCAGATGAAGATTCGAATCATCCGGGTGAAGTCGAGGCGCCTGATCTAATGCAGTATTTGCCGGATTATTATAAGGATGTCCGTGAAATGGAGAAGCTTCAGGAGACCATCGGGCTAGAAATTGGTGGACTGAAGGTAGGCACTGTAGATGTACTGGATCAAGCGTTTGTTGAAACAGCAACGGTGAGCCTTGGACGTTGGGAGGCTGAGCTTGGACTAAATATTGATTCATCCAAGTCATATGCCACACGCCGAGAGATGATTAAGGCGAAGCTGCGTGGAAACGGGACGACAACGCCGGAGATGATCCAGCGGACGGCGTCCGCTTTTTCAGGTGGAATAGTTGAAGTTAAGGAAGTGCCCGATGAGTACCGTTTTGAGATTCATTTTGTAAGTACGCTAGGCATTCCTCCAAATATGGCAGGGTTGATTCAAATCATCGAAGAGATCAAACCCGCGCATTTGGCTTATGAATTTGTGTTCAGCTATACGTGGTGGGACTCTGTTAAGGCTTTGACCTGGGATAGTGCTCACAATAAAACATGGAACGAATTAAGAACTTATAGATAGGAGAGTGACACATGCAAACGACAGGAAATTTGGGCTTAAAGAAGCCAGAGGGAACAGATATCGTTGATATTGCCGATCTGAACGGGAATATGGACATTTTAGATAATGCCGTTAATGGCAAGGTAGATAAAGTTACTGGCAAACAGTTGTCTACGAACGACTACACCGCAGTTGAGAAAACTAAACTGGCGGGTATTGCTACAGGAGCAACGAACTATACCCACCCAGCTACCCACCCACCAGCTATTATTGCACAAGACGCGAGTAATCGTTTTGTTACTGATGCTGAAAAAACGGCGTGGAATGCGAAAGCCAGTACAGCCGTAGCTACAACTGCTACGAATGGCTTGATGTCTGCTGCGGACAAGACACTACTGAATAACAACACTGGATTCGGTACTACAGCTGGTACAGCCACCGCATATACCATTACACTTAGCCCAGTACCTACTACGCTGATAGCAGGATTGAAATTTAGTTTCAAAACACATATTGCTAGCGGAGCTAATCCTACACTCAATCCTAATGCTTTAGGAGCCAAAGCAATCAAGAAACCCAATGGAAATGCGGCGACACTTGCCCTGAACGGAGTTTACACGGTTGTATATGATGGCACGGCTTTTATCTTACAGGGTGAAGGGGGTGAGTATGGAAATGTATCGGCGCAATTCGTCCTAGTCGGATACCAATTCGGCACCGAGAACGGACTTGCAAACGGAACAATGGTAAATAGGACAAGGGGCGCAGCTGGCGGTTACACTAATGCAGTGTCAACTAGAGGTGATAACTTCGGGAGCTTGGTTATGGAGCCACCTACCGGCTACTATGAATCAGGTAAAAATACTGATGGATTCGGTACTTTAATCGCTGTTGACCCGAATTTTGTACCAGCGAACATTCTACAAGGCAAGCCGATGTTTGGAGTAGATGGCGCGATAGTCAATAGATCTGTGGAGAATAATCACTCCCCGTCAAATGCCGCAGAGATATGGGCGACAGGCGATGTGTTCTTAATGCCGCAAGCGGGCTACTATAATGGGGTTACCTGGACAAAAAGTACATTTCCAACTCTCGTACCTAGTAACGTCCGCGCGGGTGTCTCTATAGGAACCTTAGTTGGCACACTCCAACCCTGGGTCGGTGGGCTTACATCGGTTGACTTTGCAACGCAGGCAGGGGCTAACGGTAAGACTGAGGAAATGTTTAGATTTCCAGCCGGGTTCACTATCGGATCGTTTGCTGGCTCGATTCTTTTCGGAACGTCGAACAACAACAGCCACCAGGATCATTCAATCGTGCTGCAGGACATCCATGGAAATCGGTTAGTGCTAATTCGTCACTTTGTGGACGGATGGTCGATGAGCACAACACAACAAGCTACGGGGCTAATAGTAGATAAGCGGTCGCGGCGAATTACAATGCCTAGTACCATATATATGCAGGGCTTCGGTCACGATGGGGACATTGCGGCGGACGGATCTTTCTCGAAGCCGTTCAATATGGATGGTGAGGTAATGTTGGTTCACGTCGTAGTAGCATCGCTCGGCGGAGGTTACTCTACTGCCTCTGCACGCGGAGCCGCGGTATGGAATTAGAAGGAGGAAAATAGTAATGTACTTTTTGCGCATACAACAGCATCAAAACAGTTTACGCGATCTATCACAACGACTGCAGGCGGTATTACTGTAACTAATTCATATAATCAGATTGTAGCTCAAGAATATAAATGGGTGGCTTAGGGCTAAGAAAGGGAGTGAATATAAATGCAAATAGGCAGAAAAATTTATTATGATAACGCCACAGGTAACGTATTAGTTGATACCGGAGAGCGTTCCAGCGATGTGGTGGAGACAACACAGGCGTTGGATTTAACTATAAAGCACTAGCCGAACGCGTAGCGGAAACGGTGGGTGCTTAGAGCTTGATTACGAGCAATACAAGCAAGACTTTGCAGCGTGCAGCGGCTACAAGGTAAGCATCGAAACGGGAAGATTGGAGTTTAGCTATCCTGACCCTAACATCGAACCTGACGAGCCGCAAGCGCTTGTATATCAAGTACCTATGTCCGAGCGTATCGAGCTTGTGGAATCCGATAATGCCGGGCTGACGCTAGAACTGCGCAAACACAGGCTAGACTCAACCAGGCGGAACAAGACCACGCCGACTTGCTGCTCACTCTTGTAACGGGAGGTGTATTATAATGGATTGGTACGCAATCATTAAAAGCTATTATGACGCAGGATGTTATTCAAAGGATCAAGTTCAAGTATTTGTAACTGCCAACAAAATCACATCAGAGCAAGCTATAGATATTACAGATAGCGCCGCATAGCAGGCGTTTTTATTTTGCCCTCGTATCTGCTACGAGGGCTGTTTTATTTATCACTATAGAGGGGGGCTGTTATATGACCATTGTGGGAGTGAATTCAGGAGGAGGCGATGCTGAAGCAGCGCCCATTGAGCACCGTATAGAAGATGTTGAAAATAGACTCGTAGTCATCCAAGACGAGATCTTTAGATTTGGAACGGAACATCTAAGTTTTAACAATGAGCTTCTATTATTAAAAGAAAAACAATCACGCCATGAGGAAGATGTGAAGCAAATTAAACAATCAACGATAGAAATGAAAATTCAATTTAACGAAATTATGAGGCGTTGGGACACTTTAGACTCACGTGTGTTTCAGTTATTGCAACAATCCCAGACGGACAGCAAGAGCGAACGAAAAGTGTTTGTTGATCTACTTAAATACGTTCTGGCTGGTACTATCTTTGCTATTATTGCCTTTTTATTTAAAGGAGGGGTATAGATGCTCACTTTGTCCCAAATCAAAGAAAAATCAAGTAAACGCCTAACCAACCTACATCCCGTAGTCCGTTCCGCTGCTACTGCTCTAATCGAGCGTTGCTACAAGCTCAACATCTCCATTCTCATTACGCAGGGTCTTCGCACAATTGCCGAGCAGGATGCTCTTTATGCACAAGGACGCACTAAGCCTGGAGCGATTGTCACCAATGCGCGTGGCGGGTATAGCTACCACAATTTTGGACTAGCCGTAGATTTTGCTCTTTTGCTGCCGAATGGATCCAGTGTGTCTTGGGACATGCGCCGGGACGACAATAACAACCAAGTCGCAGATTGGCAGGAGGTTGTAAAAGAGGCCAAGGCACTTGGATTCGAATGGGGGGGCGATTGGACGAGCTTTAAGGACTATCCACATTTTCAGATGGTGTTTGGGTTAACACTCACACAGTTACGAGCAGGGGCAAAGCCCTCAATATCCGCAGTGGAGGCAGCGTACAAGATTATCAATCGGAAGGTGGAAGAAGAATTGAAGGGTGAAGTTATTGCCGCAGTAAAGGTTAACGGAGTAAAAGTTGCAGATGGAGTTCTTGAAAAAGGCATCACCTATGTTCCTGTACGTGTTATTGCAGAAGCGCTAGGTGCACAGGTGGGTTATGATTCCGCCACTAGGACGGTTGAGATTAAAAATACTCACTAAGGAGGTATCTATCATGGAAACTAGAGAGATTTTAGATGATGTTATGGCGTTTGCCTCAATATTAGCTGTATTCGTACTGGCTCTGGTTCAATTGGTCAAAAATAGTATCAACATCCCGCGTAATGCAGTCCCGATGATCGGACTATTAATAGGTTTGCTCATTGGAGCGGCAGCGTATCCTTTTACCGAACTGGATATTGTTCTTCGCCTTTGGGCTGGGGGGCTGGCTGGTTTATCTGCGACGGGGTTGTTTGAGCTAGCTTTTAAGAATCGACCGGGGACGACGAAAGAATAAATGGATAATAGGTACGAATCATAAAAGAGGGCTGTTCCAAAAAGTCTGAATAGACCCAAGGAAGAGCCCCATTGTTTTTTTACGAGATTACATAGTTATTTTTCAGAACGAAAGCGTACTTCCAGGCAGTAAAGAGTACAGCCCTGTAAAACCTTCTCCTTTTAATATAGAAGTGACATGATCGATATGCGATTTGGGAGCATGAACGAGCACCGACCGGCGGCTGGGAACCGTTTGGAGCATTTCTCGAATGTCCGGTAAGCCTTGGTGGACTTTATAGCGAATGAGTGAGATTGTACATCTCGTGTCGCTAGATTCTTCTACCATAGAATGTTTAACGAGACGGTGCCCGAAACTACCTGCCGCCAAATGTCCCGTAAAAATCACATGGTTGTCAGGAGAAGCAGAGAGCTGGTGAAAATACTCTTGTGCTTTTGCCGACTGCATCATCCCGTCATTGGTAAATATGATTGCATTCTTGAGATTCAACAATGCCTTTGCACGTTCCTCTGAATTAGATACAATGCACAAGTTCTTTCTATTAAAAAGCATATCAACGCGCTGAATAGCGCCCTCTTTCAGCCATTCGGTCTTATCGCTCAAACCTCTTAAAGGAGCTATGAGCTCTTCTTCGACGATCAGCTGATCATCGGGGAAGCACTCGCTTGCCCATACGATCAATTCCTGGCTTCTGCCATGGATAGGCACCGGAAGGAGGATTGAACCCCCTTTTTGCAGAGTGTTACAGATCGCTGACTCTAATTGCTGTAACTTTACAAGCTGCTCATCAGGATCCGCGCCGTAGGCGGCATCGATAATGGATAGATCTACGACATCTTTTGTTTCGGCTTCCATAACCGTTGGTGAATCTGCCATGAGCAGCAGCGACTCCTTCGTATAATCCCCTGAGAAAAATACGACTGTTCCATCCCATTCGAGGATCAGCCAAACCGAACCTGCTAAATGTCCGCTGCGCCCCCATTGTACTCGAAGATTAGGCGCAATCCTCAGCCAAGTCTGAGGGGAGATATGGTCCTCTAAATACATGAACTGGATAGATTGCTTATCTATTTCTCCATAAGGTAATGATGCGGACTGAGCAGCCACGTATTTATCCCATGCTTCGAAATAATCGGGAAGCTGTTTAACGGTAGCTTTCGTTGTCCATACCTTACCTGAATATCCATACTTATATAGTAGGGGAAGTGCTATCGAATGATCCTCATGCGCATGGGACAGAAACACTGCCTGCAAATGCGGGATGATGTCTGTATCTAGCAGGGGGTATTCACCTGGGCCTTCTTTTTTGACACCACAATCGAGTAGAATACCAGATTGCCCATCTTTGTTCTGCAAAAGATAGGAGGAACGGCCATGCTCTCCGGCCCCTCCCCAAATCGTTAGTGTGCTCATCGTTGTCTCCGCTTTCTATCTGGGCTTAAATATTCTAATACTAGTAGTAATATAGTAGTAACGCCGACAGAGATTACTGCCATGGCCATCCCCATCGCTACTGCACCTTGTTCAAACTGGGCAAAAATATAGGTCGCCGATGTCTGCATTGAAGGTGGAAGAATGAGTAAGGAGGCTACCAGTTCCCGATTGGAAATGGTGAAGGTCATCATCCATCCAGCCACCATCCCCGGTAGAATGAGTGGGAGCAGGATACGGCGGAACACATAAAGCTTGCTTCCTCCGAATACTTGTCCCGCTTGCATAAGGGAAGAATCGATCTGCCCATAGCTCGCTTTTACATACTGAACAGTATAGGGGATGAATAGTACAACATAGGTAAGTACAACCATCCAGTAGGTATTATAGAGCGGAATAGGCATCCAGCGAGCATTCCATAGCAGGATTAGCCCTACTACAATTACAATTCCAGGAACTGTATTGGGAAGTAGGCTGAATAGATCTGTAATTTTCTGCTTGAATGTAGCACCTTTTCCTACAGTTAAGGCAAACCAAGTCCCAAGAATAACCGCGATACTAGAAGCAACGATGGCTAATGTGAAGCTATTTAATAAGGCCTCAAGACCTTGAGAACCCGGTGATAGCAGCTCTGCATAATGTTTTAAGGTTAAATTGCTCCAAGATACGCCTTCTCCTCGCAGCTTCAATAATGAGGCTGTTATGATTGAAAAATAAGGAATGCCGATAGATGCTAGAAGTAATAGAACAACATACCCCCAACTAAGAACCCCTATGATCGCCGTACTTTTATAACGTTTGGTGCGAGTCCCTTTTCCGCCAATTAGGCGATAAGAGAAGCGACTGCTAATTAGAGTCTGGATGTACCACATGACGAGACAAACCCCGAGCAGCAAGGAAGCTAGTGAAGTAGCCTTTCCAAAATCTATTGGCCAACTAGAGATATACTTATGGATCTCAGAGGTCAGAACGTAAAAGCCGATCCTACGACCAAAGGTCGCAGGGGTACCAAATTCGGCAATCGTTTTGACGAAGATGAGAAGAGCTCCAAGCCCATAGCTGGATAATAGCAAGGGAATGATTACTCTTTTAAATCTGTAAAAGAACGGAGCACCATGAACAGAGGCTGCTTCCTCCAGATTGCCTCCGATCTGCAAAAGCGCATTACGCAGCAGTAAATACAGGAAGGGGAATAAATGCAGGCTCATGATCAGCACCATCCCTCCATAACTAAAGAAATACGGAGTCAGCACGGAGGAAGCGGGCAGAAACTGTTCCATATACCCACCCGTTTGCATAAATAACATCCAACCCATTGAACCAATGTATGGCGGAGTCATAAAAGGGATTAGTAGCACAACATCCAGCCAATTATGATGCCCTAAGTCCGTTTTAGCCATAATCCAGGCCAGAGGTAGTGCAAATAGCGTAGTTAATAGAATAACGCTTACCCCGAGCCCGATAGAATTCAGCAGTACCTCAACCAGATCATGACTACTCATAATGGTTCGTAGTGGCGCGGCTATATCCAGCTGCTCATTGGGATAGATACTGGTCCAAAAAATGAGCAGGAGTGGCAGCAGTACGAGCACTGTCAGTATAAATAAAGCAAGTCCGCCGCTCACCCATTTAAATGAGCGTAAAGAGTTAATATTCATTACGCTTATTTAAAAATTTGTGTGAAGGTCGAGGAAACTTCATCACTATGTTCGTTCATCCATTCCCATTTCACATCAAATGTCTTAATTTCATCGAGATTTGCACGATTCTCTGCTTTCACATCGTTTCTGCCTGGCAATAAGTAGGCTTTAGCAACTAGCGCTTGAGCTTCATCAGATAGAAGATAGTCGATAAAAGCTTTGGCATTATCTACATTCGGGCTTGTCTTAATAATCGCAGCCGGGCGAGGGCTGATCACTGTTCCTTCAGCAGGGTAGACGATATCTACAGGCTCTCCATCAGCTTTTGCCTTATAAGCCATATAATCTACACCCGAGGCAACGACGGATTTAGCACCGGTAATAACCGGATCAAGTGCCTCTTGATTGGCGCCCGCCATCGCTACACCATTGCTTTTGTATTGTTTAAAAAGATCCCAACCGCTGTCCCCTTTAGCGCTTAAATATCCAGTTACAAAATCTAGAGCCGAGCCAGATAGCGAAGGATCTGGAATATTGACGGTTCCTTTCCAATCCGCTTTAGTGAGATCATCCCATGAAGTCGGAGGTGTGCTTACTTTTTTAGTATTGTAGACAATCCCCAGTGCGGATGCGCTATAGCTAAAATAATTGCCATCTGCTGTGTCTGACCAATCGCTAACGAGCTTATCTGCATTAACCGCCTCTTTATATGGAAGCAATAATCCATCATTCTTCATCCCTTGCATGGATGGAAGGGAGGCAAGAACAACAACATCGACTACTGGATTGGACTTCTCTGCTTCCATACGGGCTAGTATTTTTCCAGTAGTGCCTTGGAACATTTCGACCTTCACACCGGTTTTGGCTTCAAAGCCGTCTTTAATTTTATTGGCTAGACCTTCAGGACCTGCGCTGTAGACGACAAGACTGCCACTCAGAGCTTTCTCTGTGGGTTGTGGTGCTTCAGTTTGAGCTGTAGTGTTAGCGGTTGAAGTCGGATTGCTTGCGTTAGCAGCAGGAGTGTTAGTAGAGCTACAGCCGGCTAGACTCGCTCCGATTATAGTTGTTAGAAGAAGTGTACTAAGTCCTTTAGTGTTATTCATTGATTTCAATGTGAATGCCTCCCTAATATTTTTTGCATCTTGCTGCATGGAACAGCATCATACGAGCTATTCCATGCAGTGGACGCTTAATTCAGATGATGGATCTGGTGCTCTGAAGCGTAGACCTGGATCGTTTCTCCAACAGGTAGACGTTGATCATGATAAGCGGTCCAAGTAGTTCGGTTCTCCATGTCCAGAATGACCTCATAGCGATCACCCATATAGCTCACATGTCGAATCGTCCCCGTAAATGGAAGAGAGGAAGCATCCTCCTGAGACCAACGTAAATGTTCCGGACGAAGCATTTGCTTATCGGGAACGATCCAGTTGGATTTTCCAATAAAATGAGCTACAAAAGGATGATTAGGTTTCTGATAAATCTCCTCAGGAGAACCTGTTTGTAAAATAGTTCCACCTTGCATCACGACCACTTCATCTGACATAGACATCGCCTCGGTTTGATCATGGGTGACATATAGAGCGGTAATACCCATGTTCCTCACCAAGGAGGTTAACTCCAGCCTCATTTCATCTCGCAAGACTGCATCCAGTGCACTTAACGGCTCGTCGAACAATACGAGTTGGGGTCTAGTAACTACAGCTCTGGCAAAAGCAACCCGTTGCTGTTGTCCACCGGACAGCTGATGGGGAAAGCGTAGCTCGAGTCCTTCCAGCTTTACGGATCGAAGGGCTTGCTGAACCCTAATCCGTAAATCCTTTTTCTGCTTAGAGGCACGAAGTCCGAAGGCGACATTCTCGAAGACAGTTAGATGCGGCCAGAGCGCGAAATCTTGAAAGACCATGCCAAAGTTGCGGCTATGGATGGGGCGACTAATTTTTTTGTTGCCTGAGAAAATAAACTCGTCATCCATTAGGATTTCTCCAGCATCCGGTGTTTCTAGCCCAGCAATCAGACGGAGTAGTGTCGTCTTTCCACAACCTGAAGGACCGAGTAATGTCGTAAAGCTTCCAGCGGGAATCTTCAGATCTGCAGCCTTCAAGGCATGCACATCTCCGAATTTCTTTTCCAATCTGTGGATTGTAATTTCCTTCATCTCTATCTACCTGCCTGTTCTTAAGCTTGTTCTTAGTGTAAAGGTAAAGAATTCCCGCTATATTTGCTGAATGTAACTGTGATATTAACTTTTTTGCCGATTTATTTTAACATTCATAGAATTCTTCTATGTTACCGTTTAGTGAATAGGCGAGGAGTGGATGATAATGAACCTTAATTTAATCAAGCTGGAAATCGTAGAACTGTTAAATAAACATAAGAAAATAACTACAGTAGCCGATAAACTCGGACTGAAGCAGCCCACCGTTACGTACCATTTGAAGAATTTAGAGCAGCAATTGGGGGAGAAGTTATTTGAATCCAGAATGGATAAAATGATTCTTACGGAGAGTGGAAAAGCGTTTCTTCATTATGCGACTAAAATCAATGCACTAGCTGCAGAAGCGGAGCGGGTTGTAAAAGAGTTCAGTCAGGCGGGGCGAGGAACGCTTAAGATTGGTGCCAGTTACGTTCCAGCTACTTATATTCTTCCGAAAATATTGGGGCTGTTTGGAGAACAACATCCGGGGATTACGATCTCTTTATCGGTTAAGCCTTCCCCTGTAATCAAAGAAATGCTGGCTAGCCATGAGATTGACCTTGGTATTTTGTCTACAGAATCTTTTTATCTACCAGATCTGCATACTCAAGCCTTGTGTGAGGACGAGCTCGTGCTTGTTTTTTCGCCATCTCATGAATTTGCCTCATTTTCTAATCTAAACCCGGCTATGATTGCTTCAGCAAGTTTTATATTACATGACAAGGAGTCGAGTACACGCCAACTGACGGATAAATGGTTTGAGCGTGAGGGGAATGAACCGAGGACCTATATTCTACTGGATTCACTGGAGGCCATAAAGCAATCGCTTATGAGTGGAAAGTACGTTTCGTTTATATCGCGTCTTGCTGTGGAGGATGAGGTAGCCAGAGGAAGATTGCTAATGCGCACCATTCCAGATTATAATTTTCAAAGACATATTTATTATTCGTATAACCGCGATCGTCATTATTCTCCTCTTATTGGCCTGTTCATCGATCAGATTCGAACGCTCCGTATTTAAATACACATAATGAAGGTATGCTAGAGCCATTATATATAAGAAAGAATACATAAAATATAAGGACTGTATAAATTGAGAAATTGGTGTATAATCTTAGATGCTGTGTCGCTTTACAGCGCAAAATAGTTGGAGATTTTCACGCAGTTTTATTGTATGATATGAGGAAACCTTTAATAGGCGATTTTTAGACAGACAATAATTAACACATTGATCCGGAAGAGAATGGGGGGAGCAGCATGACCGAACTTACGACTACCGTCAGCAAAAGCAACTCTAACAATCTGCTGCGACGGGACGTACGGTTCTTGGGGAACATTTTAGGAGAGGTCTTGGTTCACCAAGGCGGTAACGAACTACTAGAGATCGTGGAGAAAATTCGCGAAACCAGTAAATCGCTGCGCTCACTATTTTTACCTGAACTGCACAGTGAATTTAAGGAGTTAATCAATTCTTTGGATCCAGAGAACCGTCATCAGGTAATAAGAGCGTTCGCTATTTATTTTCAGCTCGTGAATATTGCCGAACAGAACCATCGGATTCGCCGCAAACGTGACTATGAACGTTCAGCTGGGGAGACAGTCCAACCCGGTTCTATAGAAAGCGCGATTAAAGAGCTTCGTGAACGTGATTTCTCTCATGAGGAAGTTAACGAGATTATTGCAGGATTATCTCTGGAACTTGTAATGACGGCACATCCAACGGAAGCTATGCGCCGTGCTATTCTCGATATTCATAAGCGGATATCTGATGATGTTATGGGTCTGGATAACCCTACCTTAACCTTCCGGGAGCGTGAACAGCTCCGTGAGAAGCTATTAAATGAAGTGATTACGCTATGGCAAACGGATGAACTGCGTGACCGTAAGCCTACCGTACTCGATGAAGTACGTAATGGGATGTACTATTTCCATGAGACGATCTTCCATGTATTGCCCGATGTTTATCAAGAACTTGAACGTTGTCTCAGTAAATACTACCCAGGGCAGAATTGGCATGTACCAACCTACTTGCGTTTTGGCTCATGGATTGGTGGAGACCGTGACGGTAACCCTTCGGTAACTTCTACAGTTACTTCACAGACCTTGCGCATGCAGCGTAAGCTGGCGATTCGGGAATATCAACGGATTATGCGTGAACTCATGAAATATCTAAGCTTTAGCACAAGTATTGTTAAGGTGACGCCTGAGCTAGTAGAATCCATTGAAGCTGATCGTGAGATCATTAATCTTGGCAAGATGGAAGAATGGCGCAATGATAATGAACCTTACCGTATTAAGCTTAGCTATATGATCTCCAAGACACAAAATGTTCTGGATGATGAGAAAAAAGATACTCTTGAGCGTTATTCTACACCTGAAGAGTTTATCGATGATTTGAACGTGATTGACCGCAGCTTACGGCATCACTATGCCGATTATGTGGCCGACACTTATATTAAGAAATTGATCCGCCAAGTGGAGCTGTTCGGTTTCCATACGGCGACACTTGATGTGCGTCAGCACAGTCAAGAACATGAGAATGCTATGACTGAAATTTTGGCGAAAATGAACATTACGCCGGATTACTCCAAACTGTCTGAAGATGAGAAGATTGAGCTACTGGAGAAGCTGTTGAATGATCCACGTCCAATCACTTCTTCTTATCAGACGTATAGTGAGGGTACAGAGGAATGTCTTGCAGTGTACCGGACGATCTTTGCTTCGCAAGAAGAGTACGGCAAACAATGTATCACTAGTTATTTGATCAGTATGGCAGAAGCGGCAAGCGATATTCTGGAGGTTATGGTCTTCTCCAAAGAGGTAGGACTATTCCGCAAAGATAATGACGGTACAGTCGTATGTACGCTGCAAGCTGTGCCACTTTTTGAAACGATTGATGATTTGCATGAAGCACCACAAATTATGAATAGATTGCTCAGCATGCCTATCTACCGCGATGCAGTAAGAGCAATGAATGATTTGCAGGAAATCATGCTTGGATATTCAGATAGTAACAAAGATGGCGGCGTGGTTACCGCTAACTATGAACTGCGTGTTGCTCTGAAAGAGATTACAGCTACAGCCGATAAGTTCGGAATCAAGCTGAAGTTCTTCCACGGTCGTGGTGGAGCGCTCGGTCGTGGCGGCATGCCGCTTAACCGCAGCATTCTGGCTCAGCCAGCCTCGACGATTGGCGGCGGCATTAAGATCACCGAGCAGGGAGAAGTTATCTCCTCCCGTTATTCGATGCAAGGGATTGCTTACCGCAGTCTAGAGCAAGCGACATCTGCGCTTGTGACTGCAGCGATCAATGCGAGAATTCCACAAGCGGATTTATATGAAGAGAAGTGGGAAGAGATTGTTGCCCGTATCTCTGAAGTTTCGCTTCACAAATATCAGGATTTGATATTCCGTGATCCGGACTTCCTGACTTATTTCAAAGAATCTACACCTCTGCCTGAGGTTGGAGAGCTTAATATTGGTTCACGCCCTTCCAAACGGAAGAACAGTGACCGGTTTGAAGACTTGCGTGCAATTCCGTGGGTATTTGCGTGGACACAAAGCCGTTATTTGCTTCCAGCGTGGTATGCTGCTGGAACCGGACTGCAGAGTTTCTATGAGGGTAAGGAAGAGAATCTGAAGATAATGCAGCATATGTATGAGAACTTCTCATTCTTTACTACACTGATAGATACGCTGCAAATGGCTATTTCAAAAGCGGACCTGATCATTGCTAAGGAATACGCCAGCATGGGCAAGAACGAGGAAGCACGTCAACGGATCTTCGGACAGATTGAAGATGAATTCAAACTGACCTCTGAGTTGATCCTGAAGATTACTGGCCAGCAGGATATCTTGGATAACGTCCCTGTGATTCAGGAGTCGATCAGACTCCGCAATCCTTACGTTGATCCACTTAGCTACCTGCAGGTTCAATTGCTATCTGAGCTTAGAGCGCTCCGTGAAGTTGACGGAGACGATAGCGAATTGCTTCGCGAAGTATTGCTTACCATCAATGGCATTGCCGCTGGTCTTCGGAATACCGGCTGATATAGTCTTAACACAAAAAGTCCGCCCTTTATCGGGGCGGACTTTTTGTGCTGCTTCAGGGTCAAAATGCTGAATTAAAGGGAATTATTACCCGTAAATCGGTATTTTAAGGTCATTTCGATAAAATATAGGGAATTGTTCCCTTTATATCAGCTGAACTTGGTGTAATTAATTGAATTTGGCCAATATACAGGGAGAAATTCCTTATAACTTGGTCATAAAACAGCTGTGACCTAATTTATAGGGAGGTTTTCCCTATAACTTGTTCCATCAAAATGAAACCCTAAACCTACACTGGAGTTCTTACTCGCCAAATCACTGAAAACCCTGCGGAAAGTATAACAATCTCTAATCCATATGCGACAAATTTAAACTAACAGAAGCCTATTCAACCGACGGGATGATTTTGTTGCTTAATACGAGCTACTTTGCTCATAAACTAAATATTGTGCTGCCAAGTGATTCTTTTGTCCTGAAAAATATTGTGGTGCTTTGCCCAATATTGATCTTTCAGGCCCTACCCAAGTAACCGAGATGTAAGCGAAGGTAAATAGTGTGGCACTTATTATTCAGGTGATGGAGTAGCGTAGAGAATGTTTGGAACTGTAGGAGCGTTAGCGATCGCCTTTATTGTCAGATTTCTACCGCAAGTAGCGGTTTTAAATCAGGAAATCTGACAATAACAGCGACCGGAAGTCCAAATATTTCTCGAAGCTGCACTTAATCACCTATACCAAGTTGTCCAGTTTTTAACTCAGTTTACAGAGAAGGTTACAATACAATCCTTGATTTTTACACAAACTTGAATTACGATTTAATTGCTTGTACCGTGGATATTTGAAAATAAATACCAAGGGCGGCAAGTCTGGGGGAGTTAACAGGTGGAGAATTTGGAAGGCAGATTGACAAAGCTCGCCTTAAAAGGCGACCAAAGGGCATTTGCCGAGCTTGTGGAACTATATAAAGACAAAATATATCATTTGGCGTACCGGATGCTGAACAATCGCCATGAGGCGGAGGATATTGTTCAGGAGACCTTTTTGCGTGTGTATAGAAACTTGGATCGGTATGATGATAAACAGAAGTTCTCTACCTGGATTTATCGGATTGGAACGAACCTCTGTATTGATAGATTACGCAAACGGAAACCAACCTATTCGCTCGATGCAGATATGAACGATCAGGAGGGCCTTGACGGCTATTCGTTGATTCCAAGTGATAATGTAACACCTGAGACCGAATTACTGCTCTCTGAGACGCAGGGGCTAATCTATGAGGCCATTGACAGTCTGCCTGTGAAATACAGGTCTGTGATGATTCTTAGATACCTGCAGGATTTGTCGCTTCAGGAAATAAGTGACGTGCTCGACATGCCTGTAACCACGATTAAGACGCGTGTACACCGAGGTCGTGAATTTTTACGTAAAAAATTAGGCCCGAAAATGTAAAAATAGATTTTTTTTATGAAACATCTTTGGGAGAGCGACGTATGTAAGTTAAGCAAGTCTTATGTGTCCTGACCCTTTGTCTTAGGATAATTAAATAGCACTCATGAAAGGATTGGCTCCTATGGAATGCAAACTGGCCGTCTCTATGATGCACGACTACTTGGATGACGACTTGCCCGATCAGCAGCAGAGGGAGTTGAAGGAGCATCTTCTATCCTGTCCAGATTGCCGTGCAAAGTTTAAAGAATTAGAACAGACAGATATGTTGATGTTCTCCCTAATGCATCAGAATCCTGTTGCCTCAGATGATCTTGTGAGCCGGATAATGAGTTCATTGCCAAAGACCAAGAAAGAAAATGCTTTTGTTACCTGGATCAAGAGACACCCTGCACTTACAGCGGCATCTCTGTTTCTTGTCGTAATGCTGATGAGTTCCGTAACTTTTTGGAGTCCAGATAGACAACTTGTAGTTAGAGGTGCAGATCTGGATCAAGTGGTTATCAAAGGGGATACTGTAATCGTACCTTCCGGCAAGATTATTACCGGTGACCTTACCATAGAGAATGGTAAAGCACAGGTATATGGGGAAGTGAACGGCAACGTAACAGTCATTGACGGTTCTCTGTATCAGGCTTCAACAGCTCATATTTCTGGGCAAGTCAAAAGCATAGACCAAGCGGTAAGTTGGCTCTGGTATAAAGTGACGAACATGTTCTCTGAAGTTGCCTACCGTTAAAGAAAGCGACAGTGGTTACCTTGAGCTGGAATATTATTTTGCGCCTCTTTTTCCGGAAAGATGGCGCTTTTTTGTTGCCTAAATTTAGAAAAATTAGAAAATGGGTGAGTGGCTAAACTTGCAACTGGAGCCCGAACGTTATAACCTAGATATTGATACAGATCTAACAGACATTTTACATAAACCCAGCTAATATGAAATGACGGGGGTTTTAGGCAATGAGTTATTTTACAGACTTAACATGGAAAGATTCCATTAAAGATATTATTGATATACTGATCGTCAGCTACATTATTTATAAAGTGCTTAATATGGTCCGCGGAACTCGAGCGATTCAGCTGCTGAAGGGGATTCTGGTCCTGGTTTTGATTTGGGCTGTAAGTACCATGCTAGACCTCTATACGCTCAAATGGCTAATGAATCAAATGTTTACATTCGGGGTGCTGGCGGTCTTTATCATCTTTCAGCCGGAACTACGAAGGGGACTGGAGCAGCTTGGACGAGGTAAATTTTTCGGACGGGCTGGGGAAAGTGATGAAGAACTCAGTAAATTAATTGGCGAAGTGATTAAAGCCGTAAATTATTTATCACATAGAAAAATAGGGGCATTAATCGTATTCGAGCGAGAGACAGGCCTTAATGAATATACGGAATCGGGTATCGCCATGCGTTCTTTAGTCAGCTCTGAGTTGCTGATTAACATCTTTATACCTAACACCCCTCTGCATGACGGAGCCCTTATTATGCAAGGGAATCAGATCGCCGCGGCTGCATGTTATTTACCTTTGTCCGAGAACCCTTTTATTAGCAAGGAACTGGGGACAAGACATCGCGCGGCTATCGGGATTAGTGAGGTTGCGGACTCGGTGTCTGTCATTGTCTCGGAGGAGACAGGACAGATTTCTCTGGCCATCAATGGTCAAATTGTAAGGGACATTAAGGAAGAATCAATGATTTCGAAGCTCCATCAAGAGCTGAGTGTAAGTTCATCGCTGAAGGAGAAAGGTTCAACTTTCTGGAAACGGAAGGGGGACAAAAATCATGGATAAGTGGATGAACAATAACAATTTCAATAAGATTCTAGCCCTTGCATTTGGGATCATACTGTTTACTATGGTTCGTATCGACACTGCGCCTGTTGGACAGACCACGGTCGATACTAAATCGAAGATTATTGAGAATGTAAAGATCGAAGAGATCGGTCTAGATAAAGATAAATTTGTACTGGAATACAAGGATGTAGATAGTGTGAGTATGGAGGTTAAGGGGAAGAACTCGGATATCTCTTTTCAGTTCTCGGACGACTATAAAGTGACCCTTGATTTAAGTAAGGTTGAGCCTGGAGATAATACGTTGCCACTCTCATATTCATTACCTAGAGGTGTAACTCTTGTCAGAATGACTCCTAAAGAGGTCAATGTACATGTAGAGCTGCGAAATACAAAGTCTTTTCCCATAACATTGGTTACCAAGGGAGAACCAGCAGCAGGGTATCAATTAGGTACCCCAGTCTTGCAGCCTACGGATACTGTTGAGGTTACGCTGCCAGATAATGAGTTAAGCAAAGTGGTGAAGGTACAAGGCACCATTGAGCTAAATGGCGAGAACGAAACCTTTAAAGAGAAGAAATTGAAGCTGCATGCTTATGATAATGAAGGAAAAGAAGTAAAGGATGCCGTCATTGAGCCGGCTACCGTTTCGGTGGAGTTGCCAATTACCTTGCCTTTTAAGAGCTTACCGCTGGATATCGGCTTTACCGGACAACTTCCGGGTTCTCTCGTCTTATCAAATGTGACACCTGAGCTGGAATCAGTCGTGGTATATGGCCAAGCCAATGCATTAGCTGCATTATCTACCTATGAAGCAAGTGTCGATCTTAGCGCTATAGATTCTGCAGGAACGAAGCAGCTGAAGGTAGAACTGAAACCTCCGGCAGGAACTGAGAAAGTAATGCCTGAAACCGTGAATGTTTCATTAACGATCTCAGAAATTGCTGAACGGACGGTTGAAGCGGTACCCATCAAGTTACAGGGTGTCGGTGATGAGTTTGAAGGAAGTATTGTTAATCCAACAAGCAAGGATATAGCCCTTACCTTAACAGGTGCACCTACTTTGCTAAATCAACTAAATAAAGACGATATAGGTGTTGTGGCTGATGTGACTGGCCTGACTGCCGGGACTCACGAGGTTTCTTTACGGGTATCACTGCCTAAATTCATCGCACTGGCTAATTCAAGTGTGCCTCTTACGGTAACTGTACAGTTGCTGTCACCTGCAACGCCGGTGCCTACGCCTCATCCAGACACGGGTAGTGTAACTACTCCTGAGCCAAGCTCTGAACCTGTTATAGGCGATGAGGAGGCCACTGAGAAGCCTACACATAGCGGAGAAGTTGGAGCTACAGCGACGCCTGTCCCCACGGATAGCAGTCCAGAGAATAATGGCACAGCTAACACAAGTACGAATTCCGAGAATCCTGTAGGTACAGGGGGCACGTAACCTTTTATTGAAATACGTCTTTTAGGATATGTCCCAAAGGTACACCAAAATAGTATTCAAATCATAGGATAGAACATTAAGCTAATGTAGCGTATTCAAAGGAGAAAAATAATGGGGAAGTATTTTGGAACTGACGGTGTGCGGGGAGTAGCAAACCGTGAATTAACTGCAGAAATGGCTTATAGCATTGGTCGCTGTGGAGGATATGTACTAGCGGGTAATGTGCATAAACCAAAGGTTGTCATTGGGATGGATACACGTATTTCCGGACCTTTGCTGGAATCGGCTCTTATTGCTGGTTTGCTGTCTATTGGGGCAGATGTAATCCGTATAGGTGTAGTGAGTACACCTGCTGTTGCTTATATTACGAGATTATTAAAGGCAGATGCAGGGGTCATGATTTCGGCATCACATAATCCGGTTGAAGATAATGGCATTAAGTTCTTTGGCGGAGATGGTTTCAAGCTTACGGATGAAACTGAGCTGCGTATTGAAGAACTAATGGATGCTGAAGTTGATGAATTGCCTCGTCCTATCGGCTCTGGTTTAGGTATGGTTACGGTTGATAATGACGCCAAGTACCTCTATCTGGAGTATTTGAAGACAACCATTTCTCAAGATTTCAAGGGAATTAAGGTTGTACTCGACTGTGCTCACGGCGCAGCGTATGAACTTGCACCAAGATTGTTCAGAGAGCTAGGCGCTGAGGTTATTTCTATTGGTGCTGAGCCTGATGGATTGAATATTAATGCTGGATTTGGTTCAACACATCCAGAGACTTTGCGTGAGGAAGTATTACGTCATGGAGCGGATTTGGGACTTGCTTTTGACGGAGATGCTGACCGATTGATTGCGATCGATAATAAAGGCGATGAAGTTGACGGAGACTTTATTCTCTGTATTTGTGGGGATGCAATGAACCGTGCTGGTAAGCTGAAAGATAGCACGATTGTATCAACGGTTATGAGTAATATCGGATTCTACAAAGCTACCGAGAAATTATCCCTGAACACTGCTAAAACAGCTGTAGGCGACCGGTATGTGATGGAAGAAATGCGACGTGGTGGTTTTAATCTAGGTGGAGAACAGTCTGGACATGTTATCTTCCTTGATTATAATACAACAGGTGATGGTATTCTGACGGCTATCCAGCTGGTAGATACGCTTAAAGCTTCCGGTAAGCAGCTTAGCGAGGTTAAGAGCATGATGACGAAATACCCGCAGGTGCTGGTCAATGTTCGTGTACAGGATAAGACCAATTATCCTAACAACCAGGCTATCGAAGCAGCTATCGCTGAAGTAGAAGGCAAGCTGGGCGACAATGGACGTGTGCTTGTACGTCCGTCCGGTACGGAGTCTCTAATCCGTGTCATGGCAGAAGGCCCTGATAAGGCAGATCTAGATCTTTATGTGAATCAAATTGTAGAAGTTGTTCAACGCGAATTGGTATAATTCATTACCATACCTATATAGCCGGTGTAGAGAGCCATTCGGACTCGTTACACCGGTGTTTATTATTTTTGGATGGATCGTCTGAACAGGGATTTGTGAAATTTAGGTTGGTGCAGCATTGCCAAAGTAATGTAAGGTGCATATAATAGATTAAGTGTCATTCTAGAAGGAAAGCGGGGATTGTGAGGTTTGCAATAGCAAGCGCCAGAGCTTGGTCGAGCGCGGGGGAGAAGGGAAAGCTGCTACATAGTTATGTAGACAAGGGCTTGAACGGATCACGGCAGACGTAAGCTGACGAGGTGGAGGTGTTCGAAATGTTCGGCGGGGACCTCCCGGTGATGCACCAGAGCCGTAAATGGAGACGGAAAATGGAAGGGCGACCTTTCACACAACGTTTTCATGGGTGCATAAGAAATATAAAATTCATGTGTGCGCGCATCGTAAAGAAACACGTTGGTTCTGCCACGGCAGAGAAGAAGGCTGTGCATTTCATGAACATAAGATGTAAGTGACAGTTTATTTTGTTGATCCAAAAATACAACAGAATATTTGCTTTTTCTCAAAAACATGCCGCACGGCACGTTTCTTTCCTTATGCCGCCACATTACGATAACTCGGACGGGGGAAATAATAATGTGTGGTATTGTAGGATATATTGGTAATCAGAATTCGCAGGGGATCTTGGTTGAAGGTTTGAAGAAGCTGGAGTATCGGGGATATGATTCTGCTGGTATTGCTGTATTCACTGGGGAAGGACTGCAAGTAGTGAAAGCACAAGGCCGTTTGGCGAATTTGCAGTCGAAGCTGGAAGGCAGCCCACTGGCAGGTAGCGCAGGTATCGGACACACACGCTGGGCAACTCACGGTAAACCATCCGATGAGAACTCCCATCCACATACGGATAACAGCATGAAATTCTCGGTCGTTCATAACGGTATTGTCGAAAACTATCTGGATCTGAAAGAAGAGCTGATCGCTGGCGGATGCCACTTTGTCTCCGAAACAGATACAGAAGTTATTTCACACCTGATTGCTCGCGAATATGATGGAGATATCGTGAAAGCTGTGCAAAAAGCGATTACCTTCATGCGCGGTGCTTTTGCATTAGGCGTCCTGACTGAATATGAACCAGATAAATTGGTGGCTGTGCGTCAAGCAAGCCCGCTCATTATCGGTCTTGGCGAAGGAGAAAACTTTATCGGGTCAGATATTCCTGCACTGCTTGAATATACCCGTAACGTATATATTTTGAACGACGGCGAAATGGCAGTCTTGACAAGAGATGCTGTCGAACTGATGACGATTGAAGGAAACTTTATTTCTCGGGAAATGATTACTGTCGATTGGGATGCAGTTACCGCAGAAAAAGGCGGCTACGAGCATTTCATGTTGAAAGAAATTCACGAGCAGCCTAAGGCTTACCGCGACACTATGCGTGGTCGTATTAATGCTGAAGGCAACAAGGTTGTTTTGCCAGAGTTGAACATCACAGAAGAACAAATCAAGAACATCCGTAACATCCAAGTTGTTGCTTGCGGAACGGCATACAACGCTGGTGTGGTAGGACGTACTATGATCGAATCTTTGGTTCGTATTCCAGTAGAGAATGACATTGCTTCGGAATATCGTTACCGTTCACCAATCGTGACCCCGGAAACTTTGGTTATCGTTGTCAGCCAATCCGGTGAGACTGCAGATACTTTGGCAGCTCTTCGTGAAGCGCAAGCTAACGGTGCACATGTTCTGGCAATCACAAACGTAGTGGGCAGCTCTATTGCTCGCGAAGCGAATGATGTGTTGGTAACCTTGGCAGGTCCAGAAATTGCAGTAGCCTCGACCAAAGCCTACACTTCACAATTGGTCGCTTTCGGATTGTTTGCTCTTTACTTGGCTGAAGTTCGCGGTACACAAACCGAAGCACAAGTGGCTAAGATACTAGCAGCTATGCAAGCTCTACCAGAACAAGTGGAAGAGATCCTAGCTCAAAAAGAAGCGATCAAAGGTTATGCAGAACAAATTTCTGAGCACAAGAACCTGTTCTTCATCGGCCGCGGCGTAGATTATGCTGTTGCTCAAGAAGGTTCCTTGAAGCTAAAAGAAATTTCTTATATTCACTCCGAAGCTTATGCTGCAGGTGAATTGAAACACGGTACGTTGGCTCTGATTGAGGAAGGCGTTCCGGTTATTGCCCTGGCAACTCAGGAAGCTGTGCTTGAGAAGACCGTCAGCAACATCAAAGAGGTGAAAGCTCGCGGCGCAGACGTGCTTGCGATCACTCACCAAGAGCATTTGACTGACCTGCTTAGATCAGTGGATCAAGTGTTTGTTATTCCTAAGACATTGCCAATGCTGACAGCAGCGTTGTCCGTAGTACCTCTGCAATTATTGTCTTATTATGCTTCTCTTGCGCTAGGTCATGATGTGGATAAACCACGTAATTTGGCGAAGAGTGTTACTGTGGAGTAGGGTGTAACCTTTCCCACACAATAGTACCGTTATAAAAAGTTGCACCCTATCACCTCGTTAGATATGATAATCTAACGGGGTGTTTTTTTGTAACTACGCCTGAACAAAAGGCGATTCTGAGGTTAGGAGTGATCGACATGGAGGTTTTTGCAGACTATTTAGCGCAAATTGATAACCCGCAGCATCGGGAGCGAATGGAAGAGGTGTTGGCTTGGGTAACTAAGAAATTCACAGATTTAAAACCAAAAATTGCGTGGAATCAGCCTATGTTCACTGATCACGACACCTATATTATTGGCTTTAGCGTATCCAAACAACATATGGCTGTTGCGCCTGAAATCGCAGGAATTAATCATTTCTCAGATGAAATTGTACAGGCAGGCTATGATCACACCAAGCAGTTGTTACGGATCCGATGGGATAGTCCGGTTGATTTCTCATTACTTGAGAAAATGATCGAGTTTAACATTATGGACAAGGCAGATTGTTCAACTTTTTGGCGAAAATAAAAAATGAAGCAGTAGTTAGCCTCGATGATGAATACATCATCGGGATTTTTTTAATTAGGAGTAAGACACTCCTACATAAAAGGTTGCTAGAAATGGAGCTAATGACCTCGCCTGTCGGTATTGGGGGCGAAAATATTAGTTCTTTTTGTCGAATCCATAATTCTTTCTTAGCGGATCATTAGCAAACATGCTAATATAATGACTGAAAAGGTTGAAAGCCCTTACTTTTTTACGGATAGGGGCGATCATCTCATGCTCACATGACAAAGAGAGGAAGAGACTGCATGCGGCGGATACTGTCGATGTTAAAGTTAAATACGCTGCGAAATCAAATGTTGCTCGGTTTTCTCGCCGTCATGCTCATCATTCTGACGTTCGTTGGAGGGATTACGTTCCATTCAGTCTCGACGCTACTCAAGAACAATGCGGAGAAGCATATTCAGCAAACCGCGATTCAGGCTAACGGCCGTTTGGAAAGCGTTCTCGAACAGATTAATTCTCTGACGACGCTGGTCTCGACTAACGATTATATTCAGCAACTCCTTTTACGCGATATAGAGGGTCATCCCGCTACCTTTACGGAACGGCAAGCGCTGCCATCTATTATCAATCTGGTACAAATCTACACGGACGGCATCAAATCTGTTGAGCTTTATAATAAAGACGGAGTGAGGCTGTATCCTCTCGACGGCAGTACCCTTAGAGATAAGGTACCCGAGGATTGGATCGAAATGGCGACGAGAAAGGAAGGCAGTCTCGTTTGGTTCGGTATTGATCCGCTCGATCCTACATCGCTTGTGGCGATTCGACAGATCAGCCTTATTGATCGGCATTTCACAACTGGAGGGTATTTACTCATTCGCTCAGACCGAGATAAGTTTGCACTTAAAGACTCTTTATCCGGGGAAGGGGACGGAGAAACAGTATTACTTCTCGCTCCTGATGGGCAGTTCATCACGTCTAACGATGACAGTATTTCACAAAAGACAGCAGCAAAGCTGGTGGAGGAATCCGACGATCAGAATGTTTCCATCGGCAAACGGTCCTTTATCGTTGTCAAACAGCGGTCTTCCGTGACAGGATGGACGCTACTCATCTTAACCCCGGTTAACGTCATCACCAAGGGGATTTCGGTCTTGCGGACGACCATTGTCGTATCGGCTTTGATGGGTACCTTACTGTTCACCCTGCTTTCTTTTTTCCTATCTATACTTATTACCAGACCTGTGTTCAGGTTGATCAAAGCTATGAGAAGTACCCGTCTAGGCATCCTGAAGCCTATCGAGAATGTATCGTCCACTATGGAAATTCAGGAACTGAATTATTCCTATAACAAAATGGTTGATAATATCAACGAGCTGATCCAGTTGGTTTATGAGAAGGAGTTATCCCGGAGTCATACGGAGTTGAAGGCACTTCAAGCGCAAATTAATCCGCATTTTTTGTTTAATACCCTAGATGTTCTGTACTGGTCGCTGCTGGATAGGGATGAAGATCAACTGGCGGAGTATGTTGTCGCCATGTCTGATTTATTCCGCTATACGATCACCGGCTCGAGTAAAGGGGGATGGGTGAAGTTACAGGATGAGCTGGAGCATGTAAAGCGATATTTGCTTATTATGAAGATGCGATTTGAAGATCGCTTGGAGTGGGAAATTGAGGCTCCTCCTGAATTTTCGAATGTGGAGTTACCCCGACTGTTGCTGCAGCCCCTTGTAGAGAATGCCGTATTGCATGGGGTCGAGAGCAAGATTGAACCGGGATGGATAAAGCTAACGGTTGCTGGAGATGAAGAATGGGTCACCATTACGGTGGAAGATGACGGGATGGGTATGGACGAGGAGATGCTGCGCTCTCTTGTGGAAGGGCTGGATAGCGGAAAGGTATCTTCTTCAAAAGATTCCGGCGTCGGAATCGCTAATGTGCATAGAAGGCTTCAACTATTTTTTTCGAGAGAGAATGAGCAGGGTGCGGCAATGACCATCGATAGCCAAAAAGGTCAAGGCACCCGTATAAACATCAAAATTCCTGTTCGAGGAGACAAAATGCCATGAGAAGCCGAACGATTCTTATTGTCGACGATGAACCGAGATCTAGAGAAGGAATGAAGAAAATACTAGAGGTGTGGGCAGCCGGTCATTATGAAATCCTTACGGCAAGCAATGGGATCTCGGCTATTGAAATTCTGGAGGAAATACCGGTGGAGCTCATGATATCGGATATCCGCATGCCGGGAATCAGTGGTCTTTCTTTAGTTAGCCAAATAAGGGATAAAAAAATACAGCGTCAGCCATCCGTTATTCTCATCTCCGGTCATGCCGAGTTCGAGTATGCTCAGCAAGCGATTCAGTTGTCCGTAGTTGAATATTTGCTCAAGCCAGCCAGCCGGGAAAAGCTAATCGCATCTGTGGAGAATGCCCTGAAGGCAGGGGAGGAGCAGGAACATATCGGCTTCATGCGGAAGATGGCTGATCCACAATTAATGGCCATAAGAGATGAAGATGCCGCATTAAGTGATCCGGTCCGTCAGGCGATAGACTATGTGGAAATGCATATAGAAGAGGCGATCAGCCTGCAGGAAGTAGCCGGACTTGTTCATCTGAACGGGAGCTATTTCAGTTCTCTTTTCAAGGAGCAATGCCAGATGAATTTCAGCGAATACGTCGCCCGTAGAAAATTGCAGAAAGCGAAGGAATTACTGCTGAAAACGAATCTGCCTATAGCGGAAATTGCCAGCCTTACGGGTTACCAGACGGTTAAATATTTCAACAAGCTGTTCAAGGAATACGAAAGAATGAGTCCAGGGCAGTATCGTTCTTCCATGAGGAATGGTATAGAAGCGAATATCCAATAACGGCTCGGCAAGGGGGGAATATCTACGAAGAGGATCGGATTATCCATTACCCTTTTCTTAACATTGTTGTTGATAACAACTGCTTGCAATGGGGATAAGGGGAGTAACAGCAAGAGCGACGGCGAGAAAATCACTTTAAAAATGATGCATCTATGGCCGGATAGCAATAACTCCGCGCAAAACAAAATGGTAAAAGAAATCATCAGAGAATTTGAAGAAGCTAATCCGAATATCACCATCAAGACAGAAGTTCTTGAAAATGAGCAGTATAAAAGCAAACTGAAGGTACTTGCCGCTTCCAACGATCTACCGGACATCGGATTCACCTGGGCAGCAGGCTTTATGGATCCTTATGTTAGGGGAGATAAGTTTGCAGCCGTGGACGATCTTTTACAGGATGAGTTGAAAGGAAAATTCGTAGCTGGTACGACGGAGGGGTACTCCTTTGATGGGAAGACGTATGCCCTTCCTGTCGAACTAAACATAGTTCCGGTCTACTATAATAAAGAAATATTTTCAGAATTTAATCTGCAGCCTCCCCAAACCTTGGATGATCTCAAAGCGATCATTCGAACACTGAACAACAATGGCATAACACCTGTTACTCTTGGAGGCAAGGACGGTTGGCCGGCTTCCTTCTGGTACATGTATCTAGCTGATCGTATTGGGGGACCTAACCTGATGGATAAAGCTGTTGCGGATCAGGACTTCACAGATCCTTCCTTGCTAGAGGCTGCAAGACAAGTACAAGAGTTGGTAAACCTGAACACATTCATCAAAGGCTACAACGGATTATCCAATGATGAAGCCAAGGTACAGTTCATGAACGGAAAGTCAGCCATGTTCGTTACAGGGACTTGGGAGCTGCCAGATTTCACGACCACTACAAATATAGCCCAAGAATTTAAAGTCAACATCGGTTATTTCAAGTTCCCGACAGTTGAAGGCGGCAAAGGCAACGTGGATGATTGGGTCGGTGGTCCGGGCACTGGATTGTTCGTTTCCAAAAATTCGAAGCATGCTCTGGAGGCCAAAGAATTCGTCAGCTTTTTCGTTCAAAAGTGGGGAGAGCATTCTGTTGTCAATGCAGGCGTAATTCCGGCTACCAAAGTAGATACTGCGGCCATCAAGCTACCGCAAATGTTCATTGATCTATTAAACGAGTTAAATAAGGCTAATAAAGTAACTCTTTATCTGGATACACAAATGAAGCCAGTCGCATCTACTATACACATGAATCAGATTCAGGCATTGTTTGGTGAAGCCGTCACACCAGAAGAATTCATCAAGAAACAGGATGATGCGCTAAAAGCGGATAAGTAATGATCAGAAATATAAACAGAGTCATGGAGACGCCAAGGGATAGATCCCTTGGCGTCTCTTTTTTTGCGCTCTATAGAACTGAATCTAAAAATAGTGGAAGTTTTCCTAAAGAGGGTGTCCTTATGCTTAAGGATTGTAGGATCTATAATTATGTATGCGGTTACATAAAACCGAAGTGATAATACAAAAGGGGAGGCAAAGATATGAAAAGTATGAAACGTAGTTTAGTGGGGATCTCTACATTGCTCGTGATGTCATCTGCTCTCGCAGCATGTGGTGGGAACTCGAATTCTAATTCTAATTCATCTAGCTCAAGCCCAACGACTGCACCAGCAGCAAACGCTACCGAAGCTCCATCAAAAGGAACAGGTGAGAAAGTCACTATCAATCTCTGGAGCTTTACAGATGAGATACCTAATATGACCAAGAAGTACATGGAAACTCATCCAGATGCGAATGTTGAGTTCAAAACTACGGTTATTGCAACCACTGATGGTGCTTATCAGCCTGCTCTTGATCAGGCTCTGGCAGCTGGTGGAAAAGATGCCCCGGATATTTTTGCAGCTGAATCAGCATTTGTGCTCAAGTATACACAAGGCGATGCATCCAGCTATTCGGCCAACTATTCTGACCTGGGCCTTGACGACCAAATGGTTAAGGACGCTGGCATCGCTCAATACTCGGTTGACATCGGTAGCCTAGACGGCAAATTGAAAGCCCTCGGCTATCAAGCGACTGGCGGTGCCTTCATCTATCGCCGTTCCATTGCGAAGGATGTTTTTGGAACCGACGATCCAGCCACTATTAAAAATGAAATTGGACCAGGCTGGGATAAATTCTACGAAGCAGCCGCGAAGCTGAAAGCTAAAGGATACGGCATCGTTTCCGGCGACGGAGATATCTGGCATCCAATTGAGAACAGCTCGGACAAGGGTTGGATTGTTGATGGCAAGCTTCATATCGATCCGAAGCGGGAAGAGTTCCTTGACCTCTCTAAAAAGTTAAAAGACAATGGCTACCACAACGATACAACGGATTGGACGGAAGCTTGGTACGCCGATATGTCAGGCTCTGGAGCCCAACCAATCTTCGGTTTCTTCGGTCCTGCTTGGCTCATCAACTACGTGATGAACGGTCAAGTAAAAGACACGAATGGCGACTGGGCGGTTTCCGAACCACCAACAGGGTTCTTCTGGGGTGGCACTTGGCTGCTTGCCAACAAAGACGTCACCAAGGACGATGCCAAGAAACAGGCTGTTGCAGACTTTGTGAAGTGGGTTACACTCGACACCTCCGAAACGGGACTCCAATATTACTGGGCTAACGGTACGATGAAGGAAGGCGAGCAAGGTACGAAGGACAGCGTTGCTTCCTCCGTTGTCATGTCGAAATCAAACGGTGAAGTTCCACTGCTCGGTGGTCAGAACATGTTCGACGTGTTTGTACCGGCCAATGCAAACGCTTCAGGTAAAAACTTGACCCAGTACGACGAAACAATCAACAAGCTCTGGCGTGATCAAGTGCGTGAATACACCGCGGGCAACAAGGACCGTGCCAAAGCGATCGAAACCTTTAAGCAACAAGTCAAAGACCAACTTGGCATTGAAAGCGAATAAGAAGGATTCGGAGGGGCGGGGGAGTAATCCCGCCCCTTCATATCAACTAAAGAGGTGAGAGCATGCGCCGCAAAAATGTGAACTATTCGAAATACGGTTATATTTTTACCTTTCCGTTTGTCCTGGCATTTCTGATTTTCTCACTGTATCCCATTTTATATACCGCAGTCATTGGATTCACCGATATGAAAGGAATAATACCAAAACCGATCCATATTCTTGATAATCCTTTTCAAAACTTCAAAGATCTTCTCTTTGATAATCCTTCGTTCCGGAAGTCTTTGATCAACACTGGATTGCTCTGGATTACTAACTTCGTTCCCCAGATGCTTCTCGCGCTCTTGCTAACGGCATGGTTCACGAATAAGCGTCTCAATATAAAGGGACAAGGCTTGTTCAAGGTTCTGCTCTATATGCCTAATATCATCACAGCGAGTACGATTGCCGTGTTGTTTAGCACTTTATTCGCCTATCCGATGGGTCCTGTAAACAGTTTGTTTCAAATGTTGGGGTGGACCGACGCTCCGGTGTTCTTCCTGCAGGATAAGACGACAGCACGGGGCATTGTCGCGTTCATCCAGTTCTGGATGTGGTACGGCAACACCATGATCGTCCTGATTGCTGGCGTTATGGGTATAAATCCTGCTCTCTTCGAGTCTGCATCGATTGACGGGGCCAACGGGTTTCAAACCTTTTTCCGCATCACACTGCCGAGTCTGCGTACGATATTGCTGTTCACACTGATTACATCGATGGTGGGTGGTTTGACCATGTTCGATATTCCGCAATTATTCCTTGCAGGCGGGCCGGACGATTCTACGCTTACCACGTCCATGTTTATCTACGGGCAAGCATTCAAGGGCAGCTATATGTACAATCGTGCTGCAGCAGCGAGCATGATTATGTTCTTGATTTCGGCAATATTGGCCGGAATACTGTTCTACGTGATGCGTGACCGTGATGCGTCAAGACTTAAAAAAATACAAAAACAAAAGAATAGAAAAGCTGCTATAGCAGCCCGTGAGGGAGGTGTAACACATGGCAAATAATCAGAAAAGCGGAACCGTTAACCGAAAGATCAACAAGACAATTATCTATGTTGTTTGCATCTCTTTGGCGGTGCTCAGTATCCTGCCGTTTTGGATCATGTTTGTAAATGCCACACGCTCTACACCGGAAATTCAAAGCGGACTTTCTCTGCTTCCTTCGAGCCACATGATGAGCAACCTGAGAGTGTTGCTCGATAAGAGCTTCGATCCGCTTCAAGGGTTCCTAAATTCATTTATTATTGCCAGTTCTGCAACCCTCTGTACAGTCTATTTCTCGTCCTTGGCGGCCTATGGGCTCGTCACTTACAGCTGGAAGCTACGGGGGCCATTCTTTACCTTCATCATGTGCGTGATGATGATTCCTTCCCAAGCAAGCGCAATCGGATTCTATCAGTTCATGTATAAATTACATTGGACCAACAATTTTCTCCCGCTGATTCTACCAGCAATTGCTGCACCTGCGGTGGTATTTTTCATGCGTCAATACTTGCTCGCAACTCTGTCGATAGAGATCGTGGAAGCTGCACGTGTAGATGGGTCTGGTGAATTCTTCACTTTCAACCGGATTATCTTACCGCTGATGATGCCGGCAGTAGCAACACAAGCCATCTTTGCCTTTGTGGCTAACTGGAACAACCTGTTCATGCCGCTGATATTGCTGACACAGAAGGAGAAATATACTATGCCAATCATGGTAAGCTTGCTCCGAGGTGATATCTACAAAACGGAGTTCGGCTCGATCTATATGGGTCTGGCTTTGACGGCTTTACCGTTGTTTATAGTTTACTTCTTGTTATCCAGATACATTATCGCGGGCGTAGCGCTTGGCGGTGTCAAAGAATAACCCCGGTAAGCTGGCTTCGAATAAGGTAGCGCAGTGGAACCAATCAAATCCAATCTAGGCCTGTTGATTAGCTAAATTATAGTTATGGAAGTGTGAGAACATTAGCTGAAAATACTTTAGGAGCGCCTTAGTGTACCTTTTTTTGAAATATCAGAAAGTATAAGTTTCACATGTCTACTCATGTTCTGATATTTCTCGCAGAAACGGAATCGTCCCTATAAGGACGGTAAAATCCATTTCTGCTTGGCTAATCAACAGGCGTAATCTCAATCAGGAGGAGAGTCCTATTATGGCAACAAAAAATGAACCGTTAGTTACCCATCTCTATACAGCCGATCCCTCCGCTCATGTATTTGAGGGCAAGCTGTATATTTACCCATCCCATGATATTGACCATGATGGACCTACAAATGATAATGGTGACCAATATGCGATGGAAGATTATCATGTGTTTTCCTTGGAAGATCCTACATCCCCTTGTGTAGATCATGGAGAGGCGCTTCATCTTCGGGATGTGCCTTGGGCTTCGAAGCAAATGTGGGCGCCCGATGCCGCGTACCGGCAGGGGACGTATTATTTGTTTTTCCCGGCCCGGGACAAGGAAGGTATTTTCCGTATCGGAGTGGCTACGTCTACTTCTCCGTCTGGTCCTTTCCAGGCTCAAGAAAGCTATATCGAAGGGAGCTTCAGCATCGATCCAGCCGTATTCGTGGACGAGGACGAAAGAGCCTACATGTATTTTGGCGGCTTATGGGGTGGACAATTAGAAAAGTGGCAAGACGGTATTTTTCAACAAGATGCGCTAGAAAAGGGTCCAGAGGAACCGGCTTACGGTCCTTGGGTGGGTGAGCTGAGTGAAGACATGTTGTCATTCAAATGTGACCCTCAGGAGATTACCATTATTGATGAAGAAGGGAACTCAATCCTTGCGGGTGATGAAGACAGGAGGTACTTCGAGGGTCCATGGATGCACAAGTATAAAGGGAAATACTATCTCTCGTACTCTACTGGCACAACCCATAAGATCGTCTACGCGGTGAGTGATAAGCCTTGCGGACCTTTTGTTTTTCAAGGAACGATCCTGAATCCAGTCGTTGGCTGGACGACTCATCATTCTATCGTGGAATTTAACGAGAAATGGTATTTGTTCTATCATGACGCATCGCTTTCTGGCGGCGTGGACCATAAACGTAGTATGAAATTTACAGAGCTTCATTATGAAGAAGACGGCAGAATCCGGCCGGTAGAGCTCTAACCGAACGACTCGACACTTTCTATGAGTTCCTTATGAAGACCTACTTAAGGATGTCTTGAAGCTAATACTTCAGAGACATCCTTATTTGTCTTTTCATCTTCATATTACAGGAAAAAATTTCTAATATTCTGATTGCTTTTTTTATAAATAAGTTTTAAGTTTTATTGAAGAACTACATTCAACATGGAAAAATAATTGAGACTCCAGAGCTTATTCAAGGAATAGAAAGAAGTTGCTGGAATGCTATCAGAATCGACTGACTCAGCTGATATAAAATAATAGTGTATGGGAGGATTATTCTATGGAAAATTACCTATTAAATAATGGGGTTTTGTTACCAAAAGTCGGATTGGGTGTATACCAAATGAAAAATGAACACGAAGATGCAATCATTTGGGCATTGAGAAATGGATATAAGCATATTGACACCGCCGCTTTTTATCATAATGAGGAACTTGTTGCAAGTACAATTAAAAAATCAGGTGTAAATCGAAAGGATATATTTATTACAACAAAACTGTGGAATTCAGATCATGGTAAAAGAACGAAACAGGCTTTTGAAATGAGTTTGAAAAAACTGGGGACAGATTATATAGATCTTTATTTGATCCATTGGCCATCCCCAAAATATGTTGAGAGCTGGTTGATATTAGAGGAATTGTACAAAGAGGGTAAAATCAGAGCCATTGGTGTGTCTAACTTTGAACAAACGCACCTGAGTGATGTATTGAAGCATGGCTCAATAGTACCTGCAGTAAATCAAATTCATACGAATCCGTTTTTACAGCAGCCCGACTTGCATAATTATATGGTGAATAAGAATATCCAACATGTAGCGTGGAGTCCTTTTGGACATGGAAATAAAAATTTATTCGATAACCCTATATTAACAAGCATTGCTGAAAGACACGGTAAAACAACGGCTCAAGTTATGTTAAGATGGAACATTGAGCGCAATGTTGGGGTTATTCCCAAGTCGGTTAATCCTGCAAGATTAAAGGCGAATCTGGAAATCTTTGATTTTAGTTTATCTGATGAGGAAATGAAACAAATATCGACATTAGATAAAAACAAAAAGGGATTTGTTAATCCTGACAACAAGCTGTTTTTATGGGCTACTACACTTTTGCGGTAATTTAGTTGGAATTCCAAGAGGGCAATGATTAAATAGAAAAATCCTTGCCTTTTAGATTTATTAAAGTTATTATAGATTCACAAAGTCTTTAATTGGAATACTTAAAGGAATTATTCTTAGTATCTAGAAACAAGAAAATAGTGGATCTGGCAACAATTATAATGACGGAGTAAGATCCGTTCTTTTTTTAGGAAAAATTAGAGATAACACAAGTCTCTAATATCTTTAATGTAAATTGAAAAGCGAAAGGGAGAATTAGTATGACTCATGATTGTGTAATTATCGGTGGAGGACCGGCAGGTCTAAATGCTGCTCTGGTGCTAGGCAGGGCAAGAAAAAGTATGGTTGTTATTGATGAAGGACGCGCACGTAATAGGGTTACTCGAGAAACGCATGGCTTTCTTACTAGAGATTCTATAAGTCCAGGCGAATTTAGGAGGATTGCGAAGGAGCAGATTAGTGCCTATCCATCCGTTACTTTTGCGGAAGATACCGCCCTATCGATTACGGGAACCGATGGCGATTTTCAAATTACGACGGTTCAGGGTCAGACTTTTCAAAGTAAAAAAGTGCTCTTCGCCATAGGGATGAAGGACCTCCCGATGGATATTAAGGGACTCTCAGACGTATATGGTAAAAGCGCCTTTATCTGCCCCTATTGTGATGGATGGGAACTAAGAGATCAGCCTCTTGTCGTAATTGTTAAGGGAGCCGATGCAACGCGTATGGCCCAAGTGTTATCTGGTTGGACAAAAAAGATTACCATATGTACTAATGGATCTGATGACTTAACGGATGCACAACGCGAGGAACTTCAGCAACATAACATTCCTGTCTTTGACACACCGATTCAGTCGATCGAATCTGACAATGGCATGGTGCAGCAAGTTGTGTTGAAGGATGGTACTAGCATCGTATGTACGGGGATATTTTTTAGACCGAAGCTTATGATCGGGTCCGATTTGCCACAAGCCATTGGTTGTGAACTCACAGAAACAGGAACAGTCATCGTTGATAATCTCGGTAAAACGAACGTTCCAGGCGTTTATAGTGCCGGTGATGCAGCAACACATCTTCATCAAGCCATTATTGCCGCTTCTATGGGCTCCTTAGCTGGGGTCGGCATTAACAACGAGCTGAATGAAGAGGAATGGCGTAACGTATGATGCTATTGTACAAAATAGTCTAATTCATTTATTCCCTTGAGCTGAATCTACATCCAGATTAATATAGAAACTAGCTATATTTATTCTGAGAGGGGTAGTTCAAAATAAAAATTGGATTCCTAATTGTTGATATGCAAAATCTTTTCTTACACGATCATATGGAGAAATTAAATGTAAGTGAGGCTTGTGAATACATTAATCATGTGTCTGGGTTACTTCGTGCGAAGGACCAAATCGTCATCCATATACAAGACATGGAAGGGGCGAATTCGGATACAGATCCAGAAGCAAGAAATAGTATACCGGAAATTACAGTAGCACCCACGGACATCCAGATGGCGAAAGAATTCTCTAATGCTTTTTGGAAAACGGATTTGGAACAACTGCTACGTGAACATGGTGTTGAATTCATCATCGTTGCGGGCTTCGCCGCAGAACATTGTGTAACCTTTACTATTAACGGTGCACAAGAAAGAGGCTTTCAAGCAGCCCTTTTACAGAAGGCAATCCTTAGCACACGGCCAGATGCTATTACCTCGATTTACCGTGATCGGCATATGATCTCTTACCCGGTGATCGAATTTTTAATGGAGACCATTGCTTGAGATTCTACTAATAGAAGCTATTGTTTATAATTGGAGTTACGTATTAGATAACTAATATGTAACTTCATTTTATTATTGTGAAAAATACATATGGAGGTAATTAAGTTTGAGTACTCACTACTATCTCAGTTGGTTTAATAATTTTTTTCCAGAGAGGCTGGTCCATTGTTTGCATGAGGATATACAAGACAGAAAATCGCTTGTTATGATTAGCGCTGAACCGTCTGGTTATACAGGTGAGCAAATTAACATTGATGATGTTTCTGAATGTACATGGTTAAATCAGGCTAACATTATTTTTGATGAATATCATTTCATCGATTACCGCATGCAGAAGGAAGATGCCCAGCGATTAATTCACAACGCTTCTGTCATTTTTTTATGTGGTGGAGATTCTGTTTTGCAAAACGATTTTTTGGCGGATTATGAATTATCAAATGTTATTAAGAACAGCAATGCCGTTATAATGGGTGCCAGCGCCGGTGCGATAAACATGGCTGCAAAATGGTTATGCTTGAAAAACACTGGCAATGAAGTTGAAACAAGTACTATTTATGATGGTATTGGCTTTGATCATTTTGCCTATGAATCTCATTCTAAACGCGACTATGCTACGTTTGTTCAAGGTTACCTGTTCCCCTTGTCTGAAGAGATTGATGTTTATGCGGCAGAACAGGAGAGTGCAATGCGTGTAAAGGAAGGCAAAATAGAAATAATGGGTCCTGTATATTTAATTTCCCACTCAAAGATTCAGAAATTGGTTGAGACGCTCTAATTAGGCTTACAGCGAATCATCTCAGGTTTTTAATATCCCCAGGACTTATTGTTGGGCAGAAATGATAAATTTTTTAGACCGCCTTCAATGGCGGTCTTTCTATGTCCGGCAGATGCTAGCTGTTCATTTTATTGAACTAACGGGCAGGATAACTCAGTAATTTCGCGAATAAGACGTTATAAGAAATCAGCGAGAAACTATAAGGAGCAGAAAACATGAAATGCCCTCACTGTAACAACGAATTAAGTGAACTTCCTTTATGTTACGGAAGTGAAGCACCCTATTATTTTTACACTGTACCAGAAGAGAAAAGAACAGAATTAATTAGAGATTTTTGTGTAATTGATGAACAGCATTTCTTTATTAGAGGACATATTGAAATACCAATAATTGATAGTAAAGAGAAATTTATATGGAGTGTTTGGGTTTCTCTTAGTGAAGAAAACTTTTTGAAATCTAATGAATTATTGCACGTAGAAGGAAGGGAAACTGAAAAACCTTATTTTGGTTGGTTATCGACTGAACTTTCAATATATCCAATAACTACATTATCGTTAAAGACAATGGTACATACACAAGAAGTTGGTGCTGTTCCGTTAATAGAATTAGAACAAACGAATCATCCACTTGCAGTTGAACAAAGAGAAGGAATTACAATGGAGAGAGTTAAAGAAATTGCTCATTTAATAAATCATAGTCTGTAAGAGAAGAATTTGAAAGTTGCTCTCCTTGGTCTGCTAAGGGTTTTTCGGTGAGGCGTAATCAGCAGATAACCCTGCAAGGCTAAGTCTATCGGACTGGTGCGTAATGTCGATTAAGCAAGCGGGGCACATTAGTGGGATAGCGGTTGCTTCGGCAGCCATTTTTTATTTGTTCAACTAACGGGCAGGTTAGTGAAACCACACAGTTTTCTCTAACGTATAATCATTATTCAAATTTTTCCAATATGGCTCATACAGAGGTGAACTTGGCTGGAGCATTTTTATGACTTGGTTCAATTGGCGTTCTCGATCGCTCTCATCTATTCCTTAGTGTCAATTCCATTCACCTATTTTTCTACACAAGAGATACACTGGGGTTATGAAATTGCTCCAGCCGGTTTAACTTGGTTTGTAGCTGTCAGACTGTCACAACCGAGCAGCATTCAGCGGTGGATAGTACGTACCGCCAGACGAAGAGAAGCACCTAATGAAGAAGACCATAGTCCTTCCCCACATTGATATTCCATACTTTCAATTAGGGAGGACAACGATGAAAAAGATTTTGTTGCTTCAAAAATGGGCCAAGCCCATTCTCGTCATGATGATTGGAGTTATTCCGATCATTGTGCTCAGCGGGTGTTCGACAGCATCCCAATCAAACTCGATTAATGCCGATTCAGCAGGGATATTTAACCACTTTTTTATTTATCCATTTTCGATCTTGATCAAATTCTTCGCGAATGCATTTCACGGAAACTACGGATTATCGATCGTGCTGATGACTTTCATCATCAGACTCGCGATCATGCCGCTCATGATGAATCAAACCAAGAAACAAATGGACATGAAAGAAAAGATGGCCGTCCTCCAGCCGGAGTTAACTGCACTTAAGGAGAAGTATAAGAACGACGGCAGTGCGGATGCAAAAAAACAACAGCAAGTCGAGATGATGCAGCTCTACCAGAAGCATCAATTTAATCCCTTAAATATGGGGTGTTTACCGATGCTTCTCCAATGGCCGATCACCCTCGCATTTTACTACGCCATTCGTCGTACCCCAGAGATTGCAGCGGACGATTTTCTGTGGTTTAGCTTGGGGAAAACAGATATGATTTTGCCGCTTATTGCCGCTGCGGTGTATTACGTTCAGTTCCGCGTGTCTCAATCCGTTTCAGCGCAGTATCAGCAAAATCAAAATAACCAAATGGCTTTCATCGGATTGTTGTCACCGATCATGATGGGTGTATTTTCTTTTCAGATGCCCGCCGCGTTACCATTATATTGGGCAGTTGGCGGTATATTCATTATCGTGCAAACGATCATACTCAATAAAATGTACACGAAGCCAAATGTAGCGAGTAAAAACTTACCCACCGGTGTAGAAGATTTATGAAATTGAACCAGGTCATAAAACAATACTAAATACAAGGCATCTGAGGCGTGACCTCAGATGCTCTGTTTTTTATGTTGGCGGCTCGTTAACGGGGAACATAGTTCAACATAATGAGAAAAATGAAAGGGCCATCCCACAAAAGGATGGCCCTAAAACTTACCGTTACAGACAGCGCGGAGAACCGTATCATAAATAACGATTAAGCTAATGGGAAACTATAGCTCAATAACACCAGAACGAAGCTGCCGACTTGAATCGGCAGCTTTGTTCTGCTAACGGGCAGTTTTGTACAAGAGAAAATGATAAGCTGGAATAAACACTTGCAGTACTGATGGGAGAAAAAGGTGAATATATGGATTCAAATGAACTAAAACCTTTAATGAACAACACAAAATGGGAAGAAATAAGACAAGCAATGCTCAACTATGCTGTTCCAACCAAATGGAGGACTAAAGACATTGATACTGGCTATATCAGCCTTTGGGATGGAGATTGGTATTACCATTTTTCAGATGGTGGCTACAAATTTATTGAGTGGTTAGAAATTCATGCTGAAGATGACTTGATAAAAACTGATTTAATTCAAATCCTGAAAAAAATACATGTTCCAGGTGAAGTAACTACTGACTCCATCATAATTTATGGATATAACAAAACTAATGAATTCATTGATTATATTTGAGTAATTACACCAATGGGTAGCGTTAGCTCAAATACGATTAGGCAGCCGTCAGTCAACGCGATCAGCTGCCTTTATTCAACTAACGGGCAAATTAACGCTATAAACCTCTTAGGATTAGTATGCTTAGGTAAAAGAAGTATTCTCATGAATCCTTTAATGTAAATAAATACAAATTCCACTTCAGTTAATCCATTTTCTATACATATTTTTAAGAGTATATTGAGGTAATTAAAGTGATTATTCACTTTGATAAATCCGAAATTGCTTTGTCTATATTATTTTATGGCTTCGTAAGGATTGCAAAACCATCGAAATATGGGAGTTTAAAACAGATGTTGTGCCGTAGTTAGTTTTATGAAAGGAAGGTATAGGGTGAGTATTTATTACGCTTCAAGCAAAGAGGATATCACTAAGGATGCACTCCAAGAGTTATTTCTTTCGGTAGAATGGGAGTCTGGCAAGTACCCAAACGAGCTTTTACAAGCAATCGGAGGGTCTCATTCAATTGTTACCGCTTGGGAAGGAGGAAAGCTTGTGGGTTTAATAAATGCTTTGTCAGATGGTGTTTTAACGGTATATTTTCATTATATGCTTATTAATCCGAGTTATCAGAGTATAGGTATAGGTAAGGAAATGATGAATATAATGCTTGATAGATATAAAGGGTGTAAAACAAAAGTATTAATTTCTTATCCTCATGCAGTGGATTTCTATAATAAATTTGGCTTTAATACAGAGGATGGAGCTACACCAATGTTCATCTCAGAGTTGATATGATTGATGGTATAATTTTCGTATACAAATAATTACATAAATTAAATCCTTAAAAAAAGGGGATGAGCAATATGGCAAATATCGAGCACTTACAGACCGTGAATGTTCCAGCTTCAACGGTATATGAAGCATTAACCACTGCAAAAGGACTTTCAGAAATATGGACAAATGAACTAATAGTCAATGATCAGATCGGTTGTATAAATGAGTTCCAATTCGGCGGCAAAGGTTTAACAAAGATGCGAGTTGATGAGCTTGTTCCCGATAAAAAGATTTTGTGGCAGTGTGTTGATTCAGATCCAGAATGGATAGGTACGACAATTTCTTTTGATATGAAGGAAAAAAACGGGAAGACTTCAATCATTTTTCGTCAGATGAATTGGGAGGAGGTGACTTCATTTTATCGCGTATGTAATTATAACTGGGCTATTTTTTTGTACAGTCTTAAACAGTATTGCGAAGAAGGCGAGGGTCTTCCGTATCATAAACGGAAGTTTTAGAACCATTGAAAACACGGATGGGTGACTAAAGTACATGATCCCGAGAAATGATTTCGGAAATACTGGGTAAGTACGAAGAAGTTTTCACCCAAGTTTTTACAATCATTCGGTTCAACTATTGGGAAACTATAGTTCAATAATGAGAGGGTTAACGAAAGGTAGTTCATGGTTAGGTGGCTATCACTATTAATATCTATGATGAAATCTGCGCTTTAATAATATGCTTATATCGAAGGAGGTATTGGAATGAAGCAACTTTATATAAAGCAGAAGGTATTCAGTCTAAGTGGTAAATTTACGGTAAAGAATCAGCAGGAGCAGGATGTCTATTATGTAGAGGGCAGTTTTATGCAAATACCAAAGACGTTCTCCATTATGAATACAACAAGAGATGAAGTCGCACTTATTACGAAGAAGGTATTTAGTTTTTTACCGAAGTTTTTTGTTGAGGTCAATGGCCGAGAGGTGTTAACGATTAAGAAGGAGTTTTCTTTCTTTAAAGCACGCTATACGATTGATGCGGCTGACATTGAGGTACATGGTAACTGGTGGGACATGGATTTTCAGGTCTTGCAGCATGGTGTAGTCATAGGTAAAGTGAATAAGGAGTGGTTCACTTGGGGTGATAGCTACAAGGTTCAAATACTAAATGAGGAGATGGAGGCAATCATAATTGCGTTCGTTGTTGCAATTGATTGTGTAAAAGCTGACCAAGCAACTGCTTCCTCATCAGCGACGATTTAATTTAGGGACATACAAAATAATATGTTTAAGGAATTAATATTTCATAAAATCATACTAGAATAGTTACGAAAGTATAGAGCCTAGTTCTATAAATAGCGGTAGTTTAAGATTTTAAAATGCCTTGAACAACTGATGAATGAAAACGATTGAACTTTTGTATTTAAACTCTTAAATTTTTATGTTTTTAGCCTAAAAGATGCATTGACCCGGAAAAGGTTGGAGCCTATAATCATAAACAGGGAAAATTCATTAGATATGGAGCTATCTGTAACCTGAGGATTTCTCAATAGTTCTATTTGTAAACGCATACAATGAGGTTTTTCCATATTTTCTATGAAGGAGGAGATTGATAAGTTAGATTGTTTCTTTTTTTTTCATTTTTGCAAACGTTTGCGCAACGTAATTTGCACTTAAAATTAATGAGGAGGTTATTTAATTGGTACGAAAACAATCTAGGCGGTTTGTTTCTTGGTTGATCATTTTTTCGCTAATCTTTAGTTTATTCGGTTTATCGGGCGGGGCTTCAGCCAGCAACACTGATTATACAGTCTCCTATACGAACACCACAGCATCTTCTGTGACACTGCATTGGACTACGAATAATTGGACGAATACTACGGACACAGTCATGTCTAAAAGTGGAACCACGTTTACGGCCAACCTCAATGTGCAGGAGGGCGCAACACTCATTTATTGTTATCACATCACAGCCCCGACGGATAGCTGGGACAGCAACGGAGGGAAGAACTGGACGGTAGTTATTCCGGTTGCTGGGAAGTATGAAGCTGAGAGCGCAGCCTTGTCAGGTAGCGCAAAAATAAATACGAATCACACCGGATATACCGGCACTGGTTTTGTTGATGGATACACAACCACAGGAGCAACTACCACCTTTAATGTTCAATCTTCCGCTGCAGGCGCCTATAATGTCACGCTTCGCTATGCCAATGCGACTGGCAGTGCCAAGCAAGTTTCCATTTATGTGAATGGAGCAAAGGTAAAGCAGACCACTTTAGCGAACTTGCCAAATTGGGATGCATGGGGTGACCAAACAGAAACGCTCTCCTTACAGGCAGGAAATAATACGATCGCTTACAAATATGACTCGGATGATACTGGGAATATCAATATCGACTATCTAACTCTTTCAGCCACAGAAACGCCAACACCTACCGCAACACCAACACCAACCGTAACACCAACGCCAACCGTGACGCCTACACCAACACCAACCGTAACACCAACGCCAACCGTGACGCCTACACCAACACCAACCGTAACACCAACGCCAACCGTGACGCCTACACCAACACCAACCGTAACACCAACGCCAACAGTGACGCCTACGCCAACACCAACCGTAACACCAACACCAACGCCAACACCAACACCAACACCAACACCAACACCAACACCAACACCAACCGTAACACCAACGCCAACTTCGGCTGGCTTAACGGTTCATTTTAAGAAACCAGCAAACTGGAGCTCAACGATCCGAATCCATTACTGGAATCTGAGTCCGACAACGGTTCCGACAAGCGGAGCTTGGCCAGGAATTCTGATGAAATCGGACGGAAACGACTGGTACAGCTATACTATTGCCAACGCCACCGGCACAAGCCTTATCTTTAATGATGGCAACGGCAAACAGACGGCCGACTTGTCCCGCAATGTAAAAGAGAGCTGGTATAACGCAGATAATGTGTGGTATGACGCTAATCCAGAAATTCCGAAGATCCCCGTGATTTCAGTCTCTCCTACGCCGAAGACATATGATTCTACCCAAACTGTGAAGCTCTCCAGTATCAATACTGGCGATAAAATCTACTATACGACAGACGGGTCGACACCAACGACATCTTCTACCTTATACACGGCTCCAATCCAAGTAGTTTCTACTACGACTATCAAGGCTTTTGGTGTTAACTCCTTAGGTCAAGCAGGCAGTGTAGGCACTTTTGCTTATGTCATTGACCTAAATCTCGACCTGCAGGCCCCAACGATAACCGCGAATTTACCTGTTGGGAATTCAAGCTCTGCGGTTACCGTCTCTTTTAATATAAAAGATAACAAAGCGGCAACGACCACTGCATATTACACAGATAATGGGACGGAACCAACTACCAGTTCAAATCTCTATATCTCGGGCAATGCTTTAACTGCTCTGGCAGGACCGTCCATTCTTATTAATAAGACGACGACACTTAAATTCCTGGTGGTTGATAGTGCCGGAAATGAAACGAAACAGAGCTTTGTTTATACGATTGGAAATAAAGGCGATTTCCGTGAAGACACCATTTATTTCGTAATTACTTCACGATTCTATGATGGTGATCCGAGTAACAATGTACATTCATGGGAGGATGCTAAAGCAGGAAATCCGGATTCAGACCCAGCTTGGAGAGGTGACTTTAAGGGACTGATTCAAAAGCTCGATTACATCAAAGCGCTCGGATTCAGTGCTATTTGGATTACGCCAGTGGTGCAGAATGCCAGCGGATATGATTATCATGGCTACCATGCGATTAACTTTTCCAAAGTAGATCCAAGATATGAATCAGCGGGAGCCTCTTATCAGGAATTGATTAATGCAGCTCATGCCAAAGGGATAAAGGTTATTCAGGATGTTGTTGTAAATCATACCGGTAATTTTGGGGAAGAGAATCTGTTGCCTATGTTCAAAAAAGATCCGACTGCAGCGGACACCATAAATAACATGCTTAAAATTACGGATAAACTGCCAGCTAACTATGATACGATGACCCCTGATCAGCAATATCAGGCCAGACTCGCAATCATGAAAAATGCGGAAACCAACAATAACATGTACCATACCGAAAAAAGTCTTTCCTGGGAATCTTACACCGTACAGACAGGACAGATTGCAGGAGACGCCGTGGACTTGAACACGGAAAATCCTGTAGTGAATCAGTATCTAATTGACAGCTATAATCAGTATATTGATATGGGTGTTGATGCTTTCCGGGTCGATACTGTGAAGCATGTGAGTCGGTATATTTTTAACAAATACTTTGTTCCTGCTTGGAAAACAAGAGGGGGCTCAAACTTCTTTGTCTTTGGTGAAGTGGCTACTCGGTACAGAGATGTATGGAATAGTGGGATTCCGGCAATATCGACTCCATTCTATACATGGAAAAGCTCGAAAGCCTATCCGGGTGATGGACAAAATGACTACGCTTCCAACAAGCTGTCAGTGGAACAAGAGTGGGCAGATAACTCTACTACAGCAGGGCAGCCAACCTCGAACAATGCTTTTTTAATAGGCAATAATTATCACGCGCCTGACTATTCGATGAAATCGGGTATGGATGTTATTGATTTCCCGATGCATTGGGCATTCAAGACTGCGCAGGAAGCATTCAGTATGAAGAGCGGTGATCAATATTATAACGATGCTACTTGGAATGTAACTTATGTTGACTCTCATGACTATGCACCTGACCAAGCCCCAGAGAATCAACGATTTGCTGGGACACAAGACACTTGGGCTGAGAATCTCTCGCTGATGTTCACCTTCCGGGGAATACCTGCGATCTATTATGGTTCTGAAATCGAGTTTAAAAAAGGATCAGTCATCGATGTAGGCCCGAATGCACCGCTTAGCTCAACAGGGCGTGCTTACTTTGGTGATCAAATTGAGGGTAGCGTTACTGTTCAGGACTACGGTAAGTATACAAATGCTACTGGCACACTTGCCGATTCATTAAACTATCCTTTGGCAAAACATATTAGACAACTCAATTTAATCAGAAGAGCTGTTCCAGCCTTGCAAAAAGGCCAGTATTCCACAGAAAATGTATCCGGTGATTTGGCATTTAAAAGAAGATATACCGATAGCGCGAAAGGCATCGATAGCTTTGCGTTAGTTACGATCTCAGGAAATGCAACATTTACCGGAATTCCGAATGGAACTTACGTGGATGCGGTGACTGGCGATACCAAAAACGTTACTAACGGTACAATCACTCTGGTATGCTCTGGAAAAGGAAACGCTAGAGTGTATGTATTGAACGGTAGCGGTGGAATTGGAGTAACCGGAACCTACCTGAAGTAGTAAAGAGAGAAGAAGCAACCTCAGTTCGGATTGTTCACCGATCTAAGGTTGCTTCTTCATATACAACTTAATCATTTAATCCTTTTCCATCCAGAATTTGCGGCATCCATTTTTCAACCCTAGATACTCGAGTTTTGGATTGCTTGGGCTCATTAAAATGATGAAGGTATGCTCTTTGCCGCCCGGGCGTCAAGGCTTCAAAAGCATTTTTCAAGGCAGGCATTTCATCAAGTTTAGTTTGAAATTCATCAGGAATGATGAAATCTGTATTCTTTTTAAATTCCACTTCTAAACCAGCTTTTTCAACTTCGATGGCTTCATAAATATAGTCTTTTATAATGCTTTCTTTTTCAAGGATCTCTTGAACATTGGTGAACCGGATTTGGCGTGCAGCTTGTACATTCTCCGTTTGTTGAATCAGAATCCCATGGGTATCCTTTAATAAGACACCTTTATGAAACAGCAGTGCAATATATTCTTTAAATCCATGGATTAAGACTATGTTTTTGTTCTCAAACGTGTAACAAGGATGCATCCATTTAAAGTCTTCGGTCAACTCACAGTCAAGAACGATATTTCTCAACGTCTCGTATTCTTCCTGCCACTGTTTTACTTTCCTTAGAAATCCGTCCACTTTAGGATTCGTTTTACTATTAGTCATTAAGGAACACCCTTCTTCCTCGTAATCATATTAAGATTTCAACTTGCTTAGCTTGTCCCTTTTGTGGCTGATCTAATTGCATAGTTTGCATACAGACACTAGTAAAGCTAACATAATATTAGATGTCTCTTATGGAAATGGCTAGTAAAACTTATGTTAGCGAGGTATATATGAACCGAATAGAAGTATCAATGTTTAATGCAAACTTCCTGCCACTTCATAAGCCAGTGATATTGTTGATCGCAAAATTCTTTGGATATACATTGTAATCCTTGGCATTGTACTATTCTTGAGATAATTTGAAAATGTCTGATCGCAATAAAATCGAAAATCGCAAGAAGTTCCCTGTCGCTCAGTGTGCGTATTTTACTATATCCATTATAAAAGCGTTCGTATAAACGTAAGGTTTGATCATACATTGATTCATGAAATTCATTAAAATGGGTATCATCACACATATATGCAACATCCATACTCGAATAATCACCTGAAGCGTCGTCAAAGTCAAAGAGAACATATTCGCCATGCTCGTTTCTGATCATATTTCCCGTATGAAGGTCACCGTGACAAAAGTTTTTTGGGAGCCTAGTGATGCGTTCCCATAATTCATTACCGTATTGATTAAGTTCTAGAATTTTTTCTGGATCAAAATGGAGTTCTTTCATATTGGAGATATAGCCATCGATGTAATCGACTTTCGTCCTGTTAATAAGTTTATTGGGATATAGTTTCATTAGGTTATGGAGTTCTGCAATCTGATTTCCGATACTCTCGGCCTCAAGCTTAACCTCGGGCATTGTGCCCTCGACATAATCGTATAATATACCTACGCAGCTACCAACCTGATTACTAAGCATAATATGGCTATCATTTTCGACAGTTCTAACCACAGATACTGCTGGATATGAATTTGCTTTTAAATAATCTAAGATCTGAACCGTCTGCAAGGCGTCATCCGATTTAAAGTTACGGTATATTTTAAACATATACTTTTGTTCTTGATTCTGTAAGTAATATACTTTACCGATCATTTCTCGATGAAGTTCGATATTCTCTATATTTATTTGATAGGCTCGCTTGATTTCACCGATAAGACTATCAACTTTCATAAGCTGAATTCTCCTTTGAGTAGAACTTGGGCTATATAAATTATCTTTACTGTATATCCAATATGTAAATACTAACGATAGCTTATGTCACAAACAAATATACGGAAGTATTTTACAATAATGACAGCGAAGTTGAATATGGGCTGTTCAGCGATATTTTTTATGATAGGTGACAAATAACTTTTGTTTGGAGAGATAAACATTGAATACAATTACCGTCGATTTAGTTGCAAGATTAATTAATGAACAATTTCCCGCGTGGTCCGATTTAGAGATTAGGCCAGTAAAATTCAGCGGGAATGATAATCGTACGTTTCATTTAGGTGAGCATATGAGCGTGAGGTTACCAAGTGCAGCAGCTTATGCTCCACAAGTAGAGAAAGAGCAACTATGGTTGCCCATATTAAGTAAAGAACTCACGTTACCTATTCAAATACCATTAGTCAAAGGGAAGCCTAACGAAGAATATCCATTGCCGTGGTCTATCAATAAGTGGGTAGAGGGTGAGACATTAACGTACCAAAATATTAATAATCTTAACCAGTTTGCAAGAGATTTGGGAGCATTTTTAATAGAATTACAATCTATTGATGCTAGTGGGGGACCTTTAGCAGGAGAACATAATTTCTATAGAGGTGGATCTTTAGCTGTATATGATGAAGAGTCTAGACATGCGATTGAGCATAATAAAGATATTTTTAAAGAAGATCTATTGAGAGAAATCTGGGAATTAGCATTAGATTCTAAATGGAATTCCAAGCCGGTTTGGGTTCATGGAGATATTGCGCCAGGGAATTTACTAGTCAAAGATGGAAAGCTGTGTGCAGTCATTGATTTCGGAATCTTGGGTGTAGGCGATCCTGCTTGTGATGCGGCAATGGCATGGACCTTTTTTGATGAGGATAGTAGAAAGGTATTCAAGGATGTATTACAGATGGATGAAGAGACTTGGAATAGAGCAAGAGGATGGGCTTTATGGAAAGCGTTAATCACATATAATGGAAATCGGTACTCTAACCCAAAGGTAGCGAGAGAATCTTTAAATATTATCAATTTAATAGCAGATGACTTCGAATTGTAGAAATTGCTCTACATAAAACATGTAAACTAACCCATACTAGTTCATAAGTATGATAATTTATGAACATTTAGCGACTGACAACGATTATCATATTAGAATTATTATAAATAACTTGACAGGCCTTAATTTGGTTAATTATAATAATTACAAATAGTATTCAGATATGTGATGTTTGCAGATTTGAATATTGTATCCACAAAAAATAAAACTTAAAGGAGATTTAAATAATATGTCACTTATCGGAACAGAAGTCCTACCATTCAAAGCAAGCGCATTTCAAGATGGGAAATTCATCGATGTATCAGAAGAAAACTTTAAAGGTAAATGGAGTGTAGTTTGCTTCTACCCAGCTGACTTTACATTCGTATGCCCAACTGAACTTGAAGATCTGCAAAACCAATATGAAACCCTGAAACAATTGGGTGTTGAAGTATATTCCGTTTCCACAGATACTCACTTTACACATAAAGCATGGCATGAAAGCTCTGCAGCTATTGGCAAGGTAAAATACATTATGATCGGCGATCCTTCTCATGTGATTTCCCGTAACTTTGATGTTCTGATCGAAGCTGACGGTCTTGCTGATCGTGGTACATTCATCATTGATCCAGACGGTATTATCCAAACCGTTGAAATTAATGCTGGTGGTATTGGTCGCGATGCTAGTGCACTTGTTAACAAAATCAAAGCAGCACAATATGTACGTAATCATCCAGGTGAAGTTTGCCCAGCGAAATGGTCCGAAGGTGCAGAAACTCTTAAACCAAGTCTCGATCTTGTAGGTAAGATTTAAGGAGCGAAAGCTAAATGAAATTAGATCAAGAAATAAAAGCTCAACTAGCTCAATACCTAGAACTCTTGGAAGGCGACGTAGTACTGAAAATCAGTGCAGGCTCTGACGAAGCATCTCAAGAGATGGAAGCGCTGGTTGATGAAATTGCCAAAATGTCAGCTAGGATAACGGTAGAAAAAACCGAACTGCCTAGAACCCCAAGCTTTAGCGTAAATCGTGTGGGTGAAGATACGGGCGTAACCTTTGCTGGAACTCCGCTAGGACATGAGTTTACTTCATTAGTGTTGGCTCTACTGCAAGTTAGCGGAAGAGCGCCTAAGGTTGAGCAAAGTGTTATTGATCAGATCAAAAGCATTAATGGCGAATATAAGTTTGAAACTTATGTCAGCCTAAGCTGTCATAATTGCCCTGATGTTGTACAAGCACTGAACCTAATGAGTATCTTCAATCCTGGCATTACCCATACGATGATTGATGGCGGAGTGTTCAAAGAAGAGGTAGAACGCAAAGAAATTATGTCTGTTCCAAGCGTTTACCTTAACGGTGAATTTTTCGAAAGTGGTCGTATGACGGTTGAAGAAATTCTAGCTAAAATGGGTAGTACTGTAGACGCATCAGAGTTTGACAATAAAGCTCCTTATGATGTTCTTGTTGTTGGCGGTGGCCCAGCAGGTGCAAGTGCAGCAATTTACGCAGCGCGTAAAGGAATTCGCACAGGGATTGTCGCTGAACGCTTAGGCGGACAGGTTAACGACACACTTGGCATTGAGAACTTTATCAGTGTAAATTACATTGAAGGTCCTCAGCTAGTGGCTAAACTCGAAGAGCAAGTGAAAGAGTATGGCATTGATGTGATGAAGTTACAACGTGCCACACGTTTAGATAAGAATGATTTAATTGAAGTTGAACTCGAGAACGGTGCTGTTCTAAAGAGTAAGACGGTCATTCTGTCGACAGGTGCTCGTTGGCGCAATATGGGTGTGCCTGGTGAAGCTGAATTCAAGAATAAAGGCGTAGCCTACTGCCCACACTGTGATGGTCCTTTGTTTGCAGGCAAAGATGTTGCCGTTGTCGGCGGCGGTAATTCAGGGATTGAGGCAGCTATTGACCTTGCGGGTATAGTGAAACATGTAACGGTTCTGGAATTTGCTCCAGAGCTCAAAGCAGATGCTGTACTGCAAGATCGTCTTTACAGCCTACCTAACGTTACTGTGCTTAAAAACGTGCAAACGAAAGAAATTACCGGAACTGATAAGGTAGATGGTATTTCTTATATCGATCGTGCGACAGAAGAAACTCACCATATTGAATTACAGGGTGTGTTTGTACAGATCGGTTTGGTTCCGAACACAGATTGGTTAGGTGACATGGTTGAACGTACTCGCGTTGGCGAGATCGTTGTAGATAGCCATGGTGCTACAAATGTACCAGGAGTATTCGCTGCTGGCGATTGCACTAATAGTGCTTATAAACAAATCATCATTTCGATGGGATCCGGTGCAACTGCAGCTTTAGGTGCATTTGATTATCTGATCCGCAACTAATCGATACTGTTAATAAAAGCAAGTAACCCAAAGCCCTCACTTTTCACAAAGTGGGGGCTTTTTTGGATGTTATCCGTATGATGTGGGAGAAAAAAGGGGATTTGTAAACTTTTTTGGAGGATTTTATGAGAATATCTCGAATACATATTTCAAATATGAATTAAACAAAATTAAGAATTTAGCACGGTTGGAGAAACCTTTTGCTGGAATGGAGACTATATTTCTGTGATTAATAATATTGAATCTTTAGACAAATTTATCGCGATTATACCTATAATAAAATTATCTATTCCGGCTGATTTATCCATAGCCATATGTGATTTGGATCGGTTTGTTGCTTATTTTCCTGGCGATACCATTAATTTAAACATTACCGAAGGACAGCTTTTAAACAAAGAAGAACCGCTTTACATAGCTATACGAGAGAATCAAGCATTAAAGTCCGATGTTCCGGCCAACTTTTATGGATTCGAGTTTACGGGTACAGCGACACCTCTTCACGATAAAAACGGTCAGGTCATTGGCGGGATTGCAGTTCAGATTCGTAGACAAAGTGAATTAAAGGCTATTGTAGAACAGATCTCAGAATCACTGACCCAAGCCAATGAGCAAATCAATAATATTTCGTATGGATCCAATTCACTTGCGGATTACTCTCAGCAACTACTTATTCAATCCCAACAAGCTGGTAGAGATGTGGAGAATACTACAGAGGTCCTATCGATTATTAAAAAGGTTGCTGACCAAACGAATTTACTCGGGCTGAATGCAGCAATAGAAGCAGCTCATGCAGGTGAGAAGGGAAGAGGGTTTGAAGTCGTAGCTAAGGAAATTCGGAAATTTTCACGGGAAACCGTTTCTTCAACTCAAAACATAAATGAAACCATGTTACAGATTAAGGGGATTACGAACCAAATGGCTAATTCGATAGAGAAGATAGCGGCGATCGGACAAGAACAGGCTGCATCTGTTCAGCATACTTCTGCATTTATTGAGGAAATAAAAATAATGTCCCAAAAGCTTAACGAGTTTGCGAATAAATTGTAGCAAGAGAATCAGTTCTTTTTTTGTTGAAACAAAAGAATATTTTAAACGTATATTTAAATTCATGGATGGTATAGTAAGATAGTAGTTGAGTAACAAACTTAGGAGGAATAAATTATGTCAACGCCGCACAATGCAGCACAAAATGGTGAAATCGCCAAAACAGTATTAATGCCAGGAGATCCGTTAAGAGCGAAGTATATCGCAGAAACCTATTTGGAGAACCCAACCCAATTTAATACGGTACGGAATATGTTTGGATATACAGGCACTTACAAAGGTAAAGAAGTGTCAGTAATGGGTTCGGGAATGGGAATGCCAAGTATCGGTATTTATTCTTATGAACTATACAAAAATTATGGTGTGGAAAACATCATTCGCATCGGTAGTGCAGGTGCCTACACAGATAAATTGAATTTATTTGATGTGGTACTGGCGGATAGTGCGTGGAGTGAATCTACATACGCCTATGTGCAAAGTGGTGTAGAAGGAGACGTACAGCTGCCAAGTAAAGAATTGAACGAAGTCATTGAAGAAGCGGCTAAACGTATTAACAAGCCACTTTTGACGGATAGAATTCATTCAAGCGATGTATTCTATCATGAAGATAACGTGCCAGGCCACAATGAATTTTACAATGAACATGGCTGTGTATGTGTAGAAATGGAGAGCTATGCATTGTTCCATAATGCGAAAGTATTAGGTAAACAAGCAGCATGTATTCTTACTATTTCAGATTCATTAGTTACTCATGCAGTAACCACGGCAGAAGAAAGACAAAATTCTTTCAACAGCATGATGGAAGTTGCATTAGAAGCAGCGATTTCTCTTTAAGATTAAGAAGTGAAAGATAAACTAAAACATCTTTATACAGAAATTGTATAGAGGTGTTTTTTTGTGTTTTCAAGACTAAAGAGGATATACCCTTAGGTTCGTTATTGACAAGAAGAAAAATCCAGATCATAATAACATATGAGCACTTGTTCATATGTTATTATGATCTGGAGCTTTTGAATACCACTGCGCGCGCATACAAATACTATCTTGCTGAAGGTAAATAGGAGGTAAATCATGAAGGACAAGAAGAATAATCACAATCATCAGATTGAGCAAGTAGACGGGCAACACTCCGATCACGATCACAGCGATCACAATCACTCCCATGCAGGACATGATCATTCCCATGGGCCTCACGGTCATCATCATTTTGATCCTAGTGGAAACAAAAAAGGACTAATGATTGCATTAATAATTACAGTAGGAATTATGTTTTTGGAGTTTTTTGGCGGACTGATCACTAACAGCTTAGCGCTGCTATCGGACAGTGGGCATATGCTAAACGATGCAAGCTCCTTAGCATTAAGCCTAGTAGCGGTCTGGTTTGCAACTAAACCTGCATCTCCCAATAAAACATATGGATTTCATCGGTTTGAAATTCTAGCGGCACTATTGAACGGGGTCACCTTATTTGTAGTTGCTGGTTTTATCATCGTGGAAGCTTATGGCCGATTCTTCGAGCCGCCTACGGTTGCAAGTGGTTCTATGATGCTGATCGCATGTATAGGTCTTTTAGCCAATGTTGCTAGTGCTTGGTCTCTTATGAGAAAAGGAGATGTAAAGAATAACATTAACCTTCGCAGCGCTTATCTTCATGTGCTTGGCGATGCTTTAGGCTCGGTAGGAGCTATTATTGCAGGTTTAGTTATGATGATTTTTGGCTGGTATATTGCTGACCCGATTATAAGCGTACTAGTTGCTCTATTAATTCTTAGAGGTGCTTGGGGAATCATCAAACATACCGTTCATGTTCTTATGGAAGGTACACCGATTACAGTGAATCCTACTGAGGTGAAGGCAGTTCTAGAAAATATCGAGGGCGTTATAAATGTTCATGATCTTCATATTTGGACAATTACCTCGGGTCTTGATTCACTAAGCTGCCATCTCTTAATCAAAGATCAGGAAGATGATCAACGTATTTTGCAGCAAGCCATTCAGTTAATAGCGGAACGCTTCAAAATCCAGCATACTACTATTCAAATTGAGACATCGGTGATATCCCATGAAGTGATGAAAGTCTAATTATATTTTATATTTTGAATAGATTAGGGGGGCTATAGTATAATAAAACTATATGGAAAGGAGTGATTGGTGCATGGAAGATCATACGCACGAGCACGAATCATGTAGCACGGGTGAACGAAAAAGTCATCACTCTGAGAAGACTAAAAAGAACCTGGTTAGCCGACTCAATAGAATTGAAGGACAAGTAAGAGGGCTAAAGGGATTAATTGAGAAGGACACCTATTGTGATGATGTGCTGCATCAAATCTCTTCGGTCCAATCTGCTTTGAACGGCGTAGGAAAGCTTTTGTTAGAACATCATATGAAGAGCTGTGTCGTAGAACGAATTCAAGATGGTGAAAATGAAGTGTTAGATGAGTTATTAATTACCATCAATAAATTAATCAAATAATTGATAATAGAAAGGATTCGTTGGAATCCTTTTTTATTTAGATTCATATATAGTATAGGGGGGTATACTAATGTTGTTAGAAAATATACTGAAGGAGGACGACCCATATGAACGTAGAGGTATTTACAACACCGACTTGTGAGGATTGCAGAAATTTTAAAAAGTTCTTGAATGAGCATCATATTCCATTTACTGAATTTAATATTGCAGATCATCCTGACCATGCAGATACGTTATTTAATCGAACGGGAAAAAGATTGGTTCCTACCATTTTCATTAACAATCAGGTATTCTTCGGATTTGTGTTCAATCGTCAAGAAATTGAGAAACAGCTGCATGTCTAATGTTCAGTTCGGACAATTTCTCTGAGCATGATAAGTTAGCTCACGATTGGGTATATATAGAGTAGGGGACTATACTAAATTACATCTTGAGAGGAGCTTTTATGATGTCACATCAAAACTACAAAGCGTGTATTGAAGAATGTTTAAAATGTATGGTGGCTTGTAATCACTGTTACTCATCTTGCTTGGAGGAAGATCATGTTGGAATGATGAAGGAGTGCATTCGCCTGGATCGTGAATGTGCAGAAATATGCGGATTCACTGCACATGCCCTGTCGATGAACAGTAAATATGCCAAGGCCTTATGTTTAGCTTGTGCAGAGGCTTGTGAAGCCTGTGGCAACGAATGCAAAAAACATGACCATGATCATTGCCAGCAATGTGCAGAAGCATGTTTTGCCTGTGCGAAAATTTGCCGAGAAATGGCTGCTTAACTCAGTAGGACTCTCTTCAGAGAGGACGGATTCATGAAGGAGTTTTCTCAGAAACAGGATTTCTGTTACTGAGAAAACTCCTTTTTAAGTGCTTTGGTGTATAGCTTGTCGCTTGACAAAATATAGGGTAGGGGGGTATACTAGCGTCAAGAAGATGATGATACAAACAATGGAAATCATCACAAAAGTGAAAGAGGTGTTTATATAATGACTACTGCTGCGGCGGGACAATCGCAAACTTCATTACAAATCACAGGGATGACTTGTGCTGCTTGTGCGAACCGCATTGAAAAAGGCTTGAATAAATTAGAAGGTGTAAGTGAAGCCAACGTAAACTTTGCAATGGAAAGGGCTACAGTGACTTATGATCCGAACATAGTGGACGTTAGTAAGATGGAAGCAAGTATTCAGAAGCTTGGGTACAGCACAGCTAAAGAAGCTGTAGAATTACAGCTTGTAGGTATGACATGCGCTGCTTGTGCATTGAAAATTGAGAAGACTCTGAATAAACTGCCTGGCGTAAGCACTGCCAATGTGAACTTTGCGATGGAAACAGCACATGTCGAATATAATCCCGTTGAAGTTTCTGTATCTGACATGCAGAAGCGGGTGGAGAAGCTTGGATACAAGGCTGTTCCCAAACAAGAGCAAGGTGACCCAGCGGAACAGCGACAACAAGATTTATCCAAGCAAAAACGTAAGCTGCTGATCTCCGCGATTCTATCGTTTCCACTACTGTGGGCGATGGTGAGCCACTTTTCCTTCACTTCGTGGATATGGCTGCCTGATCTTTTTATGAATCCATGGTTCCAATTGATTTTGGCAACACCAGTTCAATTTTATATTGGTAAACAATTTTACATCGGTGCTTATAAAGCACTTCGTAACGGCAGTGCGAACATGGATGTTCTAGTTTCACTTGGGACCTCAGCGGCCTTTTTTTACAGCCTTTATTTAACCATTGTTTGGGCTGTCGAAGGTGGGAGCGCGCATCATGGACCAGAAATGTATTATGAAACGAGTGCAGTATTGATTACTCTGGTTCTTATGGGAAAATTGTTTGAATCCTTGGCAAAAGGACGGACCTCGGAAGCTATTAAATCTTTGATGGGACTACAAGCCAAGACAGCTTTAGTTGTCCGCGACGGTGAAGAATTAAGCATTCCGGTAGAGGAAGTTATTACTGGTGATATAGTACTTGTTCGTCCAGGGAATAAAGTACCTGTGGATGGTGAAGTTCTGGAAGGGATCTCTTCGGTAGATGAATCCATGCTGACCGGAGAAAGCCTCCCTGTTGAAAAGAAAGCCGGAGATTCCGTCATTGGAGCGACGATTAATAAAAACGGCATGCTTCGAATCAAAGCAACAAAAGTAGGTAAAGAAACTGCTCTTGCGCAGATCATCAAAGTGGTAGAAGAAGCGCAAGGCTCGAAAGCTCCTATTCAACGGGTTGCTGACGTCATCTCCGGTATCTTTGTTCCTATCGTAGTTGGAATTGCCGTTATTGCATTTTTAGTGTGGTACTTCATCGTAACACCGGGTGATTTTGCAGGAGCTTTGGAAAAAGCAATCGCCATTCTGGTTATCGCTTGCCCTTGTGCTTTGGGTCTGGCTACGCCAACCTCCATTATGGCTGGTTCCGGACGTGCAGCTGAACTAGGAATCCTGTTCAAAGGCGGAGAGCATTTAGAGCAAACACATAAAATTGATACGATTATCTTGGATAAAACAGGCACAGTAACAAAGGGCAAACCTGAGCTTACCGATATTTTGGTCGAAGGCAACGAGACAGAATTTCTTAGACTGGTGGGTGCAGCTGAGAAAAATTCAGAACATCCACTTGCAGAAGCTATTGTCGCAGGCATCTTGGAAAGAAATATTGAATTGCCAGGGACAGAATCTTTTGAAGCTATACCGGGTTTTGGGGTCAAAGCTGTCGTGGAAGGCAAAGAGCTGTTAATTGGTACTCGGCGTCTCATGGACAAATACGGTGTAGAGGCAAGTCATGCTTATAACATCATGTCTACTTTAGAAGAATCCGGTAAAACAGCAATGCTTGTTGCTATAAATAAAGGGTACGTGGGTATGGTAGCTGTTGCGGACACCATTAAAGAAACCTCTCAGGCTGCTGTCAGTCGGTTGAAAGGAATGGGCATCCAGGTCATCATGATTACCGGAGATAACGAACGTACGGCAAAGGCGATCGCAGCTCAAGTTGGCATTGACCATGTACGCGCTGAAGTGCTTCCAGAAGGAAAAGCGGAGGAAGTGAAAAAATTACAAGCGCAAGGAAAGATAGTAGCTATGGTCGGCGATGGTATTAATGATGCTCCAGCTCTAGCTACTGCAGATATTGGGATGGCAATCGGTACGGGTACGGATGTGGCTATGGAAGCTGCAGATGTTACTTTAATGCGAGGCGATCTATCCAGTATTCCTGATGCCATCTACATGAGCCGTAAAACGATGACTAATATTAAACAAAATCTATTCTGGGCGCTTGGATACAACTCCCTTGGGATTCCAATCGCAGCACTTGGTTTCTTGGCTCCATGGGTAGCGGGTGCAGCAATGGCGCTCAGTTCGGTTTCCGTTGTACTTAACGCGCTTCGTCTACAACGTGTGAAGATCCGTAACTAAATCGCTTGAGGAATGGAGACGGAGATAAGGATATGGGAGAGATAACGAAAATCGCAGTTGCGCCTCCAATTCAAGTGGGAGGAAGCCTGTTCACACCAGAGCAGCTTGCTACTATTGGAGCTATTGTAGGGACAAATGCAAGAATTGAAATGACATCTTTTAAACAGCTATATCTGGAGGTACCTCTGGAACATCGTGAAGAGATTGTGGAACAACTTGAGCGTACGGGCTTGGAAGTATATCCAGCGGGTTTTGTCACGAAAAGCCTGATTGCTTGTAATTTTTGTAAAGGAGCTGAGGAAGCAGGTCTGGCAGTTGCACAGAAATTAAATCAGTCCATCGCAGGGATTGAAACACCTATGCCACTGAAGATTGGTTATGCGGGCTGTGCACTCGGAACAAGCGAGCCTTTGTTGAAAGACATTAGTGTTGTCAAAATGCGTAATACCTATGAGGTTTTTATTGGAGGAGAACCTAAAGGACTTAAGACTTCAATCGCACAATCTCTTAGATCAGGGCTAAGTGAAGATCAACTCATTCCAGTGATTTTGTCATTGATTAACTACTATAAAGCCAACGCCAAAGGCAAAGAGAAATTCAGAAAATTCATTGACCGGATGACGATAGAATTGCTGCAACAAGTTGTTGCAGTGTAGGGTAAGGTTATAATTTTAAGAGGGGCTTCCTTTATAGGAGCTCCTCTTTTTAGTGTGATCTAAGAATAATGCTACGAAATGCAAAGTTTGTAAAATTAATAAACTATTTAAGTAAATAAAGTGTTAAAATTTATAAAAATAATACCTTTATTATCAAGATAAATAGATGCCATAGGGGATGGCATGGAAGATGCGATGATCATTATATAAACAGAATGAGAGGGAAGTTGACCAAATTATGATCAATCTTAGTTCAGAGCGACAACAGCAAGTTAGCTATATTGGGATTACTGAGGCTGATTTAAATGTATTGAAAAGTAAGGAGAAAGAATTCAAGCAAATCGTAAGCTCCCTTGTAGATGAATTGTATAAGCAGATGATAGAGGAACCTGAGCTACTTCACATCATTGAACAACACAGTACGCTTGATCGATTGAAGGAAACACAACAGTGGTATTTTTTATCCATGGCCTCGGGTGTGATTGATGAAGCATTTATTGAAAGACGACTGCTTATAGGCAAAATTCACTCGCGTATTGGTCTGACAACAAATTGGTATTTGGGCACTTACATATTATATTTGGATCTCGCTACAGCTTATTTTGAACGGATATTACCGACTGATTGGAAACCCGTCATTCATGCATTAACCAAGATGTTTAATCTGGATTCACAGTTGGTTCTGGAAGCCTACGAAGTCGATGAAAAAGCAAAAATAGAAAATTTATTAGAAAAGCAAAACCACTTGCTTACAGGTGTTAGTTCTGCGGTTCAAGAATTAGTATCCTTAATGGTTCAACTGAAAGATAGCAGTGAATCCATCGAGGAATTAGCTAGTAAGAATGCTGATTATCAAGAGAAAACACATCAAACTGTGTTATATCTTGACAAAGAGGTAGATTCTATTCATCAAGTGGGTACAATGATTAGGGAGGTTGCTGATCATACGCATCTTTTGGGCTTAAACGCAGCCATTGAAGCGGCAAGAGCAGGGGAGTACGGTAGAGGCTTTGAAGTCGTCGCGAATGAAGTACGCAAGTTAGCTCGTCGCTCTAAAGATTCAATCGGAACGATTGATGAGAAGCTAAATAATATCAACTCTACACTGTCCAAGGTGAAAAAAGAATCGGAACACAATTCCATGTATTCCAGAGATCAGGTGAAGGGCTCTCAAGAACTGGCTTCCTTCGTGAATCTGATTGAAAAAGTGACTGTCGAGTTAGAAAACTTGAAATAAACAAGAATGTCTTATATTGCGGATCGAGTGTTAAGTATTCATATCTGGTACAAGGAGCGATGAGTGTGCCTGTAGATCATCATGAACAAGATGCAGAAAATTCATCTAGAAAGATTGTGGCAGGTTTATTCATGTCGCTGGATGGAGTGGTAGACTCACTTGAGGCCTCACCTAAGAAGTGGGGGAGCAATGAAATGAATGAGACGATTGCTGCCGGTGTTGCACAGGCAGATACTGTACTGCTTGGACCACGTACTTACAAGATGTTAGCCCAGTTCTGGCAGCATCAGAGTGACGATCTACCCATGGCAAGATTCCTGAATCATTCTGACAAATATCTGGTCTCCAGTACGATTACGGAGGACATGCTCGAATGGCAACCTGCGAGTCTGATCAAGGGCAAGCTCTTCGAGGAGATAATGAAGCTAAAGCAACAGCCTGGAAAGAACATTCAGATCCCTGGTAGTCCGAAATTAGTCAGATCCCTATTACAAAATGGATTGTTAGATGAGCTTAGGCTTAATATCTGTCCCGTAGTCGTTGGCTCTGGCATGCGTCTTTTTGACGAGATCACGAATCAAGTACCACTTCATCTTGTGGACTCAAAAGCTTACAGTAACGGTGTAGTAGGCTTAACGTATCGCATATAATCTTTGAAATGAAACACTCCTTCAGAATATTCTGAGGAGTGTTTTTTTTGTTTAACAGTGCGGTTTAGACGTCGGTTTTGGAAACACCGTTTAAGCTGGGAACATAATCGGCAGCTTTATCGATGTTTACCATCTGAGCCGCTTCATTAAAGTTATTGTTATTCTGTGCATTGTTTTTCTTACTTGGTTGATGTTTGCCTGGTTCACCTTTGGGACTGGCGTTATTTTTTGGCATGACATTCACCTCCATATTCTCCCCATAGTATGAGAAGGTAGTTTGAATTTTATGCCAGACAAGGAGGTGATGGGGTGCACCACCGCAAAAGATTTGCGGTTTTAACGGCAGTTATTTTCGGTGAAAAGACCTGGCTGCCATTGTAGAATTGGATTAAATAGGAAAAATAGGCGTTTAATTATAAAAAGGTAGGTGAGAATATTGCTCTCTGACAAGAAACAATCTCTTCTATTTATTATTATTGTGTGGGCAATGGCACTTGGGATGCTTCTACTCCCAGAATCAGCACAAGGTCTGTACGGATTTACCCCGTTACTCACAGTATTTCTCATGATGTTCTTGATTGTACGAGATGGTTATCGTGCTGAGGGCTGGAGAAGGTTAGGTTTCAGATTTAGAGGAGGGAAAGAATACATATTGGCTTTGGTTATTCCCTTAATTTCACTGGGAGCGGGTTATGCTGTTTATTGGACAGGATGGGTATCAAGCTTGATCCCTCCAGATTCATGGATCAAGACGGCTATATATTTGGTCGTTTATATTGTTCTGGGTTCGCTATCTGCATTGGGGGAAGAAATAGGCTGGAGGGGCTGGCTGCTTCCGCGCTTTCAATGGATGGGAAGAGTTAGTTCCAGTATCACAATGGGTTTTATCTGGGCAATATGGCATTATCCAGCGATTCTTGGCCCACGTGCCTATCATTCTTCAGGGGACCGCTGGCTTGTGTTGACCCTGTTCACCTTATCCGTTGTATTTGCGGGAATTATTATTAATGAACTGCGTCTGACCTCTGGTAGCATATGGCCGGCAGTGCTTTTACATGGAACTAATAATGCTATAGATAGTGTGTTGCGCAATATTACTGCGAGTTCATCCCCGATGCTAGAGTATGTAGCTGGAGAGAGTGGTTGGGTCCCGGTAATTTTATATGGCGCTGTAGCTGTTTGGATTCTGAATCGAAACCTCAGGATTAAACGGCAGCCGATCAGTTTAGCGCAATAACACTTGCGTTCGTTTATAAATGAAGGAATATCATGCATAAAAGTATATTATTCCCTATTGAATTCATTTAAAATGGTATAGGATACATGATCTGAATTACAAATATGTATAATTTTGTTCTTCCGGGGGATTCAAATGAGAGTGAAACTCCGTTTTTTTTTCATATCAGGGTTACTTTGCGTTTTTGCCTTTCTTATCATTCATTTTGTGGGAATCATTCACTCCAACATCTTACTTGAAGTTGGTCTGGAGCAGAATGAACAAGGACAATATTATATCGCAGAGGTCGACGTTTCCAGTGAAGGCTATAAGCAGAATTTACGGGAAGGGGATATTTTAGTAGCGGTTAATGGAACACCTATTGAAAAAGTAGATGGACCGGTGAGATACGGAAATCTCACGCAAGTTCAATCCATTGACCTCCTCCGTATTTCTAAAGAGGGTACCCTGATCGCAGAACATTATGATATCAAGAATAAATCCTCGGTATATCATACGTTCACACAGCTTGTAGTACCTGGAGCAACCTTTGTTTTTTTGGTGGTGTTAAGTCTTCTTTTATATCGTAGAAAAAGTGGAGAACGCGCAGCTGAACTGCTAATGTTGTTCTTTTTATTGGTGGGAGTGACGTACTTCGCCGGATATGCCTCAAGCAGATCAGATCTCATCGGTAGAATTACTATGAGTGGCTTGCTACCTCTAATCCCGCTGGTGTTTATCCACTTTGTCCAAGTATATCTGAAACGATTTAATGTTCTATTTCTTTCTGCTTTTCTAATCAAGACATACTACGGATTCGTCATTTTACTTGGTATGGTTTCAAGCTTTAGTTTAGTTATTTACTCCTGGGATAGAGCCTTATATTCCTTTATGCGTCTGATTATTATTGGGCTCTTTGTTGTAGGCATCCTATACAGCATATTTAAGCTGCTCTATGTATACATCAATTACCGGAGCACAGCACTTAAATCGATGCTTAAAATTATGTTAACTGGACAGATCCTTGCGTTTACACCGTTTGTTCTTCTTTCAGCTGTGCCGATTGCGTTTGGGGTCGAATTAATTCCTTACGAAATCACTACGATTTTCTTGTTTTTAATGCCAGTTTCCTATTTTTATCTACTCACTGCTAAACAGCTATTTGATATTGATTTCGCTTTTAGTCGATTTAAATATGATCTGTTCATTGCTTTCATTCCGGCGCTAATGATTGTGGTAGTACTGGCGATCATTCAGAGTAGGCCGGAATATGATTGGATCAAATGGGTTCAGATGTTTTTGGTGGTGTATTTATCGATTACGACTTTCTTATTTTTTAAGGAGAAAATAGATCGTTATTTCCGGCCTAAGCTGGTCCATGAACTTCATCATTATCAAGGGAGTTTGGAAAGATTCTCTAAGCAAATCTCAAAGGTTATGAAGATATCTGATTTGGAAGCTGCACTCAACAAGGAGATCAATGAGATTTTACCGGTTAATCGGTCGGCTTTTTTTGAGATAGATGAGGATGAGAATTTGCGTAGTCTCGAGCCAATCGTGGACGATTCAGGCCAAGACATCCATATACAATTTGTATCACAATATCCTGTTCTTAAAGTAGGGGAGGTCATTCAACTCCAGCAAGGGATCCTACTAGTGATAGGCAGTCATAAAAAATGTGTTCATCTCCTATGGATCGATCATAAGAAGAATCATATCAAGATGAATATGGATGAGCTAAATTGGTTAAATACCATCGCAAACTATGCAAGCATCGTCTATGAGAATTTATATCTGATTGAAGGTCTGATTGAAGACCTTGAAGTTGAAATGAAAAAAGACGAACATGGGGCACCCTGGGTTCTACGCCTGATTTTTAACTTGTCAGAGAATGAGCGAAGAAAGCTGGCGGCGGATTTACATGATTCTGCCCTTCAAGATCAACTTATTTGGCTTCGCAGGCTAGAAACGCTGATCTCCGATCACGACATTCCAACGAAAATCTTACCGGAGCTACTTCAGATCAAAGAGGGACTGCTGGATGTTATCTATCAGATTCGGGAGACTTGCAATGAATTGCGTCCTCCGCTTCTTAGGGAAGCTGGAATTGTGAAGGCGCTGGGAATTTTATTTGAGTATGCTCAGCTGCAGTCCAATTATATTATTAGCTTTACATCAAGTCCGGTAGGCGAGTTAAGTGATGAACTGGTGATAGCCCTTTATCGAATTGTGCAGGAACTTCTGAGAAATGCCGGGAAGCACGCCAAGGCAAATCAGATTGAGATTGAACTGGATCAGAAAGAGCATCTCTATTTCCGTTACAAGGATGATGGGGTAGGCATGAATATCGTAGATATTAAAGAATCATATCAGCATATGGGCTTGTCTGGCATCAAAGAGCGTGTAGCGAGTTTAGAAGGAAAATGTACGTTTAACTCGGAGAAGGGTAAAGGGTTGGAGGTTATTATTTATTTACCGACAACGACTTTTGTGGAGAAGAAAAATAGAGGAGGCGATGACGATGATACGTATCTTGTTGGTTGATGATCATCCTTCAGTTGGAGAAGGAACCAAGAATATGATTGAGCAGGATGCTGATATGGAGGTAACCTTTGTTTTGTCAGCGATGGAAGCTTTCGATATGCTGGAGCAGCAAGGATTTGATGTGATATTATGCGATCTTAATATGCCTACAATTAGCGGACTCGAATTCACCAAAAGAGCCGTTCAGCGTGATCCCGAATCTAAAGTGGTGATTTATACCGGGTATGAAATCAGTGCGCATTATAACCTGTTGATGGAGTCAGGGGTTACAGGATTTATCTCTAAGACAGCTTCCAGAGAACAGCTGTTAAATACCATTCGTTGCGCACTAAGAAATGAGGCTGTCATTCCAGTTTCTTTACTCAAGCAGCTGCGCAGAAGTGATATCAAGATATCCAATAACCGGGATAATCAGTTCATTCAAGAAGTATCTATTAATCAAAAAGAACAAGAAATACTCCAAGAAGTTGCCAGTGGAAAAAGCAACAAAGACATAGCCAGCAAACTTTTAATGTCACAAAGGACTGTGGAGTATAATCTGACGAGAATCTTCGAGAAGCTGAGTGTACATTCCAGATCCGAAGCTATCGTAGAGGGAAAACGGCTGGGACTTGTTAGAACGGAGCAATTTTGAGCTGGACAAATACATAGTCTTGTGAATTTACAATTTCGAAGATAAGAAGGGGAGAACTCATTATGATCGATATGGAACAAATATATCTAATTACGGATATCCCAGGTTATACGCCAGAAATTAGTCGTCTTTTATCCATGATGAACTATGCCAGACACACAACACTACAAGCCGTTGCAGGTCTAACAGTGGAACAATTGGACTACTTATTGGATTCAGAGAGTAACTCTATTGGATCATTATTATTACATTACGCTGCGGTAGAATATGCGTATCAAGTGGCAACGTTTGAGGGAAGAGATTTGTCTGAGGAAGAATTAACAATATGGGGGCCAGCGTTAAGCTTAGGAGACGAAGGGCGAGCGATGATTAAAGGGAATGATCTTAACTATTATTTAGACCGTTTAAATGAAGTAAGAGAAAGAACGTATGCATTGTTCGCAACCGTTGATGATGACTGGTTATATACAGAAGAGGAATTCTGGCATAACAAACAGGCGAACTACTATTTCATGTGGTTTCATGTATTCGAAGATGAAATTAATCACAGAGGCCAAATTAGATTGATACGAAAAAGAGCGCTAGCTTAAAGAAAGGGGAACATAAATGGAGTTCATAGAGAAGAGTATTAAGCCTTTATTTAACAAGTATCCGTTGCTCTCGAAATTTATCTTAGCAGTGCTAATCTTTGATATCGTCTATTACACAGGTAAAGAAGTTGGGCGAATTGCCTATTATATGACTCACTAAATCTTTATAAAATGTGCCTAACAGAAAAAGGCGAATTCGACTCCATGCTGAGTGAGAATTCGCCTTTTTCTATGACTTGACCTAAAAATAAACGGAGGAGAGTTACGAAGGGGCAATTTGGAACTGTAGGAGCGGTAGCGACCGCCTTTGTCTCCGAATTTCATCCGCTAACAGCGGTACAATTCAGGAAATTTGGAGACAACAGCAGCCGGAAGTCCAAAAGTTCCCCGTAGTTACCACTTCCTCCTTAAATGTATTGTCTCAAGATGTGGAGGTATTCCAGTTCATTATCAGTTCACACAAATTTGTTAGGATTGGAAACATCAAAGGCAGAGAAAAAGAGCGTGACCCAGGAGAGGAAGAGATCGGAATGAACATATTAGAGGTTAAGAATGTTAAAAAATCGTATACTTTATATGGTAAGGAAAAGGTTCCAGTACTCCATGATGTGAATTTAAGCTTTGAGACAGGTGAATTTGTCTCTATCCTCGGTGAATCCGGTTGCGGCAAGTCCACACTAATGAATATTATTGGTGGAATGGACTCTGATTATGAGGGCGATGTCCTTGTTCGCGGGAAGAACCTAAGCAAGATGACCGAAAAGGAAATGGATGACTATCGTAAGAATAACATTGGCTTCGTATTTCAAAACTTCAATCTGATTCCACACTTATCAGTCTTGGAAAATGTTACGGTTGCGATGCAGATGACGAATACAAGCGAGAAAGAACGTAATAAGCGTGCTATAGAAATTTTGACTGAGGTAGGATTAAAGGATCATCTGAAAAAACGTCCAAATCAACTGTCCGGTGGACAGAAGCAACGGGTATCCATTGCACGCGCATTGTCGAACAATCCAGATATTATACTGGCAGATGAACCTACGGGTGCGCTGGATAAGGATACAGGTGATCAAATCTTAGTTTTGTTGGACAGCATAGCGAAAAGAGGAATCTTGGTCATTACCGTGACCCACTCGCAGAAAGTAGCTGATTACGGTAGCCGTATCGTTAAGCTTGAAGAGGGATTGGTGAAAGACGATATTCATTTGAAGGAACGTTCCATGGCTACCTATGATGGGGGAGATGGTTCGGCCCGAAATCTCAGCTTAATGGCTTCTTTCAAAATGGCCCTTCAAAATATGAAGCTTAATGCCAAACGTAATGTATTGGTAGCTTTGGGTGGATCGATAGGTATTTTAAGTGTACTCTTGATGCTCTCCTTAGGAAATGGGATCACTAGCTATATTAATAATGAAATTAATTCAAGTATGGACCCTTTGCTGGTAGATATCACTAAGCCAAATCCAGAAGCCAAAGACATGAAAGGCCCAGAAGCGATGATGTTACCGGGTGTTTCGTTTACAAAGGCCGATGTTGAAACGATTCGTAACCTCCCAAATGTAGATCATGTGGAGACTATAACAACGATTACAGGTAAGTCTACTACGGTTTTTGGAGAACAAACGGGTAGTCTCACACAATTAACCACCTTAAACGATACATTTGATAAAGCGACAATTAAAGCAGGGACTTTACCGAAAGAAAATGAAGTGTTATTACCAACAAAAATAGCGAGTCAATTAAGTGGAAATGACCAACCAAATGCTATGGTAGGGAAGTCAATTTATCTGTATATTAATGAAATGGATGCTCATCATAAACCGCTAACGTTGGAAAAAGAAATTACGGTCTCTGGTGTTTATGAAGCCACTGATCCAAGAGCACAAATGTCACCAACAGGATTTATTCCAACACAGACGCTGGAGCAAATGTATACTGATAAAGGGATTACCATTGGTCCGATTCAGGTTAATGCTTTTGCAACGGATATGAAATATGTAAATGATATTAATAAAGCGGCTGTTGATGCGGGTTTCTCGGGCTCTCAAACGGCATCAATCATGGAGCGTATTACGACTTATGTGGATATGGCTACGATCGTTCTATCTGGTATCGCAGGGATATCACTCATCGTATCAGGGATTATGATATTGGTTGTACTTTATATTAGTGTAGTCGAACGGACTAAAGAAATTGGGATCCTTCGTGCGATTGGGGCAAGAAAGAAAGATATCAAGCGAATATTCTTTTCCGAATCCGCATTATTGGGAATATTTAGTGGTGTTTTCGCAATAATCTTTGCAGCGATCATTAGCTTTGGCTTAAATATACTTCTGGAAAATGCTTTTGGCGTAAAGCTTATTAACTTATCTGGATCTTATATCGTATTCGGATTAGTTGTAAGTACAGGGATCAGTATTATCGCTGGTTTGATGCCTTCATCGAAGGCTGCCAAGCTCGATCCAATGGAATCTCTACGATACGAATAAATATAATGTTGGAAAGGAAATTGATGTATGAGCACAATTCTAGTGGTTGATGATGATTCCCATATCCGCAAATTAATACGATTATATCTTGAAAAAGATCAGTTTTCCGTAGTGGAAGCGGAAGATGGTCAAATAGCATTAGACATTCTAGCTCATACAAAAATTGATTTAGCGATTGTGGATGTGATGATGCCTCATATCGATGGTATAGAACTGACAGAAGATATTCGATCTTATATTGATATGCCGATCCTAATGGTTACAGCCAAAGGAGAGTCTAAGGATAAAGTCAGAGGATTTAATGCGGGGTCAGACGATTATTTAGTAAAGCCGTTTGATCCCATTGAATTGGTACTGCGTGTGAAATCTTTATTAAAGAGATATCATGTAACCCCTTCGAATGTTATTCAATTAGGGGGAGTAACGATTGATCTAGGGAATTTAACAGTCGCTAATGCCGATCAAATGGTTGAATTGAAAAAGAAGGAATGTGAACTGTTATTTGCTTTGGCGGGTTCGCCAAGGCAAATATTCACCCGCACTCAGCTAATAGAGAATATATGGGGAATGGATTATGAAGGCGATGAGCGGACGGTTGATGTGCATATCAAACGCTTGAGAGAACGTCTTGAACCCATCCCTCAGTTCATCATTTCTACAGTAAGAGGACTTGGTTATCGTCTGGAGCTAGCCTAGATGGTGAGAAAAAGCCTGCGTCTTCGAATCGTCGTTACGTTCATTGGTATTGTTTTAGTCAGTTTAATTATTTCCTTTTTTCTTTTTATGCAGTTTTCAGAAAAAAATAATACCCCAAACCATATGTTTATTAATATTGCTAAAGATATAGCAAAGGTGACAAATCTGATAGATGATCCGGAAAAAGTAAACGCATTTGCAGATCTGCTTAATCGATTTGGTATAGATATAGCGGTTGTTAATGAGCCAAGTGAGTCTATTTTTTCTTTAGACAAGGAGAAAGTTGCTATCTTATTCAATTCCAACACAACCGATGCGGTCTTTCTATCGGGTAGGGGTGGACTTGCTATCGTAGGGGTTCCTAAGATAGATGATGGAAAAGGTGCTTTCATTATTAAGATTGATTTTTCATCGATTGTAAGAGGCTTGAGAATTACGCTTCTGTTTACACTTTTAGCTGTACTAGTCATCGGAAGCTTGCTTATCTTGTTCATGTCCAGGTATATTGTGAAGCCTATTAAGAAGCTAACTGTTGCAGCAAAGGAAATGGCGTCAGGCAATTTATCTGTCCGATTGACTTATCGTAATAAAGATGAATTTGGTGAACTGATGGAGAGCTTTAATCGTATGGCAAGTGAGCTGCAGAAAATGGACTCAGTTCGTGATGATTTTGTCAGCAATGTTTCTCATGAAATGCAGTCACCACTTACATCGATTAGAGGATTTACAAGAGCGCTGCAAGACGGTGTCATTCCATTAGAAGAGCAAAAAGAGCATCTGGATATTATCTATGAGGAAACCTTACGCCTATCTAGGCTTAGTGATAATCTGCTCCGATTAGCCTCACTCGATTCGGAGCACCATCCGGTTAATCCCACCACATTCCAATTAGACGAACAATTAAGAAGAACGATCGTATTAGCGGAACCACAGTGGGCACGGAAAGATATTATGATTGAATTGGATTTATTGCCTTGCGAGATCACGGTGGATAAAGATTTATTTGATCAGGTCTGGCAGAACTTAATAAATAATGCTATAAAATATACGGGGCAAGACGGTACCATTCATGTTGAAATTGAGATGAACGCGCAATTTGTGAAGGTATATATCAAAGATTCTGGTAAAGGCATTCCTGAGGAAGCACTTCCGCTTATCTTTGATCGATTTTATATGGTGGAGAAAGCGCGTAGCAGCGCTCTTAAAGGGAATGGACTTGGACTTTCCATTGTAATGAAGATTCTGAAAATACATGATTGTAATATTGATGTGGAGAGTAAAGTTGGAGAAGGAACCCAGTTTGTTGTAACGATTCCTAGAACCTAAACCACATACTAAACAAGTCCATAGAAATAGATAAGGCTGATAGTTCTCGCGAGAGAGCTGTCGGTCTTTTTTTATAAATATGATCTGACAGATTTAAACGTAATATTAAGTCATATGAATAGTTAACGGACTGAATCAAAATATAAACTCTGAGAACAATTAAGAGAAGCGAGTACATAAAAGTCTTGCTTCTAAATGTCTAGTTCATTACAATATAAGTATTCGCTTATATAAGTGTTGGAAGGAGGAGAAGTAGGGATGCAGTCACTGACGGATATTGCAGATGATTTGAAGCTCTTAGGAGATAAGACGCGACTGGCCATGCTTTCACTTTTGAAAGAACGGGAATGGTGCGTGTGTGAATTTCTTGATATTTTTGATATATCCCAGCCGGCGATTAGTCAGCATTTACGGAAATTGAAGAATAGAGGGATCGTGAAAGAAAGCAAACGAGGGCAGTGGGTGCATTATTCATTAAATGTCGAGGATAAACCACATCTTAAGGCTGTTCTTCAACAAATGCCCAGCTCAGCCGCGATATTGGCTAGTTTGAATAAAGAAGTTAAAGCACCGTGCTGCGACTAAAATATAGTTGTAGTTTTTTAAAGTGTATATAACTATATAGTTATATGGTGATATAGGATTTATTAGGATTTATTCGTAGATTATAGGAGTGTTGAGAAAGTGGTCATTTTAGCCATACTTATTTTTATGGTAACTTTAATTTTTGTAATCTGGCAGCCTCGAAATTTATCGATTGGATGGTCAGCCTGCGGCGGAGCGATCATTGCTTTACTAGCTGGGGTAGTTAGCTTTAATGATGTTCTGGATGTAACACAAATGGTGTGGAATGCGACGTTGGCGTTTGTTGCAATCATCTTAATTTCCTTAATTTTAGACAGTATTGGATTTTTTGAATGGGCTGCGTTACATATGGCGCGAGCAGCACGGGGGAACGGAACACGAATGTTTGTCTATGTCATCGTTCTTGGTGCGTTGGTTTCTGCCTTTTTTGCAAATGATGGAGCGGCGCTAATACTTACCCCTATTGTACTTGCTATGGTAAGAGCGCTGAATTTTGATGAGAAAAAAGTATTTCCATTCATTATTGCTAGCGGCTTTATTGCGGACACCACCTCATTGCCGCTTGTGGTTAGCAATCTTGTGAATATCGTATCGGCTGACTTTTTTGGAATTACCTTTATGGAGTATGCGGGGAAAATGATTGTACCTACGCTATTCTCATTGATAGCGAGTATCGTGGTGCTTTATTTCTTTTTTCGCAAAAGTATTCCGAAGCGATTTAATGATTCCGAACTAAAAGATCCGCAAGAGGCTATTAAAGATAAGAAGATGTTCCGTCTATCATGGATTGTACTGGCTATTCTTTTAATAGGGTATTTCGTTAGTGGATTCTTGAAGATTCCGGTATCAGTGGTTGTGGGAATCATTGCAATTTTGTTCATGCTCCTCGCGAGAAGAAGCCCTTCCGTCAAGGTGAAACAAGTGCTTACAGGAGCACCTTGGGCGATTGTGTTCTTCTCCATTGGAATGTATGTCGTGGTATATGGACTTCGGAATGCGGGTCTAACTGATCTACTCGCTAAGGCGATAGGAATGATTGCTGATCAGGGTCTATTCGCTGCAACTATGGGTATGGGGTTCATTGCTGCATTGATCTCATCATTGATGAATAATCTGCCTACTGTAATGATTGACGCACTCGCAATTGATGCAACGCATACAACCGGAGTTATAAAAGAGGCATTAATATATGCGAATGTTATAGGTTCAGACTTAGGGCCTAAAATCACCCCGATTGGCTCACTAGCAACGCTGCTGTGGCTCCATGTGCTTTCGGCTAAAGGTGTGAAGATATCCTGGGGAACGTATTTTAAAACGGGCATTATATTAACTATCCCAACGTTGTTTATTACACTTTTAGGTCTTTATCTGTGGTTGTTGATTACTTAATTTGAAAAGGGGAAGATCAGATGGACAAGAAAACGATTTATTTTTTATGTACAGGAAACTCTTGCCGGAGTCAGATGGCTGAGGGCTGGGCGAAGCAATATTTAGGGGGAGAATGGAACGTGTACAGCGCTGGAATTGAAGCCCATGGTCTAAATCCAAAAGCTGTACAAGCTATGAGCGAAGTAGGCATAGATATCTCTGGACAGACCTCGGATATGATTGGTTCTAATCTGCTGAATAATGCTGATTTAGTCATTACGTTATGTGGGGACGCTGCGGATAAATGTCCAATGACGCCTCCGAAGGTCAAACGGGAACACTGGGGCTTCGATGATCCGGCAAAAGCGCAAGGGACCGATGAAGAGAAGTGGGCAGTGTTCCAGCGTGTGCGTGACCAGATTGAGGAAAGAATCAAACGATTTGCGGAGACCGGCGAATAGTTACCCCTTATCCTTATATTTCTCGTAAAACGCTTACCGTCCTTTAGCCTTTAGGGACGCCGGAGGCGTTTTTGCTTGGCTTAGGATATTTCACAACGGGCCATTTCACTTTCCTTAAGGCGTTCATTACCTCTGGTCCAACGTTCAGGTTACTTTGAACCAATTCATGGGGAGTGAGAGCCATCCATTGATTCAGTGAAACGTCGGCAAAACGATCGCTTTTGAACATTTCAAGGAACCATAAGGAGTCGTCGCCTGTATTCTGAATATAATGTCCAAACGCAAAAGGAACATATCCTACATCGCCTGCTCTGTAGTTGAAGGTGCGTGCTACACCATTTCCAGCGAATACGGTCATGCGTCCTTTTCCGGTAAGATAATACTGCCATTCATCGTTATTTGGATGCCAGTGCAGCTCTCTCATCCCTCCGGGTTCAATTTCTACCAATGCGGCAGCTACGGTTTTGGAGATGGGAAAGTTACTGGAATCGACAATTCTGACACTCCCGCCGGGAGTCTTCAGCGGAGGTTGAGCCAATAAGGAATGTTTAAAGGTTTGTGGGATCTCTCCGTATGGAGATTCTACCCTTTGACTTTGCAATGAACCCGGAACCTGATCCTGATAAATATAGACCTGTTCGGTGGGAATGGAGTCAAATGCAGCGGCAGGCACCCCAAAGTTAGCCGAAAGCACTTCTTTCGGAGTATGAGCAAACCAATCGGAAATGGACAAGGTGTTTAGATCAGAGAAACTTCCATCGTCGAATACAAGCAGAAACTCACAGCCTTCTTCAAGACCTTGTATAGAGTGGGGAATACCTGGCGGAAAATACCATAGATCACCTGGCCCCACATCTGCTATGAAGTTTCGACCATTTTGATCTACGGCAGAAATTCGAGCTCGACCTAGCAGCATATAAGACCATTCCGCTTGCTGATGCCAGTGGAGTTCACGAACTCCACCGGGGGTTAGGCTCATGTTGACGCCAGCTAGTGTAGTGGCGATGGGGAGGTCTCTGACCGTCACCTCTCTCGACCAGCCACCATGATTAAGCTGCATATGTGCATCGGAGAAAGAGAATTTTAAATTGGGGACGAGACCGGCATCGGTCACGGGAGGGACAAACATGTCGGGATTCTCCAAATCCCGCATTATATCACGTGGTCCTTTATCTAATCCCCCTGCGCCATCGCTTCGAATGGGCTGAGGGATATTTGTCTTTCTTGGCGAATCCTGTCCATCTGCAGTCATCCATCGCACTCCTTTCATGATTCTAAATAACTCAATGAAAATATATGCGGAATCCTGTCTTATATGATGAATAACAAAAGTGGAACAAGTTGACATGCGCAAGGGGATCATTGATTATTACTAATAGAGGCTTTGTTCTAGACGGAGTAGAGAGGGAGAGGGGTTTGAGATGAATCACATTAAGGAGTCCTTACAACGATTAGGGAGAATAAGAGCTTATGTCATAGGTCTATTGGTAATTATGTTCGCCGCGGGTTCCGCGGTTACACCTACATCGGTGTCGGCAGCTGTCCAGTTAGGGACTCAGGTAATGCCACTGTCATACGGGGGGTATTACGTCCTTTTTCCAGGTAAACTCGCTCCTTATTTTAAATCAGGTAAATTAATGGTGCCGATTCGGGCTTTTTCGAGTGCGATAGGTGCAGATTTGCTCTATGACGCATTAACGAACAGCGTTACAGTTTCACTACTGGATCGCTCTGTAGGGAAGATTAAAGCAGGGCAGCTAGAGGCAGAATTTAATGGAGAGACAGAAGATTCATTAGGCATCGCCCCAGAGATCAAGGATGGAATCCTGTTTGTTCCAGCATCCCCTATTCTAGAGGGGTTAAAGACATTTCGCTGGGAAACTCAGTTCAATAACGTGAATAAATTAACCCTTGGCATTGGCGCCAGAAAAGGGGAGGAATGGGCGAAGCCTGAGGCAGATCGTGCGCTCACGCCTTACCCAGTGGAGACGACAGCACATCCGTATCCGTTATATCCTTTTAAGCTAACACAAGCTCAATCCGGAAAAGAATTCAGACTAACCTTAGGCGTGCAAAATACCTCCGGCTTCGTCATCCCTAAAGGGAATGCGGAACTAGAGCTGGTGAGTGTGGACCGCAAGGGGAATTCTTACTACCAAACCTTAAAAGGACCTGATGTGTTAACCTCCAAGGCGGCATTGTTGTCATTTTCCGTTTCCATTCCTACAGAAGCTGAATACGTCATTTTCAGATCTCGTACATTGAGAGCGGAATAAGTATCATAGGTGTTCTAACAAGATATACAGAGAGCAGGTTAAGAAATAGATGACAGGAAACGAAGGGCAGCACTATCGCTTCAGTGAAGCACCCATTTGGGAATTGCAGCGGGCTTATTATGAAGAACAGGGATTAAAGGCTTGGAATAATGATCAGGTTCCGCAGTATATTACGAGTAATCCTATGATTGCGACTGCATACGCAGAAATGATCTTCGGATTCCTGCAAGATCGGGCTGGACAAGGTCATCTCTCTGAAACAGTCACCATACTGGAATTGGGAGCAGGAGCGGGTCGATTAGCGTACCATATCCTTAAGAAACTATGCGAAATCATAGATTATGCGGGAACTCCGCTTCCTCCTTTTCGTTATGTGATGAGTGATTTACCCGCTAAAAATATAACCAGCTGGCAGCAGCACCCAAGCCTACTTCCATTCGTAGAGCAGGGTATACTGGATTTCGCACGTTTTGATGCAGTACAGGATACTGAACTGTATCTAGTGCACGCTAAGCTCAGCATCAAACCTGGTGATTTACAGCAGCCGCTGCTACTTGTAGCGAATTATTTTTTTGACAGTATCCCGCAGGAATTAATTTATGTGGATGAAGGTAAAATATTTGAATGTGAGGTGTCGATTCAGTATTCAACGGATTCAGATTCGGACAACCCCTCAGATGTACTCGGCAAAATCATTCCTCAGTATCATTATCGCCGTGCGGCTAATTACGAAGCGGAGACCTATCCCTATCATGACGTTATAGCGCTTTATCAGCAAAAGCTGGAGGATTCCCATATCCTGTTTCCGGTGGTGGGGCTTACATGTCTGGAGCGGCTTGCTAGGTTGTCTAAAGAAGGTTTCGTACTACTAACAGCAGATAAGGGAGATCACCGTATCGAGAATTGGGAATTTGCCGAGCCACCTGAGCTTATTCATCACGGAAGTTTCTCCTTAACGGCGAACTATCATGCGATTCAGCATGTGTTGGAGAAAAAAGGGGCTCAATCCTTATTTACCACACATCACTATAAAAACTTGAACATCGGATGTATTCTTATGCTGGACGCGCCGATGAGCTATACGAACACTCGGCTGGGCTACAAACGGTTTGTAGAGCGTTTTGGTCCGGATGATTTCTTCAGTATGAAGGAATGGGGCGACCATCAATTAGACGCTATGGAGATACAGCAAATTTTGGTCTTTTGGCGATTAGGAGGGTACGATGCGGAATGGTTTATCCACAGTGCTGAACGGATTTCTGAGCTATTACCCACTGCAAGTGATGAAGAAATGCTGGATCTTCAGCAGGGGATACGATTAATGTGGACAGGTTACTATCCGATGGAACAGAGCTATGACCTATCACTGGATGCCGGGTTACTGCTGTATGAAATGGATAAGTTCGAGGAGGCGTTAGCCTACTTAGAGCGGTCTATGCATGTCAATTCGGAAGAACCATTAGCCTCGGTGCTTTATAGTATGGCGATTTGTAATTATGAGCTTGGAGCTGAAGGGGCTGCACTGGATTACGCGCGTAGAGCTTTTGCTGTAGAGCCGGATAATGAAGTAGTGTTGGAACTAATAACGGCTCTGAGCGAGGATTAAATCGTAAGAAGACAGAAGTACAGCACCATTTACACAGGACCCTCAATTTGGTATCCTATACAAAATAATTAAACGCGATGACGAGAAGAGTAAATAAAATCATTCCTTCACAGAGAGCCCTGAATGATGAGAACAGGGTAAGGGAGATTTTATCGAAACAAGCCTCTGAGCGGCATATCGGAACCGATCGACGGGGATGGTATGACGGGAGCTCCTGTTATAGAGCTAGAGTATAAGCGCTGCGTAAGCTGCATTGCCGTACTTGATGAGATTAATATGGCGACATATTAATGAACCTGGGGTGGTACCGCGAGAATTTCGTCCCCAAGACCATAAGTCTTGGAGGTGAGGTTCTTTTTATTTAAATATAAGAAAGTATAAGTTTCACACTATACTTTATCCTTATATTTCTCGCATAAACGCTTACCGTCCTTATAAGGACGCCGAAGGCGTTTATGCTTGTGCAGAATAATCAGGCGGATATCACTTATAAACAGGAGGTAATACCAATGAACAAGGAACCGGAAGTATTAGCAGAGAGTTACATCGACAGATTGATTCAAGAAGAGCTGGAAGCTGGGACTTACAGTAGAGATATTTGCACGAGATTCCCACCGGAGCCTAATGGGTATTTGCATATTGGCAGTGCGTATGCTATTCACACGAACTATACGACTGCGAAAAAGTATGGCGGGAAGTTCCATTTGCGGTTCGATGACACCAATCCTTTAAAAGAGGATCTGGAGTATGTAAATGCTATTTGCGAAGATATGCTATGGATGGGCTACCCGCCAGACCATACTTTCTACGGATCAGACTATTCGGAAAAAATATATAATAGCGCGGTAAAGTTAATTCAAAAAGGAAAAGCCTACGTCTGCGATTTATCACCTGAAGAGGTGTCAGCTTATAGAGGAACGCTTACGGAGCCGGGAAAGAACAGCCCTTATCGGGAGCGTTCTGTGGAAGAGAATTTGAAGTTATTCACGGAGATGAGGAATGGAGCCTATCCGACGGGAGCCAGAGTATTACGGGCCAAAATAGATATGAGCTCACCTAATATCAACTTGCGTGATCCAGTGATTTACAGAATCATTCATGCGGAGCATTATAGAACCGGCAACGATTGGTGCATCTATCCGATGTATGATTTTGCCCATCCTATACAAGATGCGATCGAAGGGATTACGCATTCCCTATGTTCTATTGAGTTTAAGGATCATCGACCACTGTATGAGTGGGTACTGAATGAACTGGATACCCCTGAGGCTCCAAAGCAAAGGGAGTTCGGACGCGTGAATATCACCGGCGTCGTTACTAGCAAACGGTATATTAGACAACTGGTTACAGGACATTATGTGGATGGCTGGGATGATCCAAGACTTCCAACGCTTCGCGGACTGCGGAGAAGAGGTTTTACGCCGGAGAGTATTCGGAATTTTGTGAAGGAAATTGGTTTTGTTAGAAATAGCACCATTGTAGATATTGCCATGTTAGAACATTCGCTTAGACAAGATTTGAAGGCGAAGGCAACTAGCGTGATGGCTGTTCTAAAGCCTCTAAAGGTGGTTATTACTAACTACCCTGAGAATCAAAGCGAATGGCTGAAGATTGAGAATAACAGTGAGGATAAGACGCTTGGGGAAAGGGAAGTTCCTTTTTCACGGACGCTTTATATTGAACAAGAGGATTTCATGGAGGAGCCACCCAAAGGTTATCACAGGCTGACTATAGGGAATGAGGTTAGGTTAAAGGGCGCTTACTTCATTAAGTGCAATGAGGTGCTCAAGGACGAAGCAACTGGAGAGGTTATAGAGCTTCGCTGCACCTATGATCCGAGAACGAAGAGTGGAAGTGGATTTAATGAACGGAAGGTTAAAGCGACTATCCACTGGGTATCGGCAGAGCACGCGATCAAGGCGGAAGTTCATCTATATGAGCGGTTGCTAAAAGATAACGACGGTCCTAAAGAAGAGGATGAGCGCTGGGACGCGTATCTTAATCCAGATTCCCTAACCATTCTGAAGGATTGTTTGTTGGAGCCTTCCATGGCGAGTGCACTTCCAGAAGATAAATTTCAATTCATCCGGCATGGATTCTTCTGTGTGGATAAGAAATATACCACAGCAGATAAGCTGGTACTGAACCGAATTGTGCCGCTGAAGGATACATGGAAGAAAAATTCGTAATTCACAGCACATCCTTTCTCCACAACTTTTCTTTATGATATAGAGGTCATAATGAAATTGTAGGAGGTAATGTTATGAATTGGTCTTGGTTAATCACATTGATCTGTCCTTTGATGATGTTATTTATGATGTTCGGACTGGGTGGGAAACATGGACACGGGCACGGGCATGGGTCGAGAAAGCAAGCATCGCCTGATTATCAGGAGCTTCAGAAAGAATTGAATGAGCTGAAAATGCAGAATGAACAAATGAGAAGAGATATTCAAAGTTTCACACCATAAGCTTTCGGAGTAATTGGCTTAAACCGGGCGAAGATCGGGTAATTCCTGATGTCGTCCGGTTTTTTTGTTCTTGGTCGTAGGTGGACAAGCATATGAAAATTTCTAATGAAACATATTTACATTTTTCAGAAATGAGCATATACTTTAAATATAAGTTGCACAGAGGAAACTTTCGTGTATATAGACAACTTTTTTTGGGCAAGAGGAGGAATTGACATGTTGGAACAAACTTTAATAGAAAAACCACATATAGAACAACCGCATATGAGACAACATAAAAACTCCATTTCGGCGCAAGCCGTACTTAATGGGGAGACCAAAGGAATTAAAAGATTACTTCCTTTCTTAGGTCCAGCGTTTATCGCTGCGGTTGCTTATCTGGATCCAGGTAATTTTGCCACCAACATTACGGCGGGTTCAAAATACGGCTATCTCCTATTATGGGTGATTGTAGCCTCGAACTTAATGGCCGTTCTTATTCAGGCCTTATCCGCCAAGCTTGGTATTGCTACAGGAAAGAACCTGCCGGAGATCGCTCATGATCGTTTTCCGAAGAGTGTATCGATCTTCTTATGGATTCAAAGTGAACTGGTGATAATAGCTACGGATCTGGCGGAGTTTATCGGGGCAGCATTGGGGCTTTATCTATTATTTGATATTCCCATGCTGCCGGCAGCACTCATTACTGCGGTCGGTTCATTTGCTATCCTAGAGCTTCAGCGCCGGGGTTACCGTTCCCTTGAGGCAGGAATTGCTGCAATGATCCTTATAGTTGTATTAGCCTTTGCTTTTCAAGTGATTGTAGCTAAGCCAGATATGGGAGCTGTTGCTGTAGGTATGTTTACACCTAAGTTTGAAGGGGTAGACAGTATTCTCTTGGCAGCAGGGATTCTAGGTGCAACAGTGATGCCACATGCCATTTATCTACATTCATCACTTACACAGAACCGTATCGTAGGAGTAAATGAAGCGGAAAAGAAACAGATTTTTAAACTGGAATTCATAGATATTATTATTGCGATGATTATTGCAGGGGCAGTGAATCTGGCAATGGTTATTGTCTCAGCCGCATTATTTTTCAAAAATGGTATCGTGGTTGAGGATTTGGATGTTGCGTTTCAGCAATTTAGTCACTTAGCTGGACCCGTAACGGCGATCTCGTTTGGTTTAGGACTACTCATCGCTGGACTATCGAGCTCTTCTGTAGGAACTATGGCTGGTGATGTAGTGATGCAAGGCTTCATCAACAAAAGAATTAACCTGTACTTACGCCGTGCGATTACGATTATTCCACCTTTGGCTATCATTGGTTTTGGTGTAAATCCAACGAAAGCACTCGTTATCAGCCAGGTGATCTTGTCCTTTGGGATTGCCTTTGCTCTGGTACCACTGGTTATGTTTACAAGCAATCGTCAGATTATGGGCGGGTTAGTGAATCGTAAGGTGACAGCTGCTCTCGGCTGGCTTATCTCTGGTCTGGTTGTATCGTTAAATTTATTTTTGGTATATCAAATATTTGGATAAGGCAGGACATCTTTATTTGGTGAGTGAAAAAAGGTATACTTGAGCATGTTTATAATTCACGCCAGAGTAAGGAGATCGACAATGTCCATGCAAGAAATATCCGGTTATAAGTCTATAGCCCTTGATATTGCACAAAGAATTGTAAGCGGGGAATTTCCCGTACAGAGTAAGCTATCCGGGCGTTCTCTATTGGCAGGGCAATATCATGTTTCTCCAGAAACGATTCGTAAGGCTATGGGATTATTGAAGGATGAGAATATAGTGTTTGTTTCGCAGGGAAAAGAGATTATTGTCATCTCTGATCAAAAGGCGTATGAGTATATCACCAGGAATAACTATCTGAAATCAGCTTATTCATTGAAACAGGATCTACAGCAATTATTGCTTGAAAAGAAGAAGCTCGACGGTAAATTTGAGAAGCTACTAACTGGAATTATCGAGGCATCAGACCGGATGAAGAATTTAAAACCGTACCACCCGGAAGAAATTACAATCCATGAAGAATCACATGTGGTTGGTAAAACCATTGGAGCATTACAATTTTGGCAGAATACAGGGGCTACGATTATAGCGCTTCGCCGAGGTGCTGATATAACCATCTCTCCAGGTCCGCATGTCATACTCAGAGAAAATGATGTACTTGTAGCCGTTGGTGATGAGAAAATGTACCAAAGAACGGAACAATTTATCAATAAAAATTGAGAAAATCATTTATAATAATAGCTTGAAAAAGGCTATCCAGCGGGGGTTATCACTGGATAGCCTTTTTTTTATAATTAACATATTACAATTATTAACAAACAACCTATTGAATGCATGTAGGTTGTCAGTTTGGGGATTGTTTGTTATAGTTTAACTTACAGAGTAATTAGAGAGATGATCTGACGATAGATATTAGAAGGAGGAACCTCATGCTGAAATTTGAAGGAGTAGGTAAGAAGTATGCTAATGGTTATGAAGCAGTTAAGAACATTAGTTTTGAAATCGAAGCTGGAGAAATACTAGTACTGATCGGTCCCAGTGGTTGCGGAAAGACAACAACAATGAAAATGATAAATCGTCTTGTCCCGCATACATCAGGCCATATTTATATCCACGGCAAAGATATTACCAAGGAGAACCCCGTAAACCTCCGCAAGAACATCGGTTATGTTATTCAGCAAGCTGGTTTGTTCCCGCACTACACCATAGAAGACAATGTTGGCCTGATTCCCGATCTAAAGGGGTGGGATGTGAAGAAGAAAAAAGAACGGGTGCTCGAAATGCTCCGTCTAGTCGGACTTGATCCGGTTCTATATGCCAAACGTTATCCGAAACAATTATCAGGTGGGCAGCAGCAGCGTGTAGGTGTAGCCCGTGCATTGGCAGCTGATCCCGAGATTATATTGATGGATGAACCGTTTGGTGCTTTGGACCCTATTACCCGTGAGCAGCTGCAGGATGAATTGCTGCGCATGCAACAAGAAGTGAAGAAGACAATAGTATTTGTAACACATGATATGGATGAAGCACTGAAGCTTGGAGATAAAATCGCTATTCTTAAAGATGGTGAAATCGTTCAACTAGATACACCGTATGAGCTGCTCAGCCGGCCTGCTAATGATTTCGTAGAGTCATTTATCGGCAAAAACCGTATTTACCAAAACCCTGAGTATATCCCCGTAACAGAAGTCATGCGTGACAATCCATCCACATCCCTTCCAAGCCGCACGTTGGGTAAAGCTCTTACCTTTATGCGTCAACGCAAAATGGATACACTACTGGTTGGAAACGAGAAAGGTAAGCTGCTTGGCATAGTCTCCGCTTATGATGTTACCGCTAAAATGGAACAAAGCCTTACTATCGAAGAAATTATGACACCACCTGGGGTGGTGCTGCAGGATACAGCAACAGCAAGAGACGCATTATCATTGATTACGGAAGCTCCATACGGCATTATTCCGATTGTAACCGCTGAGGGGAACATTGCCGGGATTGTTACAAGAGGCAGTCTTCTGACGGCGTTTGCTGCACAATGGGGAGGCGCGAAAGAGGAGGAAGTGTCTGTATGAGAGATCAATCGTTATGGCAACAACTCATATATCAATTAGATTTACGTAGGGAAGATTTGATTCATTCTATGGGAGTGCATATGCAACTTGTGCTCTTGTCCATGTTATTTGCAATTATTGTTGGTATTGCGCTTGGAATTATGATTACACGGGTTAAACCTCTGAAAGGTATTACGCTTGGTGCGGCTGGGATTCTTCAGACAATACCTAGTCTGGCGATGCTCGGATTTATGATTCCTCTATTTGGCATAGGGATGAAGACAGCAGTTGTAGCTTTGTTTCTGTATTCACTGCTGCCAATTATCCGCAACACCTACACGGGAATTACTGATGTGGATCCGTCTATAGTAGAAGCGGCCCGGGGAATGGGAATGAAGAGCTGGCAGATTCTATTCAGGGTTCAACTCCCTTTAGCTTTAAGTGTAATTATGGCGGGGATCCGTACTGCTGCAGTTATTAATGTCGGGACAGCAACACTGGCAGCCTTTATCGGTGCTGGCGGATTGGGTGAATTTATTTTCCTAGGTATTCAACGGAACATCGAAGCACTAACCTTACTTGGCGCTATTCCGGCCGCGATTCTTGCACTCGTGCTGGATTATCTGCTTGGATTGCTTGAACGGTTAACGACTCCAAAGGGATTGAAAGTATAACTAAAACTCTGGTCTCGAAAGAATATAAAAGGGGAGATTATATATGAAAATTCCAAAATTGATGACAGGCGTTTTAACTACAGTATTAATGGGGGCGCTACTTGCCGGGTGTGGTGGCGGGAATAATAATGCTGCTACGGGTAACAGTGGAGAAATCACAATTGGCTCCAAAAACTTCACGGAGAATGTTTTACTCGCTCATATGATGGCAGATCTGATAGAAGATAAAACAGATATTAAAGTGAAGCGCCAGATGAACTTGGGAGGCTCTAATGTAGCTTGGAGTGCACTTGAGAATAATAACATCCAGCTATATCCGGATTACACCGGTACCATTGTAGCTAATTACTATCAGGAGAAGACAGGAAACTCCGAGCAATCGTTGGCCAAAACCAGAGAACTGCTTGAAAAAGATGGACTGGCCTTTCTGGATCCATTCGGCATAAATAATACCTATACTTTAGCTGTTAGCCGCAAAACGGCTGAGAAGTACAATCTAAAGACTTTCAGCGATTTGGCGAAAGTATCTGGAGAAATGGTTCTTGGCGTAGAGTTCGAGTTCTTGGATCGTGAGGACGGGTACCCAGGTATCCAGAAACTTTACGGTATGGATTTCAAGCAGAGCAAAGGAATGGACCATGGTATCATGTACCGTTCGATCGACGATGGGGAAACAGATGTAACCAATGCATATGCGACGGATGCGCAAATTAAAGTACATGATCTGGTGATTCTGCAGGATGATAAAGAATTCTTCCCACCTTATGATGCAGGACCGATTATTCGTCAGGAAACGTTAGATAAATACCCTGAATTGAAAGGCGTCTTAAATCAATTGAACGGACAAATCAGTGACGAAGAAATGCAGCAATTGAACGCAGAAGTTGATGTGGATGCGCTCAAGGAAGAGGATGTAGCTCGTAATTTCCTGATCAAAAAGGGATTAATAGAAGGCTAAATATGAAATATAAACTAAAGCAGGCTAGGGAATTTCCTAGCCTGCTTCTTTGCTGATTATTTATAGGTCTGTCTAGTTTCTGAAGTAGTCTGCCAATCCTTCGGCGATAGCCTTGGCTGCTTTTTTCTGATAGGAGGATTTACGGACAATTGACTCATCTGTAGGGTTGGTAAGAAATCCGAGTTCAACTAAGGTAGCTGGAATTCGATTCTCCCTTAGGATGTGATAATCACCAAAGGATAACCCATTGCTCTTTAGACCGATGCCTTGTCCCAGCCGGGTTTCAATCGCCCGTGCCAGCTTTAGATCATCGGACTCGGAGTAAAAGAAGGTTAGTGTCCCAGATACTTTTTTCGGAGAGGAATTATAATGAATGCTTACAAATGCATTTGCACGCAGGTCCTCACTCATCTGAACACGCCGTGCGAGCGTAGGCTTCTGATCCTCTCGGGTACGTGTCATCTCAACCCGTGCACCTTTAGCTAAAAGGGCATCGCGGAGATAAAGTGCGGTTTGCAGATTCAAATCCTTCTCCATGGTGTTATATGTAGTGCCGAGCATTCCCGGATCACTGCCGCCATGACCGGGATCTACGACGATTAATTTTCCTCGTAAATTTCCTGTGTGCGAAATGCTGCTTGTAGTGCTTGTGCTTCTTGGCGTGGTTCCAGATCGGATGTATTGTGCTGCGACCCAACCGATGTCACCGCTAGCTGTTCGAATTCGTGCCCAATCGTCCTGACGAAGGAGGAGGATAGCTGTATCCTTAGCTTTTAAAGAACCGAGTACCTTATATTGTGTGCCTGGACCGCTTCGAACGCGTAGTGAATCTGCCGTAACTGTAACCTTTGTGGTACTACTCAAGGTGCTGGTTGAGGTGGAAGAAGTAGTGCTGGGTTTGGAAGCTACCGATGATCCAGAAGCGCCAGATTGCTTGGAGCTATTGTTCACCTTTTTAAGGTAATAGCCGGCTACCCAGCCAGAGGTGTTCCCCGTCTTAACCTTCAACCACCCGTCTTGTTCATCGGTCACAGTTACTTTTGCTCCGTTCTTAATAGATCCTACAACAGTTGCATTCTTTGCCGGCTCACTGCGTACATTTAAAGAGTTCGCGTATACCTGAGCGGTATAACTAACTGCTGCCGTTTTAGCTTCAGCAGGCTGTGACGCTGTTATACCCATAAGGCTTGCTGCAAGCAATGTGACACCTATCATTTTTTTCATAGTATCCTCGCTTTTTCAAAGTAGTCGTAATTTTTTACCCACTTTACGAGGTTTAGAATAATATTTTTTGAGAAATTTATGAGAACTTGGCCTCTTTTCCGGTGGTCTAAAGACTTGTATAATTATTACATATTGGGAAGGATGAAGGAGCACTGCCGTGACTAAACCAAAGCTATTCATTGGATCTTCCAGAGAATCCATACGTTATGCAAGAGCGATTCATGAGCAGCTGAAGAGGGATGCTGAAGTACATCCTTGGTATGCCAATGCCTTTCGAGCGAATGAATACACGATGGAGGCACTGGAGAGAAATTTGGATGAGAGCGATTTTGCCGTATTTGTGTTCTCGCCAGATGATGTCGCCAAAATACGCGGTAAATTTTATTATGTGACTCGTGATAATACGGGGTTTGAAATGGGATTGTTTTGGGCCAGATTACGGCGTAATCGTGTTTTTTGCTTAGTGCCGGATCAGGTGACTGCCCGCGACGATTTAATCCCTGGACAGAATGTTGAAGAATATCATCTGTTGTCCGATTTGTCGGGAATTACAGCTTTAGAGTATGAGATGCACCATGATAATCCTACGGCTGCTGTGGATGTGAGCTGTGGTAAGATTATTGATAGTGTCCAGGGGTTTGGAAAATTCCGTGACCCGGTGAAAGATTTAGAGCAGCTAAAGATGGAATTAAGGCGCAAAGAAAGTATCCTTCATTTTTTTTGGCAATATAATAGTAATGTGACCATCTCTGAGGATGGAGAGAAGTATCACGCACTCAGTGAGGCGATCCGCAATTCTTTCTTACCTCCGAAGCATTGTCGTGTGATCGGTGCTGCGATCTGGCAGGCTCAAGAGAAGGAACAGCTTGTTCAGGTGGGAGGGAATGTCGGACGTGGGCACTCCTATTCCTTGACTGTTACGAAAGGGAATGAGAAGCAGCCTAGTGTGGTAGATGCATTTTTATCGAGCAAATGGACTTTTTTTCAACGCACGGAAGTTGCGGAGGTATATATCCTATGCTATCCTCTAGGTAAGAAGTATGTTCTTTCCGTACACTTTTCAGGGAGTGATGGATTATCTGCGGATGATCTTAAGGCGGTAGTTGCGAATAACCAGGATTTATTCCGTACCATCAATCATTTAGTAGGGGAGGATTCAGCATGAAGCGAATAAAGGGTATTAACAACTTATCGGGTGCTGTTCTCCGCTCTGCAAGTGGTGGAAGCAGGAGTGCAGAAGATAATAAGAATACCACAAGCAAAACAGGGTCGAGCCATTCCGCTCAGCAACCAGCTTCAGCTCAAATTTATACTGCGCCTTCTTTAGATGGTGGAGACGATGAATATAAGAAGCTTATTAGCGGGAAGGTAGACAACAATAAACCATCCTTTGCGTGATGAGCATAAGTGCTGTCTCAAAAGTAGTGAATCTACTTAGGGGGCAGCTTCTTTTTTTTGAGAGTAATTAGGGAAAAACTCCCTGAGAATAGCTGCTAATTACTCTAAATGAGTGAAATCAGGGAATTCCTCCCTAAAAATCGGGGAAATATCTATATTTACCGCCGAATCAGGTTAATTATAGGGAGGTATTCCCTAATTGTTAGTCTATTGAGTAGAAATCTCCGATTTTCAGGGAGATATTCCCTAATTCTTGAGCAGAGCATCCGGTTCATTTCTTACAGCAAGACACAATGTTGCAACAGCGCAAAAAGCACTTCTCCACGAGCGGGAGAAGTGCTTTTTTATTAACTGGTACAGCCCCTCAGTTCTATCGGCTATTCTTCTTGGCAATCTCACGTCGTACGACAGGGGCGACCTCAGTTGCCAATAGTTCAATAGCTTTGGCTACCTTGGCGTAAGGAAGGCCGCCGATGTCGAGCTGAGTCATAAAGCGGCTATGGCCGAACAGCTCATGCTGATAGAGGATTTTTTCAATAATTTGCTGCGGGCTACCTACAGCCATCGTGTTATCAGCAGATACATATTGCCCAAAGTCGTCACGAGATACACTGTATTCTTGACCAGGTTTTGGGCTGATGGAATTACGATAACTATAGTAGTATGGGTAATATTCATCGAGCGCTTGCTGTGAAGTTTCGGCAATGTAGCCGTGGCTAGTAATCGCAATCTTTAAAGATTCAGGGGCATGACCCGCCTGAATTCCAGCGCGTCGATAAGTTGCAGCAAGCTCTTGGAAAGGTTCTGGACTACCGCTAAGAATGGCGATGGCCATTCCAGTTCCGAGTACGCCAGCTTTTTCCGCGCTTTCAGGAGAACCACCTACACCAATCCATACAGGAAGGCTTTGCTGAAGAGGGCGTGGTGCAATCTCAGAATCCTTCAAGGATGAGCGGAAGGAACCCTCCCAGTTCATAATTTCATGCTTATTAAGCTCGAGAAGCAGATTAATATTCTCGGCGAATAGTCGATGATAGTCTTCAAGTTCGTACCCAAAGAGCGGAAAAGATTCCACAAAAGCACCACGTCCAGCAATAATCTCTGCACGGCCATCTGACAGTAAATCAAGTGTGGCGAAATCCTCGAATACGCGCACGGGATCAATGGTGCTTAATACAGTAGTGGCGCTCGTCAACTTGATTCTGCGAGTAACCTGGGAGATGGCTGCCAGCACGACTGGAACCGAAGAAATCGCAAAATCAAGACGATGATGCTCACCTACACCGAATACATCAAGCCCCGCCTCATCCGCCAGCTTGGCCGCAGCTACAACTTCGTCGAGTCGTTGTTTCGGGCTGATCTTATTCCCGGTATGACAATCAGCCACAATGTCTCCTAAGGTGTAGATACCGAATTCAAAATCGGATGCTGGTGCTGTGGTTACCTCGTTACTCATAATTACAAACCCCTTGTTATTCATATATTTGATAAAGCTTGTTCGTTTATAGAAGAATGTGATTATTATAACACAATAACTTACAAATTGTAAGTTTATGAGTAAATGTTTTGATTTCTACTCTTGCAGATGTCAAAATGAGGAATAATAATCCATGTTCTTACATTCTGCTCGTCATTAGTATTATATTTTTTTTTGAGAATCTATCCAATTGAGGCATTTATATGAGGAGGCGTGTGGTGGTGAGAGGAACATTATTGAAGTCGTATCTTCGTACTGCGATTATTGGTTTAGGGGTATTGCTTATGGTAAACCCGGTACAAGCTGCTGCGGTTGATTCGCACACCTCGTATGTAGGATCGAATTTTGAAGATTATTATGCAAACCTGCCTGCTGCGAAGGTGGAGTGGTCCACTACAATCGATGTACCAGCTGCTGAAAATTCATCAACGGATTACCTCATGGGTAATGGGGTTGTTTCTGTAGGAGAAGGGAAAGCTTTTATCCTACAAAAGGGTCAACTACTCGCTATTAATGTTCAGACTGGAAAGGTAGTATGGAAATATGGCGCCAAACTAAAGACACCACTGCTCTATCAAGACGGAGTAGCTTATGTGACTTCTGAAGCGGGTACCATTTATGCTGTTCATGCGGCTACTGGTAAAAATAAATGGAGCTCATTCATAAATAGCAAAGGTATCAGTCAATTGGTTATTGATAAAGACCAGCTATTTGCTACCGCAAGTGGTGATATTCAAAGTTACAATCTGAAGGATGGCAAGCTGCAGTGGCGTGATAATTTTAATGCACCGCTGTTTGATCCATTCGTGATTGAAGATAATTTAATATTAGCTGAAAACTCAGAATCCGGCGCTTATACGTATAACATCTTACATGCATTTGATCGTATAACCGGTAAGGAGCTCTGGAATAGTCGGAATCATAGTCTTCCGATTGCAGCAGGTAATGGAACGCTCATCTCACAACGGCAAGCTACCTTGATGGATCTTATCCCTTTGACAACGCTCGATCATCTAGATGTGAAGACAGGTAAGGTTGTAAAGACGGTAGAGTATAATCCTAATAACATTGACCCTGAGAACCCAGTGACAGAAGATGGATATATAAGTAGTGGCGGTATAGCTTGGATTATTGGGGACAGAATATATATCGGGGGACAAAAAGGGGTATTCAGCTATCCAGCAAATGCTGATCCTGCTACCGTAACACGAGATAATTACACTTACGCATCTATGGCAAGTAAGCTGTCCTATGCGGCAGGCCCTTATGATGGAAAAATTCTTTTCAGCGACAATCAAAGTATTTATGGTGTGAAAATGGTGAATAAAACCGCAGTCCAGTACGGCGGATTAAGCAATCCGATTGCCCGCTTCGATCTGCTCGGACATGGCATGTATGTAGCCCAGACGGATGGTAAACTAGTGGCTATAGATTTGATTAGTGCCAAACCGATTTTACAGCTTAAAACATCTGATCGAGTATTTGGACCCACACTGCTTGAGAACGGAATGATTATTGTACAAAGCAAAGGGAAGTTAACTGCTTTCAAGGAGCCTCAGGCTCTGAAGATGAAATAATAAAACGCATCAGCGGCTCGCCGAAGAATATTCGGTCGGGCCGTTTTCTATGAATTGGACTCTAAAATCCCAGTGCGAAAAACACAAATCTAATTTATAATTAATAGGTTATAGGTTTAAAAGATTACTAAGAAGGACCGGGGGATATCATGGAACAGCAAGCGATTTGGGCGATAGGTATTTTTCTACTGATTTATGGACTGATTATTTCTGAGAAAATTCACCGTACGATCTTAGCGATGTTAGGCGCTATTGTTATGGTAGCGATGGGCATTGTGGATCAGGAGACGGCACTACATCACATTGATTTTAATACCATCGGATTACTTGTAGGCATGATGATGATTGTAGGGATTACTGCAGAGACAGGACTTTTCAAATATGCGGCAGTGAAATCAGCAAAGCTGGCGAAAGGGAAGCCGAGAAGAATCCTGATTGCTTTGTTTGTTGTTACTGCTGTGGCTTCTGCTTTCTTGGATAATGTTACAACAGTGCTACTTATGGTGCCAGTTACCTTCAGTATTACAAGGCAACTGCGTATAAATCCGCTGCCTTTTTTGATGTCACAAATTATTGCATCGAATGTCGGTGGGACAGCAACATTGATCGGAGATCCACCGAATATTATGATCGGCAGCGCTGTGAAAGAGCTGACGTTTATGTCCTTTATCAGCAATCTAACGCCTGTGATTATCATCATTATGTTAGCGTATATCCCGCTTTTACTACTGATGTTTGGTAAGCAAATTAAATCCACTCCGGAATTGCAGCAAAGTATCATGAACATGGACGAGAAGGCAATGATTACGGATCATAAGCTGTTGCGAAAATGTTTGATCGTACTTGGAATTACGATTACGGGCTTCTTTTTACATCAGGCGTTACATTTGGAGTCAGCGACGGTTGCCTTAGCGGGGGCTTTTTTACTGCTCTTATTAACCGGAGGAGAACACATGCTGGAAAAAGCTTTTCACAGCGTGGAATGGATTACGATCTTCTTTTTTATCGGACTGTTTGTTTTGGTATCAGGACTCGTCGAGACAGGTGTCATCGCGGAGCTGGCTGCCAAAGCGATTGATTTAACGGGTGGGGATGTGCTCATGAGCTCGATGATGATCTTATGGGTCAGTGCAATTGCTTCTGCGTTTCTTGATAATATTCCTTTTGTAGCAACGATGATTCCTTTGATACAGGAGATGGGGCAGATGGGGATCACCAATCTGGAGCCCCTCTGGTGGAGTCTAGCCTTGGGTGCCTGCTTGGGTGGCAATGGTACATTGATCGGTGCCAGTGCTAATCTGATCGTTGCTGGTCTAGCTGGAAAAGAGGGCTATCCGATTACATTCATGAAGTATTTGAAGGTGGGTTTCCCTTTAATGCTGCTGTCCATTGTGATCTCAAGCATATATTTATATTTAAGGTATCTGTAGTAAACAAGTGTGTCTGAAAAAAGTTTTATTGTTGACAGCTTTTCAAATGGATGATATTTTAAATATTATAATTCCAATTGATTTACTTTGAATAAAAATTACCGACTGTTCCTACAGAGGTATTGCGAATGTAAAAGCGCAATACCTCTGTTTTTTTGTATACAGAATTTAAGGAGGGGTCACGATGGGAGAAGCGTTGCTGTCGATTTCAAATCTAAATAAACGTTTTGAGTCGACCGGAGGTCATGTTCAGGCACTGTATAATGTTGATCTCCATGTGCAAGAGGGTGAATTCATTACGGTCATCGGGCCCAGTGGCTGTGGCAAAAGCACGCTGCTGCGCATCGTGGCCGGTTTGGACAGTGGATATACGGGGAGGGTTACCTTAGGAGGGACGGAGATTGGGGGTCCCGGAATCGATAAGGGATTTATTTTTCAAGAGCATCGTCTCTTTCCTTGGCTCACCGTAGAGAAGAATATTGCTTCTGATTTGCCGCTAGGCAACAAAGAAATTAGACGTAAGGTCGATGAGTTGATTGATCTCGTCAAGTTAAATGGGTTTGAGAAATCCTATCCCCGGGAGTTATCGGGAGGGATGGCCCAACGGGTGGCGATAGCCCGTGCGCTACTGCGAAATCCCAAAATCCTGCTGCTGGATGAACCGTTTGGTGCACTGGATGCGTTCACTAGAGCGCATATGCAGACGGTGTTACTGGACATTTGGCGGGCCAACAAAACAACCATGATTTTTGTAACGCATGATATTGATGAGGCTGTATTTCTAGGTAATCGGGTAGTGATTCTAGAACCTCGCCCCGGGAAAATACGTAAGATTGTCCCGGTTGATTTGCCGTATCCACGTAAAAAAACAACGTCTTCTTTTCAAGAGTTACGCCTGAAGGTGCTGAATTATTTTGAAAAAGTCGATGAGCTTGAGCTTATTGACGGGGCAGGAATATAAATATGTCGACCATACCAATGGAGACCTCCGAAAGTGTTCAATATTCGAGGGTCTCTTTTTGTTATTTAAAGAGATTGTAAAGCTAAAAAAAGGTGGGTGCAGAGCATGACAAACCGGGCTATAGCCGTAAGAACTTCCGGACGCCCCGGAAAGGTAACAACATTTGGACTGGGCCTTCTGCTGCCGGGCACTGTACTGATTCTGTGGCAGACCCTTGGACACTATGGAATGATCTCAGAGATGCTGTTCCCGACGCCGTATACCATTGCAGAATCATTTGTAACTTTGGCTGCTTCAGGGGATTTATGGCCGAACTTTAGGATCAGCTTGGTCAGAGCCCTTGCCGGATTCCTGCTCGGTGGTGGACTTGGTCTGCTATTAGGCATTCTCGTAGGTCTGTTCCGCAGATCAGAGAAATTGCTAGATCCATCCCTGCAAATGATTCGCATGATACCAAGCTTGGCTGTAGTGCCGCTATTCATTTTATGGTTCGGGATCGGTGAGGAGTCTAAAGTGCTGTTGATTGCTAAAGGAGCATTTTTTCCGCTTTATATTAATACGTTCATGGGTATTCGCGGCGTGGATAACAAGCTGTTCGAAGTATCTCGAGTGCTTGGATTCAGCCGGTTAAAACAGGTTGTAAGACTTGTACTTCCAGCGGCATTGCCGAATATTATTCTCGGAGTGCGCCTTTCCTTGGGGCTCTCTTGGTTAGGTCTGGTAGTCGCAGAGCTGATTGCTTCCACTTCAGGCATTGGGTATATGATGTCGGACGCGCGTCAATTCGCGGATACACCTGTGGTGTTCGTGGGAATTATTATTTTTGCCATTGCAGGACTGGTGAGTGATTCTATTGTTCGCTACATTGAACGTCGGCTGCTGAGATGGCAGGACAGCTATCGCGGATAAACAGAAAACGCGCAAGAAACGAAAGGGGGATGCGCCATGAGTGATGGAGCAGAAGCTATTTTGAATAACACTACAAGAGCAAGAGAATCGCTAGATAGCAGTGATATTGCTCCTTTATCGACTAAGAAATTGGAGAAATCCGCGGTACCTATAGCATGGAAATCTCTACTGTCAGATTGGGGAACGGGCGCTATCATTCCGGTGATTACAATAGTACTTTGGCAGCTGGCAGGAAGCACCGGACTGATCTCCGCGCAGTTTCTGCCGACTCCATTGTCGATCGCCAGAGCTTTTACAGGCCTATTGGTGACTGGAGAGTTAACTCATCATCTAGGTGTCAGTATGGGGAGGGCGGGAGTTGGATTTCTTATCGGAGGTGTTCTAGGCCTTTTATTCGGAGTACTGACTGGCTTGTTTCGCAGTGTGGAATATGTGCTCGATCCTAGTGTACAGGTCCTTAGGCTTGTTCCTCATCTAGCTATAGCACCGCTGATTATTTTGTGGTTCGGATTTGGGGAGATGTCCAAAGTAGTGATCATTCTGACAGGGTCATTCTTTCCACTCTATATTAATACGTTTATGGGCATCCGCAATGTGGACAATAAGCTGTTTGAGGTGTCCCGGGTGTTAGGCTTTAGTCCTTACCAAAAGCTGCGCAGGCTGATATTGCCGGCAGCATTACCCGGGATTTTGTTAGGATTGCGGCTGTCATTGGCTGTAGCATGGATCGGTCTTGTTGTAGCTGAACTCATTGGATCACAATCCGGCATTGGATTCCTGATCAATGAGGCGAAGCAGAACTCTAATACAGAGGTTGTGTTTGTAGGCATTATTATCTTTGCTATTGTCGGGAAGCTAATCGATTCTTTGTTCCGAATCATTGAACGCAAGTTTCTGTTCTGGCGCGATAGTTACGAAGGGTAAATCATTTGAGGAGGTCTTGAGCTATGAGTGGATCGATACAAAAAGGATCGTTGAATTTGGTGGCGGATGTGCTTGTTATAGGTGGAGGACCGGCAGGAACATGGGCAGCCCTTACGGCCTCAGCGAAGGGGGCGAAAGTTGTCCTTACAGATAAAGGCTACTGCGGTTCGAGCGGTGCAACGGCCCCCTCAGGAACAGGAGTCTGGTATGTGAAGCCGGATGAGAAGCTCCGGGAGGAGGCCAAAGCAAGTCGTTATACATTGGGCGGTCAGTTGGCTGAATCCCGCTGGATGGACCGAGTGCTAGACCGTACCTATGCCAATATGAACAAACTTGGCGTTTCAGGATATCCATTCCCTGTAGATGAGCAGGGTAACCAGTATCGTAAGAGTCTTCAGGGACCGGAATATATGAAATTAATGCGTAAGCTGGTGAAAAAGGCGGGCGTTAAAATTCTAGATCATAGCCCAGCCATGGAGCTCCTAGCGGATGAGCATGGCGTAGCTGGAGCGGCTGGAGTCCATACGCAGAGTGGCGACACCTGGACTGTTCAGGCAGGAGCGGTTGTTATTGCAACTGGTGGATGTGCTTTTCTAAGTAAGGCGCTTGGTTGCAACGTGCTTACTGGTGATGGTTATTTATTCGCTGCTGAGGCTGGCGCGAATCTGTCAGGTATGGAGTTCTCTAATGCCTACGCAATTTGCCCAACGTTCTCATCGGTGACCAAGACGGCGTACTACAACTATGCCAGCTTTTATTATGAGGATGGAAGCATTGTGGAAGGGGCCGGTTCCAAGAAAGGGCGTTCAGTTATCGCTCGGAATCTGCTAGCAGGCAATCAGGTGTATGCCAAGCTGGATGGAGCGCCCGAGGATTTAAGACCGCTGCTGCGGGTGGCGCAGACGAATTTTTTCTTGCCCTTTGATCGACAAGGGATCGATCCTTTCAAGGATGCTTTTCCGGTTACGCTTCGTCTCGAAGGAACGGTTCGTGGGACGGGTGGTATTCATATCACGGACGAAAGCTGTGGCACAGGTGTTCCCGGACTTTATGCGGCAGGAGATGCAGCTACCCGTGAGCTAATTTGCGGGGGATTTACTGGTGGTGGCAGCCATAATGCGGCTTGGGCTATGTCATCCGGCAGTTTTGCAGGAGAAGGGGCTGCTGTCTATGCGCAGAGCCTTGGCTCGAATGCAGCGTACCGTAATCCAGTCGGCTTATCATCTTCTCCACTGGTTCATCAAGAAGTGAAGCCTGGAGTATCAGCTCATACGTCAGAGGTTGTGTCTGCTGTGCAGGCTGAAGTGAAGCCGTATGACATTAATTTATTCCGTACGGATAAAGGGCTGACCTCTTCATTAGGTCGTCTGGATGAATTGTGGAAAGATCAGCGTAGCCGTGAGATTCAGCGTACACCTGAAGGGGTTAAAGCGCGTGAAGCTGAAGCCATGACTGCAACCGCCCGCTGGATGTACAATTCCGCGCTTGCCCGTACGGAGACGAGGGGCATGCATAAGCGTGAAGATTTTAAGGGAACGGATCAAGAACAGCATCATCGCTTGATTAGCGGTGGATTGGATCAGGTATGGGTGAAGACAGAAGCCGTGGCCAAGGAGGGTGTTCTATCATGATTGAGGTGATCAGCGCTGCTAGATGTGTAGAGTGCAACCAATGTGTATCGGTCTGCCCGACCAATGTCTTCGAACGGGTAGAGGATGGCATTCCTGTTATTGCCCGGCAGAGTGATTGCCAGACTTGCTTTATGTGTGAGCTGTATTGTCCTGTGGATGCTCTATACGTTGCGCCAGATTCAGAGAAAGTGATTGGGGTGACAGAGGCAGGGCTTCAAGAGCAGGGATTACTTGGTGGTTATCGTGAAAAGGTAGGCTGGGGCAAAGGCAGACAACCGGTAGCAAGTCATGACTTTATGTACAAATTGGCGTCGAGGGCAGGGTTCTGACCTTGATTAAGATTAAGATAAATAACATAAATCTAGGGGGAGAAAGAAATGAAACCAGCGTACAGAGAGATTCAAGGGAAAGGTTCTAAAAGGATACGATTTGCACTTTTAACTACGATTATGATGGTTATGCTGGTTCTTCAGGCTTGCGGAAATAACGCTGGAGGAAATGGAGCATCTGCATCCGGCAGCTCTAGTACAGAGAAATCTGGAGGCAAAGCCGAAAGTAACGTTCCAGCGGTACTGAACTTTGGTTTTATAGGCTCTAATAAGCTGAATGTGCCAGGTGGCGCGGAGGGCTGGGGCTTTTATAAAGGGATCATTCAAGAAGAGTTGAAGAAATATGGCATTACTGAAGTGAAGCTTACGGGCTTTCCAAACGGTCCTGATCAGACAGAATCCTTAATTAGTGGTCGATTAGATATCGGCAGCCTTGGGGATACACCTGCTATTATTGCTTATGCTTCTGGCGCCAAGACACGTCTGATTTCACAATCCTCAGCCAACACTATCGGTTATCTAATCGGTAAGAAGGATGGACCAAAGACGGTGAAGGATCTGCAAGGGAAGACAATTGCCATTCAAAAAGGCTCTTTCATGCACCGCTATGTGGTTGGATTACTTCAGGAGGAAGGCGTAACTGACTATAAACTCGTGCATATGCTCATTCCGGATGCTACCGCAGCTTTGGCCCGTGGAGATGTAGATGCTACGACTAATTTGGGTGTACCTGCGCTGAAGTTAATTGACCAAGGTTACACTCACTTAGACGATGCCTCGAAGCATCCGAACTTGCTCGGCACTAGTGCAACTGTCGTGTCCGAGGACTATCTGGCGAAATTCCCTGACTTTCCGAAGGCGTGGAACGAAGCCCGTGAGAAAGCCTTGGCGGATTTGAAACAACACGAGGATGAATATTATCAATTTTTGGCCGAAATCGGAGATACAACGCCAGAGCTGGCGAAGCAAGTAAATCCAATCAGTGATATCAAAGATACCGCGTTCACTGACGAAGGAACCAAGCTACTGGAGGGTACCAAGAACTTCCTTGTCGAAGAAAAATTAGCGAAAAAAGACTTTAATATTAGCGATTGGCAGCTGAAATAACAATTGCTTGGAAAGCGCAAATGCTTGGGAGGAAAAGATATGTCGCAGCTTAAGAAGGAAATGACAGTGGATGTCCTCGTGCTTGGCGGAGGTCCCGCAGGAGCTTGGGCGGCATGGAGTGCAGCGTCACAGGGTGCAAAGGTAGTCCTGGCCGATAAGGGCTACTTGGGCACAAGCGGCGCCACTGCTCCGGGCGGTACAACGCTGCTCGTTATCCCTCCAATTGCCGAGCTGCGTGAGCAGGCGGTTCAATCCAGACTAAAATCTGGTGGATATCTGTCGGAGAATGCTTGGATTCACCGAGTGCTGGATCAGGTAGAGCAGAATCTGGCTCTAGTCGAGCAGTGGGGTTATCCTTTTCCGAAGGATGATGAAGGTAACTCACTGCGTACACATCTGCATGGACCAGAGTACATGCGGATTATGCGAAGAGTTGTCCGCAAGGCGGGGGTCACGATCCTCGATCAGTCGCCAGCGCTAGAGCTTCTTCATGATGAACATGGGGTTGGCGGGGCGCGTGGGATCAACCGTCTGACAGGGGAGTCTTGGGAAGTGAAGGCAAATGCCGTTGTGATGGCAACCGGAGGCTGTGCTTTTCTCAGCAAAGGTCTTGGCTGCAACGTACTGACAGGCGAAGGGCTGTTGATGTCCGCTGAGGTGGGAGCCGATTTGTCAGGCATGGAATTCAGCCGCCAATACGCTCCGAGCTTTGCAGATGGAACTGTAACACGTGGCCGTATGCTAGCTTGGGCAACGCTTTATGATGCGGACGGTCATCCGCTGCATAAAGGGGATCGGACCTTTGGCAGCATCCCTGAAATGATGCTCAAGGGGTCGGTTTATGCCTCGCTGGATCTGGCAGATACAGCGGAGAAACAGGATTTTCTGCGAAAAGCGCATCCGATCTTCTTTATGCCGCTTGAGCGGGCGGGAATTGATGCGTTTAAGCAGAAATTCCCGCTCACCCTGCGCTATGAGGGAACCATGCGCGGCACTGGGGGTCTGCGCCTTACGGGCACGGACTGCCGGACGACCGTGCCCGGACTCTATGCGGCCGGAGATGCCGCATCTCGCGAGAAAGTGACCGGCGCCATCTCCGGCGGCGGGGCTTATAACGCTTCCTGGGCCATATGCAGCGGAAGCTGGGCAGGCCAGGGAGCCGCGCAGCATGCGCGGTCCTGCCGAGGACAGGCGAACAGCCGCAATCTGACCGCAGCGGGACGCTACGGTTTGGCGGCTGGCGCCGACACCTCGGAAACGCTGGAGGTGAAGCCGCTAGTCGCGGCGATCCAGCGTGAAATCTTACCGCTGCAGATTAATTATTTCCGCAGCGAACCGGGCATTTCTTCAGCCTTGAAGCGGCTGAATGCCTTGATGCCCTTGTTGAACGGGCGCGTTCCCGCCACCGTACAGGGCATCGTGCAAGCACGCGAAGCCGCGGCTATGCTCGCGGTCGGCAGATGGATGTACACCGCCGCGCTGGCCCGGAAGGAGACGCGCGGCCTGCAAAAGCTCGCGGAATATCCGGAGCTTGATCCGCATCAAACCCACCGGCTGATTGTATCCGGTATAGAGCAAATAAGCATCGGTACCGAGGCTGTGCCCCATGCTCATGAACTGAATTTACTAAAGGAGGGGCAGGCGATATGATTGAACTAATCAGCGTGGAACGCTGCGTGGGTTGTAAACTGTGCACGAAAGTATGTCCGACAAACGTATTCGAAATGCAGGGGAAGATTCCGGTTATTGCGCGTCAGGAAGATTGCCAGACTTGTTTTATGTGTGAAGCTTATTGCCCTGTAGATGCACTTTATGTAGCGCCACAGGCAGATCAGCTGATCGGTGTAAATGAGGAGGCGCTAATCCAGACAGGGTTGCTAGGGAGCTGGCGGGCTGAGATCGGCTGGGGACCGGGCGCTAATGGCTCAATGGCTGAAAGGGATACCACCCCTTATTTTGAAGTGTTTACCGAGCAGTACCGTACGTGAAAAAGCCGCCCAGAGTTGGAGTCTGGGCGGCTTATTGTTGTATAGAAATTCAATCTATGTAGGCCTTTGTCCCGGGATTTCCACCGCGAAGAGCGGTTTCAATCAAGAAATCTGGGGACAACAGCGGCCGGAAGTCCAATTATTCACCGCAGTGACTACTGTGCTTTAAGTTGATATCATTAGTTCGGTATATATCTAAAAAAAACTATAGCAGTGCTTCGATCGCTGGCTCAATATCCAGCGGATCCACAGTAGATTCGAATCTTGTAATTACATTGCCTTCGCGATCAATTAGAAATTTAGTAAAGTTCCATTTGATTTCGTCATTGTTCAGTGCTTCCGGATCTTTGCTCTCAAGCATGCTTTGAAGCAGCTTTCCTGAAGAATGGTTCATGTCGAAACCTTCAAATCCAGCCTGCTCAGTAAGGTGAGTGAAGAGGGGATGTTTATTTTCGCCCTTTACTTCAACCTTCTCAAAGAGAGGGAACGTAACGCCGTAATTGATTTGGCAAAATACATTCACTTCTTCATTGCTGCCAGGTTCCTGTTCCCCAAACTGATTGGAAGGGAAACCGAGAATTTGGAAGCCACGATCTTCGTATCGCTCATAGAGCTTTTGCAGGTCGGAGTATTGGTGGGTAAACCCACACTTACTTGCTGTATTCACAATCAAAAGTACTTTACCTTTGTATTCCTCTAGTTCGATCTCTTTTCCTCGAATACTGCGTGCTGTATATGGATAAATGCTCATGCTGCTACATCCCTTCAGTTATGTATTGTCAACGCTAAAGCTGCCAGTGAATAAGAACAGGAAATATTTTCAATGATTTAATTGTAAACAATCAAAATATCGCTGTCAACTTCATACATAGAAAGGGATTGGAACCTTTTAATCAGTGGCAGAATAGTATGGGTATGGGTTATTTCATACTTCAAAGCCTATTCTAGCGAGTTGTTATAAGAATAATTGTATCTCATATGATTTTATTGCGTTAAAGCTACTCAGCGTTCCATTATTATCTTGCATCGGAAACATTTTTTGATTAAGATAGCAGAAACCAGCGCAAAAGACGCGCTGACATAAATAAGACTATGACGAAGAGAGTAAGCATTATAGCGGATCTTAACAGGGAAGGTGTGCCGGAGACTGAGAGCACCCTCATGAGACGATTAATGCCGAAGTTCACTTCCGAGTCGGCCCCTGAAGTAGTTTGTCACAGGTCGTGACAGGTATGAGTAGGGAGGCCCGCGCCCCGCGTTACCGGGTTTAAGATAGAGTTAATCTTTAGTCGAGGGAATCCGATTTTCTATTCCTTTGTGCTAGTTTAAGGGTTAATTCTAAATAAGGGTGGTACCACGGCTCCTCGTCCCTTGCGACGGGGGGCCTTTTTGCGTTTCAAATTATAAATAAGAAGAGGGAGTGGAAGGGTAATGAGTAACGTAGAATTGGATGTTCTTAGAGGTCGTCTGGATGAAATTAATGGGCAATTGCTGGAGCTGATCTCCGAGCGGGCTAAAATTGTGCAGGAGATTGGAGTAGTTAAAGAAAAGCAAGGTGTGCCTAAATTCGATCCAGAACGTGAAAAGAAAATGCTGGATCAGCTCGTAGCGAGCAACAAAGGACCTTTCACTAACGGAACCATCCGCAGCCTCTTCAAACAAATTTTTTCAGCATCTCTGGACTTACAATCCGATGAACATAAAAAAACTTTACTAGTAGCGCGTAAGAGTCACAAAGAAGACACTGTGATTGTTCTGCCGGGAGATGTTACTGTTGGCGGTCCTTCTTCACTGATGGTAGCTGGTCCTTGCTCTGTGGAAAGTGAACTACAGACCCGCACCGTAGCTGCAGCCCTGCAAAAAGCTGGTGTACGTGTTATGCGTGGAGGTGCCTTCAAGCCGCGGACTTCTCCTTATGATTTCCAAGGTCTAGGTATGGACGGCCTAAGAATATTACGTGAAGCAGCAAATGATTATGGTCTGCTGACCATCAGTGAAATTGTAGATCCAAGACATATTGAAGAGTCCTTAGATTATGTAGATATTATCCAGATCGGTGCACGGAACATGCATAATTTTGAGCTGCTTAAAGCGGTCGGAGAAGTCAATAAGCCTGTGCTTCTGAAACGCGGATTGGCTGCTACGCTCGATGAATTCATACATGCAGCGGAATACATCATGTCTCGTGGTAATACACAAATCATGTTGATTGAACGCGGAATTCGTACGTATGAAAAAGCGACCCGCAACACGCTCGATATCTCAGCAGTGCCTATTCTTAAGCAGGAATGCCATCTGCCAGTATTGGTCGATGTTACTCACTCCACAGGACGCAAAGATATTCTTATCCCTTGTGCAAAAGCCGCACTCGCAGCCGGAGCCGATGGTATTATGGTCGAGGTTCATCCTGATCCTGCAACTGCGTTGTCCGATGCTGCGCAGCAGCTGAATATTGATGAGTTCAATAATTTCTTTAATGAAGTGAAAGCTTCCGGACTATACCGGTAATCTAGAAATATAGAATTTGAATGATATTTCAAGGATTGGCTAGAAAATGAGGTGAATAAGCGCTTACAAGTCTATCTAATCTTTTTGTGAAGGTGAAGGCGGGTCGAGTACAATAAGGAACATTAGCGTTGCACCGGCCCCGGGTCTTTTTGAAAAGGCCTATATACCTTATTAGTCACAGGAGGAAATTAGATTTTGAAGCAGCTTACCTTAAATAATGGGTGGTTTTCTAACACTCGAACCGATATTTTATCGGGGATGACCGTAGCCGTTGCACTGATTCCTGAAGCGATCGCTTTTTCGATCTTGGCGGGAGTAAGTCCGATGGTTGGTTTATATGCCTCTTTTTGTATTGCAATTGTAACCGCACTTGCCGGAGGCAGACCCGGAATGATCTCGGCGGCTACAGGGGCTATGGCCCTATTAGTCGGAAGTCTCGTACTAGAGCATGGAATAGAGTATCTGTTCGCGGCAACTGTACTGGCTGGTGTGTTTCAGATATTGATGGGGATGCTAAAGCTGGGCCGATTCATCACTTTTTTGCCACAGCCGGTCATGACGGGGTTTGTCAACGCGCTGGCGATACTGATTTTCATGGCGCAGCTTACCCATTTTAAGGGACAAGGCTGGGTGATGTATGGACTGGTAGCTCTGACATTGCTTATTATCTATACGGTTCCTCGGTTTACCAAAGCCGTACCCTCAGCGCTTGTAGCGATTGTTATCGTTTCTGTTCTTAGCATCGCTCTTCATCTGGACGTAAGAACCGTAGGCGATATGGGGAATATTACAGCAACTTTGCCACTATTCCATTTACCGCAGATTCCGTTCACGCTGGATACTCTGCTTATTATTTTGCCATATTCACTCTCGCTGGCCGTAGTTGGGTTATTGGAATCACTGATGACTGCCACCTTAATAGACGATATTACAGGCACAGGTAGTGATAAGAACAGAGAGGCGAAGGGACAGGGGCTGGCGAATGTAGTCACTGGTTTTTTCGGAGGGATGGCAGGCTGTGCGATGATTGGCCAGTCAATGGTTAACATGAAGTCAGGAGGACGCACGCGTCTGTCTACGTTTGTATCAGGGATCTTTTTATTGTTCCTAATTATCGTACTTGGCGATGTGGTTAAGCAGATTCCGATGGGCGCGCTCGTTGGCGTAATGATAATGGTCTGTATCAGCACCTTTGAATGGGGCTCGCTTAAATCTCTAACCCGTGTTCCGCTTAGCGATGCGCTGGTTATGATTGTGACGGTGGTCACCGTGGTGGCTACAGACAATCTTTCTATTGGCGTTTTGTTTGGGGTTCTGCTAAGTGCTTTAACGTTTGCTTGGAAAATAGCTTCGATCCGCTTAACAGTTCAGGAAGCTACCTCTTCCAAAACATATTCGGTTACCGGCCAGCTGTTCTTCGGCACGACAAGCCACTTCATTCATGAATTCGCCTACGATAGCGATCCCGATCATATTATTATCGATTTTTTACATTCCCATGTGTGGGACCAATCCGCAGTTCATGCCATAGCGAAGACGATGAGCAAATACGCCGAGCGTGGCAAAAAAGTCACCATTACCGGACTTAATGATCAGAGCTCACAGCTGGTTCAGCGGGTGGGACTATCCATATAAAAAAAGATTGCGCTATATGCGCGATCTTTTTTTTATAGCAGATATTAACTGTAAGAGAAGACGAGCAGGGTTTTACTTTTGGTGCAAACTGATATAAAGTATAAAGTGGATAATGTTTATCCGCTTTATACGCGGGTGGTATAGTCTACAGTTTATATTAAGCAATTTATGTAGATCGAGGTGCTGTACATGCATATGAAAACAGGGGTAGAACAGTCAGTGTATGCACTGGTTCTGCTTAACATGCTGCCGGACAAAGCGGTGTTGTCTGGAGAAGCGATTAGCCAGCAGCTCGGAGCATCGGCGACCTATTTTCAGAAACTGTTAAGAAAGCTGGTAACCGCAGACATCATCACGTCTGTTCCCGGCATTAAAGGTGGCTTTAAATTAAAGAAGAGACCTGAAGATATTCGTGTATATGACGTTTACCTTGCGGTGGAAGGCCAGCAGTCGCTGTATTCATCCAATGGTATTCTGGTAGACATGTTGGATTTAGAGAAAGAAGATAGCTGCTGCCTGTTAACCAATCTGATGGAAGAAGCTGAATCCTCTTGGAAAGCTGTATTAAAGCGGGAGACTATTGCTTCGTTGTCGGAGGAAATGCGTGGTGAACGCTTTAAAGATAAGATTGCAGCCTTAGAGGAATGGATCAGCAATAAAATGGTCATCTAACCAAAGAAGGGATGTATTCGCATGAGATTAAGCGTATTGGATCAGGCACCCGTGACAAGTGGTAACACAGCGGAAGGTGCTCTGAATAAAGCAGAAGAACTAGCTATTTTAGCAGATGAGTTGGGATATAGCAGAATGTGGATGGCAGAGCACCATGGCGGAAATACATTTGCTAGCTCAGCTCCAGAAGTAACGGCAGCCCGTTTAGCCGCTAAGACCAACCGTATTCGAATCGGCACCGGCGGTGTTATGATGATGCATTATTCTCCGCTTAAGCTGGCGGAAGTATTTAAAACGTTAAGTGCTTTTACCCCAGGGAGAATAGATTTCGGTGTGGGACGAGCTCCTGGTGGCGATACAAGTGCTATGTACGCTCTGTCTGAAGGCCGCGAGTTAATGCTGCATAACATGTATGATAAGCTTGGCATTACTATGCAGCTGCTTAGTGATCAGATTCCGGAAAGTGAGTTGTATACCAAAAATCTTGCCGCTCCAACGAAGGTGGCGCTCCCCGAGGTATGGTTGTTAGGCTCGAGCGGCAACAGTGCGCGAAAAGCAGCACAGATGGGAGTCGGATACTCCTTTGCGCAATTTTTTAATGGTGCGATGAGTAATGAGATTTTGGATCAATATCGGAATAACTACCAGCCTTCTATCTTCATGGACAAACCTGAGATTAGTGTATCCTATATGGTGACCACCGCAGAAACGAAGGAAGAAGCTGAGTATGAGGCATTACCGCAGGATATTTTTCGGTTGATGATGAGCAAGGGCAGAATTACTCAGGTATTGACACCAGAAGAAGCTCAGAACATATCGTTATCGGAAATTGATCGGATGTCAATCAAGGAAAGCCGTAAGATTCATTTGGTTGGTGCGGTTAAAGACATTGCCGTACGTTTGCAAGAAGAACAAGCACAATATGGATTCCAAGAAGCAATGATATGCAGCATCCCACATTCGCAGGAGAAACGGCTAGAGGTTTACCGACTACTGGCGCGTGAACTGCTAGGCTCTTGATTCTTTCCTCTCAAACCCGCATTTGATGCGGGTTTTTTGTGTGCCCAATTTAGCTTTTTGATCGACGCATGCCCTCAAAAGACAATAAATTAACCCTCTCGCCCCCTAAAAGTAACATTTGATTATCTAACTTCATCTATGATTAATGAAAGATTTGATTTTAAAAAGAGGATAGGAAGTGAATAAGAGATGTTTCCTCTACATAAATCCGTTACGCTGACAGCTTTGCTTCTAATGAATCTGCTGGCAGGTTGCCAACATCAGGTGGACCCATCCCCCTCTCAATCGGCTAACGACTACCACACCTCAAGACCGAAGCCAACGGACACCGCTGCAAATCTCATTAAGCTAGAGTGGAAGCTGGTGGATACAATCCCGGTAGTCTCTCAACTAAGTGATCCACCTACAGGCGCTACTTTAATTACAGAGAAGAAGCTGGATAATTTCGGAGGAGTCAAAGTGAGGGTGTATACGATGGCTAGTGACGAAGACTACGTGTATGCCAACATTTCTACTTCCAAAGGACAATACAGTCTAGGGGCGATAGGAACTTATAATTATCGTCAGCCGGAGGATATCAAGGTAGAAGTGGTGCGAATTTTTAGCGAAAAGGTGCTGAAAATCACCGGTGGACTAGGAGCAAATAATTCGCTCACTAACTATTATTTAATCGACGAGAGTGGTAACCCCTCGGGATTGCTGCAGATAGATACCGGACATTCCAAAGAGCTGGATGTTGATGGGGATGGATCTATTGAGGGTGTAGCCGCGCATGGAAATCCGATGAGTGCCTACATTTACCGCTGGAATGTTGATCACGCTGAGGTAACTTACGTTAATGATGCTTTGAAGGCGGACTCCGTAGTGCTAACGGATGAAGGAATATATGAAGCTTTTAATATCGGGGACAAGCAGAGCAAAAGATTCCGATTGACCCTAGAAGGACTGATCCCAGAGCGGTAACGCCATGACCACTGCTGCTGAAATATTTCCTGCGACCAATTCCCTCAAACCTCCGTATAGACGATTAAGCTTAAATGATTATCCATAATCTAGGAGGGGTATTGGATGAATATGCAAATGAATCCGAAATTGAAACAGCTGCGACCGGGGAAAATAGTTAGTGGTGTTGCAGCGGTGCTCATTGTATTGTTGATTGGCGCGAACTCTTTTGTATCTGTGGAATATGGGCATGTAGGTTTGTACAAAACCTTTGGTAAATTAAATGACAATACGTTGTCACCTGGCATTCATTTTAAAGTTCCGTTTATTCAGACGGTGATTCAAGTCAATACGCAGGTAACGAAAGCGGAGACCGATACCTCAGCCTCTTCAAAAGATCTTCAGCCCGTATCCACACATGTAGCGGTGAACTATTCCGTAAATAAGGCTTCTGCCTTTAATCTGATGAACAATATCGGAGGTAATTTTGATAATGTAATTATCAATCCGGCCATTCAAGAAATCGTTAAAGAAGTGACAGCCAAATATCCAGCAGAGGATTTGATTACACGCCGTGATGTAGTGTCGAGTGAGATCAGTGAGCACTTAACCGCTAGGCTGGCAAAATATGATCTGATCGTCAACGATATTAACATTGTTAACTTTAAATTCTCTGAGGCGTTTAACCAGTCGATTGAAGCGAAGCAGGTCGCCCAGCAGCAGGCGCTGAAAGCCGAAAATGATCTCCGGCGGATTGAGATTGAAGCGAAGCAAAAGATCGCCCAGGCGCAAGCTGAAGCCGAATCTTTAAGACTTAAGAAGCAAGAGGTTACGCCTGAGCTGGTGCAGCTGAAGCAAATAGAGGTTCAGGAGAAAGCGCTGGAAAAATGGAACGGCGTACTGCCATCTGTAACAGGGGGAGCCACTCCATTTGTGGATGTTCAATCCCTGACTAAATAATTCATTATTAGATTTCTGATTTATTTCACAAATTGCTAACATCTGCTCCTCTGATGGGAAAGCCCTACTTCTATAGAAGTAGGGCTTTTTATGCTATTAATATTGATAAAGCATTGTAGGAATTTGCCAACCAGCACCAACCGACCAGAAGAAGACATAGTCGCCACGTTTGATTCGTCCGTCTTCGACTCCGCGTTGAAAGGCGATAAAAGGACTGCTTGTAGCCGTATACCCGAACTCGTCACCTACATAGATGAATTTCTCATCAGTAAGTCCAAGACCCTCTTGGATGAGTTCGATATTTTTGAGAGAGAATTGTGAAAGGCAGAAGGCAGATATATCATCTGTAGTCAGGCCGTTTCTTGAGAGAAGCTCTTTCATGTCTGCAACCGCCGCATTTACACAAACAGTACCGTCAAAGGGTGTCCAGCGTATCCGAATTTGCTCAGGTGTAATGTCCTCGTGATAAATATTCGATAAACCGCAAGCAGGGAACATAATATTCTCAGATCCCTCAGAATCAGTGTAATAAAGGGAGTCAATGAAGCCTGATTGCTCGCTACTTCGTTCCAGAATGACAGCTGCTGCGGCATCCCCGAAGTTAGGGTAAGTAATTTCATCATCCGTATTGCAGTGCACTGAGCTATAGTCGCTTCCCACGACGAGTGCGTACCGGATACTAGGATTAGCTTGCATATAACGACTTGTCTGCTCTACAGCAGACACCATTCCTGCACAGTTGGCATTGGAATCTTGCGTAATGGTCCGATGTTTACCTTGTAGCATGCGGTGCAGCAGGAGTGCGTTGGTAGGATAGGTATATTCCGGTGTCTGTGAAGCGAACATGATCATATCCATATCTTCACCTTGTAAATTGGCTTCTTGTAGCGCTTTTTGGGCGGCCTTGAGTCCCATCGTTAGGGCATTTTCATCCTTATCGTTTACGATGTATCTCCGGTCACGACCCATGACTTCTAGGAATCGCTTAATGTCCTTGCCCATACTCTGGAAATGCTCCAGATAATAATCATTAGATACGACATGTTCCGGATGGTAATAAGCGGCTTGGCGGATGGTTATATGTCCCAAATGAAACCTCCTATGCTTCAATAATTTCGTAATTTTCTAATTTTGTTGCCCGGGCTACTCGGCTTAGCTGCATTTTTAGGACAGGGCTTTTGGCAATAATGAAGGTTACTTTTTTAAATCCTGATTCTTTATACAGTATGTAGCATTGCTCAAGCATAGGAAGAGTGTCGGGCGAGGATACGTTTAATGTCTTGCAATCTAAAATGATCTCATATTGTGCTGGGTCAAATGTACTTACGATTTGGTTGTACTCCTGAATGAAGCGCCCGGCGTCCTCCGGTGACATAGAACCTTCTACTTGTACATTCAGTTTTTGGGCTGCAGCGTTTGAGGTGAAATTAAAGTTTCCCATTTTAAATCGATCTCCTCCTAAATATGATGAAAGAAAAATTTAAATAAATAGGCTAAAAAACCCATTTATATAGATATTATCGTATTTTTTAATGGGAAAGTTTAGGGGGATTATCCTTTATATTTTAAAAAATACAAGAAGGTATAAAATTAACTTGAAAAGATAATTTAGTAAATAATGACCTTCTCTAAGTGTATTTATATGAGTTAATCGAGGTTAGGGTGGGTCTGATCGTCCAGTCGACTTTGCAAAGCAGAGTTCTATTGGTATGATTACAGAGATGAAAAAAACTCACTATCCAAATCATGGAGGAATGACAAAAATGAGCGAAATTACACTATCGCGGATTATTGATCATACACTGCTTAAAGCAGATGCACGGAAAGAAGATATCGTTAAATTGGCAGAAGAAGCAAAAGCCTATAAGTTTGCTTCGGTCTGCGTAAACCCTGCTTGGGTAGCTACTGCCCATGAAGTGTTGAAGGATACGCCTGAGGTTAAAGTATGTACAGTTATCGGCTTCCCGCTCGGATCCTCGACAACAGAGACCAAAGCATTTGAGACTACCAATGCTATCGCTAATGGTGCAGGTGAAGTGGATATGGTCATCAACATCGGAGCGCTGAAAGATGGTAACAATGAGTTGGTTAAACGTGATATTGCAGCAGTTGTAGACGCAGCTCGCGGCAAAGCACTGACTAAGGTTATTATCGAGACCTGTTTATTAACGGAAGAAGAAAAGGTTCGCGCCTGCAAGCTTTCTGTTGAAGCTGGAGCAGACTTCGTAAAAACATCCACAGGATTCTCTACAGGTGGGGCAACGAAGGAAGATATCGCGCTGATGCGTGCAACGGTTGGACCTAATGTGGGTGTGAAGGCTTCCGGTGGTGTTCGTAGTGCAGAAGATGCACATGTAATGGTACAAGCTGGTGCAAGCCGTATTGGTACCAGCGGCGGTGTAGCGATTGCTAAGGGAGAAACAAGCCAAAGCAATTACTAAAAGAAGATAAGTAAAATGGTAGCGGTGAGATGAGGTGGACAAGCTTTATCCGCCGCTATTCTGTTTTTTATTGCGTAGATGTTCTGTGTCAGGTACATATGGTTATACATGTTTCTTCGGCTTAAAAATTTTTATTGAAAGCGTTATCTGATGTTCATCGGACATGCTTTCCTTTAAATAAATTAAAATATAATAATTCGCACCGGAATAATAAGATTTTTTTCTTTTCAAATGATGTCGTTTATGAGAGAATGGGTACAATTATTATTTGTTAAAGATTTCTATTCTTATTTATAAAGGGAGGAAATACCTATGTCAGAAGACCGTAAGCTGTCATTTGAAACTTTGACTGTTCATGCAGGCCAGGAAATTGATCCAACTACTTTCGCACGTGCTGTACCGCTTTATCAGACCACGTCTTATGGATTCCGTGATGCTGATCATGCAGCGGATCTGTTTGCGCTCAAAGAATTCGGTAATATTTACACTCGGCTGATGAATCCGACTACAGATGTATTTGAACAGCGTTTGGCAGCACTAGAAGGTGGAGCAGGTGCACTTGCTACAGCTTCCGGGGCAGCGGCTATTTCTTTCTCCATTCTAAATATTGCGGGCGCTGGGGATGAAATTGTATCTGCGGCAAGCCTATACGGTGGAACTTATAATCTTTTTTCTACAACGCTGCCTAAGCTTGGCATTAAGGTGCATTTTGTGGATTCGGATAATCCAGAGAACTTCCGTGCTGCGATTAATGATAAAACCAAAGCTTTGTATGCAGAAACCATTGGTAACCCACAGGGGAATGTACTAGATATTGAAGCCGTTGCAGCGATCGCACACGAACATGGAATTCCTCTTATTGTGGATAATACGTTCCCAAGTCCATATTTACTGCGTCCGATTGAGCATGGAGCTGACATCGTTGTTCATTCGGCAACTAAATTCATCGGCGGGCATGGTACATCTATCGGTGGAATTATTGTGGACGGTGGTAAGTTTGATTGGAAGGCAAGCGGTAAGTTCCCAGGACTTACAGAGCCTGATCCAAGTTATCATGGCGTTGTTTATACGGAAGCTGTTGGACCGATTGCTTATATTATCAAAGCCCGCGTTCAATTACTTCGCGATTTAGGTGCTTCTATTTCACCATTTAACTCTTGGATGCTGTTGCAAGGGCTCGAAACACTCCATTTGCGGATGGAACGTCACAGCCAGAATGCACTAAAGGTTGCGCAATATTTGGAGGCACACGCAGATGTAGAATGGGTAAGTTATTCTGGACTTCCTACTCATCCATCTCATGAATTAGCGCAAAAGTATTTACCTAAAGGTCAAGGCGCGATCCTTACCTTCGGTATTAAAGGTGGAAGTGCTGCGGGACGCAAGCTGATTGAAAATGTGAAGCTGTTTTCGCATTTGGCGAATGTCGGTGACTCCAAGTCATTGATTATCCACCCTGCAAGCACAACACATGCACAGCTGTCGGATGAAGAGCAAACCACAGCGGGAGTAACTCCGGAATTGCTTCGCTTATCGATTGGTACGGAATCTATTGATGATATTATTTATGATCTGGAACAGGCCATTGCCGCCAGTCAACAATAGAACAATGAAGTTCAAGGAAGGCATCTGCTGCTATGTGGCGATGCCTTTTTTGTGATTTAATAAGGCAAATTATTCATATGATTTGGCAACGCTTGCATATTTCATGGGAGGTTCCCGTATTTATAAGTGTGGTAATAAGATGTCGGTAGCATGATGTTTATTTACTAGGCGTACCGGCAGCAATCCAAAGATAAAGGGTGGGTGCGAAGATGAAGGGTGAACGTCAGCAGGATGGTTTTCGGAGTAGTGAAGAGCGCCCGTTCAAGTTCATGTATAAGGCCGGTGATCGGGCTGTTGGGATGGAAATGAGCCAAGCCGGATCCGTTGCCTCCGCTGCCGCAGAATTTATCACCGGAGTAGAGCAGAAGGATGTCGTAGAACCTTTGAACCGTTCTTATTTTAAGCGCCCTGGGGAACAGTCGGCCTTCTTAGTGCTGCGTGAAGGACGAGAAGAACGTGAAGAGCGCCCTACTACAAGAGAAGGAACAAGATCCGTTCAAGCTGGACCTTGTCTGATACGGAGTGAGGAATGGCTGCTTGAACCTGAATTGTTCTGTCTTTATGAGAACTGGTTATCCAGTGAAGATGAGCTGCAGGCTAATCGAATGCTGCAGCGGATTTATTATCGATTGCAGGCAGCGACCACAGCGCTGCTGGAATCGCCGGATGGTGAATGGGCAGCGCTCACCCTGCTGCATCCAGAGGAGCTTGCGGCGCAGCCCGCCAAGCTCACCGCGCTTCAGGACGCGCAGCTCGAAGCGCTTTTTACTGCGGTGGCGGAGAGCCAGCGGCAAGGCGGCGATTGCCGCCTTGACCTGCTGGTCGCCTACACCGCAAGCGGAGCCGAATTCGCGGCAAAGCGCGAATTCATCGAGGTCGTGGCCGATCAGACACTCGGCCACGCTTATGCGGCGGCGTGCCGCATCGGGGCGCTGATCGCGCCCGATGTGGAGCCCTCCGCCGCCGCGGAAATCGCGCGCATCGCCGATTTCCTAGTGCTCGACGGCGCGGCGAGCGAGCTCGCGCTGGAAGGGGCCGCCGCAGAGGGCTTCGCCCTGGCGGCGGGGGAGATCCTTGCCGCCGTGCGGAGCGTGAAGCCGGCAGCGGTAGTTCTCGCCGCGGGGACTCCGGCGGCGTCGGCTTTGGCCGATCTGTATCAGATCGGCCTCAGCGGGATCTTTTGCAGCGCAGGTCAGCGGACCGAAGCGCTGCTTAGAGCAGCCTGTCTGATCTGGATCGCCAGGCAGCAGGAGACACTGGATACTGCCGCCGGTGGAAGGCAGTAGGACAACAACGAAGCGGCTGTCACATAAGCCGCTTTCTCTTCTAAATAAGACGATACGTTTCATTTAGAATCGATAAAAAGACAAAAGAGCAGTGATTCTGCCGTTATTGGAGAATCACTGCTCTTCGTTATTGAATGATCACTGTAATTTATGGTTGGGAGCTCTTCTTCAACAGAGCTTTTAGATAAAATTCGCCACTAAACGGGCAGCTAACACATATTCTGAAATAAATGGCGTTTAGCTGAATAGATAGGCTTTACTTTTTAATTCCTGGTGGTATGATTAAAATATAAGTTGCACTAAGGAAATATAGTTGTACTATTGCAACAATGATTATCATTCTCACTACCTATAGTTATCAATCATGCTGTCCCGGCTAAGCCGGGGCAGCATGTGTCATTTTAGGGGTCTTAATAATGGCTCTCATTCTCACTTGGCAGAAGCAAAACTCCACAAAACAGAGCGTATGCTCACGAACTAAGTTTTGTTTCGAAGAAAAACCAATGAAGTTAGGCTCCACAAAACAAAGCGTATGCTCACAAAGCAAGTTTTGTTGCGAAGTAGAGTCAATGAAGTAAAACTCCACAAAACTTTAAAGGACGGCGATTATTATGCAAGCAACATCAAAACATTTACCCAAGCAGTCATCTATCTCTGGCAGCATGAAGAAGCCAGGCGCTCCAAAGCGCCGGTTCGATCCGCGTGCCATGCTCAGCAATTCTGAAATGCAGGCTGCTCTGGGCAGCGGACTGCTTATGCTTTTTGCTTGGTCAGTTGGTGGATGGTCAGAAATTCTTTCCATAGCGCTCTATGTCATTTCTTATACGATTGGTGGCTGGAACAAGGCAAAGGAAGGCGTAGAAACGCTCGTCAAAGAACGAGATCTCGATGTGAACCTATTAATGATTGCAGCCGCACTAGGCGCAGCTTCCATTGGATACTGGAATGAAGGTGCTATGCTTATTTTCATTTTTGCACTCAGTGGAGCATTAGAGAGTTATACGATGGAACGTAGTAAAAAGGATATTTCCTCGCTGATGGCACTCAAACCGGCTACGGCTATGCGCATTGAAAAAGGAAGTATGAATGAGGTTAATATTGACCAGTTGGTGATCGGAGATCTGCTGCTTGTGCGCCCGGGAGATTTAATTCCGGCAGACGGCAAGGTATATCGGGGGGAATCGGCAGTAGATCAGGCTTCCATTACGGGAGAATCGGTTCCTGTAGAGAAATGTGCCGGTAGCGAGGTTTTTGCAGGCACTGTTAATGGAGAAGGCCCCCTTTATATTGAGGTAACGAAAGCAGCTGAGAACACCCTTTTTGCTAAAATCATCAAAATGGTAGAAGAGGCAGAGACGGAAGTTCCTAACTCCCAGCGTTTTATTAAAAGACTAGAAGCCATCTATGCACGGGTTGTCGTAGCCTCGACAGTGGCGCTGATTATCCTTCCACCGTTTTTGCTGGACTGGAGCTGGAGCGCAACCTTCTATAAAGCGATGGTCTTTCTAGTAGTAGCATCACCTTGCGCTTTGGTCTCTTCCATTATGCCAGCGATGCTGTCAGCCATCTCCAAAAGTGCGCGAAAAGGGGTTCTGTTTAAAGGCGGGGTCCATCTGGAAAATATGGCTCGCACAACGGTTGTGGCATTCGATAAGACAGGGACGCTTACAGAGGGAACTCCTCAGGTAACTGATTTTATTGCAGGTGAAGGCTACAGTCGGCAAGAGTTGCTAACGGTTAGCGCATCCATTGAGCATATGTCCCGTCATCCACTGGCGGAAGCGATTGTGCGTAAAGCAGAAGAGGAAGGTTTAGCGCTACAGGGAGTAGAAGACAGTAAAACCATCACAGGTTGGGGAATTGAAGGTCAAATCGACGGACATCTCTGGAGAATCGGAAAGTCTAATTTGCTCGATGAGCTGACTCCATCTGCTATGAATCCTGAACTAGAGCATTGGAAACTTAAGCGGCAGCAGTTGGCTGAAGAAGGGAAGACCGTCTCCATCATTCTGGACGGTGAGCAAATTGCCGGAATGATTGCTTTACAGGATACGGTTCGCCCACAAGCAGAAGCCGCAGTGCGTAAGCTGCAGGAGCTCGGGATTAAAGTGGCAATGCTTACCGGTGACCGTGACGCTACAGCTCAGGTTATTGCAGGTACTACTGGAGTGGATATGGTATTTGCCGATCTATTACCGGAGGATAAAGTAAAGCATATCAAAGCACTACGTGAAAAGTATGGTCACGTTGTTATGGTAGGTGATGGTGTGAATGATGCACCAGCTTTGGCGACAGCAACCGTAGGCATGGGAATGGGCATGAAAGGAAGCGGCGCAGCACTTGAAATAGCCGATGTAGTGCTTATGAATGATAATATAGAAGAGATCGCTTCAACGATATCATTGGCGCGTCGTTCGCAGCGAATTGTGAAGCAAAATATGATTTTTGCTGTGACTGTGATTGCAGTGCTTATGATCAGCAACTTTGTGCAAGGGATCGCACTTCCTTTTGGCGTGATAGGGCATGAAGGCAGTACGATATTAGTGATTCTAAATGGACTAAGATTATTGCGATAATATTTTTTAAAATTAAATTGTTCACAAAATAGTTTCGGAACTTGGGAGTCTGGCATATTGACATATTTGCTTTCAGTTATCATAATTAACACTACATTATAATTATTTTAAATAAGAAGCGACGTCATTGCCGTTTAGCTCAAGGAGGACATAGATATGTATAAATCAATAATTGTTGGTACTGGACCGGCAGGATTAACCGCCGCTATCTATTTGGCTCGTGCCAATTTGAACCCACTAGTCATCGAAGGACCTCAACCCGGTGGACAATTAACCACAACTACAGAAGTGGAGAATTTCCCTGGATTTCCTGAAGGAATCATGGGCCCTGACTTGATGGATAATATGCGTAAACAAGCTGAACGTTTTGGTGCAGAATTCCGTACGGGCTGGGTGAACAGTGTAGAACTTGGAGAGCGCCCTTTTAAGCTGAATGTTGAAGGAATGGGTGTTCTTACTACAGATACATTGATCATTTCCACAGGCGCTACAGCAAAATACCTCGGTATCCCAGGGGAGCAAGATAACGTAGGACGCGGTGTGAGCACCTGCGCTACCTGTGACGGATTTTTCTTCCGTAATAAAGAGATCGTGGTTGTTGGTGGCGGAGATTCCGCACTTGAGGAAGCGGGTTTCTTGACTCGTTTTGCTTCCAAAGTGACTTTGGTGCACCGTCGTGGAGAATTGCGTGCTTCGAAGATCATGCAGGATCGTGTACGCGCTAATGTTAAAGTAGACTGGAACTTGAACCGTACTCCTCTGGAAGTGACTTCGAGCGAAAGAGGCGTCAATGGACTAAAAGTGCTTAACAATGAGACTGGTGAAGAAGAAATCATCGAAGCAAGCGGCGTGTTTGTTGCGATTGGCCACCACCCTAATACCTCTTTCTTAGGTGGACAGATCACAACCAATGCGGATGGCTATATCATGACGAACCCAGGCACTTCCGAAACTAATATCCCAGGTGTGTTCGCATGTGGTGATGTACAGGATACTCGTTACAGACAAGCGATTACTGCAGCAGGTAGTGGATGTATGGCAGCTATGGATGCTGAGAAATATATCGAAAGCTTGGAGCACAGTGCAGTTATTCTATAATTTGGTTTGAAAAACCCTCAATGCTACAATTGATATCATCACTGTATATCTTTTATAGGAGGTCATACCATGGAGAATGTAATTGTATATACCTCAACAAATTGCCCGCATTGCCGTCAGGTGAAGAGCTTTTTAAGCGAGAAAGGCGTATCCTACGAAGAACGCAATGTCGAGCAGAACGATGATTTTGCGCAGCAAGTATGGGACATGGGAGTGAGGGCTATTCCTGTAACTGTAATCGGTGAGCATAAAATTGTTGGCATGAACAAAACTCAGTTCGACAAAGCACTCGCGACTGTTTGAAAATATAAGAATTTATATGCTGTACAACTATAATATTCTTATATTTCTACGAGGAGCCGATGTCGTCTTAATAGGACGATAAAGTCGTTTCTTCTTGTTAAATAAGATTTCCATAAGGAAATTGTAATGGGCCGCTTCCGATCAGGAGGCGGTCTTTTTTGAAATATAAGAAAGTATAAAATACCTGCGAGCTTTAAGCATACAAAAAATAGTCTGACGCATCTGTGCGCAGACTATTTTTATGAAAGTAGATCTAGAAGTAGAGTTTAGGTTTGAGTGAAAGATGTAATGAGCTGAAATAGTACGTATACAGCAGCGCCGCTGCCAATAAGAATAAATCCTGATTTCTTTTTAGCTTGAAAAAAACGGAGCACGCCGAGGCTGATCAAAGGGGCAATAATGAGCAGAAAAAGCAACACAGTGATGAACATCTGTGCCGAGATATCAGACGTATCAACATAGGTCATGGACTCGCTCTCCATTTCAAAAAAGGGGTTGTAGTGATAAATGTCACACTAGCTTGACCTTTATTATATAGGATTTCTGTTCTTTTTACTGCACTTTTGATTCACTCAAATGCGTCAATTTTACGTCAATTATTTCAAAATATAAGAATGTATATGTTCCACGCTATAAATTATTCTTATATTTCTCACATAAACGCTTCGCTTACCGTTATGGATTATAGGGTCACCCGAATATCGCCCAGGAAATGCATAACAGCAGAGAAACCTGCGCCGATCATCGTTCCACGGCTGCCGAGCTTAGAGAATGTAATTTCGAGTTGCTGCTTATGGTAAGGAAGAGTACGCTCAGCTACAACCCGACGCAGCGGTTCGCCTAGCCATTCTTCAGCCTCAGACAATGCCCCACCGATCACAATAAGCTCTGGATTGAAGCTATTGATTAGATTGGTCACCCCGATACCGAGATATTCACCCATCGTTGAGAAGTGATGCAGGGCGTCTTCTTGCCCGCCGGCTGCAAAGCGAACCAGCTCTGGCGTAGTATGGGCAGGGAGGGAGAGATCGGGATTATCATAAGTTTTCTCAGAGGCATATAACTCCCAACAACCACGACTCCCGCAACTGCAAGGCTTGCCTTGTGCTTCAATCGTCATATGTCCGGTTTCGCCGGCATATCCTCTTGCACCCTTGTACAGCTCCCCACCAATAATAATTCCAGATCCAATCCCTGATCCCGCACTGATGTAAAGGAGATGCCTTACCTCTCGTGCCGCTCCAAAGTTGAGTTCACCCTGTGCACCCGCGTTCGCTTCGTTATCAATGGTGACAGGAACGGAAAATTCAGCTTCGAGTATCGCTCGCAGCTCGACCATTTCCCAGCCAAGGTTGGGAGCGAAGAGTACAACACCATTTTCATCCACCATCCCGGGGACACCTACTCCGATGCCGACGATGCCGTAAGGGGATTCTGGGGCGTTGATAATCAAGCCTGAGATAAGTTTTTTCATTTGTTCCAGAACGTAAGGGAAATCATGGTTTTCTAAAGAGAAATCGCTTTCGTAAAGAATGCCCCCGCTCAGATCACATAAGACCGCTGTTAGCTGCTTTACCCGTAATTCTATGCCGATTACACTACCAGCCATCGTGTTAAAATGCAGCATTAACGGTTTGCGGCCACCGCTTGATTCCCCAGGTCCGACTTCAGTTACCAATTCTTGCGTGCACAGCTCGGCTACCAAATTGGACACAGTAGCTTTATTCAGTCCGGTCATCTCTGAGACCTTCGCGCGCGAGAGTGGAGAGTGTCTTCGAATGGTATGTAGTACAATCGATTTATTTATTTTTTTGACCAGCGCTTGGTCTCCAGTAACCTTCACAAATCACACATCCTTCTTAAATTATAAGAAAGTATAAGCTTCACGGTATACTTTCTCCTTATAATTCTCGCATAAACGCTTACCGTCCTTAAAAGGACGCTAAAGGCGTTTAGCTTGGCATAGTTCCCATTTGTTGTATGCCACTTAGTCTAGAGTGATGTGCTGCAAATTGCAATACGTAGCGTCCAGAGGAAATTTTCCAACAGGGATCTCCTATATTTGGGAAGAGGAGAGAGGAGGCTAGACAGGGTCCCAAAAAATGGACAAAAAAAACTTATCAAAACTTTGTTTAACCAATATACAAAGTCCGAAAGATGTGTTAAGATGATCCTGTAAACGCTTGCGGGCGAAGCACAAATTGAGGAGGATTACACAATGGCTTATTTTGAGACAGTGAACAAAATCTCTTACGAGGGAAGCCGTTCCACCAACCCTTTCGCATTTAAATTTTACAATCCTAAAGAAGTCGTAGCCGGCAAAACTATGGAAGAACATCTGAAATTTGCAATGGCTTATTGGCATACATTAACTGCTGGCGGTTCTGATCCGTTTGGCGCTGAAACAGCAATTCGCAGCTGGAACAAATTGAACGGTCTGGACAAAGCTAAGGCTCGCGCTGAAGCAGCATTTGAATTTATGGACAAGATGGATCTCCCTTACTTCTGCTTCCATGATGTAGACATCGCACCAGAAGGCGCATCTTTGCGTGAATTCTACAGCAACATCGACACCATCGTTGATATCCTTGAACAAGGCATGAAGACTTCCGGCAAGAAATTGTTGTGGAATACAGCTAATATGTTCACTAACCCACGTTATATGCACGGTGCAGGTTCTACACCTAACGCTGATGTTTTCGCACATGCAGCAGCACAAGTGAAGAAAGGTCTGGAAGTTGGTAAACGTCTGGGCGCTAGCAACTATGTATTCTGGGGCGGTCGTGAGGGTTACGAAGAATTGCTGAATACAGATATGGGTCTTGAACAAGACAACATTGCTCGTCTGTTCAGCATGGCTGTAGATTACGCTAAGGAAATCGGCTTTGACGGTCAATTCCTGATCGAGCCTAAACCAAAAGAGCCTACGAAACATCAATATGATTTCGATGCAGCAACAACGATCTCTTTCTTACAAAAATACAACCTCGACAAGCACTTCAAGCTGAACCTTGAAGCTAACCATGCTACGCTTGCAGGTCATACTTTTGAACATGAGCTTCGTGTAGCTCGTATCAACGGCATGCTCGGATCGCTTGATGCTAACCAAGGTGATACATTGCTCGGATGGGATACAGATGAATTCCCAGTTAACATCTACGATGCAACACTTACACTGTATGAAGTACTCAAGAATGATGGTCTTGGCAAAGGCGGAATCAACTTTGACTCTAAAGTACGTCGTCCTTCCTTTGAGCCTGAGGATCTGTTCCTAGCACATATCGCTGGTATGGATACTTATGCAAAAGGCTTGAAGGTAGCTGCTAAATTGATCGAAGATCGCGTATTCGAAGATTTCGTTGAAAAACGTTACAGCAGCTTCAATGAAGGCGTTGGTGCGGACATCGTATCCGGCAAAGCAACTCTGGCTTCCTTGGCTGAATATGCTTTGAACAATGAGAACCCACGCCCTAACCAATCCGGACGCCAAGAATACCTGAGAGCTACCCTTAACCAATACATCTTAGCTGAGTAGTCTTTACAGGGAGCTTGAAGCTTAGGCTTTGAATCCAGTTTGAACAAATGCAACGGGGGTTGCTGAAGAGAGCATTCTTCGGCAGCCCCCTTTTTGTACAAAGATATTCTAGAAATGCTCATAAATCTAAGTGGATGCTTACGAAGCGAGTTTTATTCGAAGTAGTTCAATGAAGCCTATGCTCATAAAACTAAGCAGGATGCTTTCGAAGTAAGTTTTATTGCGAAGAGAATCAAGTAGCTAAGCTCCATAAAACTTTTAGGAGGTAAAAAATGAAATACGTTATAGGTGTAGATTTGGGCACTAGCGCAGTGAAGACTGTTCTAGTGGACCCACAGGGCAAGGTGGCTTTTGAGCATTCCGAGTCCTACCCGCTAAGCAGACCGCAGCCGAACTGGAGCGAACAAAATCCTGAGGACTGGGTAAAAGGCACGCTGGTCAGTCTTCGTCGTTTGATTGAAGTATCGGGCATAGATCCATCACAAGTTGATGGTCTTAGCTTCTCCGGGCAAATGCACGGATTGGTACTAGTGGATAAGGAAGGGCAAGTGCTTCGTCCGGCCATTCTTTGGAATGATACTCGTACTACTGCACAGTGCAGAAGAATAGAGAAGACGCTCGGAGCAAAGCTTATTGAGGTTGCTAGAAACCGTGCACTGGAAGGCTTCACACTTCCTAAAATTCTATGGGTACAAGAGAATGAACCTGAGGTATTATCACAAGCGTATCAGTTCCTGTTGCCAAAAGACTATGTGCGTCTCCGGTTGACCGGTGATTATGCGATGGATTATTCCGATGCTGCAGGAACGCTTCTATTAGATGTAGGTTCTAAAACGTGGAGTGCTGAAATTGCTGAAGCTTTTGAACTGCCGCTTTCCCTTTGTCCTAGACTGGTAGAGTCCTTTGAACAGACAGGAACGTTATTGTCGGATATTGCGGAAGCATCAGGTCTTTTATCATCAACAAAGGTATTTGCTGGTGGTGCGGATAATGCATGCGGGGCTCTTGGAGCAGGTGTCCTTGGTGAAGGCCGGACGATGTGCAGTATTGGTACATCTGGTGTAGTTCTTTCCTATGAGAGCAACAAAGACTTGAATCTCGAAGGCAAAGTCCATTTCTTCAACCATGGTGAAAAAGATGCCTACTATATCATGGGCGTTACTCTAGCGGCTGGTCATAGCCTTACATGGTTCAAAGAAACCTTTGCGGCAGACAAAAGCTTTGATGAATTGCTAAGTGGAGTAGCTTCCATTCCAGCGGGTAGCGGCGGACTGCTCTTTACACCTTATATCGTAGGGGAACGTACACCACATCCAGATGCGAATATTCGCGGAAGCTTTATTGGTATGGATTCTGGGCATACGTTGACTCATTTTACACGTTCCGTATTAGAGGGCATCACCTTTTCGCTACGTGAATCTATTGAGATTGTACGTGATTCAGGTAAAGAGATTACAGAAATCATTGCGATCGGTGGCGGGGCTAAAAATGAGGCATGGCTCCAGATGCAAGCAGATATTTTCAATGCATCCATCGTGAAGCTTGAAAGTGAGCAAGGTCCGGCTATGGGAGCAGCGATGTTGGCAGCGTACGGTAGCGGTTGGTTCACATCACTTAGTGCATGTGCAGAAGCTTTCATCCGACCTGCGGATGTATATAAACCAGATCCGAAGCAAGCGGCAATCTATGACGGCTTATTTAACCTCTATCAGGAAGTCTACGATCAGACCCGTGAACTGAATAACAAGCTGGCAGCGTACCGCCAATAATTAAGGACGCCGAAGGGTTTATGCTTGATATGTCTGATAAAAAAGGTCTTTCGCATATGGCGAAGGACCTTTTTTATGACCATCTCGTTTATTGATCTAAGGATAGGCTGTATTCGAAGTTGTTGCCGTTCCTATTTTTCTTCTGTAAAGTATGGGGTATCTCCAGGGCAGCGTTAAACTCTGCATGAGATAGTGAAGGTTTCGGGGGGCGGAAGGCCATGTTCCAATGGATTGTTAAGCTGTTGAATGACATCAAAATCCGCAATAAGCTGTTGCTTGCTTTTTTACTCACCACGTTACTTCCGGTATTACTGGTAGGCGGTTATCTTACGTTTGAGATGAGAACCATGGCGTTTCAGAGCGCACTGGAACAAGCTTCAATTAACGTAGATCGGGTAAAGAAAAGAACAGAAGAAGTCATCGGTGTATCTCAAGATATCGCATATCGCTTGAGCAATGATGCACGGTTGAAGAGACTTGCCATACGTCAGTATGTTAGCACTTATGATGTGGTGGAAGCTTACCGCGATTATTCGGATATGCGTGAGTATCTAAGGTTGTATAAAGATATATCCAACATTCGCTTATACACTGACAACGCTACGCTGCTTAACAACTGGGAGCTGATCAATCCTTCACCTGAGATTAAGGAGAGCCAGTGGTATCAGAGAGCACAGCGGTACGATAGTCTTGTCGGTTGGGAATATATCGAAGATGAGCGTGATAAGCGGAATTATTTAAGTCTTGTCCGCAAAATCGAGCTGGAGGGCTCCAGTAAGATCGGTGTACTCGTTATTAATGTGAACAGTCAGCAGCTTGCATCCATTCTAAGCCAGGAATCTTTTGATACCATGATCGTCGATGATCAAGACAATATCATTGCAGCGAACCGGAAAGATCGGACAGGTAAAAAGCTGGTGGATGTTTCTTTTGACACGAAGCTCTTGGGGCAGGGAAGTGGAAGCTATGAAGCAGTAGTAGATGGTGAAGCTTCCAAAATTGTGATCGAGGAGCTTAAACCACAAGCCAGCCGAAATGCACTACGAATTATATCTGTTTTTTCGATTGAAAGTATAGTTAAAGAACCCAATCAAGTGATTAAGCTTTCGATTACTGTGGTTGCGATAAGTGTTCTATTGGCCTTTTTAATTATATATAGCTTCTCCTCTTTGTTTTCACGACGATTGCTGCATTTAAGCAGACATATTAACCGAGTCAGTACTGGGGATTTTGATACGACATTAAAGATTGATGGCAAGGATGAAATCGCCCTGTTAGCTCGTCAATTCAATTCCATGGTACGCAGCATTAATGATTTGATGTATGAGGTACAGGAATCCAATGCACAGAATAGTCTGCTGGAACAGAAACAAAATGATATACGATTCAAAATGCTGGCCAGCCAGATTAACCCGCATTTCTTATTCAATGCACTAGAAGCGATTCGGATGGAAGCTCACATGAAGGGGCAAGTGGAAATTGCCCGTGTGGTACGTCTTCTAGGTAAAATGATGCGCAGTAACCTGGAGGTAGGCCGAAGTAAAATTTTGCTTAGTCAGGAATTAGAAGTGGTACGTTGTTACTTGGATATTCAGCAATTCCGTTATGAGGAGAGGTTGAAATATCAATTTACTGTAGACCCTGCCGTTGAATCTCTTTATATGCCCCCGCTTCTTATTCAGCCACTTGTTGAGAACGCAGTAATCCACGGACTGGATAATAAGATGGAAGGTGCATTTGTGACGGTGGAAGTTGTACAAGTTGGGGATCATGCTAAATTTACGATTACAGATAACGGAGTAGGAATATCTCCAATTCAGCTGGAGGAATTACTGAACACGCTTGAGCGTAAGGAAGAGCGTGAAGGTGAGCGAATTGGACTTCGTAATGTACATGACCGGCTAAAACTATCCTACGGCGCAGAATATGGGCTAACGATTGAAAGTAGACCTAATGTAGGAACGGTTATTTTCTTCTGCATACCAATGGAGGACAACAATCTATGATAAAAGTGATGATTGTCGATGATGAGCCGAAGCTACGGGAAGGACTTCGAAGTCTGATCCCATGGGAGAAGCTCGGTTATACGGTGGTAGCTACAGCAGCTAATGGCTTGCAAGCACTTGAAAAGTATCATACCTTCTACCCGGAGCTGATCGTTGCTGATATTCGTATGCCTGGAATGGATGGTCTGGAAATGATTAGTGAGCTTCGTAAAGAAGGCTCAGAAAGTCATGTACTCATTTTGAGTGGACATGCTGATTTTGAATATGCTAAGCGGGCGATTGGATATCGGATCGACGGCTATTTGCTGAAGCCAGTGGATGAGGATGAGATGATCGTATGTCTGGAACAGCTACATGAAACGATCGAGCAGGAGCAGCGGTTCAGTGACTGGAATGAGGAGGAGCCCGCTCGCAATAGGGAAACTTTACTCCGAGCGCTTCTACAGCCAACCTCAGAGGAAGAACTGGAGGAGGACCTTAGCAGACATGTGGATGCGCTAGGACTCGATCAGGGAAATTATGAAGTCATTCTCATTGAGTTAAGAAAAACAGCTGGTGCAAATGATGAGGATCTCCGGGGAATCAAAACAGTAATGGAACAGCATTTTAGTAATCATCCTAGTGCATCATTCTTTACATTGTCACAGTATTTGGGCATTCTCATGAAGGATCCGGACCAGAGCGCGAGCAAGCGGGAAGAATTATATAAGGGATTATCTGCAGTGATAGAACCAAAGGGTTACGACTTCATTGCAGTAGCGGGGGGAGTAGTACCTCGACCTGAAATGGTGGGAGAATCGTTTAATTCAGCACGTGAACTGTTAAGACATTCCTTCTTCTTCAAAAAGGGGATCATCATCAGTACAGATCCTTCAGGATTTCTGATGGAGATGAAGGAGAAGACTGAAGAGGATCAGGAGACGGAGAGTCGTCTGCTGCTTGCAGTAGAAACCGGAAGTCTGAGCGCGATCCGACCGATAGTGCAAACCATCTGTGCTGAACTTATATCTGCGGGCAGTGATGAATTGCGAATTAAAGAGACCTTTGTGAGACTCCTTAGTACTGTTCTGGCTCGTCTGGAGCCTACGTATCCGGAAATTCGCACCTATGCAGCAGAGCATTCCCCTCCAATAGGGGAGCTTTATCAAAGTTATTATTTGTCTGATTTGCAGGATCAGGCTGTCTCATTTCTCGAAGAAATTGCGGGCCAGATGACCAGTGGTCGTGGAAATGAAATTAAGAAAATTACAGAAATAATCAACCGTCGCTACAATGAGAACCTAAAGCTAGAGACCTTATCCGAGTTATTCTGCTACAACAGCGCTTATCTCGGTAAAATGTTCAAGAACACCACAGGAGAATACTTCAATACGTACGTGGATAAAGTGCGGATTGAGAAGGCTAAGGAATTTCTGACGCAAGGGATGAAAGTATACGAGGTGGCCGAGAAGGTAGGGTATATGAACCCTGATTATTTCAACGCTAAGTTCCGTAAATATGTAGGAATCTCACCAACTTCTTATCGGAAAAGCATCTAAGGATAGTGTGGTGTTCTTGTTTGATATACCTGCGGCTGTGGATCAGATGTTTTTCTGAACCACAGCCCGCAGGTCTTTTTTTTCTACTCCCACCAATTGTACGTGGTGAAGTATTAATGCAGTTAAATAGACACCTGCTTAAGCTTATGCGGGTGGAGGGCTAATGCATTTTCTTTAGAATCAGGGCTCTAAACATCTGCTGGTAAAGGAGCGAAGAGGAATTTTTGGAACTGTAGAAGCGTTTAACGCTTCTAATTTTAAAAGGGCGACTGGTAGAAGAACGAAGAGGAATATTTGGAACTGTAGAAGCGGAGCGTTCGCCTTTCTCCTCGGATTTCTACCGCGAGAAGCGGTTCAAATCAGGAAATCTGAGGATAACAGCGATCGGAAGTCCAAATATTCCGCGTAGTGGCTGGTTACCAGAAGCTTAGTTGGAAAATTCGAAAAAGGTGCGATCGAAAGTCCAAATATTCCGCGTAGCGACTAATATCCAGCAGATTGTTTTATGAACCGTATCAAAAGAATAATGCAGACGCAGCAGCATTAGCCCCTCTGTGTCGATGAGAAATGAGAATTCACCCCGGACAAAAATCTCTAATTTTCACCTGATTTTAAGTCGAATTTATAGGGTACTGCAATCGCTTACAAAGTTTTAGAATTAAGGCATAGAGAGGAGGGGCTTTATGAAAGCGGACACAGTAACTGCTCAAATCCCGCCGGACACCCGAATGCGCAACAAAAAGCCTGCTTCAGGAGGACGGTTTTGGAGAAGCTTTAAGAATCAAAAGTATTTGTGGATGATGTCGATACCTTTTGTAATCTGGGCATTCGTCTTCAGTTATCTCCCATTATGGGGCTGGACGATGGCTTTTCAAAAGTACAAGCCCGCACGTGGCTTTTTTGAACAAGAATGGGTAGGTTTTGAACACTTTAAGACACTGTTCAGTGACTCGCAATTTCTTCTGGCGCTGCGTAACACGCTGGCGATGAGCGGAATGGGCTTGGTCGCAGGCTTTATCTTTCCGATAACGTTTGCAATATTGCTCAATGAATTGCGTCTTGGATTTTTTAAACGTTTTGCTCAGACCGTCTCGTATTTGCCTCACTTTGTATCATGGGTGGTTGCAGCGGGAATTGTAACTAAAATGTTATCTAGCGAAAATGGTCTTGTAAACGATCTCTTGTTAACAATTGGATTTATAGACTCACCTATCCAGTTCATGGCTCAGGGCCATCTCTTCTGGGGAATCGTTACTTTATCAGATGTGTGGAAAGAAACCGGATGGAATGCGATTATCTACCTTGCGGCCATCTCGGGTATTGGACCTGAACTGTACGAAGCGGCCCGAGTAGACGGTGCCAGCAGGCTCCGCCAGGTATGGCATATCACCCTTCCAGGTATCCGGCCGACCATTACAGTGCTACTCATTATGTCGATTGGTAATTTGCTGAATATCGGCTTTGAGAAGCAATTCTTGCTTGGAAACAACCTCGTTACCGACTATTCTCAGGTGCTGGATCTGTACTCTCTGAAATACGGACTAGGCATGGCGAGATATTCCTACGGTACCGCGATCAATATATTCAACTCAGTGATCAGTGTAATCCTGCTGTTTACGATTAATGGAATCTTCAAGCGTACAACTAAAGAGAGCCTTCTGTAACACAGAAGGCCCTTCTACCAATCGTGGCAGCAAAATTGCCCTTTTCTTGAAAGGAGAGCGTTACAGTGGGAAATACAGCTATCACCGGAAAGTCGTGGTCAGACCGGATCTTTGACTTCATTGTATACTTTGTAATACTGTTCGTGGTTGTAATCACGATCTATCCGTTTCTGAACGTGCTTGCGATCTCGCTGAATGATTCAGTGGATAGTGTGCGCGGCGGTATCACCATCTATCCTCGGGAATTTACCTGGGACAATTACTTGAAAATCTTCAGTTTCTCAGGGCTGATCACCGGGTTTAAAATATCCGCTTTGCGGACAGTCGTCGGTACTTTGTTCGGTCTGATCAGTGCCTCGATGCTAGCATTTACGATCAGCCGTCCTGATTTTGCAGGCCGCAAGTTCGTCTCCACATTCTTGGCGATGACCATGTATATCTCTGGAGGAATGATTCCAATATACATGCTGATCAAGGATCTCCATATGATGAACAGCTTTGCAGTCTACGTATTGCCTGGATTGGTTAGTGCTTTTAATGTCTTCGTTATCCGCTCCTTTATTGACGGCCTGCCGTATGCACTGCAGGAATCGGCGAAGCTTGATGGAGCTAATGACTTTACCATCTACTGGCGTGTCATCCTGCCGCTGATGAAGCCGGCTCTAGCAACAATCGCGTTGTTCCTAGCGGTAGGTCAATGGAATGCATGGTTTGATACGTATTTGTATAATGGTTCAAGCCCTCATCTGACGACATTGCAATATGAACTGATGAAGGTTCTGCAGAGTACAACCAGTGGTAATGGTGGCGATTATCGCTCCAACATTGCTTCTCTAGCTTCGAATCAGGTCTCGCCAGAGTCTATCAAGATGGCGATTACGATTGTCGTAACCGTGCCAATTTTGTTGGTGTATCCGTTCATTCAGAAATATTTTGTTCAAGGTATGACACTTGGCGCTGTGAAGAGCTAATCACAGCTAACAGGGGAGCATAGTCTCCCCTAAGCTTTAAGAGTATTTTGTATCCGTTTTCTTTTCTTGTGGGAAGTTTTGGGATAAGTATTAACAGGATTTATCTGTGATACGATAGATAAACAATTTTAAGGAGGGTTTATGTAATGGGGAATAATAGAAAAATAAAAGCTAAAGCAACGGCACTTACACTTACTTCTATTATGATGCTCGGCATGCTCGCAGGTTGTGGTGGAAACAACGGCAATAACGCAGCTGGAGATGCAGCTGGAAATGCAACAAATAAGGGGAATGCAGCTAATTCGGCCAATGCGGTTGAGGATACTTCTCCGCTCACGATGACTTTCTTCAGTGCTGACCCTAACCCGAACTGGACAGGCATGCAAGATGAAGTAGGTAATGTGATTACGGAAAAAACGGGAGTTACCTTGAATGCTGAATACGCGGTTGGTGACCCTGCTCAGAAAGTAGCGTTGATCGCAGCAAGCGGTGATTATCCGGATCTGATCAGTGCCAAGACCGACGTAAGCAAGCTGGTGGATGCAGGCGCAATGCTTGATCTGACAGATCTGATTGAAAAATATGCTCCGAACATCAAAAAAGTATTAGGCGAAGAAGGCATGAAACGCTCACGCTACAGTGACGATGACCACGCGATCTATGCTATCCCTACGTATGCAGGTGTGGATAACAAATACTTTGATGCTGGCGGCGGATTTGAATTACAGCACCGTGCTGTTAAAGAAGCGGGATATCCTGCAATTAAAACTGTCCAAGATTATGAGAACGTAATCAAGGCTTACCTGGAAAAACATCCAACCGATGAAAATGGTAACAAAAACATCGGTCTGACCCTAAATGCAGATGATTGGTACATGTACATTACAGTAACTAACCCAGCATTCACTACTACAGGCTCTCCTGATGATGGTGAATATGCAATCGATATCGACACACAAGAAGTAACTTATCACTTCCGTCGTCCTGCTGAGAAAGAATATTTCCGCTGGCTCAACCATATGAACGATATCGGATTGCTTGACCCGGAAAGCTTCGTTCAAAAGTATGATCAGTACAAAGCTAAAATCGCTACCGGCCGTGTTATTGGTTTGATCGACCAAGACTGGGGTTATGGCGATGGAGAAAGAGCATTGAAAGCTGAAGGTAAGCTGGATCAAGGATACGGACACTATCCAGTAACCCTGTCTGAAGAGTACAAAGAAACTTCCTTCTGGCCTACAGGCTTTATGGGTGGTAATGGCATTGGGATCAGCGTAGATGCTAAAGATCCGGTACGTGCAATTAAATTCTTGGACTACTTAGCTTCAGATGAAGGTCAAGTATTGGTTAACTGGGGTATCGAAGGCAAGCATTACAACGTAGTTGACGGCAAACGCGTCATTCCTGAAGATGTGAACAACCGTAAATATAATGACACTACCAATTTCCAAAAAGAAACAGGACTTGGCAATGTCGGATCAAACTACGCTCTGCTTAGCGCTCACTATGGTGACGGCGTATTGGATCCAACTGGAAACTACTATACAACTCGTTTCCCTGAGCAAGTAACAGTAGGCTACAATGCAGTTGAAAAAGAAACACTTGCTGCTTATAAAGCAACAACTTGGAAAGACCTCTTCCCAAATGAAGATGAATTCAAAGTTAAACCTTGGGGCGCGGCATGGAACATCACGATTCCTGGGGATAGCGAAATTGTCGTTCTCGACAACAAGCTGAAGGATATCAGTTGGAAACGGATTCCTGAAGCCATCTTGTCCAAGCCAGCTGATTTCGACAAAGTTTGGGATGCTTACATGGCTGAACTGGATAAAGCTGGTGTGACGAAAGCTGAAGATTTACGTGAAGAGCTGGTTAAACAACGCGTGAAACTTTGGAATGAGTAATTATTCCTGAAACACGGCTAATAAAATAAAAGCATGAAGATGGCGGGAAGTCCGAACGAAAGTCCGGGCTTCCCGCCGATTTGTTTTCATCTGTAATTACAGGATAGGAGGAATATACGTGGAAGAAAGTAAGAACACTGGGCGGCATAAGCTCTGGTATAAGCAGCCGGCAGCTGTATGGGAAGAGGCACTGCCAGTGGGTAATGGCCGTTTGGGCGGCATGATCTTTGGCGGAACGGAAGAAGAACTCATTCAACTAAATGAAGACACCCTATGGTCGGGATTTCCGCGGGATACAGCTAATTATGAGGCGCTGCGTCATTTGGCTCCGGCCAAACAATTAGTGGCAGAGGGGAAATACAAGGAAGCGGAAGCACTGGTAGATTCCAAAATATTAGGCAGACGGACTGAATCCTATCAACCGCTCGGAGACTTGCGAATGAAGTTCAATCTTGGTGGTCCTGTAGAGGGTTATCAGAGGGGGCTTGATTTGGATCAAGCACTTGCTACGGTATCCTATACTGCTGGGGATGTAAGGATTGTGCGCGAAGTTTTGGCCAGCAGACCAGATGAACTTATAGTCATTCATATCCGTGCAGAGGGGAAAGAGGGGCTGGGTATTTTGCCGGATTTCTCAGTGGCTCTGACTTCGCCGCATCCTTTCCGACTAGAGATCACTTCGGATGGCGCGCTGATGATGACCGGTCGCGCTCCATCGCATGTGGCTGATAATTATGTAGGAGATCATCCGCGTGCCGTATTATACGAAGAGGGGCTTGGCATAAGTTTTGCCGCTGCAATGGAGATCCGTACAGATGGCGGCAAATGTAATGCTGAGAACGGCATGTTGTCGGTTTCAGGTGCGCGCTCCATTACGATCCGCCTAGCTGCCGCAACCGATTTTGTCGGGTATGACCGGATGCCAGGAAGCGACGGTAAGCTACCTTCGGAGTTGTGCCTAGAGCAATTGGCTTTGTCCTCTAATGGATATGCAGAGCTGAAGCAGCGCCATCTAGAGGATCATCAGTCCTTGTTCCGCCGTGTGGAGTTGACGCTTGCACCTTCGTCCTCCCGGATAGAGATTCCCACGGATGAGCGACTAGTACGGTATCAGGAGGGGCAGGCAGATTCTGCGCTAGAAGCGCTGCTGTTCCAGTATGGCCGCTACCTGATGATTGCTGGCTCACGACCGGGGACGCAAGCTCTGAATTTGCAAGGGATCTGGAATCCCTATCTTCAGCCGCCATGGAACAGCAATTATACGACTAATATAAACACTGAAATGAATTATTGGCCAGCCGAGTTATGCGGGTTGGGTGAATGCCATGAATCTCTAATCGATTTTATTACGGAGCTTAGTATGGCTGGCAGCCGTACAGCAAATATTCATTATGGCGCACGTGGCTGGACGGTGCATCATAATACAGATTTGTGGCGTATGACGTCTCCGTCAGACGGCAAGGCGATGTGGGCATTTTGGCCAATGGGAGGCGTTTGGCTCTCTCGCCAATTGTGGGAGCGTTACGCTTTCCGTCCAGATGAGGAATATTTGCGAAACACAGCTTATCCTTTGTTAAAGGGAGCCGCGTTATTTTGTCTGGATTGGCTGGTAGAGCTACCTGATGGAAGCTGGACAACGGGTCTGTCTACCTCACCGGAGAATGTATTCTTGACTGCTGATGGCACGCCATGCAGTGTTTCAGCTGGCTCAGCTATGGATTTATCGCTGATCGCTGAGCTGTTCAAGCATTGCATTCAGGCTGCTGAGATTTTGAATACCGATGCCCAGCTGAGGCAGGAGCTACGCCAGAAACAGGCACGACTCGCTCATCCTGGGATTGCACCGGACGGACGTATTCGTGAATGGAATGAGGATTTTGCTGAACAAGAGCCTGGGCACCGCCATGTCTCTCATTTGTATGATTTATATCCCGGGAATGTAATTAGTCCTTCCTTCACACCAGAGCTAGCTGAGGCGGCAGCGTTATCGCTTAAGAAGCGCTTGGAAGGCGGGGGCGGACACACGGGCTGGAGTGCAGCCTGGCTACTTAATCTATATGCGCGTTTGAAGGATGGAGAGAGTGCGTATAGCTGTTTACGTCGTATTTTGCAAGATTCAAGTCTGCCGAATTTATTCGGTAATCACCCTCCATTTCAAATTGACGGTAACTTCGGAACTACGGCCGGAGTTGCTGAGATGCTCTTGCAGAGTCATCAGGAAGGGCTTGAATTATTACCCGCTCTTCCAGAAGAATGGTCTGAAGGCAGTGTGAAAGGCTTGGTAGCCCGAGGCGGCTTTATCACAAATATAGAATGGCGTGAGGGACGCTTAATGAAGGCGGAACTGACCTCGACGCATGGGCAAATATGCAGAATTTACAGTCGCGAGCCTTTACTCATTCAAAGACCAGATGGTTCACGAATAGGGATAGAGATGGAATTTGAAACCGTTATAGGAGAGACCTATATCATTACACCGCAAAGCGAATAAAACACATCGTTCTAGCATATAGGCTGTTCTCAGAGTAGAATTATTCTACAGGGAGCAGTCTTTTTTTGCCTAAACGCTCATTATCTATTAAATGGTAGGGTTCATTACAAGTCTATAGGAGCCGGAGGAACGAAATATATATGTGGAAAAAACGTTTCACATTAGTAAAGATCATTCTGGGAGGAGTGATTATATTCGCTGCTATTCCACCGATGATTTATTGGGGCTGGGGTCATGCTTATGCGGCTTCGAGTTCACCCACCCTTCGTTCTGTAAATGAAGTAGCGCAGAAGCTAACGGGTGCAATGAACAACCGCAGGGAGACCATTACTTTTACTTATGAGAGCAAAGCTTCAAATTTGAAAACGAAAATACAAGCGGCTCTGGATCAAGCGATGGCTAGTGACCCTTATTTGTATTACATTATAGACAGCTACGGATATACTTATCGAGGAAGCGCAAGCTCTGTAAAAGTTACGGTGGAAGTGAAATATTTGGAGACGCTGGAGCAGACGGCTTTTGTGAACAAAGAAGTGAAGGCTGCGCTGAAGAAGATCATAACGCCGGGCATGAACAATCATCAGAAGGTGAAGGTTATCCATGATTGGGTTGTGCTTCATCTGAAGTATGACACTTCGTATCGTAAATATACGGCTTATGAAGGATTGAAGAGTGGCAGCGCCGTTTGCCAAGGGTATTCGCTGTTGACCTATAAGCTGTTAAAGGAGGCTGGATTCACGAATGAAATCGTTGAGGGTACAGCCAAACAGCCTGGAGGACGTAGCCAGTTGCATGCCTGGAATCTTGTGTTGTTAGATGGACGGTGGTATCATCTCGACACGACTTGGGATGACCCGACACCTGATAAGGCAGGTGTGGTTAGCACAGCATACTACTTGAGAACGGATGCGCAGATGCGTCAGGACCATAGCTGGACGAAGTCTTATCCGGCAGCTTCTGTAGGTTATCATAAGACCTTGTCTGCGCTTGTGGAGCGTGGAGGACAGAATGCGGCTGTCTATAAACAGCTTCAGAACGATCTCAATTATGAGCTATATGCCGAGGAGCTAATTGTACGTTCGGTAGGAGATCTGACTCGGCTAGCGAATAAGGCAATTGCCTCCGGTGAGGTGTCTATATTATTCCGTTATCAAGGGAGTGGGACCAAGCTTAAGAATGACCTGCAGGAGCTATATAAGCTTGGACTAGAGGATGTATCTTACTCCAGTTCTGCTTTTGACAATACAGGCGATCTCAAAGTGTTTGTGACCTGGGAATAGAAGGATAACCAAAAAGGACATCCCATAAGCCTAAATGGCTACGGGACGTCCCTTTTTTGTTTTTTACCGGGTCTATTTTATTCTGGGTGAGTACTTAGGTCGCATTTATCCAAAGGAATAATATTACTCTTCCGGAACCAGCGATAGCCGACCCAGATCAAGACAAACAGCGGCAAGCTGATATAGGAAACGGCGATACCATACCAGTCGATATTTCCACCTGAGAAGGCGCCCATATTCTGACCGAGGATAGCTACAATACAAAGTCCTAAGGCAAAGATAGGTCCGAATGGGAACCATCTAGCTCGGTAAGGTAGTTCATCTAGCGAATGCCCTTGTGCTATAAAAGCACGTCTGAAACGGTAATGGCAGACCGCAATACCCAACCAGTTAATAAATCCGCACATACCAGAGGCGTTCAGTAGCCAGTTATATACGGCACCGTCACCAAAGAATGAAGCGAGAAAGGCGAGCATTCCGACAGCCGTAGTTACTAGCAAAGCGCCAACAGGGACACCACGGCGATTGAGCTTACCCAGTGCGCGCGGAGCCATGCCATCCTTAGCCATTGCATACAGGACACGGGTGGAAGCATACATTCCAGAGTTCCCTGCCGACAGTACAGAACTGAGAATGACGGCATTCATTACGGATGCAGCAATTGCAAGCCCGGCTTTATTGAACACGATCGTAAACGGACTGACTCCGATATCATCGATGCCTCCACGCAGAAGATCTGGATTCGTATAAGGAATCAACATTCCGATTACAAATATAGCAAGGATATAAAAGATTAATATACGCCAGAATACTTGGCGGATCGCAATAGGGACGTTGCGGCGTGGGTTCTCGCTCTCACCAGCAGCAACGCCGATTAGCTCGGTACCCTGGAAGGAGAATCCGGCTGCCATAAAGACCCCGACGAAGGCGAAGAAGCCACCGTGGAAAGAGCTGCCCCCGATTTGGAAGTTACTGAAGCCTACGGCTTCTCCACCCATAATGCCGAATATCATGAGGACACCGACAACGAGGAAAGCGATAACGGTAATGATTTTGATAATGGCAAACCAATATTCTGATTCCCCGTAGCCACGAGCAGATAGGAAGTTTAGGCCGAACATCAGCAGTAGGAACACCAGACTCCAGAGAAAGGAAGGGCTGTCCGGGAACCAATATTTAATGATGACGGTAGCCGCTGATAGCTCTGCTGCAATCGTAACCGCCCAGTTATACCAGAAGTTCCAGCCGATGGCGAAGCCAAAGGCGGGGCTGACGAAACGAGTGCCGTAGGTACTGAAGGACCCGGAGTCCGGTAAATAGGTGGCGAGCTCCCCAAGACTAGTCATGAGAAAATAAACCATTACACCCACTGCCGTGTAAGCTAGAAGCGCTCCACCAGGTCCTGCTGAAGCGATCGCGCCGCCACTGGCTAGAAACAGACCCGTACCAATAGATCCGCCAAGCGCGATCATGGTCAAATGTCTTGCTTTGAACGATTTTTTTAGCGCAGGCTGATTTATGTCGCCTTGCGCTGGGTTTTGTTGATTGCCCTGCATGAATATGACACTCCTTATGATCTAATCTTACTGTTCATGAACGGGGAGTGCTGAGCTGTTGACTCCCGCAAGGCGGGAGGTATACTTCGTGATTTCCAGAAGGTTATGGAAGACTGTACGAAACATACAAATTCTGTAAACGCAAAGAAGCCGCAAACTATGTCTGCGGCTTCCATCTATACAGCTCCGCATCATACTCCCTGTGAAGATAGCGCAACACACTGCAGTCTGCTACTTACGCAGGCTGTACAATGTGACAGTTCCGTGCCTTTCGGCAACGGCCCCAGCCTGCACCGCTGTAAGAGCTACAGCGCAAGCTTCGGCGGATATTCCTTTCGGCGTGGTTCATAGACGGCTCTAACGTCTCCACACGCGTACTCTTTATATCCGCGACCTCTACCTCATCTTAGTATGACGAGGCTATCTTTACTTCATTCATTTATAAACAACAGGAATTAGTATAAAGCAAGTTTACTTCTCAAAGCAATGACAAAATCAGGTACTTCCGTGTTAATTACGACGGCGTTCTGACATCTGCTGCCATACGGTGCCTGCTGCGGCTTCACCTGAGGCGATACGCTCCAAAGCCATCTTGGCCTGAAGGCCAACCTCGAACTCTGGATCATCCGCTGCAAGTGTGAGCGCATCTTGAGCTTCGGATGTGCCAACTTCATAAAGAAAACGAGCTGCGCGCCAGCGGACAAGCTTGCTCTTATCTGTTAGCGCCGCCGTCATCACTGGCGTGGCGGCAGGATCGCCGATGTCGGATAGCGTATCGCCAGCCGTACGTCTTACGGCTGGGGCGCTGTCAGCCATCGCCTCATAGAGCAGCTCCATCGCCTCAGGCGTGCGAAGGTCGCCTAGATACACGACCGCAAGCCTGCGAATATGCAGCTTGGAATCGTGTAGTGCCGCCTTAAGCTCCGGCAGGAGCTCCGCCGTCGGCGTAAGATCCTCTAGCGCGGCGTAGCGCACGCGCCAATCCTCATGCTTCAGGTCTCGCAGCAGCTCATCCTGTGTACGAGTTCGTCTCTGCTCGACGAACTCACCTTCGGCTCCGTGCGCAATGGCTTGCTGTACGAGGGAGTCGAGGCGTTCCTGCGGATACGCTGCCTCGATCTCTTGCTCGACCTCGCGCGCAATGTCCGCGGGCTCGCCATAACGCACGCCGTAATCGATGAGCTTGCGCTCTTTGATCATCACGGCGCTAGCCACATCCATAACCGCTTTAGTAAAGCGTTTAGCTAAGGATATGCGCTCTTCATTTGCGCCCGTTTTGACGCGAATTTGCATCGGAATTCCGCGGAATAATTGGACGAAGACTTGCGCTTCCCCAAAATGAGCACCGGCATTCTCGTCAGCTAGGCTCCAATCTCCAGTTACACCTTCGCTGTTAGCGAAGCGGCTTTGAACTTCTCTTAGAATGGCTGCCCAATCGGCATTGCCTTTGCGCTCAAGTGCTGCGAAGTCAGCAGCATGATAAATGCTAATAACGCCCGGTATCGTTAACATTTCACGTGCCCAGGCAGGTGCGGAACGCTCACTTTCTGGAGTATAGGTTCTGCGAATTCCGGGTTCTAAACTTTCGTCCAAATGTAGCTTCATCGTATTTGGACTTGGAGTCGGTTCAATAAAAGTAATCTTCATACGTAGCTCCCCCTTGAACGGTATATGCACCGCCATACTTTATACACATATTATCTCATTTCTGGTGTGAAACCAAAAGAACTCTTCTATTATTTCGCTAAAGTCTGCAATTGTGAGGAATAAAAGGGCGAACCTTTACCATGCTATTTGTATATTTTGCAAAATACGCTGCTGTTCAATATAGTTGTAGTATATTCGCTAAAGCTAGGGTTGCTCGGTAAACTTCTGTAGAAGAGGTGTTGTATGCCTAAAACTCGTTACCATAACGTCGATAATGTAAGTACCGATAAATCATTAAAGGAATTTCGCCAGTGGCGTGAGGAGCGTCGTCGCAAGAAGAAGGACTATTCATATGTTGTACCGAATACGCCGCCCAGATTATCTTATCTGTCTGAGAATCGATTGGAGTCTACCATTACGTGGATTGGGCATTCAACATTTTTCCTTCAATATGAAGGGATGAATATCATTACAGATCCCATCTGGGCGAGAAGGCTGGGCTTTGAGAAAAGACTGGGACAACCTGGGATTCCACTTAGCGAAGTGCCACCGATTGACCTGATTCTGATTTCGCACTCTCATTATGACCATTTGCATATTGCCTCTATCCGCAAATTATATCGGGCAGGGACAACGCTTGTAGTTCCTGTTGGTCTGAAGCGAAAAATGCTTCGCAAAGGGTTCCACAACTGTGTGGAAATGGAATGGTGGCAGGAGATTAAGCTAGGTAAGATCAAGCTTAGTTTTGTGCCTACCCAGCACTGGACGCGGAGAACGCCATGGGATACGAATACTTCTCATTGGGGTGGGTACATCTTGGAGCCCGCTGATTCCGGAAATCAGAAGTCTTCTCCGAATCTTTATTTCGCTGGGGACAGCGGTTATTTTCCTGGCTTTAAGGAGATCGGAAGTCGTTATAAGATCGATATCGCGCTTATGCCGATTGGGGCCTATGAACCGGAATGGTTCATGACCTCTCAGCATGTAAATCCTGAGGAAGCCATACAAGCTTTCCTAGATGTAGGGGCGGAGACCATGATTCCGATGCATTACGGTACCTTCAGACTTGCTGATGATACCGCCCGGGAAGCACTGGATCGCATGGAGAACGCCCGAGTTAAACACGCGATTTCGGAGGAAAAAATTCGTACACTCGGTTATGGAGAAACACTGGTCGTACAAAAGGAGAATCGCACATCTGGGGAATAATTGAAAAAATTCCTCCTTAAAAGTTGTCGCCGTAAAACAGTTGGAATAAGTTTCGTAGGAGAGAGATCAGCTTAAATGCCTATTTCACGGGATTTTTGCACTGATTTTATGCTATAATGAGCCGAAACCCTAAAGTGAAAAGGATGGTAATGCGTAATGATTAGCACAAGCGGCGTAACACTCCGCTACGGAAAACGCGCTCTCTTCGAAGATGTAAACATAAAATTCACCCCTGGTAACTGCTATGGTTTGATTGGTGCCAATGGTGCTGGTAAATCAACCTTTCTGAAAATTCTGTCTGGGGAGATTGAAGCGAACACGGGTGATGTTCATATAACACCAGGTGAACGCCTTGCAGTTCTGAAGCAGAATCATTTCGAGTACGATGAATTCCCAGTACTTGAAACAGTAATTATGGGTCACACTCGTCTTTATGAAATCATGAAAGAAAAGGACGCGCTTTATGCGAAGTCTGATTTCACGGAAGCAGATGGTCTACGTGCCGGTGAGCTTGAAGGCGAATTTGCAGAACTTAATGGCTGGGATGCAGAGCCAGATGCGGCGGCTATGCTGATCGGTCTTGGCATTATGCGTGAACTGCATGATAAGAAAATGGCCGAACTGAGCGGCAATGAGAAGGTACGGGTACTCTTGGCACAAGCCTTGTTTGGCCGTCCAAACAACCTCCTGCTCGATGAGCCTACCAACCACTTGGATCTAGAATCGATTGGCTGGTTAGAGAACTTCCTCATGGATTATGAAGGTACTGTTATCGTCGTATCCCATGACCGTCACTTCCTGAACAAAGTATGTACGCATATTGCGGATATTGATTTTGGCAAAATCCAGATGTACGTTGGTAACTACGACTTCTGGTACGAGTCCAGTCAGCTTGCTCAAGCTTTACAGCGTGATTCGAACAAGAAGAAGGAAGACAAGATCAAGGAACTGCAAGCCTTTATTCAGCGTTTCTCGGCCAATGCTTCCAAGTCTAAACAGGCGACTTCTCGTAAGAAACAACTCGAGAAAATTACGTTGGATGACATTCGTCCATCTAACCGTAAATATCCGTTCCTCAACTTCAAACCTGAACGTGAAGCAGGTAAGCAGCTTCTGACGATCAGCGGATTGACCAAATCGGTTGAAGGTGAGAAGGTTCTTGATGAAATCAGCTTTGTAGTTAACAAAGGTGATAAGATTGCTTTCGTGGGTCCTTACTCCCAGCCTAAATCACTTCTATTTGATGTGATCATGGGTGAGCAGGAAGCGGATGCGGGTGAATATGCGTGGGGCGTCACTACAACTCAAGCTTATTTCCCAAAAGACAACTCCAGCTATTTCGATGGCGTGGACTTGAATCTCGTAGAATGGCTGCGTCAGTATTCTAAAGATCAGGATGAGACGTTCCTGCGCGGATTCCTTGGACGGATGCTGTTCGCCGGAGAAGAAGCACTGAAGAAAGCGAGTGTATTGTCCGGGGGCGAGAAGGTTCGCTGTATGTTGGCGAAGATGATGCTGAACGGTGCGAACGTGCTTGTATTCGATGAACCTACCAATCACTTGGATCTGGAATCCATTACGGCACTGAATAACGGACTGATCGATTTCGACGGGACTATTCTCTTTACTTCCCATGACCATCAGTTCATCCAAACGATTGCTAACCGTATCATCGAGATCACACCTACAGGTGTAATTGATCGCACGATGACTTACGATGAGTATTTAGAGAATCCTGAAATTAAGGAAATGCGCCAACGCATGTATCCTGTAGAAGTATAATATTTTACTTTCCGTTATGCGGAAGGAACCCGTTAAGCAGCTACTCTAATCCTATTAGGATTAGGGTAGCTGTCTTTATAATTTCGATTTTGAAAAGGTAACGGTAGATGAAGCATGTGGACAGAACTATTTTTATTATGAGGCATGGGGAGACTGCTTCGTTATTCGGTGGAGCATCCCTCCGAATGGAAGGTGATTTCAAGTCCACTTGGGAGAGCGCTGCAAAGCACACAAATTTTGTGTGAAATCTTAGGTTATGATTTCAATAAAATAGAAACGGATTCCAGGTTAAGTGAAGTTTCCGTTGGTTCTTGGTCAGGGCTAACGCTCAAGGAAATTGAGCAGGGCTGGCCAAATAGTCTTGAAGATACGAGTATGTATGATTGGTATTTTCGTTCACCAGATGGAGAGAGCTATGAAGCGGTTCAGGAGCGTGTCACAGACTGGCTGGATAGCTTGTCCTCCACTCCGCGGGTCATTGCGGTTACACATGGATTAACAAGTAGAATTCTACGGGGAGTATACGCTGGGCTTACAAGACAGGAATCCTTATCACTTGAGGTTTCCCAAAGCGCATGTTTTCAGTTGTCTAATTGTACAATAAAGAGAATCAGTTATGAATTTGATGAGTTCTAGCCCATCCTTTAAGGCAGACGAACGCATAAAAGGCTGCGTTGTCCCTGAGGGATGCGCAGCCTTTTATGTTTATAAAATAGTACTAGGATCCGCCGGTACGACGGCGTTGGTTGTTAGGCTTTTTGTTATTCTGACTTTTTAGTGGTTTAGCGGATCCGGCCTGAAAAGTTGATCCAGGTTTGGAGGAAGATTGTTGTTTCTTCTGCTCCAGCTTTTGCCGGATAGCTTCAGCTAAATTGATTTTTCCTTTTTCATTGTTTTCGCTCATTATGATAACCTCCTTTGAAGCAAGTCCTTCACTTTATTCTAATTGTTTTTAAATGCTGCTACAAGGGCAAGAATAATTGAAAGAATTCTTTTCTAACAAAACAGAAAACGAGGAGATAGCCAAAATGGTTGATATTTACGAAGATATACGTAAAGGCGAGCGTGGCGCTTGGGTTAGCATAGCGGCTTACCTCATTTTATCGACTTTCAAGCTGGTTAGCGGTTATCTATTCGCCTCTAGTGCATTGGTCGCGGACGGAGTCAATAATTTAACTGACATCGTAGCATCTGCAGCCGTGTTGGTTGGTCTAAAGATTTCGCGGAAGCCACCTGACTCTGACCATGCTTATGGACATTTTCGGGCAGAGACAGTAGCTGCATTGTTGGCTTCTTTTATTATGGCGGTAGTAGGTATTCAAGTGATTGTGGAGGCGGTGCGGTCCTTTTTCGATCGTGCAAAGGAAACCCCGCAGCTATGGTCTGCTGGTGTGGCTCTAGTGTGTGCAGTAGCAATGATGGGAGTATACATATACAACAAAAGGCTGGCTAAGCAGATAAATAGTAGTGCACTCATGGCAGCGGCGAAAGATAATTTTTCCGATGCTATGGTTAGTATAGGTGCTGCTGTTGGGATTGTAGGTGCCCAGTTCGGACTGCCATGGATTGATTCTGCGGCGGCAGTAGTTGTCGGACTGATTATCTCTAAGACGGCATGGGATATTTTTCGTGACTCGACCTACCGGCTTACGGATGGCTTTGATGAAGATAGATTGATGGATCTACGTAGTACGATTGCTCGAACACCGGGAGTAGAGGGGATTAAAGATGTGAAGGCACGGGTTCATGGGAATCATGTACACGTGGATGTTGTAGTGGAGGTAGACGCGAATATTACAGTGGTGGAAGGTCATAGGATCAGTGACTCCATTGAAGAGAGAATGAGCAAGCTACACAATATTATGAATGTACAGGTGCATGTGGAACCTAAAGATTAAATTTGAAAAATTCTATTTTAAGGAAAAAACAAACATATTTAAGGAGGATTCAAGACTTTAGTCCTGTATTTTACCATAAAGTGGCATGATTATATGTGCAATTTGGAGCATGTTCCAAATCCCGGGCAAGCCTATAATGAGGGCATAAAGGAATGTAGTTCACACCTTTGTTGAAATCTCATCATGGTATTGGGGGAACGTATGATTAAATCACATAAGCAATTAACAGCATCCTTATTGGTTTCAGCTGCAATTGTTGCAGGTTTAGGAGTATCTGCTCCTGGAAATGCAGCAGCAGCCTCAAGTCCATCAAATTCAGTTATGGCAGCAGCAGCCGGTCAAACAGCGGTCATCGAGGCAAGTGTTCGCCTTCGCAGTACACCTTCTACAAGTGGAGAAGTAGTGAAGTATTTGCAAAAAGGAGATCAAGTGCAGATTGTGGCACAACCGAATAGCTATTGGTATCAGGTGAAAGCAGCGGATGGATCCGTAGGCTATACAAGTACAGATGATAAGTATATCAGCGTAAATTCATCTTCAGTAGGTACACCAACAGCACCATCAGCACCATCAGCACAAACGGGAACCATAAAGTACGGAGTGAATCTTCGAACTGCTCCTTCTACAAGCGGAAAAGTACTGAGGCTTCTGAAGAAGGGGGAACAAGTACAGCTTCTGGCACAGCCGAACAGCTCCTGGTATCAAATTCAAACCTCTGATGGTAGCATTGGATATATAAGTTCAAGTGATCAATATACTTCGTTCGCTAATAATGGGGGGACTGGGACGGTAACGCCGACACCAACGCCGCCAGCACCAGTACCACCTATTTCTACACCTGGGGCTTCTGCCCAAATCGAGAGTGTAATCTCAGCAGGTATGGGCTATCTGGGTACACCTTATGAGTTTGGTTCCAGCAGATATGATACAAGCACCTTCGATTGTTCTGATTTTATCCGGCAAATTTTCATGGATGCTGTGAATTTGAAACTGCCTGCTGATTCCCGTCAACAGGGAGATTGGGTGAAATCGAATAGTACGGTAGTTACGTCTACTTCCGGTTTGAAGCGCGGCGATCTAATGTTCTTTATGGATTATAAAGGGAACTCCGCTTCAGCGTATGAAGGGATCGACAAATCTAAGGCAAGAATATCGCATGTTGCTATGTATCTAGGAGATGGACAAGTTCTCCATACGTATTCCGTAGCTTCAGGCGGGGTGAAAGTAGATAAATTAAGCGCTTCTTGGACGAATCGTTTCCTCTTCGGGGGATCGGTCATCCGATAATTATATAGGTATACAGAAGCGGCAGCATCGCATGTTTGTGACGGGTGAACAAAGGCGGCGTAAGCGCAAAAGCTACCCCCTCAGTAGAATGATCTACTGAGGGGGTAGCTTTTTGTAAATATAAGAATTTATATGTTCCGTTCTATAAATTATCTTTATATTTCTCGCTTAAACACTTGCCGTCCTTATAGGGACGCCGAAGGCGTTTATGCTTGTTATCATCTTTTTTATACTAATTACATAGTTACATTGGCAGCAACAGGAACCTTTACCCACGCTTTTCCTAGCCAAGTGTAGATTTCTCTCCATTCATTGCCCCAAGTATCCGTAATCACTTCACCTGTGGTATCAAGCGTTTGAGCGCTAAGCCAGCCTGCGGGAATCATACTGCCAACTGAAAAGTGGAAAGCTGTTTTTTCGGTTAGAACAATTTGTGGTGTGGCTGGAGTAATATCCGATGGGGTAATGATCGTTTCAAAAGATGTTGTGTAAGTGCTTCCAGTTCCGGGCGTAGAATCTGTAGTTGTCCCTGTTACCTCAGCGGCTGATGCTGTAGCTGCTATTGAAGCCATAAGTCCCAAGGCAAGTGTAATGCTGGCGAATTTTTTCATGTTAAGTTCCTCCTCATTATGATCTAACTTCAAAACTTTTTCTTATTTTCTCAAGTGACATCTGTGTGGGAATGACCTATACTTTCTGCATGATGAATAAGATATATGGATAGATATGGGAGGAGGCTACATCGATCTACCTCTGCGTCCCGTGAAGAGGGAAACAACAAACAGAACCAAGAATACGAAGAATAGTATCTTTGCAAGACCAGCAGCGGCTGCTACAAGATTGAAGAAACCAAAGATACCAGCGATTACAGCTACAACTAGCAGAATTGCGGACCATTTTAACATTACATATCACCTATCCTTTTTTTGATTTGTAGTCATTGTATAAACGGGGACTTTGATTCTGAAACAAAGGGGAGCAGGGAGTTTTGACAACGCTCGACAGATTGTTTCGGCATATGGTAGTAGGGGTAACTATGCAGTATACAAGGCTGATTAGCCACTATTTATGAGATTTGGAAGGGGTTATGAATATGATCATTGAACTTAGTGTAGCTCTCGTTGCTATCGCATTCGCAATACTTGTTTTCTTTCTAATTAAGACTTTGCAGTCAGCGAAGCAATCCCTCGACAAAGTAAGCCAGACCTTGGTGGAAGTGCAGAAGACGATGGATGAACTGACTTATGAAGTGAAGACTACAGTCAGACATGCAAATGAAATTACCGCTGATGTACAGAATAAAATTCAGAAGATTGATCCTGTCATAGATTCTGTGAAGAATTTGGGAGAAGTTATGAATGAGTTAACCTTAACCGTTAAGCAAGTTTCAGTAACTGTGATTGAGAGATATCGTAAATCACATGAACTGAGGGAGAAGCGTAAGGGGGTATCCATAAAAGAAGCTCCGCTGACTCCAGCTGAGGAACGTACGGTAAACTCTTATGATGCTGTTAATAACGAGAAAGCACCGGGGAAAATAGCTACTGTGTTAAAAAGTGTAGATGTAGCTGCAACTCTTTGGAAAAAATTCCGTCATTAAAGTTAAGGCAGCAAGTCCTCTGTAAATGGCGGCTGCAGATAAGAAAGGTGGGATAACAACATGAACATTATCATACTCTTGTTTAGTCTACTTTCCCCATACTTTGATGCGTCTCCACAGTTGACGCCTATCTCGACTTTTAGTGATCAGCCTAAGACAGTTCTTACATTTGAACATTCCTCAGAAACGAGCCCTGCTATAAATCAGTTTGATTCACTGCAAGGTGTTGCTTTATATGCTACGAAGGAAGAATTGCTTCTGGCCAAGGGCAATCCGCTGGCGGTAACAAATGATCCATTGCAAGGGACAGAGGAGTACCAATACGCAGATGTAACAGTGGGTGTTGGTGAGGGGTTTGTACTGTATGTGCATGTCTCACCTTCTCAAGCACAGCAGTTTGGGCTACAGGTAAATGGGGTGGGAATTGATCCCGTGAAGGATAATGTGCAATCGACCTTGGGTAAACCGTATTTTATTGCCGAAGATGGTGATGTATATATGAGAGGAAACAATGCGCTCAAAATATATCGAAATTTGGCAGGTGAATTTGAAGGTATTGATTTATTTGATAGTATTTCTTCTTAATATGTTTCACTTTTGATCATTTTGGTTAATAAACAGAGGCTGTCTTTACCATAGAGTAACCTCCCGAACCACTACATGTAGTGGTTCGGGAGGTTACTTTGCTGAAGGCGTAAATGAACCTATTACTATATTTACATATATTAAAAATAGAAATAACACATTTAAATAGCGTATGATATAGGTAATGAGTCGCAGAATTTTACGTTCGTAATACTATTCGTGTGAGGTGAAGATGATGAGAATCTTAATCGTAGATGACAATCCGACTAATGTTATCATTATCCGTGAAATCCTGAAAAAAGAAGATTACCGAAATTTCGTAACCGCATCCTCTGCAAAAGAGATGCTTACACGGTTGGGTATCGGTTCTGTGAGTGAAGATGGACGTCCTCGGATGTCAGATATCGATCTGATTTTACTGGATATGATGATGCCGGAAATGGATGGAATCGAGGCATGTCGTGTTGTACAGCAATACGAACACCTAAAGGATATTCCAATAATAATGGTTACAGCTGTTGGCGATTCCAAGAAGCTGGCAGAAGCACTGGATGCAGGTGCAGTAGATTATGTTACGAAACCCATTAACAAAGTGGAGCTGATGGCCCGAATTCGGCTCGCGCTGCGGTTGAAGCGAGAGAAAGATTGGCATAAGGAACGAGATCAGCGAATTCAAGAAGAATTGAGACTGGCCGCACTTGTTCAGAATGCTGTGTTGAGCTTGCCTCTTCAGGAAGAGAATTTTGAGGTCAATGCCATCTATCAGCCATCCTCTGAGCTTGCCGGTGATTTATACGCGTGGTACCCCCTTGGTGATGGCCGATATGGCGTGATCCTGCTGGACATTATGGGACACGGAATATCGTCATCTCTTTTTTGTATGTTTCTTGCTTCTGTGTTAAAGGACACGGTAACTACGTATGTAGAGCCGGAAAAGGTAATTCAGGAGCTCAATCGAAGGTTTAATCAGCTCTATATTGAGAAAAAGCTGATCCAATATTACTTTACGACCATTTATCTTGTGATAGATACCCGTATGAAACGTATTGACTACGTCAACGCCGGGCATCCACCTGCGCTATTTTTTGAAGGTGTGGCTAAGACTCCAGTCATGCTGGAAAGTAACTGTCACCCGGTAGGTTTGTTTGAACGGATTGATATTCAGCCACAGAGCTTAACCTATGAAGATGAAGGGCATCTAGTTCTTTATACAGATGGTCTATTGGAACTGGTTGAGGGCGAACAAGAAGAGCAGCTGAAATTTATGATTCAACATTTAAATGTTGAACATGAGTGGAACGAAGAAGCTATTCGAGCTGCTTTTTTCAATGTTGAGGTTCCTAAAGAGCGTGATGATGATAAGTGTATTGTGTGGATCTCACTGAAGAAGGGAACAGATAGAGAATGAAGATAAAGGCTAAACTCTTAATTGGCTTCAGTGCCATGTTAGCGATTATGCTTGCACTTACGATGATAGGATACGACCGCTTAAATTATATGAATAACCAACTGGAAGGGTATCAGGATAGATATATGAAGGGGCGGTCTTCTTCGGGGATGCGTGGAGAAGTCAATGATATGGCGCGAATATTAACCACGACCATGTTAAGTGCAGATGCATCATCGGTAGAATCTCAAAAGAATGAGATTGATAAAAAGATCACTAAAGCGAATGAGCACTACGAGAAAATAAAAGCGTCGATGACTAGCGCTGAAGAAATGCAAATGGTTAGTCAAATAGATGGTGCGTACACCACTTATTTAAATTATCAGGAAAAGGTATTGAAACTGCTATCGGCTGGTTATTTTCAGAATGCTAGCACGTATTCCAACACAGAGGGACAAGCGATTCAGAATGCCGTGTTAAACGCTCTGAACAGTCTCTCTGATTATAATGCTTTTATTATGAATGAAGAGAGTACGAAGGCCAACGAAGCTTATAAAAGTTCGACTCAGATGGTAGTTCTAATGATGATTATGGGCTTACTTCTCGGACTTGGAGTGGTTCTATGGATCATCCCAAGCATCACTCGGGGGCTTAATGTCGTTTCGATGATGATTACCAGCTTTGGCAACGGTAGAGTGAGGGCCATACGGCGTATAAAGGTTACTACTAAAGATGAAATTGGTGAGGTTGCTCTTGTCTTTAAGAAGATGGCTTTAGATCTTGAACAGAAGCAGGAAATGGAACAGGCCTATGCGCAAGCGCAGAATGACCAATCCTGGCTGAATGCGAATGTTGCTCGGGTGACGGAACTATTGCGAGGTGTTAGCTCCTTGGATCAGGTCTCACAGACCTTCATCAATGAGTTTACCCCTGTGCTGGGAGCACAGTTCGGAGCTGTATATTTAAAAGATGCCAATCGTCCTGATTTTTTACGAAGCAGTGGATATTATGCAGTAGATAATGATAAGAAACCTAAGGACGGGTTTGTGATTGGAGAAGGGCTTGTAGGACAAAGTGCGCTCGATATGCACCCGATCAGACTGGAGAAGGCTCCTGAAGACTATTCATCCGTTAAGTCCGGATTCGTGGATGCGCAACCTGGATATATTTCTATCCATCCGCTTATTTTTGAAGACGAACTGCTAGGCGTAGTAGAATTTGCTTCATTCCAACCTTTTAGCAGTTTGAAAAATGATTTGCTGCAACAACTCGCTAATAATTTAAGTATTATTTTTAATAATATTAGCCGTCGTTTGATCGTGGAAAAATTGTTGCGTGATTCACAAGCTCTTACGGAAGAGCTGCAGTGTCAGTCGGAGGAATTACAGACTCAGCAAGAGGAATTGCGCCGTTCCAATGAGAACTTGGAAGAGCAGACGGATGCGCTTAAACGTTCGGAAGAATTGCTCCAGCGTCAGCAGGAAGAACTGGAGCATTATAATACGGAACTTATTGCCAAGACCCGCGCTTTAGAGGAACAAGTGCAGGAGGTTGAAGAGAAGAAAGATGAAATTGAGCATGCAAAAATTCAATTAGAGAAACAGGCCAAGCAATTATCCGTTACTAGTAAATATAAATCAGAGTTCTTGGCGAATATGTCTCATGAATTGCGAACTCCGCTCAACAGTCTCTTGATTCTGTCGCAGCTACTCACGGAGAATAAGGATGGCAACTTGTCAGAGAAACAGGTTGAATTTGCACATACGATTTATATGTCAGGTGCAGACTTGCTTAAGATGATTGATGAGATTTTGGACTTATCCAAGGTTGATGCAGGCAAAATGGAACTGAACCAAGAAGAAATTAAATTAACGGAGCTGAAGAGCTTTGTGAAGCAGAATTTTGCTCCGCAAGCGCTCAAAAAGGGACTTTCTTTAAAAATTACCTTTAACGAGCCACTGCCAGATAGTGTCATTGCCGATGGTCATCGGTTGAAGCAGGTGCTAAGAAATCTGCTTTCTAATGCCTTTAAATTTACGATGGAAGGATTTATTGAGTTCTCGGTTAGCCAAGCAGATGACAATCTTATTCCGCTAGATCTGCCAGGTGAAGTTGAATATATTGCTATTGCTGTGAAGGATAGCGGAATTGGTATTCCGGCAGACAAAACTGATATTGTGTTTGAAGCCTTCCAACAGGTGGATGGAACTACCAGCCGTAAATTTGGGGGGACAGGCTTAGGTTTGTCCATTAGCCGTGAGTTAGCACGTTTAATGGGTGGAGCTATTGTACTGGAATCCCGTGAGGGCCAAGGTAGTACTTTTACTATGTATTTGCCAGTTATAGGGAATTATATTAAGCAGCAACCTGCAGTAATAGAAGCTGCTGCTTCTAGAGAAGATGCAACCTTCGAGGGGTATATTGGAGATATACTTCCAACCCTTGTACCAACGCAGGCTCATGCACCTATCCCACAATTAGTGATCGATGATGATCGTGATCAATTAACTGCAAATGATAAGGTTCTGCTTATTATTGAAGATGATGAGAGCTTCGCAAAAATACTGCTGGATATGGCTCATGGCCGCAACTTCAAAGGACTGGTAGCCCTCCAAGGGGATACCGGATTGCAGATGGCGAAGACTTATTTACCAGACGCGATTATTCTTGATATACAGCTGCCGGTTATGGATGGCTGGACCATCCTTAGAGAACTAAAGAGTGCATCACAGACTCGCCATATCCCTGTCCATGTCATCTCTGTAAATGATGAAGTGAAGCAGGGGCTTATGATGGGGGCAATGGCTTATTTAAGAAAACCTTCTTCTAGAGAGGCGCTTGAACGGGCTTTCTCGCAAATCGAGAACTACACCTCCAGTACGTTGAAGTACTTGCTGATTGTAGAGGATGATGAGATTCAACGTCGTTCGATCATGGAATTGATTGGTCATGACGATGTGGCTATAACCGCAGTTTCAACTGGCGGGGAGGCACTGAATGAGCTGCGGAAGCAGAGATATGATTGTATGGTTCTAGATTTGATGCTTGAGGATATGACAGGTTTCGATCTGCTGGATCAGATTCGTGATGATGAGGAATTAAATGATCTGCCTATTATTATTTATACGGGTAAGGATTTGGATGGCAAAGAAGAGACGCAGCTGCGCAAATATGCGGAATCAATCATTATCAAGGATGTACGTTCTCCAGAGCGGTTGTTGGATGAGACAACATTGTTCTTGCACCGGGTAGAAGCAAATCTTCCGGAAGATAAACGTAAGATTCTGCAGAAGCTTCATAATAAAGAAGAATTGTTCGAAGGAAAGAAAATATTGCTCGTCGATGATGATATTCGCAATGTCTTTGCGCTCTCCAGCGTACTCGAAGAGTATCATATGGAAGTGAAGTTTGCGGAGAATGGACGCGAAGCGCTGGAAATGCTGGTAGAGCAAGAAGATTTTGATCTTGTACTAATGGATATGATGATGCCAGAAATGGACGGATATGAGGCTATGCGCCGGATTCGCGAGATGCCACAGTATCAGAAACTGCCTATTATTGCGCTGACCGCCAAAGCTATGAAAGAGGATCGTGCCAAATGCATTGAAGCTGGAGCCTCTGACTATATGAAGAAGCCAATTGCAACAGGTCAACTTCTATCTTTAATGCGAGTCTGGCTGTATTCGTAACCTTAATATTGGGGTAATACTTTAAAAGAACTAACAAAAAGCCATTCTTCAAAAGTACGGCGTGTTGATAAGGGAGTCGGGATAACAATGAAAGCAATAGAACACGGATATGAGGAGCAACCCGTTCTGGCGGGAAGTGACGAACTGGAGCAAATTGAGATTGAGCTGCTTCTTGATGGGGTACACCGTTTATATGGCTATGATTTCCGGAATTATGCGTTGCCTTCATTAAAACGACGCATCTGGCATCATGTTCATGCGGAGAATGTACTCACCATATCCGCGCTGCAAGAGAAGGTTCTGCATGATCGGGCTTGTTTTGAACGATTTGTCTACAGTCTCTCTATTCCTGTGACTGAAATGTTCAGGGATCCGGGATTATTTCTAACTTTTCGCCAGAAGGTAGTTCCTTTGTTAAGAACTTATCCCTATATTCGTATCTGGCATGCCGGATGTTCCACTGGGGAAGAAGTTTATTCTATGGCCATCCTGCTTCATGAAGAAGGGCTTTATGATAAGGCTCGAATTTATGCCACAGATATGAATGAGCGTTCTTTACAGCAGGCTAAGGAAGGCGTTTATGATATTAGCAGAATGAAGCAATACACAAAGAATTATTTGGAGGCAGGAGGTACTCGGGCATTTTCCGAATACTATACTGCGAAGTATAACTCAGTTATTTTACAACCTTATTTACGCAAAAATATTATTTTTGCTGAGCATAATTTAGCTACTGACACTTCATTTAATGAATTTAATGTTATTCTCTGCCGGAATGTAATGATCTATTTCAATGATGAGCTTCGTGATCATGTTCACGGGTTGTTTCATGAAAGTCTAAGTCGCTTTGGAATCCTTGTTCTGGGCTCTAAGGAGTCCATTCACTTTACGAAATATAGCGATTGCTATGAATCTTTAGACAGAGTGGAGAAAATATACCGTAACATAAAATAACGCATGTAGGAGGGTGGTCCTATGGGGTTTCAAGAACCAATTCATATACTACTAGTAGACGACCGTCCTGAAAATTTGCTGGCGCTGGAGGCAGTGCTTGAGAGCCAGCATTACGAGCTAATTAAAGCTACCTCCGGTGAAGAAGCGTTGCGCTGTTTGTTAAGGTATGATTTTGCTGTCATTGTACTGGATGTACAGATGCCGGGTATGGATGGAATTGAAACTGCCAAATTGATCAAGGCCAGAGAGAAAACGAAGGAAATTCCGATTATTTTTATCTCTGCCAATAGCAAAGAAGCGGAGCATTTATTCGCGGGCTATTCGGCAGGGGCTATTGATTATATGGTCAAGCCTTTCATTCCGCAAATTTTGAACTCTAAGATACAAGGCTTTGTCGAAATGTACATCACGAGCAAGAAGCATCAGACTCAAACCATGCTGCTGCAGCAAAAGACGAAAGAACTGGAAATCATTAATAGTGAGCTTATCAAGGCAAAAGAAGAGGCGGAGATTGCCTCCAAAGCAAAGTCAGAATTTCTAGCCATGATGAGTCATGAAATTCGTACACCTATGAACGGCGTAGTTGGCATGATCGATCTGTTAATGGAGACGGATCTTACTTCTGAGCAAAAGGAATATTCGGAGATCATTCGGAAAAGTGCGGACACGTTGATTACGGTAATTAACGACATTCTTGATTTTACTAAAATGGAATCCGGAAAAATGGAAGTTGAAGAGCACTTATTTGAACTTCGAAATTGTATTCAAGAGGTGTTCAGCCTCTTCTCGATAGAAGCGGGAAAGAAGAACCTGGAGCTCGCTTATTTTATTGATCAGAAATTGCCTCGGCTTTTATATGGGGATATGGCTCGTTTACGCCAAGTTTTAATTAATCTGATCGCTAACGCAGTTAAATTCACAAATCAAGGTGGGGTCTATCTAGTCGCCTCGATCAAGAGTGTTGCGGATCATAAGATGGAAGTTGAATTCACAATTATGGATACGGGGATTGGTATTTCTCCGGAGAAATGTGACCGATTATTTGAGCCCTTTTCGCAGCTTGATTCTTCCATGACACGGAAATATGGGGGAACAGGTCTGGGACTAGCTATATGTAAATCTCTTGTCGGAATGATGGGCGGAGAAATTCGGGTAGAATCGATGGAGCAAAAAGGAGCTACTTTTATCTTTACAATTCAGGCATCCATGCCAGGAGAAGATTTGATAGGTGGATATCAAGAAGAGGAATCCACGCATCCTGTTCCCAATCAAGAGGGGAGAAGTAGAATCCTTGTTGTGGATGACCATCCGATTAATCAGCGTCTAATGGTCAGCATGCTGGATAAGCTGGGCTATGCGGCCGATATGGCTGAAGATGGTCAACAGGCTGTGGATATGGCGATTAAACATCCTTATGATTTTATCTTTATGGACCTTCAAATGCCAGTGATGGATGGCTTAGAGGCGACCGCTCAAATTCGTCGAGAGGGTGGTCCTGCTGCCGAGAAGACCATTATCATTGCAATGACGGCGAACGTCATGGAAGGGATTCAGAATCGCTGTAAGGCCTCTGGAATGGATGATTACATCAGCAAACCGCTGAAGATGAGTAGTATAAAACAAATTATTTCTCGATATTCTAGCAACGACAATGTATTAGTAGAACCTGATATATCTATTTTCCAAGCGTAATCTAGTATTTACCAATCCGTTTTTTTAACGTTATCTGATTCAAAGGTATATCATTAAGGTTATTAATATAGAAAATATTTGTTCAGGAGAGATCGTCTAATGAATACGCATAAAAGTAACAAGTTCCATGCTAAGACAGAAACCAAAGGGAATGTATGCACAGTTTTCCTGAGTGGTGAACTTGATTTATCAGTTGCTTCCGATTTCCGCCTGGTTATGGAGCCACTTGTGGGAGATACCAAACTTGATCTAGTTATTAATCTAAAAGAATTAAAATACATCGATAGCACAGGGATTGGTATTCTACTTTCGATCCTGAAATCAAGACAAGGAATGGACGTTAAGTTTATGGTTGAGGATGTTCCTCCACAAATTCAGAAGCTGTTTGACATGACTGGTATTTCCAAGTTTTTTGCCTCCCAAGAGAATTCCCACTAGGAAAGGATAGAACAAAGAATGAGTGATGATGTGCAAAAAGTAATTCTTCAGTTGCCTGCTAGCGCAGAGTATGTGGATATTGTTAGGTTGAATTTATACGGAATTGCCTCGAAAATGGGTTTCACCTATGAGGATATAGAAGACATGAAAGTGGCAGTGTCAGAGGCGTGTAACAATTCAGTATTATATGCTTATGGCCAAAAAGACGGAGTAGTAGATGTTATTTTTGAGGTAGAAGAAAGCTCCTTATCCATTACAGTCAAAGACGAAGGGGAGAGCTTTGACGGCTTGGACAAGTCTAATGAACGTATGACACTGCACGATAAGGAGTTAAGTGACGTTCAGGTTGGCGGGTTAGGGTTCTACTTAATGCAAGCGTTGATGGATGACGTTAGTGTCGTAAGTGAAGCCGGAAAAGGGACGGTGGTAACTTTGAAGAAGCACCTTAATTTTAGCGAGGAGAAAGTATGAGTGACAAAGTGACTCCCCCCGAGTCCATGAATGAAGCAGTCACCCAAATTTGGGAGTATCAGCAGACCAAGGATAACGATCAGGCGACGTTGCTGATACAGAAATATGAGCCTATGGTGAAAATGGCTGCTGGGAAGATTTCCCGTAATCGCCCCGACTTGTATGAGGATTTATATCAGGTCGGGCAAATGGCGCTCATCCGGTTACTGCAGCAATATGATATCAGTCTCGGAATCCCTTTTGAGCCCTATGCGATGAAAAGCATGATTGGACATATGAAGAATTATTTGCGTGATAAATCTTGGTACATACAGGTTCCTAGACGGATTAAAGAAAAAGGAGCGCTTGTTCAACACGCGATTGATGAACTTACAGTGAAGCTTGAGCGTTCTCCTGCGGTCGATGAGATCGCTCATTATCTTGATCTGTCTGTTGAAGAAACTGTAGAAGTACTGGCAGGCAGAGAATGTTACCATTACGTATCTCTAGATTCACCGCTTTCTCAAGAGGAGACTGGAGCTACGCTAGGGGAGCTTATCAGCTCTGATGCGAACGATTACGAGACTGTAGAGAAACGAATGGATCTGCAGCAAGCACTAGGACAATTGAAGGAGCAAGAGCAGCAAGTGTTGCTGCTAGCCTTCCAAGATGGTCAATCCCAGCGGGCAATTGCTCAGAAGCTGGGGGTTTCACAGATGAGCGTTTCACGGATACAGAAGCGGGCCACTGAGAAGTTAAAGCAGATTATGGCCAACTCATCCTATTGAGCTCCTTTATGTGTAATATACATTACCTGGATTTGAATTCTACTGTTCGACGATAAGGACATGCCTCTCTCCGTGCCTGGAGAATAGCATGTCCTTTATTTGTGTTCCACAACGCCCTTACCCCGCTTGTCCGGCTAATCCTTCACGGTTAGCCGGACAAGCGGGGTAAGGGGGAGCGGTGATAGATGGGCGATAAATAGCCCACTTGTTAGCTGTTCGCATCAATGTATTTTTTGATCTCGCCAATGTACTCACCGATCACGGGAACATCAAGAAATAGACTAAGAATGTAGCCCAGAACACCAAGGACTACGAACGTTCCGAGAGATAGGCCGAGACCTCGGGATATACCGGCCATCAAGTTTGTGATAATTCTTTTTTTGGGATCTGAGTAGTTATCAAGGATGTCCTTAAATTCTGATTTTTCTAGTGAGTCAGCAATCTTATCCAGACGATTGTTTAAGCGTTTGACCTCATGCCGTAATTCGAAAGGATGTTCATCAATTTCATATGCTTTTGTTTGGCTATTTGATTCTCCCATGGAGCACCCCTGCTTTCTGTAGCCCGATCGGGCATTCATTAAGGATCTATTCAATCAGATGAAACTTTATATAGGGTATAACTAAACAACAGCCAGCTGCGGACAGCTGGCTGTTGTCGAATGAAATGATAGCTGTATTATGCCGCAGATTAGTAACTGGATTTATAGGAGGATTTAACATCCTCTTTCGCATCTTTAGCCTCATCGGCGACTTCTTTAGAGGATGCTTTGGCTTCGTCAGCCACTTCTTTAGAAGCGTCTTTAACATCAGAGGCTACATTATTTGAGGCTTCACTTACAGTGTCACCAATTTTGCTGCCTGCGTCTTGAAGGGTAGCGGCAATTTGCTGCTTGCTATCACTGACAGTAGTGTAGATATCAGAGGCTTTGACTGAAACCGTACTAGCCAGATCGGTTGCTTTTTCACCTACCGTTGTGGCAATGGCTTTGGTCTTGTCAGTTACGACACCAGCAACTTCTTTTGTTTTGTCAGTAGCAAGCGTAAGTTTATCGGACAGATCACTGCGCATTTCACGACCAGGCTTTGGTGCAAATAATAGGGCTGCTGCAGCACCTATTAAGCTACCAATAAAGATGCCTTTGAAAAAGTTGCTTCCGTTTTCTACTTCATGCTCTACTTTATGTTCTACGTTACTCATCACCAATCACTCCTTATAAGTTATCTTACTTCGTATTTAAACTTTGGCGTATAGGCTGAAACAATTGATGAGCAAGGCGTAGATGGCGAGGGGCTCTTGTTATGGACTATTTATTAACAGCTTGGAATACCGCATAGCCAAATTCGGGCAGATTCAGATGTAGTAATGATGTGGATTTTTCTGTTCGCTTCTGCGTCTCTAGGTTTACCCATATAGCGTCCATCCTGGGTACAGGAATAGTGGCGTTGACTAACACCTCTTCATTGTTGAGCACGATTAAGAAGCGGTTATGTTCGTCCCACCGTTCATATACAAGCAGACTTGGGTGGTCCGGGATCTCCAGCGATTTAAAGCCGCTACTACGGAACGCAGTATACGACTTACGAAGACCGATCGTCCAGCGATAGTATTCGAACAGTTCCCTGTTCTGTTTCTGGATGTCCCACTCCATACATTTACGATTATCTGGGTCATATTCACCTTCCATACCGATTTCATCGCCATAGTAAATACATGGTGCTCCCTGAAAGGTCATTTGGAACAAAACGGCCAGTTTTAATCTCCGGATGTCACCACCGCAAAGGGTCAGGAAACGAGTTGTGTCATGGCTGTCTAATAGATTAAAAGTGGCCTCTGTAATTTGCTGCGGGTAATTTGCTAGCATAGTAGCAATCGATAGAGAGAATTGTGAAGCATTAATTTGTCCGTGAGCAAAGAAATTAATCTGAATATTGGTTAGTGGGTAATTCATAACGGCGTCAAATTGATCGCCAAGTAGCCACGGCAAGGAATCATGCATAATTTCGCCTACAAGATAGGCTTCTGGATTAATGCTTTTGATCGTATTACGGAATTGTCGCCAGAACGTATGAGAGACTTCATTCGCGACATCAAGCCGCCAACCGTCTACACCGATTTCCTCAATCCAATAACGACCAACGTTCAACAGATAATCTCTGACTTCAGGATTCTCAGTGTTGAATTTTGGCATGATAGGCTCGAATGCAAATGTGTCATAGGTGGGAATTCCGTCGATGACTTGTGGTGGCCACTCACGCACATGAAACCAATCGGCATAACGGGAAGAGCGCCCGTTGGTGAGCAGATCAACAAATGGCGGAAAGGTATGGCCGCAATGATTAAAGACACCGTCTAGAATGACGCGGATCCCTTTGGAATGACAGGCGTCGACAAGTTCTTTTAGCAAAGCGTTGGTTCCCAAATGAGGGTCCACCAAGAAATAATCCTTTATATCATATTTATGATTGGTGGTTGCCTCAAACAGAGGATTGAAATAGATGGCGGTAATGCCCAATTCACAGAGATAATCCAAATGATCTAGTACACCTTGCAAGTCTCCTCCGAAGAAATTCCGGGGACTCGGCGTACCACCCCAATCTAGCACATCTGCCGGATCGTTAGTAGGATCGCCATTTGCGAAACGCTCTGGAAAAATTTGATAAAATACTGCATCCTTCACCCATGCTGGAGGGGAGTGTACATCTTCACGGTTCAAGAAAGGAAAGTCGAATAAGCCCTCATATATTATGACTGGAGGCTCTGAGAAGAAGCCTTTTTCCAAATAATAAAGGACCTCATCTTTGTTATAAAGTGCAAAATAATAAGTGAGTCTGCGATAAACAGGACGGACCGCAGCCTGCCAATAATCGAATAAGCTGTCAGAAGCCATGTGCTGCATGGGAATAACCTCATGGGTTTTGTCCCAACCGTATTTATCTCCGCAAAAAAGATCAATCTTTGACACGTTATCCCGTTTAGTTTTTATGCGAATATGCAGTGTAGACTCATCGTAGGCATATGACCAATTCTGCCCCATGCGATGATAAACGGCTTCTTGTTGAATCATAATCAATTTCCATCCCTTCGCGGCATGTAAACGCAAAAAAGGGCCAACCTCATGATAATCAGAGGTTGAACCCTTGGCGGTTTCATTGCCTTTAAATTTTGTCTGAATCTTATCATACCCCTCAAGATTAAAGCAAGAGATTATTTCACATGAATTCACAATATGGAATATTTAGTATGTAGTTAAAAAAAGGAGAAAATATAAGGAAAAACAAGAAAAGTGCTATTAAATAACCCCATTCGGATCTATACTCTGATTGCAATCCAAATTATGGGTATTATAGAATGAGGGCGAACGAACTTGATTTTTCTTAATACGCAAACAAATTAAAGGCACTGTTACCTAAAAGGTACAACCTCGGCACTTTGTGCGAATGAGGTTGTACCTTTTTTGCATGCTCTTTTTCTATGCGTGTTAGGTCTGATCACTTATGAATAAAGGGGAGATGAGCAAATGAAGAAGAGTAAACGATCTAAAATGCAAGCGGTATCATTTAGTTTGACCCTAAGTCTGCTGTTGGCATTGACGGTTACGGCTTGCGGTTCAGGCAATGGGAACTCTACGGCTCAGCCGAATTCAAGCCCGAATTCCACAGTGAACGAGCCGGGGGGAACTACAAATGAGACGAATCCCGCCGAAGAGGAGCTGAAACCGGAAGCTGGGGCCGAATTAACGGTCTGGGAAGCCAAGGAGCAGGTTGAGTACATGAAGCAGTTAGCCGCTGATTTCGAAAAAGAATACGGCGTTCCTGTCAAGGTTGAGGAAATGGCGGGCGGCGATCAGGGAACAAGGTTGGCGACAGATGGCCCGTCCAAACTAGCGGCCGATGTGTTGACTCTCCCGCATGATCAGATCGGTCAGGCTGTCAAAGCGGGATTGCTTTTGCCAAATGATGTGTTTGAGGAAGAAACGAAATCAACTATGGTGGAGACAGCTATTCAGGCATCGACTTATGACGGTATCCTTTACGGCTATCCTAAATCGGTGGAGACCTATGCGCTGTTCTACAACAAGGATCTGATATCCGAAGCTCCAAAAACTTGGGATGAGGTGATCGCTTTTGCCAATACGTACAATAAGCCGAAAGAGAACAAATTTGCGATCATGTGGGAATTCGTCGGGTATTACAGCTATCCATTCATTGGCAGCTTCGGCGGATACATTTACGGGGACAACAATACGAATGTCAAAGATATCGGCTTGAATAATGAAGGCACCGTCAAAGGATTTACCTTTCTTCAAAGCTTAAAAGGAATTCTCCCATTGAATGCAGGAGATATCACCTATGACGTTAAAACTCAATTGTTTCAGGAAGGCAAGCTGGCGATGAACATCGACGGGCCTTGGTCCATAGCGATGTTCAAGGATCATGTCAACCTTGGAGTGGCGCCTCTTCCGAAGGGCCCTGAAGGACAAGACAGCATTTCTTTTTCCGGTGTTAAATCGTATTATGTCAATTCCTATACGGTATATCCGGTCGCTAGCCGCTTGTTCGCACATTTTGCAAGCAGCAAGGAGAATCAGCTAAAGAACTTTGAAATGACGGGTGCGATTCCTGCGAGCATTGAAGCTGGAGAAGCGCCGGTAATCAAAGATGATCCGATTATAAGTGGATTCTTCGAGCAATTCCAACACTCCGTGCCGATGCCTTCCCTATCGGAAATCAAATCCGTCTGGGAACCGCTAAAGGCAGCATTTGTATCCCTGTGGAACGATCCGGGTCTTGATGTTAAGCAGACGCTCGATAAGACTGTATCAACGATTCAGGCCGATCTGGATTCGAAGTAAAGGACAGGTGATTTGAGCTATGCACAAAAAAACAGGTGCAGCGCTACTCTCGGCTATTATTCCGGGACTGGGCCAGTTCTTCAATCGACAGTGGCTGAAAGGATTAGTATTCCTGCTGGTGGGGTCTGCTGGAATCTATTTTATTGCTCATGATCTAATGGGTTATTTGCGGGGGTTGATCACACTTGGTGAATTTCCAAGCCGTATGGTCAAGGTAGGTAAATTAACCCGGATGGTGGAGGGCGATCACTCCATTTTTATGATGATCAATGGTCTGATGTCATTGCTGGCGCTGCTGTTTTATACAGCTTTTCATTTACTGAATATCAGGGATGCCTTTCTAGTTGGAGCTGCGCGGGACCGGAATGAGCCCATTCATTCATTCGGTGAATCGCTCAGACATATGGGGCGTAGAAATTTCGCTTATCTTGTACTTGCGATTCCTTTTGTGGCAGTGGTTTTTCTGACGATATTGCCGCTTGTTTTTTCGGTGCTACTGGCGTTTACGAACTATGCCGACCCGATTTTACCGCCTGCGCATCTAGTAGAATGGGTGGGTTTCGGTAATTTTAATAAAATGCTAAGTTTGGATGTATGGAGTTCAACCTTCGGCGGAGTGCTGACTTGGACACTGATCTGGGCGATTATTGCTACTGCGACGACTTACATTGGAGGTGTGCTCATCGCCGTACTTATTCACCAGCCCCGTGTTCGGTGGAAAAAGCTTTGGCGTACACTGCTGATCGTTCCCTTTGCTATTCCTAATATGATTTCTCTGCTCGTCATGCGTAATATGTTCAATAATCAGTTCGGACCGATCAATAGTTATGTAAGAGCTTTGGGATTGGAGGGGGTGGCCTGGCTGACTAATCCTTTCTGGGCAAAGGTCACCGTAATTCTGGCTAATATGTGGATCGGAATTCCGGTTACCATGATTCTGGCCTTTGGGGTACTGACAACGATTCCAAGGGATATGTACGAAGCTGCTGAAGTGGACGGAGCTGGGGCATTCTACAAATTCCGCATGGTTACACTGCCTATGGTGCTGTTCGCGACCGCTCCAATCCTGATTATGCAGTTTGCCGGTAACATTAATAGCTTTAACGTCATTTACCTGATGACCAACGGAGAACCGGTTAATCCGAATTACCAGTATGCGGGCCATACCGATCTGCTGGTGACTTGGCTCTACAAACTGGCGCTTAACCAATCGCAATACAGCTTTGCTTCCGTAATCGGGATTGTCATCTTCCTGTTGGTCGCGACCTTCTCCATCTGGAGCTACCGCCGAACGCGATCCTACAAAGAGGAGGATATGATTGCATGAAGCCAAAACTGACAGAAGCGTTTAAAACGATTGGAAGCCATTTGCTACTGATTGTGCTCAGTTTTATTAGTCTTTTTCCAGCGTTTTGGATTATTATGTCTTCATTCAAGACGGGAAACAGTTTGTTCAGCGACTCGTTGATTCCTAAAAATTTCACGTTCATTCATTACAAGGAACTGTTTGAGCAAACTAAATATTTGATTTGGTTCATGAATACACTAAAGGTTGCAGCGCTGTCTACTCTACTTGGCACTTTTCTGCTGCTGTTGACTTCGTATGCCATCTCTCGCTATCGGTTCACGGGCAGAAAAACGACACTGACCGCGCTTCTAGTTCTGCAAATGTTTCCGGGATTCATGGCTATGATTGCAGTTTACGTGCTGCTGAACACGCTTGGGCTACTGAATTCCCATTGGGCACTTGTGCTTGTATACAGCAGTGGCGCCATTATCACCAATGTGTTTGTGGCTAAAGGTTTTTTTGATACTATTCCTAAAAGTCTGGAAGATGCTGCGCGGATGGATGGGGCGAGTCATATGAAAGTTTTTCTATCTATAATGATCCCGCTGTCCAAACCGATGCTTACCTATGCCAGTCTTATGATATTTAATGGCTGCTTTGTGGATTTCATATTCGCTGACCTTGTATTGCGTACGGAAGAGACGAGAACGCTCGCTGTCGGGCTTTTCCGGATGGTGAATCAAAGCAATTCGACCGAATTCACATTGTTCGCCGCCGGAGCGGTGCTGGTTGCTCTCCCGGTCACGCTACTGTTCATTTTCCTTCAGCGTTTCCTGGTGGACGGTCTGACCGCAGGTGCAAGTAAGGGTTAATTCGATTTGCGCTCCCTCTCTACAGCAGTACTGAATTCCATAAAAACCACTTCCTTTTCAGAAGAGCAAGAATCTGAGGCGGAAGTGGTTTTTTAATTTAAAAGCTTCATTTATGTTCCTGTCATTCAGGATTTATTGCTGATGGAATTGTTTTTGTGTGGTTTCTAAAATCTTCTTGGTGCGGAGAGGATTGAAGAATGATGAAAATAGGAGTAGAATTCCTCATGGAACTAACACTTAAGGGAGTTTGTGATGTACAAAAAATCCCCGGAGCACGGGGTTATTTTCTAGCATTTATTAAATGTAGAATCCTAATAAATCCTTGTGAGTTATAGAGCAGCAAAGAGAAAAGAGGAGAGTTACCATGGAAACAGTATTAGTAAGAGAATATCGGTCAGATTTGCTGGAATGTGTCCATAGCGGACATATTGCAATCGTAGGAGAACACGGGAACGTAAAGGGCTATGCAGGTGATCCTGAGTTTGTATCCTTTACCCGTTCTGCGGCCAAGCCACTTCAGGCTATCCCAGGCATTCGTGGAGGAATCGTGGAGCATTATGGTTTTACACCCGCAGAGGTTGCCCTAATGACTGCTTCTCACCGAGGAGAGAGCTACCATGTTGCCGCGCTAGAGAGTATTTCCTCCAAGATTGGGATCGATGAGCAACAAATGATATGTGCCACTAGCTATCCACTGGATTATACGAGTAGAGAGAATGCCATTCGCGGCACGGGCAAAAGAAAGTTCTATCATAACTGTGCGGGCAAGCACATGGGGATTTTGTCATATAGTAAGCTCAAAGGACTACCACTTGAAGAATACTCTCAGCCGGAGCAAACGGTTCAGCGTGAAATTATAGATACAATTGCTTATATGGCTGGTGTAGCACCAGACAGTATTGGTCTAGGTACGGATGGATGCGGTCTGCCGGTATTTGCCATGCCTTTGACAGCCTTGGCGACTGCGTATTTGAAATTAGCCAATCCTGATTTAATTGCTGACGAGGCAACTCGCAAAGCGGTTACTACGATTACTGCGGCCATGAATGCTCATCCGGAGATGGTTTCTGGGTCTGGTCGCCTTGATTCAATCCTTTTGGAAGATGAAAATATTATTGCTAAGGGTGGATTTAAAGGCGTATATTGCTTTGGGTTGCGCCGCGAGCGACTAGGCATTGCCTTCAAGATTCTGGATGGATCAGAAGAAGAGTGGGGACTTATTGTACAGGGGATTTTAAATCAGATTGGATACAGTCAGAAAAATACTTTGGAAAAGCTGCGTAATACATTTTCAGGTGTGATCTACAATGATGGTGGTACACGGGTAGGTCATGCAGATACAGAATTTCAGCTTCATTTCATGAAATAGGAACTTAAAAAGGAGCCCGTCGCTGCGCATCCATCTCGGATTCGCAGCGACGGGCTCCTTTTGTAAACGAAGAACAATTATTTCTGACGTAGACGGCCGAGTTCGGAGACGAGCGCTTCCACCTGAGAAATACTGAGTCTATCGCTGCCCATGGCTACCTCATAGACATCGAAGATATCTTCATATTTATCTACTGAAAAAGCGGAGGCTTGCATTGCAGCAGCACTTGCCATCTTCAGTTTGTTCTTGATGGCCTCGATCATATATTCAACATTTTCCTGACTAGGTTGTGTTAAATCCATAGGGTTATTAACATCCTTTCTGTACACTGATTCATGTATTTTACCATGATTGTGAGCTTGATCACCATTTTTTTGTCGGGCTCACAGAAATCATGTTAAATTAAAGGCATGAAATCAAAAATATCATCGAAAGGAGGAAAGGTATTGGCAATTAGAGAACAGGGAAGCAGTAAACGAAGCAAAATGGACGATGTAGGATTGGTGTCCTTTTTTATGGAAATTGCAGCGCTACATTCAGCTAAGAAAGTTACCTTTCTGTGTATCGGAACGGATCGATCTACAGGTGATGCTCTCGGTCCACTAACAGGCAGCAAACTTCTGGAATATGGCTTTCCGCACGTAATCGGTACGTTGCCATCTCCTTGCGATGCAGATAATTTGGTGGCCAGAGTCGCTGAGATTCCATCTGAGCATATCATTATTGCTGTGGATGCTTGCCTAGGACCTCCAATAGCTCTTGGATATTACTTCGTTTCGAATGAGCCGCTTCAGCCAGCACAATCGGTGGGGGTATGCCTTCCCGCAGTGGGGCATTATAGCTTGGCGGCGATTGTAGATATCAACGGTCCCAAGCCCTATCGGACGCTGCAGACGACTCCACTACATAGAGTTATGGTTATGGCTGAACAAATTGCCGCCGCAGCAGCAAAAGGGTTTGGAATTGGGCGTTAAGAATAGGATGCCGGTTTCAAGGAGAGCTGTTTTGCTTAATAATAGATATTAGTTAATATATCTTAAGTATTTTGGAAAGAGGGAAGCAGCCATGGAAAGAGTACGTTGTGACGGAAGCAATATTTGCTACAGTGATCAGGGGAAAGGCGAGGTTATTGTATTACTGCATGGCTTTTGCGGAAGTGCTGAATACTGGGAACAAATCATTCCCATCTTAAGCAGCGACTACCGAGTGATTGCTCCCGATTTACGTGGTCATGGAGCTTCAGAGGCTCCACTAGGCCCTTATACTATTGAACAAATGGCAGACGATGTTCTGGGCTTGTTAGATACACTAGAAATTTCTGAATGCACCATGCTGGGACATTCTCTTGGTGGGTATATTACACTTTCGTTCGCACAGCGGTATGCCTCTCGATTGAAGGGCTTCGGATTAATCCATTCTACTGCGTATCCGGATAGTGAAGAAGCTCGGGAGAATCGATTGAAAAGTGTCAGCAGGATTCAAAATGAAGGCATTACTCCTTTTGTGGACAGCTTCGTCCCAGGAATTTTTGCTAAAACAACCGCTACTGCATCACCACAGCTGCTGGAGCGAGCCAAAGAAATTGGTTACAAAACGCCTCCACAAGGAGCAGCGGGAGCTGCACTGGCGATGCGCGAGCGTCCAGATCGACGTGATGTGATCACAGCTACCACGTTGCCGGTACTACTTGTTGCTGGCGAGCAGGATGGACTGATTCCTGCGGAGCGCACCTTTACTTCGGATAAACCAAATATAACGCAAGCTACGATTTCTGGAGCGGGCCACATGAGCCTCTTTGAAGCTCCTGAACGGTTAGCTGAGGTTATCAGGGAATTCACCCAAGCTACGGTTAGTATTAACAGCCATTCGTGATCGCTGAAATAATAATTCAAAAAGAGGCAGCTCCGCGTCAAAGTAACTGGCGTGGGCTGCCTCTTTTTTAGGAGACTATTGAAATTTACGGATTCCCAATCCGGCAATAGCTATGATTGTTACGCCGCTAATGAGGCACGGCATTTAATGTCAATAAGTAGAAGGATTCTAGTCATTATTTTTCCCGGAATTGCTTTAGTGGCATAGCGTAGTGCAATGGTTTAAGATAAATGAATAAAACACATATAATACCTAGATACAATAGCTTCACAGTTACAGTATGGAAAAGGGGGAAGTTCATGTTCCGAAGAGACTATATTGTCCGAATGATTGAAGATATGACGGCGATGGTTGCAAAGGTTCTAACGCTGAAGCAAGAGCGGAAGACAACGGAAGCCTTATGGGAAATTGATGAGCTATTGAACCGACATTTTCCGCTGAACTCACGTCTTTTAAATTCACTATCTGTAGAAGATATTATAGATATGTTCCGGTTTAATGGTGTATTGGAGTCAGATAAGCTTCAAGGTGTAGCTAAGCTACTTAAGGAAGAGGGCAGCATTTATGCTGCAAATGGCGATCATGACGCGGCACTATTCAGAAGTATGAGATCGCTGCATTTATATTTGTACGCAGATTTGCACGGCGCTGATCGAGAAATGCTGCAGATGACAGAGGATATTAATGAACTTCTGGAGGAAGTCAAAGCGTATCGTCTTCCAGCCAAGACGGAACGGCTGCTTCTAGATTATATGGAGTCAATCGGACATTATAGTAAAGCGGAGGACAGTCTGTATCGACTATGGGAGCAGGGGGAAGATGTCTCACTGGAAGGTGATGAGCTGTACAGACGGCTGCTGCTTAAATCACCGGAAGAATTGGAACAAGGCTCGCTTCCTATCCATGAAGTGGAACAAGGATGGAAAGAGTGGCGCCGGATCACAGAAGTTCGAAGGGAGTCGGAAGCCTAATGAATACCCCTTTATTTATTATCGATGCCTTTGCAGGAAAAGCATATTCAGGAAATCCGGCAGCAGTATGCTTGCTGAAGCATCCAGTCGACGAGGCATTTATGCTTAAGACAGCAGCAGAAATGAACTTGTCAGAGACGGCATTTCTCTGGCCGGAGAATGATGGATATCGCCTGCGCTGGTTCACGCCCAAGGTTGAGGTTAATTTATGTGGCCATGCTACTCTAGCGAGTGCACATATATTATGGGAGGTGGGATTGCTGGATCCAGAGGTGGAAGCTAGATTTTATACACGCAGTGGGTTGCTTAGAGCTTCTCGTGCGGATGACCTCATCTCACTGTACTTCCCGCCTTATGAGCTTAAGTCTTCTCCTACAATTCCGGCTCTTATAGAAGCACTTGGTATTACAGAAGCAAATGTGGTAGAAACTATGCTATATGCTGACAATGTACTTGTACGGCTTGATCAGGAATCCCTAGTTCGTGAACTTAGCCCAGACTTTGGGGCTTTATCCCGGCTTGAAGAGCGAGCCTTTGCGGTTACTGCAGAAAGCTCCATCGAAGGCATTGATTGTGTGTCACGGTTCTTTGCACCGAAGATGGGGGTAAATGAGGATCCGGTCACAGGCTCAGCGCATACTGCGCTAGCACCTTTCTGGGCTAGTCGACTTAACCGTACGCAGTTGACCGCTTATCAAGCTTCCGAACGAGGAGGCTTACTTCAACTTGAGGTAAGCAAAGATCAGATTAAGATGTCTGGCCGAGCAATAACTATTGTTAGTGGAGAGCTGCATGTGAAGCCCTGATAGGATAACTCTTGTAGAGCCGTGATATAATGGAACGATGATGGTTAGGAGACAATGATTCTCCATTTTTAATCCCGAAAGTGAGATGTGCGTTGTGGAATCTTTAAAAGCTCTTATTGAACAACTGATTAGTGACCGAACCTTGATTATGGCTACCTTAAGCCAAGTACGTAACAAAGGGGAGACCTGTACCAAGGTACAGATTAAACCTGTCGAACTAAAAGGTAAGTTGCATTATCAGTTTGCGTCCTATATTGGTACAAAGGTTGAACATCGCAACGTACCGGCAGAATTAGCAGCGGAGGACATGACTCTTTTATTTAGAGAATCATATCGCCAAGGCTTGTTATGCACGGTGGAAGCGGATTATCAGGTGCTGATTAGCAAGAAATTCAAAGTATCCATCCTTACCAAGTCTCCCAGTAAAAAAGAAGAGCCGGATCTAGCACACAACCGCCGCAAGCGTTATGTGCTGGAGGATGGAGAACCTGTGCCATTTCTTGTGGAGCTTGGCATAATGAACAGAGAAGGAAAAGTGCTGGCCAAGCGATACGATAAGTTCCGGCAGATCAACCGTTTCTTGGAGATGGTTGAGGATGTGCTTGCCGATCTGCCAACGGGACGGGCATTAACGATTGTTGATTTTGGATGTGGTAAATCCTATTTGACCTTTGCTCTTTATCACTATCTGACCGTCCGCAAGAAGCGGGAGCTTAATATTATTGGACTTGATTTGAAAGCGGATGTAATTGAGCATTGTAATGAGCTTGCTGCGAAAATCGGTTATGATCACCTGAAGTTCCTTGTGGGTGACATTGCCGAGTACGATGAGCTGGATCAGGTAGATATGGTTATAACGCTTCATGCTTGTGACACAGCTACAGATGCTGCACTCGAAAAAGCAGTACGTTGGGGCGCCTCCGTCATTTTGTCTGTGCCTTGCTGTCAGCATGAATTGTTCGCGCAGATTGAGAATGAAGTAATGAGTCCGATGCTGTCGCATGGGATACTTAAGGAGCGTTTCTCTGCCTTGGCTACGGATGCTATCCGTGCCAAATTGCTCGATATGATGGGTTATAGCAGCCAGCTGCTGGAATTTATCGACCTGGAGAATACACCGAAGAATATTTTAATCCGCGCCGTTAAAAGCTCGGGTGGTGATAACTCCGTCAAATGGCGTGAATACACCGCATTCCGTGATTTTATAGGGGCGAAACCTTACCTTGAGCGCGTATGTGCTGACCTGCTTCCAAGTGAAATTTCGGTGGAGGGGTAGCACGAGCAATTTTCCCCATCCGGCGGGATTTTTCGAAAAATAGTTGTACATTATGCAATTACATTAGGATACAGTAGCGAATATCAGAGGTTAGTTGCACTCTTTGTAACTATCAAGCTTTTTTGATGAGAATTGGGACGGTACAGCTCCTTCGTGGAGAGGTATCGTCCTTTTTGCATTCTAGTTTTGCGAAGGGGAAATGTGGAAAGGATAGAGATAACTTAACGAATATAGGGGTATCTAAATGGGGAGCGTTAACAGAGAGCGGAGTCTGGATTCAATAATCGTATATTTTAGTGCAGCCTTAGTCATCGCAGCCGGAGTAGGAGCTTGTTTGCTGCGTGGATTTTTTTTTACAGAGGAGATGTACCTCTTTCTGACCCTATGGTTTGTGATGTGTTCTGTGGCTTTGCTTTATTTGTACATTGGAGTAGGCAAGTGGAGAAGTAGCACAGGGGGAGCAGGTGGAGTACGTAGAGCTTTGAAAATAATGTTGACTGCACCTTTAATAGTTCTATCACTCTATCTGATTCATTGGCTAAGAGATCCTCTTTCGGCACAGGGAACAATGAATGAAATATTACGGTGGGGCTTGTATGCTAGCTTTGCATTTTTGGTTTGTTTTTGCGCGTTGAATCGGGTGGGGCGTCAGCTTATCATTGCTGCGTGGTCTATTTTGGGCATGTTCTTAAGCATAAGTGCTTTGCTGGCAGTGTGCGGGGTGGTAGAGTTACCTTTCGCTATAGCTTACAGCAATTCATCGGAAGTAAGCATTACAGGTGCCAGATTAGCAGGGGTGATGGAATATCCTAATGCCTTTGGTGCTGTGATGGCTGTTTTTCTACTGGAGCGGCTGTTTGCTGTCGCTGCTTATTATGAAAGACCTCAGAAGAGTGTGGATGGATGCGATAGATTGGAGCGGCGAGAACCGCGAAGCACGGCCGCCGCGCTGCTGCGCTTGCTGCCGCTGTTCCCGTACGCCGCCGCGCTGCTCCTCAGCGAGTCGCGCGGCGCGTGGCTGACGGCGGCTTGCGCCTGCGCCGCCGTCTTGCTCTGGAAGCGGCAGCTCATCGCGCCGCTTCTTGCCGCTGGTGCCGCGCCCGTGGTCGCCGCGGCGCTGATCTACCGCCAACTGGCCCGTGCCGGGTTGGCGGTAGATCCTTTGCCCGGCCTGCTGTTGCTGGCCGGGCTTTGGGCCGGCGCGTTGCTAGCCGGCCTATGGCTGTGCCGCCGCCAGCGCAGCGCGGCGGGTATTGCCCGAGCCGCCATGCTGGCATTGGCGGCAGCAGGTTGGACGGCGGCGGGCACCGCCGTCCTCCTGCACGTGCGCGAGCGGATCACCGGACCGTCATCGACGGTATCCGCGCGTGGTCTGTTCTACCGCGACGCCTGGCGGCTGGCGGTAGAGGCACCTTGGCTGGGGCGCGGGGGCGAGACTTGGCGGAGTTCATACCTCGCCGCCCAATCTCGCCCTTATGTTGGCAGCCAAGTGCATAACGGTTATCTCGACATCCTGTTGAACCTAGGATTTGTTGGCCTGGCAGCCATACTGCTTATGCTGCTAGCAGCAGGCTGGCTGCTGGCTAAGAGATCGCCGCGTCTGCTGCCGCCATTTTTGGTTATCGTTATGCATAGCGCAGTCGATTTTGACTGGAGCTACGGATTAATCTGGCTGCTGCTTTTTTGGCTGTCAGCACTTGCCCTGTCTGAATATGAGCAGAAACATCAATCTGCGAATACCCGCTTTACGTCCATAAGTTTGCTCACCACTCATTTCGCATCCGCGAACCTCGGCGCCACTATCCCTGCATTCGCGAGCCTGTCACATCCATATCCCCGCCGACTATTTATCACTGTCGCCTGCTGCCTTTGTCTCATGCTATCTGTATTGTCCCTTCAGGCCGCACAAGGAGAGAGGTACTACCGGCAAGCAGTTCAGACGGTTGATCCCTCGGTGAAGGTAGATTTGCTAGAGCAATCACTAGCGTGGAATCCCCAGTCTCCCAAAACAGCTGTAGCATTATCCAGGCTACTTACGGGTGAACAAAGCGTGAGTATACTCCAGCAGAGTTTGAAATATTCTCCGGATAATGCAAGTTTAAACTGGGAAATGGCTAGACGATGGATGTACAGTGATGATCCGGGAGCTGCATTATATTGGATACGTCGAAGTATTCAGCTTGATAAATACAACTCTGTTAAGTGGGTCAAAGGGATTGAAGGCATGCTTATGATGGGCCGGAAAAAGTTAGCGGAAGGGAATCGAATGGAGGCCATAAGCTGTATTGCCTCAGGGAACGAGCTTCTGCGGGAGTATAGAGTGTTGGCAGAATACGAGGGAAGTAAAGGTGAGCAGCATAATGACCGGAAGTTCCAAATAACAGAACAAGCCGACGACCTGAGTCGACGGCTTAGTGTACTTGCTTCACGATTTTAACTGACGTGAAATGATCCAAGAGTATAGAACAGGAACGAGAATAACAAGTACAAGAGCTGTAATAATAAGGGTCTGAGACAAGACGCCGCTCAAAAAGGCTCCCCCAAAAATAAGCAACCCGCCGATCATCCACATTCTTCCGGAAAGACGATGTGTTTTTCGCCACACCTCTGGGCTAGAGAGCGTCCATGCTGTGCGAACACCGAACAAATAATTATCTTTTACCTGTGGCATGTAGTTGCCGAGCGCAATAAACATCACTCCTAGGGCTCCTATAGCAATTTTACCCACATTAATATCTTTACCCAGACCGTAAGCAACCGTGAGCACGAGCATGAGATTAAAAAGCACCCCAATGGCGAGTCTGCTCATAGCATAGGCATTTTCGAACTTCTTATAATTTTCCCGTTTAGGATCGATGCTACGTGTGAATTGCATGATCAGCGGAAGCACAATACCCAGGATTCCGAACATAAAAATAGCTATGTTTTTATCCCAATACCGGTTGACTTTACCCGAAATTCCCCACTGCGCGGGCAGCTCCTGTGGCAGCTTGCCATAATTGATTAAAGCATAAGCTAATGAAGCTAAACCTAATATCACAATCAGTGTATCTTGCCATCTCCATTTAAAATCCTTCATCTTCAATCAGCCTCCTTCTCAGAATCCATACCACGGCTTTGTTTTCCGTCCAGTGATTTGCTTTCCGTCTCCGTTTGCTTTCCCATACCTGTAAGCTCGAGCAACCAGCCAAGAACCTCTTCGAGAACCGTCGTATTTAATGAATACATAATGAATTGACCTTTTCGTTCATCCTGTACGAGATCGGCATGCTTCAGTGCATTCAGATGGTGAGAAATGCTTGGTTTTGACATGTTGAAAAAATCAGCAATTTCACCTGCGGTTCGGTCCTTCTCCCTTAGTAACCGAATGATTTGGCGACGGGTAGGGTCAGCTAGTGCTTTGAAAGACTCATTCATATTCTTATCTGTCAATGTGTATTCTCCTCATTTTAATTGAGAAAGAAATTGTCACCGAATCTTTGAATTTACCGCCGTTTGAGGCTATGCCCTTGCTAATACTAACTGTGGGCAAGTACTCGATGAATGGTTCGAAACATAGAAGCGGAGGAGAGGATATATGATGCTGACGAATAAGGTTGCAGTTGTTACAGGTGCGGGTTCTGGGATTGGAGAAGCAATTGCTCTTCTTTTTGCCCAGCAGGGGGCTAAGGTTATTGCAGCGGACATCCATCTGGGGGGTGTTGAAGCGGTGGCCAAGAAGGCAGAACAAGGTCATGGCAACGGGGTGGTGTATCCTGTAAAGGCAGACGTTTCGAAGGAAGAGGACACTCAGCGGATGATTGATGCCGCAAGTACACAATTTGGTGGACTTCATATTCTCGTTAATAATGCGGGGATCATGGATAAAATGACCCCGGCTCATGAAATCACAGACGACTTATGGGAGAACGTAATTGCAGTGAACGTCACCGGACCCATGAGAGCCATTCGTAAGGTCTTACCGATTTTCATGGCACAAGAAGGTGGATGTATCATCAATGTAGCATCGATCGGCGGCTTAGAGGGATCACGTGCAGGAGTGGCCTATACTGCCTCCAAGCATGCTGTCATCGGTATGACTAAAAATGTAGGGTATCAGTACTCGAAGCTTGGAATTCGCTGTAATGCTATAGCACCAGGTGGGGTAAAGACGAATATTGATTTGTCTAATCCGAGTGCTTTTGGTAGTCAAAAGGCAGGAGAGGGTATGGCGTCAATGCCGCGAACAGGGGAAAGCAGCGAGATCGCATCGATAGCTTTATTCCTGGCTTCAGAAGCTGCGAGCTTCGTGAATGGAACGGTAATAACGGCGGACGCCGGATGGACCGCTTATTAAACAGCTTTTACATTTTAGACAAAGAGGTGTCCATTTCCATCTTCTTTGCTGGAAGTGTACACCTTTTCTGGTTATACAGGTTGTTCTAACTCTTTTTAAGAGAGGGTCGATATAGGGTAATGGCCTCGCCGCTGTAAGTAGATGTGATAAGGTTGCTTGTGCTAGAATAGGCTAAGAGAAACTGGAAAATAGAGCAGAGCGGCAGAGCTTTTAAAAATATAAGAAAGTAAAAGTTTAGTATCTATACTTTATGTTCTTATATTTCTTGCTTAAACGCTAAGCGTCTTTATATAGACGCCAAAGATGTTTATGCTAGATACATAGCCATATTCTGCGGAAAAGGGAGGAGGAGTACGGTTGCATGTTATTTCTGATCTGATCTCAACATTGTTTGAATGGATTCAGAGTCTTGGTTATTTTGGGATTATGATCGGACTTATGATTGAAGTTATTCCGAGTGAAATTGTACTGGCTTTCGGTGGCTTTTTAGTATGGAGTGGAGATATTAATTTTTTTGGCGCCGTATTATTCGGTACGATTGGCGGAGTCATTGCACAGATTTTTGTATATTGGATTGGTCGTTATGGTGGCAGACCCGTTTTGGAGAAATACGGGAAATATATTTTCATTCAAAAGAAGCATATTGACCATTCGGAAGAGTGGTTCAATAAATACGGGACTGGCGTAATCTTTACAGCTCGTTTTATTCCGGTTGTTCGTCATGCCATTTCCGTTCCAGCTGGGATATCGAAAATGCCTTTAGGTAAGTTCACTTTGTTGACTACGCTTGCTGTTATTCCATGGAGTGCTCTGTTTGTATATCTGGGTATGACCTTGGGGAATAAATGGGAAGATATTGACAAAGTAGCAGCTAAGTATACCAACGAAATTATACTTGTAGCGATCGCTCTGATCATCATTTACTTTGTGTTTAAATGGTACAAATCCAAGAAAAAGGGGACTACAAAATGAAGCAGAATGTAGCTCAAAAGTTTGGAAAAGGCCTAACACCGCGCCAATTCGTAGAAAGTATGACGAAGAATCAACAGGCTTTTGAATCCTGGTATGAGAAGTTTAATTGGGAAGATGAGAGCGATAAGGAATATTTCGAAAGTCTGAACCATCGCGACGATTTGCGGGTACTTATCCTAGCAGCGGATTGGTGTGGAGACGTAGTACGCAATGTTCCTGCTGTATTCCGTATTCTGGAGACAGCGGGAATGAAGACAGAGGTATTTATTTTGGAAGAGAATCCGGAGCTTATGGATGATTTCTTGACCATGGGTGGGAGATCTGTCCCAGTCGTGATTTTTGCAGACACTGGAGGATATGTGCTCGGACATTGGGGTCCTAGACCAGAGCATGTGCAGCGTATAATGAGAGAGTTCAAACGTGAGAATCCTGACCGTGAGGCCGCTGATTACGACAGCAAAATCGCAGAAGCACGCAAGGCCATGGGGCAAGCCTATGGGGAAGGAACGGAATATCAGGCAGTTATCGCAAAAGAACTGCGTAGTCTGATTTCCGGATTCTAGACCGATGCTAAATATACGTTCATTTAATCTGGGTCCGCTTCAAACGAATGCCTACCTACTGACAGGTGCGGATCCTACGAAGGGTATCATCATAGATCCTGGTATGAATCCTGCTGCATTAGTGCGGAGTATCGAAGGAATGGAAATCGAAGCTATTTTGTTAACACATGCACATTTTGATCATATGGGCGGTGTAGACGAAATTCGTAAAGCTAAGAAATGTCCTGTTTATTTACATCCACTTGAAAGTGAATGGCTAAGTAGCCCCAAGCTGAACGGTTCACTAATGTGGTCGGAGGTGTCACCTCCTCTAGCTACAGATCCTGCGGAATATGATCTGGCAGAAGGGCAAGTTCTGCAGTTCATTGGACACACCTTCCGTGTGTACCATACACCTGGTCACTCTCCAGGCAGTGTAAGTTTCCTTTGTGGAAATGATCTATTCTCCGGAGATGTACTCTTTAAAATGGGAGTTGGGCGCACAGATTTACCTGGTGGTAGGGAACGGGATCTGTTCGATTCTATTCGTGGCAAGCTATACAAAATGGATGACGAAGTGAAGGTTTATCCAGGACATGGTCCACGGACAACCATTGGATTTGAAAAGATTCGCAACCCTTATGTTCCTCAATAGATGTTGGTTCTAGTAGAACCGACAAAAACCGAGGAAGTTTTAATAGACAAAAGACTACAAAAGGACTAGAATGAGGTTAATTAAATGTAACATTAACCTCGCGAAGCACGCAGACTGCGGAATTAATCCCGGTTTGCGTTCTTTTTTTTGTCTTCATATAGGCTTAAAAGCATGGAGGGAAGTAGAATGGAGAAGAATATATACTACCCGCTGGACTACGGTTGGTATGACTCCAAGGAGAAATGGAACCATTTTTGCAGCAGTAATTGCCGATTTTTTTCGGAGTGTTCAGGAAAGGGTGGCTTTTGTTCATCCATAGAACGTAGAGACATACAATTTGAAAATAAGGAACTTCGTAATGGCTTGCTTCAGGAGACCTGTGGGGTTTACGGGGGAGTACCAGTGGTTTCAGGAGGCGAACTTAGAAGAACGCCTCTTTTTTGGCATTTTCCGGCAAGGGTAGGGATAATTCAGCCCTGGCGGCGCAAGTTGTGGGATCTCAAAAAATAATTATTAGCGGAATGAACGATTCATAATACATATTCGTACTACAGATAGAAAAGAAATCTTGAATGGAGGGGCAGATGAGCGATCAGTCGCTGGAGAGAATCAGACGGGCTCAGCAGGGAGATACTTCAGCACTGTCTTCACTGCTGCGAGAACACTATACTTTTTTATTCAAATATTTAATCAAGGTGACCATGGACCCGTTGCTGGCAGAGGATCTTGTACAGGACACCATGGTCAGATGTATGGAGAAGATCAACACCTATAACGGAACTTCTTCCTTTTCCTCTTGGTTAATCACAATTGCTACCAGAATATTTATTGATCGAAAGCGGCGCTGGAAGCGTGAAGCGGAATGGAAACAGCGGGAGCAACAGGAACAGGGGATCCGTTCGATTCGTTGGCGATTTGAGAGCAGGGGGGAAGAGTGGAGTGAAGTGCTGGATTCCCTCTCCAGATTACCTTCTGCGCAAAGAGTGGCCGTGCTACTGAAGCATTACTATGGCTATAGTTATGACGAAATTGGCGAAATCCTGCGAGTTCCTTCAGGTACAGTCAAGTCGCGTGTATCCCTTGGACTTAACCAACTACGAAAGGAGCTGAATGAGGATGGAGAAGGATAAAGATAAGGAGCCTGAGTTGTATTTGCATAAGCTTTCAGATGAGCTTGACCGGTTAGATGCACAATATAATGACATCACACCACCTTCATTACAGGAACTGGAGAGGTTAATAGTTGATGCCTCTGTGCATAGAAAGAGCATGGAACGTAAAGAGCTGTTGTTATTCTGGGGCATATCGCTGATTCTGATCAGTGTATTTCTATCCATTCTCGGTTCTGCACCGATGATCTATTGGATTATTCAAGCGCTTATTCCTATTGCGGGACTCAGTGCTCTAGGAATAGCGAGGATCAGGAGGAACAGAGAAGGTGCGCGAGAATGAATGAGCTGCAGGATGTGCCTCTATGGTTATGGTTTTGCATAGCGATAGCATTAATGCTGCAAGGGACATTGCTATTCCGGGACGCAAGACGACGCGGAAGAAAAGCCTGGTTCTGGGGTCTATGGGCTATAACTACAGTTCCTTCACCCGCTTTGGTCTATTTACTTGTTGTCATTCTACCGGAAAGACGTAGGAGAAAGAATTTGTGAAGGTCCAGGATATGAGCTCGTTCCTTTCATAACACAAAAGGAGTGGTACTTCATGGAAGCTGTAAATTGGGGCTTAATTATGCCGTTAATCATTCTGCAGGCTTTGCTTGCTATTATTGGACTGACATCTCTGGCCAAAGCGGATAACGTTCGTGGTCCAAAATGGATGTGGATTCTTATCATTATTTGCGGAAATATATTAGGCAGCGTAGCTTATTTTACAATAGGAAGGAAAGATGTCTGATGTCACTCCTTCAAGTTACAAATTTACGCAAAAACTATGGGGCGCATATTTCCGTACATGATATAAGCTTTGATATTGAAAAAGGGAGATGTGTCGCTTTACTAGGACCCAATGGTGCAGGCAAGACGACCACACTACGTATGCTGGCGGGTCTTCTAGAACCTACCTCTGGAATGATTTCGTTTGAGGGGAGCCGTCCTGGAGCAGAATATCGCAGAGGACTAGGATATGTACCGCAATCTCCAGCCTTTTACGGTTGGATGACTGGACAGGAATATGTTGTGTTTGCTGCAAAGCTTAGTGGAATGGGAGCTAAAGAAGCAACAAGCAGCGCTTTGGAATCGCTTATACGTGTAGGCCTCAAAGACGATGCACGCCGCAAGATTGGTGGATATTCCGGGGGGATGAAGCAGCGGTTGGGTCTCGCACAGGCACTTGTGCATCGCCCTCGACTGCTTTTACTGGATGAGCCCGTATCTGCACTTGATCCGATCGGCCGCAGGGAAGTGATGGAATTGCTACGAGAAATACGTGAAGAGACAACGGTAGTTTTCTCCACGCATGTGCTGCATGACGCGGAAGAGATTTGTGATGATATTATTTTAATGAATCATGGACGCATTGCTGAGCAGGGGTCTCTGTCGCAGCTTCGTTCACAATACAGCCTTCCTGTTATTCGTTTACGTACCGAGAAGCACAAAGAAGCCATTCAGTGGCTGGAATCTCTTGCCTCCAAGCCGTTTGTACTGGATTCGGAGTTGTTTGGAGATCATGCGGTATTTAATGTGCATGATGTAGAAAAGGCCCGCCAGACGATTTTGCAAGAAGCAGCGCAGCTCGAAATTCCATTGCTGCAATTTGAAGCAGGCTCTTCCACATTAGAGGATTTATTTATGAAGGTGGTGGGCGTATGAGCAGCACCTGGGTCCTTTATCGAAAAGAAATGCTCGAGATGGCTCGCAGTTATAAGCTAATCTGGATACCTGTCGTGTTCATCATTTTAGGCATTATGCAGCCTTTAACTATTTATTATTTGCCGGAAATATTAAAAGCCTCCGGGGATGTGCCCCCAGGTCTGCTGGAAGGGTATGAAATACCGCATGCCGCAGTTGTGATGGCGCAAGCACTGGGACAGTATGGAACAATTGGAATGCTGGTATTGGCGCTAGGCTCGATGAATACTTTAGCTGGAGAACGCTATAGCGGAACTATGGAGTTAATTCTAGTAAGACCTGTTTCTCCCGCAGCAATAGTGATCGCTAAATGGACAGCTCAACTGACCCTGCTTGTTGTTGCGCTTGGATTGGGTGCAGCGGGTGCAGCTTATTACACGGAGCAGCTAATTGGTTCAGTACCGTGGGGCGATGCTATCGCAGCTTCAGGAGTATATGGTTTGTGGTTATTATGTGTTGTCTCGGCTACGTTGTTGTTTAGTGCCTTTTTAAGACCGCCAGTAGCTGCTTTTTTAGCACTGGCGTTAATGGCTGGATTGTCATTAGGCTTAAGCTTATTGCCTACATGGTTTGACTGGACACCCGCAGGACTTTCCGGACTGTCAGCAGGAATTCTTACAGCTGGAGAGGGCTTTAGAGCAGGTCCATATCTTTCTGCAAGTGTATTGATCATAATTTGCCTTGTTGGGGCTGCGCTTTTGACAAGAAAGAACAACTTTCCCGATTGATTATTAAGCTGTACTGTATCGAATATAGTATATTTAAAAATATAAGAAAGTATAAGTTTCACACTATACATTTTCCTACTATTTCTCGCATAAACGCATATCGTCCTTAGGGGACGCCGAAGGCGTTATTGCTTGGTAGAATTTTCAGGATCGTCCGGCCTGCCGCTAGACAGTTCTATCTTTTTTTAGTAGACTGTTGAAACAAGCAAAATCATGATAGATTTTGGGGTCAGGAGGTAGGGCGATGCTGCGTTTAGGAGAAAAGATTGTCATTGTTGCGGACGCTTTTGAGCAGAGTCTTCCTATCGGGGAATACGGCTACCTAATTGCTTACGACCGCAATCCCGATAATGCGTTTGACTATGTTATACGTGTACCGGAAGCCAACAGGAACTTTTATGTTCCGGCTGAAGACATTGAGGCGGAAGAACATTTATTAGTAGCTGAGGCTGAAAGAGCAACGCATGAAGCGTTAATTGATTATGCTTTGTCCACGTACAATGAGAAGCTGTTCCATCATTTGATGAACGGTGAAGATATGGATACAGAAGAGACGGAAACAACGTCAACCGAAAGCATGTCCCAAGCAGATTTCATCAAACAAGTGAATCTTAGAGCTTGGATTTAAGGAAGGCCGGCGAAAGCCGGCTTTTTTGTTATAACCCCATCATTGAATTGTCCAAGCTTCTACAATATAATTAAAAACGTTATCCGGGCGCTTTAGCCCTTTAAACAGGAGGGATTTATCTTATGAGCATTACCGTTAAAGATGTGCAGCATGTGGCCAAGCTGGCTCGTCTGCAATTGAGCCCGGAAGAAGAGGCAACCTTTACAGAACAAATGAATGCTATTTTACAATATGCTGAGAAGTTGAATGAGCTAGATACGGAGAATGTGAAGCCGACCACGCATGTACTGCAGGTCAGTAATGTGATGCGTGATGATGTTGTGAAGGAAAGCCTAACGCAAGAGGAAGCACTTCTTAACGCGCCGGATGATGAAGACGGACATTTCAAGGTTCCAGCTGTTTTGGAATAACTACATAATTAGAAAGGGGGAAGAATCTTGAGCCTGTTTCAAAATCGATTGCCTGAAGTACATCGCATGTTAACTGCTAAAGAAGTATCGGTCAGTGAACTGACTGAAGAATCGCTGGCGATTATCGCTGAGCGGGATAAGAAAGTAAATGCATTTTTGACCTTGAACGAGGAGGGCGCTCGTAGCACCGCACGCGCTTTGGACGACAAACTGGCATCTGGAGCAGCACGTGGATTGCTGTTTGGTCTTCCTGCCGGAATTAAGGATAATATTGTAACTAAGGGACTACGCACGACCTGTGCCAGCCAATTTTTGAAAGATTTCCAGCCGATTTATAACGCTACTGTGGCTTCTAAACTGCAGCAGGCAGATGCTGTAACGATCGGTAAATTGAATATGGATGAATTCGCAATGGGTGGATCTAATGAGAATTCAAGCTTTGGTCCTGTACGCAATCCTTGGGATTTAGAGCGTGTGCCCGGCGGTTCCAGTGGCGGATCTGCTGCTGCAGTAGCTGCTGGCGAAGTATTCTTCTCACTAGGTTCGGATACTGGGGGTTCCATCCGCCAGCCTGCTTCCTATTGTGGTGTTGTAGGTCTCAAACCTACTTATGGTCTTGTATCACGTTATGGACTGGTAGCCTTTGCTTCCTCACTCGATCAGATTGGACCATTAACACGTAATGTAGAGGATTCTGCATATGTGCTTCAAGCGATTGCTGGTTATGATGCCCAGGACTCTACTTCAGCTAAAGTTGAAATTCCTGATTATTTGAGTTCTCTGACTGGTGATGTTTCCGGACTTCGCATTGCTGTACCTAAGGAATACTTAGGAGCAGGTGTCGATGCTTCTGTGCGTGAGACAGTCTTGTCCGCACTTAAGGTGCTGGAAGGAATGGGTGCTGTCTGGGAGGAAGTTTCGTTACCACATACGGAATACGCAGTAGCAGCTTATTATTTGCTGTCCTCTTCGGAAGCTTCATCTAACCTTGCGCGTTTTGACGGTGTGCGTTATGGTGCACGTGTAGATGAAGGCGGAGGGTTGCTTGATCTATATCTTAATTCCCGCAGTCGCGGCTTTGGCCCTGAGGTCAAACGTCGTATTATGCTAGGGACTTATGCGCTTAGCTCCGGGTATTACGATGCTTATTATTTAAAAGCACAAAAAGTGCGTACTTTGATTAAACAGGACTTTGATGACATCTTTAAAAAATATGATGTGGTCATCGGGCCAACAGCGCCTACGGCAGCATTCAAATTAGGTTCACAGACGGAAGATCCGCTGACCATGTATCTGAACGATATTCTCACGATTCCTGTGAGCTTGGCAGGTATTCCTGCCGTTAGCGTTCCTTGTGGCTTTGCGGAAGGCATGCCAGTAGGTTTGCAAATTATCGGTAAAGAATTTGACGAGAGTACGATTCTGCGTGTTGCTCACGCTTTTGAACAAAATACTGATCATCACAAGCAGCGTCCACAGCTGTAGTAAAGGAGGGAATGGGACTACTTATGTCTAAATACGAAACGGTCATCGGCTTAGAGGTTCACGTAGAGCTTCATACCAACTCTAAAATCTTTTGCGGATGCTCCACTGAATTTGGAGCCCCGCCTAACACGCATACCTGTCCTGTCTGCCTGGGTCACCCCGGCGTATTGCCAGTTCTAAACAAACAAGCGGTAGATTACGCTATGAAAGCAGCGATGGCGCTAAATTGTACCATTGGTGATGTTAGTAAATTCGACCGCAAGAACTATTTTTACCCGGATTCACCGAAAGCTTATCAGATTTCGCAGTTCGATCAGCCTATCGGTTTGAACGGCTGGATTGACATTGAAGTTAATGGAGAGACCAAACGAATCGGCATTACTCGTCTTCATTTGGAAGAGGATGCAGGTAAGCTCACTCACGTTGATGGCGGTTTTGCGTCGCTTGTCGATTTTAACCGAGTGGGAACACCGCTTATCGAAATCGTATCTGAGCCAGACTTGCGCACGCCAGAGGAAGCTCGGGCTTATCTGGAGAAAATCCGTGCGATTATGCAATACTGCGACGTATCCGATGTCAAGATGGAAGAGGGATCGATGCGCTGTGACGCGAACATCAGTCTACGACCAGAAGGACAAGAGGAATTCGGCATTAGAGCAGAGCTTAAGAACATGAACTCCTTCCGCGGAGTACTGCGTGGACTGGAGTATGAGCAATATCGTCAAGCTGAGATCCTGGATGATGGTGGAGTGGTTGTGCAAGAGACTCGCCGCTGGGATGAAGCACAAGGAAAAACTTTATCTATGCGTGGGAAAGAAGAAGCACACGATTATCGTTATTTCCCAGATCCAGATCTGATCGTGCTGCATATTGACGATGCCTGGAAAGAATCCATTCGTTCGACGATCCCGGAACTACCGGATGCAAGACAAGCTCGCTACAGTGAAGAACTGGGTCTTACAGCTTATGATGCTGGCGTGATTACTTCCTCTAAACCGCTAGCGGACTTTTTCGAAGGATGCCTTACTTATACGCAGGATGCCAAGGCTGTAGCTAACTGGATCATGGGTGAGTTGCTTGCTTATTTGAACAGTAATAACCTGGACTTGTCTCAGGTCAAAATTACGCCGCAAGGGCTCGGGGAAATGATCGGCCTCATTGCAGGCGGAACCATCAGCAACAAGATCGCTAAAACGGTATTTAAAGAAATGCTAGAGAGCGGTAAATTGCCTGCTGCAATCGTTGAGGAAAAAGGTCTGGTACAAATCAGCGATGAAGGTGCCATTAAAGGAATTGTGGAAGCAGTCGTAGCTGCTAACCCGCAATCTGTAGAGGATTATAAAGCAGGTAAACAGAAAGCCATTGGCTTCCTTGTGGGACAAGTTATGAAAGAAAGTAAAGGTAAGGCAAATCCAGGTCTTGCGAATAAACTTCTGATCGAGGTATTGAGCAATTAAAACGATTATCGTCTTTAGTAGTCGATAACGTTGTTTATACTTGGGGTAATATACTTATGTAATAAGCTAAGGGCTTGTCGGCAACGGCAGGCCCTTAGCGGCATATAAGGGGACTAGTAGGGATGAATACAATTATTAAGCTAAACCTCCAGGATGATAGTACCGTTAATGAACTATGGAGCCTCCAGCATAAGGCCTACCGGCTAGAAGCGGAGTTAATAGGGTTTCGTGAGATCCCACCGCTTATGGAGACGAGGGAGATGCTCAGCCACTCTAAAGAGGATTTTTACGGCTGCTTTGATGAAGATGAAGAACTGATGGGTGCTATTGCTATAGAAGAAGAATCCCCGGGCAAACTCACGATTACACGGATGATGGTGGGACCGGACTTTTTCCGCAGGGGTATTGCAAGCAGTCTCTTGGAATATGTATTTGAACATTTTTCAGGGATGGAGCAATACATCGTATCTACGGGGAAGCTAAACCTGCCTGCCGTTTCTTTGTACAGCAAGCATGGTTTTGTACCTATGGGATCGCAGGAAGTTGCTCCCGGTGTGGAATTGATTGATTTTTATCGGAGTGGTTCACTTTGAAGAAGCATATACACAGACCCATGTTTACGAAAGGAGGAGCCGAGATATGACAAATGATTCTGCAATACTCTCAGCGCAGGAAGAGCAGCGGGGTTCAGCCGATCTTGAGACTACGGAGAGTGAGATTCAGAAGAAGATAATCCCTCCACGTCCAAAACGGCGCCGCCGCAAACGCAAATTTATCGCTGGACTATTGGCAGCTCTCATCCCAGGAACTGGGCACTTATACTTTGGGCTTCTCCGCAAAGGAATTACCTTTATCTTCTTGATACTATTGGATATCTCAGCTTTAATTTATTTTTCATCCATTGGAATGCAGATTAATGTTCCGTTGCTTATTTTACTTGCACTAATTATTCCGGCGATATATTTCTATAATGTGTATGATGTACTGCAATCAGCGGACAAGATTCTCCGTTACCCTGAAGATCAAGAGCTTGATGATTCTGTGGCAAAAATAACTACACCTCCTAAGCGTCGTAGTATCGTCAGTGAACCTGGCGTATCCTTTGGATTTCTACTTCTTTTAGGGGGAGCGCTTCTCATTCTGTTTCGCCAAAAGCCAGCATGGCTGCAATTTTTTATTGAGCATTACTCCGAAGTGGCCGTGTCTGCAGTTTTATTATGTGGTGGTATATATGTAGGAGCGAGAGAAATTGTCAGAGGAATCGTTTCGCGCAAGAAAAATGAGTCTCATAACCGGCGAGTAGGAAGATATACGGCATCGGTCTTGCTTATTGCTATTGCCATCCCGTTGTTTCTGGATTGGAGAGACGGGTCGGATTATATGCTTTTACTCTTGAAGTGGTGGCCGGTCATCCCAGTGTTATGGGGGATTGAGTTCCTGTTCATGTATTTCTTCTCTGGTCGTTCAGGCTCTGTACAAAAGGGAACAAGAATCAGATTGGATTTACGCGGCCTTTTATCTGCTATATTGCTTGCTGCGAGTGTGTTTATCGTTGCCGAACAAGAACATTACTTATATCTGTGGAAAAATGTGAGTCTCAACCTTACAGCAGCTGCAGTCGACTATGGCGAGGCGAAGGGAAGTAAATTTCAGAAGGCTCCACTTATTGTTCCGGTGAAGCTAAATACAGCCAAAATATCCGTTGATGGTATTAATGGGGATATTTTATTGCACCGGGCTCCCGTAGATAATATTCAAATTACTACTACAGTTTGGGTAGATCAATTGGAAGGTCCGATGGCTGAGGCCATTTCGGAACAGTCCTTTGTGGATGTTGTTGAAGGACCAACTATAAAAATCACTTCAAACAGCAAGGCGTACGGAGAATCAGGTAAGCGTCAGCCGCGAATGGATTTGGACATTTCTTTGCCGGAAGACCGCCGGTTTAATCTCGATGTTCGCACTATGAATGGTGGGATCACCCTGCAGAACATAGAAGCGATCGAAGATATTTCGCTGGAAACGGGGAATGGAGAACTTATTCTTCATCGTATCTTTGGTAATGTGAAGGGGAAAACACTGAATGGAGCTGTGCGTGCGAGATCCGTCCAGGGCAGTGTTGATTTATCAACGAGCGGTGGCAATATGAATGCTTGGAATGTCACAGGAGCCTTGAAATTATCAACGGCAGTTGGCAATATCGGTGCAACCGGGAATGAAGCCGAGATCGATATTTCTAGCAAAAATGGTAATTTAGAGATTGATGGAGCCAGATCAAAGCTGCATGCAGAATCCTTGAATGGCATCATTGATGTTCGTTCGCATGAAGTCGGAGGAGACTGGGACATTTATAGTGCAGTTGGCGATATTCAATTGTATTTGCCGCAGTTAGGGAACTATAAGTTGAATGGCTCAAGTGGATATGGCGATATTATTTCAGATTTACCTACCTTAACCATTGATAAGAAGAAGATATCTGGTGAAGTGGGCACAGGTGAGTTCAAGATTCAGGTTGAGGGAAACAGCAACTTAAATGTGAGAGGTTATTGAAAAAAGTAATTTTTCTTATATAATAATGAATATAATGTATCGACTTCGTTGACAAGATTGAAAACCCAGTCTTACAATTATAAGAAATATTTCTTTTATTTTTAAATTTAAAAGGCGGTGACAGTCATGGGGAGTGGCGTACAACATGCATTGGAACAATTAAAAACAACAGGTGTCCGTATAACGCCCCAGCGTCATGCGATTCTTACGTATTTGATGGAAGCAATGAATCATCCTACAGCTGACGATATATATCGGGCATTAGAGCCTAAATTTCCGAGCATGAGCGTGGCAACCGTATATAATAATCTCAAGATGTTTATGGAAGCTGGCATGGTTCGTGAGTTGACCTATGGGGATAGCTCCAGCCGTTTTGATGCCAATGTGTCTGATCATTATCATGTTATATGTCAGAAATGCGGTAAGATTGAGGATTTCAGTTATCCTTCGCTTAGGGATGTAGAGCTGCATGCTGAGCAAGCTACAGGCTTTAAGATTACAGGATTGCGTATGGAGCTGCATGGATTTTGCAAAAGTTGTAGAGAGAAGCAGCATTAAGACTAGAATAGAACGGTATCAAGGCGATCTACCAAGTTATCACTAAACGTGCGAAATCCGAAAGCGGAGGACTCACGTTTTTATTTTTTTACAAATATAAGAACGACAACGTCATTTCTTCATGAATATAACAATTTGTAGGATAAATGACTATTTTCTACTGGTTATATGAAACCAAGTGGATGTTATAATCGTAATGTTAGACTCTATTAAAAATCATATTATTATCTGGAGGATATATTTTGGACAGAAGACTGGGACAGAGGCGCGTCAAAAAGCGCGGAGGTTTTTTTAGGCGGTTATTTGGACTTTTAATCATTGTAGCAGCAGCATATTGGGTAGTGTTTTATGTATTGCCAAATCGTCAGCACATAGATGTAGATTGGAAAGCTCAAGCGCACCCCATCTTTGTAAAAGGAGAGCATACAGGTTATTCTGCCTCGGGGACTGGAGATAGCATGCTATTACCATTACCATTGTTGCAAGAGTATGTGGATCCTTCCATTCGTTATGAAGAGAAGACGAAATCGGTCATCCTATCAACGGATAGTGAGCTCCTTTACATGCAGGAGGATAAAACCGATGCTAGTCTGAATAATCGTCCGCTGCAGCTGCGGTTAGCGCCTGAAGTAAAGGAAAAAGTGACCTACCTTCCTGCGGATGTATTAGAAGATCTATATGGGTTTGAAATACAGGAGGATACGAATACCGGAGCAATACTACTAATGACGGCAGGAGAGTCTGTCTCGTTAGGAAAAGTTAAAGGTGAAAAAGGCGACAAGTCAGTAGCTCTACGAAATGAGGCATCCATCCACGCACCTATAGTTGCGGATATGTCTCCTGGGGCAGTCGTGAATATTTGGAATGAAGAAAATAAGGACTGGCTGTTTGTACAATTAAGCAGCGGGTATGCAGGTTATGCCAAGGCAAGTGACATTGTTCGGGATGGTCAAAAGACAGTGGAACCGAAAAAACCCACGCCAACACGCGCTGAACGTAACTGGAAAGGGAAGTCAGTGAATTTGTATTGGGAGGCTGTTTACCAACGCAAACCTAACCCAGAAACCTTCGGTGAGCTACCAGGCGTTAACGTGGCTAGCCCAACATGGTTTAGTATTATAGATGGCGATGGCAATGTGCGCAGTCAGGCCGACAGTGCGTATGTGCAGTGGGCGCATGGGCGCGGGTTAGAAGTATGGGGGTTGCTTAGCAATAGCTTCGATCCAGACATGACTACTGAGGCATTGTCCAGCTATGAGAAACGGATGAATGCAATCGTACAGATCTTAGAATATTCGGATTTATACAATTTGGATGGAATTAATATCGATTTTGAGAATGTGTATACGAAAGACGGAGAGAATGTCACTCAATTTATGAGAGAGCTAAAACCGATGGCTCAGGCTAAGAATCTAATCGTCTCCATAGACGTGACACCTAAATCCAATAGCGAGATGTGGTCAGCATTCCTTGATCGTAAGGCTCTTGGGACATTAGTCGATTATCTAATCGTGATGGCTTATGATGAACATTGGGCAGCTAGCCCTATCGCGGGCTCTGTTGCCTCCTTACCTTGGGTAGAGAATTCAATAAGCCGGATCATAGAGGAAGACAATGTGCCGCCTGAGAAGGTGATTTTGGGGATCCCATTGTACACCCGCATCTGGACTGAGGCTCAAGTAGATGGCAAGACAAAGGTAAGCTCCAAATCCGTTAGTATGAATGCCGTTGAAAAAATTATCAAAGAGAAGAAGCTAACTCCTACATTTGATAAGGCTGCTGGGCAGAATTACGTAGAGTACAAGGAAGATGGCGCTCTTAAGAAAATATGGATAGAAGATAAGGTGAGCTTAAAATCAAGAGTTGAGCTTGCTAAGTCCATGGGGCTTGGAGGCATCGGATCATGGAATCGCAGTTTTAGCAATCCATCAGCATGGGAAGCATTACAAGAGATTCATAAGTAATCATAATTTCATTTATAACAAACAAAGAGGCTCCCATATCGGGGGCCTCTTTGTTGTATTAGCAAATATTTGAGTGCATTTTAACTAGTTAGTAGTGAGCCTCTGTAAGGTGTGTTTAGTGGTTTAGTTGCTGATGCTCAAGCTGATCTGCAGTAATAGTGGCCTCGGCCGGATCCATAGTAAGAATGGTGTGGCAGAACATACAGCGGTCTGTTTTACCGAGCATCTTGGTCAGCTTGTGACACTCAGGGCACTCTAGCTGAACTGCACTTGTTGAGAGCATGCCAGCCCAGAAATAGATCGCAAGACTTGCCATCATGGAAATTAAACCGATTACAAGTCCGATTCCAGCGAATACTTTCCCAGTCGATCCCCAGAATACGATGCCTGCTGTACCCAAAACCATAAGTCCCATTCCGAGCATTGTGAGCAGTAATCCCCATGTGCGAAAAGCGTTGATCTTAGCCGTTTTAAACTTCATGAGTGTTTGCTCCTAACTAAATATAGTTGGGTTGTCCAGAAGGAACTGTCTTTCATATGTAGAATAATAATTATAACTGAATTATAACTGACTGGACGCAAATTCGCCAAATTTAATGGAGGGAAGCATGGAATTATCCAATGTAACTTTGTTGAGTGGAGAAACGTTTGAAGAAAATGTTTTAGGAGCTGTCGCTTTGCGGCAGAAAGGGAGTACTCCTTTTCAAAGCGCGCTACTTCACGATTTTGATATGATTGTGTTAGTTTTACATGAGGAACAGGATTTAGAACATATTGTTCGCCACACCATTGCCGGTGACACACGGACCCAGTCAGTCCATATTGGCCTTTCCGCTTTGGAGCGGGCTGTCATGGCGGGAGATAATAACGAGCTCCTTACTAGTTTGATGATTGGGGAAGTGATCTGGGATCCCAAAGGAATACTAGGGGATATGCGCCGGGAGATTTTACAATTTGAAGGGCCTCTTAAGGAACGAGTTGAGTTCATGGAGTTTGCACGATTCTTGCATTTGTATGTGAAATCTAAACGGTATATAGAAGCTGGCTACATTATGGATGCATATAACTGTGTATTGATGGCTCTATATCATTGGGCAAGAATAGAAGTGAGTGAATCTGGTTCATTTCCAGAGCCGGCTGTTTGGGAGCAGGTTAAAAGTATGAACACTTCTGTCCATAAACTATATGAGGAACTAACCATCAGCACGGAGACCTTAGAGCAAAGAGTAGAGCTTGTTCTTCTAGCATGTGAATTTGGGATCATGTCCAAAATGACGGATTGTTGTGCATTGCTTTTCAATATTCTGAATAGCCGTAAGGAAGCGTGGAGTATAAAAGAATTACTACAGCATTCTGGCCTGTGTCAATTAGAGGCTGAGTTGCCCCTAGTTTTACGAAAGCTTGTTTCTCGTTCGCTAATCCGTGAGATTACTTTATGGGCTGACGGTCATGGGGGAGAGGGTCATGCGATCCGATATACCTTATAGAGAAGAAATTAGATGCAGGATTTGCCGGTAATCTATAGATAAAATAAGTAGGGATAGGGAGAGGCTGAGCACTCTCTTTTTTGTTTGTTCGCTATTATGATGCGCTCATATTTATTCTAATAAATTTATGGTTGACTCTTTCCTAGTTCATGTGTTAAATTATAACTCGTCCCTCTGACACAGAGATGTGCTTTCGAAAACATTCGAAAGACAACCGAAAAAAGAAATTAAAAAAAAGGTTGACTAAAACGAGGACGCTGTGATATATTATAAAGGTCGCTGCTGAACAACACAACGACGAAACAAACAGCTTGATCTTTGAAAACTGAACAACGAGTGAGTAGGAAATCACGAAAGTGAAATCCAAAATTAGAGAATTAATTTTCTCGTCAGATGTTTCAAGATGAGCATATCGCTCTTTTCAATACTAATTGGAGAGTTTGATCCTGGCTCAGGACGAACGCTGGCGGCGTGCCTAATACATGCAAGTCGAGCGGAGTTAGTTTGAAAGCTTGCTTTCAAACTAACTTAGCGGCGGACGGGTGAGTAACACGTAGGCAACCTGCCCCTTAGACTGGGATAACTACCGGAAACGGTAGCTAATACCGGATAATTTCTTTTTTCTCCTGAAGAAAGAATGAAAGACGGAGCAATCTGTCACTGAGGGATGGGCCTGCGGCGCATTAGCTAGTTGGTGGGGTAACGGCCCACCAAGGCGACGATGCGTAGCCGACCTGAGAGGGTGAACGGCCACACTGGGACTGAGACACGGCCCAGACTCCTACGGGAGGCAGCAGTAGGGAATCTTCCGCAATGGACGAAAGTCTGACGGAGCAACGCCGCGTGAGTGATGAAGGTTTTCGGATCGTAAAGCTCTGTTGCCAGGGAAGAACGTCCGGTAGAGTAACTGCTATCGGAGTGACGGTACCTGAGAAGAAAGCCCCGGCTAACTACGTGCCAGCAGCCGCGGTAATACGTAGGGGGCAAGCGTTGTCCGGAATTATTGGGCGTAAAGCGCGCGCAGGCGGTCATTTAAGTCTGGTGTTTAAACCTTGGGCTCAACCTGAGGTCGCACTGGAAACTGGGTGACTTGAGTACAGAAGAGGAAAGTGGAATTCCACGTGTAGCGGTGAAATGCGTAGATATGTGGAGGAACACCAGTGGCGAAGGCGACTTTCTGGGCTGTAACTGACGCTGAGGCGCGAAAGCGTGGGGAGCAAACAGGATTAGATACCCTGGTAGTCCACGCCGTAAACGATGAGTGCTAGGTGTTAGGGGTTTCGATACCCTTGGTGCCGAAGTTAACACAGTAAGCACTCCGCCTGGGGAGTACGGTCGCAAGACTGAAACTCAAAGGAATTGACGGGGACCCGCACAAGCAGTGGAGTATGTGGTTTAATTCGAAGCAACGCGAAGAACCTTACCAGGTCTTGACATCCCTCTGAATCCACTAGAGATAGTGGCGGCCTTCGGGACAGAGGAGACAGGTGGTGCATGGTTGTCGTCAGCTCGTGTCGTGAGATGTTGGGTTAAGTCCCGCAACGAGCGCAACCCTTAACTTTAGTTGCCAGCAGGTAAGGCTGGGCACTCTAGAGTGACTGCCGGTGACAAACCGGAGGAAGGTGGGGATGACGTCAAATCATCATGCCCCTTATGACCTGGGCTACACACGTACTACAATGGCCGGTACAACGGGAAGCGAAACCGCGAGGTGAAGCCAATCCCATCAAAGCCGGTCTCAGTTCGGATTGCAGGCTGCAACTCGCCTGCATGAAGTCGGAATTGCTAGTAATCGCGGATCAGCATGCCGCGGTGAATACGTTCCCGGGTCTTGTACACACCGCCCGTCACACCACGAGAGTTTACAACACCCGAAGTCGGTGGGGTAACCCGCAAGGGAGCCAGCCGCCGAAGGTGGGGTAGATGATTGGGGTGAAGTCGTAACAAGGTAGCCGTATCGGAAGGTGCGGCTGGATCACCTCCTTTCTATGGAGAATCGTCTTCTGCAATGAAGACATTCAAATCGGAAGTTAAACTTCCAAATCTCAGGTTTAGGCCTGTTACTCACTCGTTGCTCAGTTTTGAGAGTTTAAGCTCTCAGTAAGACTTGATCCTTGAAAACTGGATACCGAAACGAATTTGCGTTTTAGAACATCTTTTAGCAACTTGTGCAAACAAGTAAATGTTATTAGTGAGATTTTTCTTAGGAAAAATCAAGGTTAAGCTAATAAGAGCACACGGAGGATGCCTAGGCGCCAGGAGCCGACGAAGGACGTGGCGAACAACGAAACTGCCTCGGGGAGCTGTAAGCAAGCTTTGATCCGGGGGTGTCCGA